>DAONGE010000014.1:0-49444 GCA_035403965.1 Candidatus Omnitrophota bacterium | reverse complement strand
AAAATTCTCCGAATAAGGAAATCGTCTGAACGACAGAACTTCTCGTTTCGCCAAGCAATACAAATTGAATTTGGCATAATACAT
The DNA here is from genome assembly GCA_035403965.1 of Candidatus Omnitrophota bacterium. Taxonomy (GTDB): domain Bacteria; phylum Omnitrophota; class Gorgyraeia; order Tantalellales; family Tantalellaceae; genus DAONGE01. The sequence continues at coordinate 49,360 of DAONGE010000014.1, read as the reverse complement.
TTCTATATATTGTCGCGAATCGCTTCGGCACGAGCCCATCCCAAACTTCTCTTTATCATACTTTGTCTATATCAAATCAAAACACTTCATGTGTTCCAAAACTTTGCTAAGGTTAAAACCGGATCCCCACCCCACCCTCGAACGTACGGCCCGGCGCTGGATAAAAGGCCTCATATCCCTGCCAATCCTTTATACCGTTCGAGTAATATTGCACATCGAACATGTTTTTAATAGCTCCGAATATCTTGAAATTCTTATATTCATAGCAGAACCCGGCGTCCATTGTCACATACGATTTCAATTTCGGCGCGGTATTGGCCTGATCGCTGGCCAGATAACGGGACCCGACATAGTTCGTCGAAAAATTAATATTAAGCCCCACTATCGGTTTTATATCAAAGCCGCCGCTAATCTTATTCTCGGGCACAAGCGGGATATCGTTCCCGGCATATTGTTCCCCGACAAAATACGCTTTCTCGAACGTGTAATTCAAAAACGGTTCGACCTTTTTTAAAATATTGGCTCTCCCCTCCAACTCAAAACCATGGTGAATAGTACGATTATAATTCTGATTCATATAGGTTATCGGATCATAGTAGATCTCATTATTAACGTCCATAAGATAATAATCGGCTTTTACATTGAACATCTCAAATGAATTATCCTTTATCCCTATCTCATAGTTATTAGCCACCTGCTGTTTAAGAGAAGTATTAAGAACCGCAGGAAACACCGTTACGGCACCGGTCCACCAATCAACATACTCATAGGCCGACTGAAAGTATTCGTCCGTCGTAGCATATCTATATGATTTAGCGTAATTGCCGTATATCTCCGACCTTTCATTGTATTTATAGCCTACTCCGGCTTCAAGCGCCATGGATTTCAGATCCCTTGTATCGTACGAAGCCGCGGGCTGATTTTGATCGAATATATATTCAGTCCATTCACCCCTCACCCCGCCGCTAAAAATGAATCTTTTATTCAAAAGAATGTTGTCATCCGCATATATTCCAAATGTTTCTTTGCGAATATCAAGATTCGCTTTTGTCAAAGTCCTATCACCGCTGGAGATCCCATCCACCGCCTGAAAATAATCCGCTCCGAACACCAGTTTATTCTCCAGGGCATCCCCGAAAAATGACGAATTAATTTCGCACTTCGGCCTAAAATCAACCGATCCGATGTGATGATCTGTATCATACTCATTACTCCATACGTTCAACGAATTAGATCGCCTTGATCTGAACGATGTCATCGCCGAGAGAACCACCTCGTTGTCACCAAGCTCTCCAAGAAGGATCGGATTGAATGTAAAATAATAATCTTCTGTCTTCCCTTTACTATTCGGGAACCTAGAGCCTTCCCTTCCGTCGTTCTGTATATTAGGTATATACATGGCTCCGGGCTGTCCGTACCAATCGCGATGATACGCGGTCGAGAGCTCCATCCGAAAATAATCCACGGGGCGCATCGTGATATTCGCCAGTACATCTTTTGCCTCATATCCATTATTTAGACGATATCCGTCCGAATTCTGATAGGAATAACTCGCGAAATAATCAAGGAACTCATGCCCGCCGCTTGCGGACGCGTATTCTTTTGTATACTGAAAACTTCCTACTTCCTGTCTATACGACACCTTGTCGCCTTTTTCACCTTTTTTAGTTATTATGTTCACTACTCCGCCCGTGGCATTATCGCCGTACAGAACGGAATTGGCCCCGCGAATGATCTCAATTCGATCGACCGCGTTTATATCGATCTGAGAAAGATCCGCGCCGGACATATCTATCTGATTTGTTCGGCGGCCATCCACAAGTACAAGATAATTAGAAAGACCGGTTTCACCAAACCCGCGTATACCGATGTTATTATCTTTTGGGTTATTCATATATCCCTGAAGGACCACCGACGGTGTCTTTTGTATCGCTTCCTGCATACTTGTATCATTCGAATATTCGATCTCGTCAGAATCGACCATACTAACATTCTTATCTATATTGTATACATATTCCGGGGTGCGTGACGGCGTTATCACCACTTCTCCCAGCTGGCGCGTAGGTGAAAGCACCATATCGATAGGATCAGTGATAATATCAGCAAGCCCTTCTCCTTTTATGGGACTCAGAACCGCTTTTATCGGGGTTGCAATAATATCAGTTATTTTATTTCCCTTCGCGTTTGCATCATTCTCCGCCGCAAAAGAAAACATACTTACGCACATAACTACTGACACAGATAACATTATCGCCACTCTGAATTTCATGAAATATCCTTTCATTAAAAAAAAGCCCCCGGCATGCGGAATGCCGGGGGCTAGCCCCTGTAACTTGGCCCCAAATAAAAACCACCGCCAGACTTCCGCGAGCCTGCCGGTGAATATGTTATTTATACAAGCAGGTCTTCTGGCTCCCGTTTCATCCTACTCACCCGTCTTCCCGCCTTTCGGCAGTGACTTTATGGATTTTCGTCAACGGTTACAGCGGCGGGACCGCGTCCGGTTTTCACGGACTTCCCTATACGCTTGCATAAACGTTAGTTATATCACTCTGTTAAAAGAACGGCGCTGAACCTGGTCTTAGCAACAAGGTTCCTGCAAATTTCATAAATACCAAACAAGGCTGCCGTAAATATCACATTAGACAACAATGTATTTCTAAGAAAAGGAACAGCCTTTACATAACAATCCGTAAGCCCCGCGAAAGTATGCGGATACCATGCCATCCAAACCCCGAAATTCGTGATCACAAAGAACATCGCGGCCGATAAAATGCTCATTGAAAATACCGAAACGGGATTTCTGTGTTGTTTAAGATACATCCCCATAAAACCCGTGATAATGAACGCCCCCCACGTGAAGAACACCACATCATGTAACCCTATGATCACATCGCTTACCGCCATGATGATGAACGGCACCCACGGGGATATTTTCTTGTTCAGATACGCGCCTGCGAATAAAGCGATGGCTGCGACGGGTACAAGATTCGGCTCATGCGGAATAATCCTCGCTGCAAGACCAGCTATTATTAGAATGTATGCTATCATTGTTTCCTCCTTTGCATAGATTATAGTTAATGCGCTCGAATTATGCAAATATTTTATTCGTCCCGCCACCCATATTCACCGATAAGCGGGACAAAAACACACCCGCAAACAGCTTTTTGCGAAAAATCTTTATCATTTCTTTTTACTTCAACAAGGATCTGGGCATGTCTGGGCCCGACCGGAATTATCAGTCTTCCACCGCGCACAAGCTGATCCTTAAGCGGTTCCGGGATATCCGGCGAAGCCGCCGTTACTATGATCGCGTCAAAAGAGGTTTTCTCGGGCCACCCGAGGGTTCCGTCCCCCAATCCACACTCTATATTTTTATACCCAAGTTCGAGGAAAATTGCTTTCGCCTTTTCATAAAGATCTTTGTTACGCTCGACCGTATACACCTTTGCACCCATCTCGCTCAGTATGGCGGCCTGATATCCGCTACCGGTACCTATCTCCAGGATCTTTTCTCCTCCGTTGATCGACAATAGCTGTGTCATCAGCGCGACCATATATGGTTGAGAGATTGTCTGCCCCTCGCCTATCGGGACCGGATGATCCGTGTACGCGTCACTCCGGAAATCTTTTGGGATAAACTCATGGCGGGGCACTTTTAAAAAAGCCTCAAGCACCTTTTTGTCCGTTATCCCTCTCGGGATAAGCTGGGAGTCAATCATTTGTTTTCGAAGAAACGCCTGATCCATTTTTTTTAAAACCGTAACGAATGATCAGAAATAAAAATTTAAAGGTATCACGGAACGGATTGATCTTAGACACTTCGTCGCCGTATATCGTCTGGACCGGCGCCGACACGATCTTAAATCGTTTTCTCGCGGCTTCCATAAGCATTTCGGATTCAATGTCAAATCGTTTCGCTTCCAGATCCATCCTTTTGGCCGCGGCGACACGAATAAGACGATATCCGCACTGAGAATCCGCGATATCTTGTCCGCATATGCGGGATAGTACCCATGACATAAACCTGTTCGTACAATACCTGACAAGGGGCATATTTTTGGTAGACGCCATACGATTCCCTACCACCATATCGACGTCATGTCCGGAAGTCGCGTTGACCAGATTTATTATGTCTTCGGGATGATGCTGCCCGTCCGCGTCCATCAGAACTGTCCATTCATAAGATGTATTATTCGCGATATGCTCGATACCGGCGCGAAGCGACAATCCCTTCCCCACATTTTCCTTATTGCGTATCACCGTAGCGCCGTTATCGGATGCGATCCGATCGCCGTTATCCGTGGACCCGTCATCGATAACAATAACGGGAAAACCAAGCGCGATAACATGCCGGACTAGAGAACCGACCGTCTTCGCCTCGTTATAGGACGGGATAAGAACTATTGTATTGTCTTTTCTGGCTTCCATATGTAATCAAAAACATACCATTGATCGGGATATTTTTCTATATATTTTTCAAAAATAACCATGCAACATTTCATAAGCCCCTGTATATCGCCGTCATGATCCCCAGTTACCGGGTATTCTATCGGATCCGCAAAAGATAGTATAAAGCTGTCATTTTTATCACGAATAAGAAAACCGATGACTATGGGGGCTCCGGTCTTTATGCTAAAAGCTGCGGCGCCCTGCGGCATCACGGCCTTCTTGCCAAAAAACTCCACTTCCAACCCACCCGCGGTATAGTTTTTATCGCCCGCGATAGCAAGTATTTCATTACGTTTGAGCACTTTGAAACAGTTTTTTATCTGCATTCCCAACGGAATACATTTCAGATTATTGTCGGCTCGGCGTGACGAAAAAAGATTATTTATTTTTTCATCCGGATGTTCCCATACTATCGCACTCACCGGATACCCCAATCCCGCCACTACAGCTCCGCCCAACTCCCAGTTCCCGAGGTGAGCTGTTAAAAGAATAGCTCCATTACCTTTCTGCCGGCATTTATCAAGTGCTTCAACATTGTGTATTGTAAAATTTTTTTTAATATATTCTTTAGTGACACCTCTAAATTTAAAAAAATCAACGAGATATTTAGCGAAATTAATATAGATCCTTCTGACATGCCGATCAAGAACCGCCTCAGAAACATCTTTCCCCAAAACCTGCCGGATATTTGATTTAAGTTTCGTTTTATCGTCCCCGCAGGTAAAAAAATATATCCGGGCGGACATCTCCGCCAGAAAATAACAAAAACCGTGTGGGAGAACACCCGCCAGAAAAAAACCAGCTGTATAAAGCGCATACAACATTATTTTACTCCTACTATGGAAAGCTGCGCTATCTTGAACGCGCTATCTGGCCTGGCCAAACGCCCGGCGTTGATACGCATCCGGTCAAGCGCACTTTGATCGTCAATGAACACCTTATCAAGAGCTCCGGGGATATCGTCAAAATTCTTTATTTCTATCGCGGCCCCCTCTTTGACCAGAAAATCGGTATTAAAACGTTCCTGTCCGGGGATCGGGTCCATAATAAATATCGGCAAATTTTTCGCCAATGATTCTGAAGTCGTAATCCCACCGGCCTTTGTAATTATCACATCCGACGCTTCCATCATTTGGTCTATATTATCAACATATGAATAAAGCTGGATATCCGCATCCGGAAACACTTTTTGGGCATTGGATAAATTTCTGTGTAATTTCTTATTTTTTCCGGTGACAACTAAAAGCTGATATCCGGCGTTACCCCTCTGCATCAGCGATTTCACTATCCCTTCGATAGCCCCTAACCCCTGGCTTCCACCCATTACAAGTACCGTAGGCTTTTCACATAGGCCCATTTCACTCCGCAATCTCTTCTTATCATATTTTACAGAATATTTCGGATCTATCGGGATGCCGTAAACTTTTATTTTTCTGGCTGGAATACCTTTTTTCTCCAGCATACTCCCCACTTCCTCAGTAGGAACCACATAAAGGTCCACTTCGTCAAATACCCAGTATAAATGTGGCGCATGATCTGTAAGTACTCCAACCAATGGGATATCAAGCCCGTACTTTCTTTTATACGCAGCCACCATCCCACACGGATATGCCTGTGTACAGTATACGATATCCGGACCAAACTTAGTAAAAAGCCGCTTCATTTTGGGCACATTGAAATTATAAAGTTTTTCGCGTGTCTTTTTTATCTTGGAAAGCACATCCGGGTTATCATACATACGTCCCCAGAGCTCTGGATTCTTTGTGATTATACTCATATATGTTCTGTTTATAATACGTCCTATAATAGGATTTGTATCATATGCGTTGAGCATCCTGATATCCGAACCTTGTTCAAGGGTCAGAAGAGCTTTTCTTATTGCATCGGCGGCATGAAAATGTCCGGAAAATTTTGATATGTAAAATATAATAGCTTTTTTGGACATATTTTCCGTTCTGGGATCATTCTTTACGTTGTTTATTGGAACATGATATTTCAGCGATCACTTCGTTTATTTTTAAAACATCACCCTGTTTTTTTAATACTTTGGTCAATGTCCCGTCACAAGGGCATTCTATATCAAATGACGCTTTATCTGTAACCACCTCGGCTAGCGGCTCCCCTTCACGAACATGCGCTCCGGCAGACATATGCCACGCCGTAAGCACGATCTCGTCACCCTTGCCACCTATTTCCGGTATTTTTATCTTCATATCCGTCCCCAAAAATGAAGTTTTTATTTTACACTATCGTATCTGGTTTTCAAAATTTGAAATAAAATGCCTGCAAAAAATATCTTTAATACGATTTAAATCCTGCGACGCTCCTAGTTCATTCATAACGGAAGTAACCTTGATATTCTTTATGCCGCAAGGATTCATATGCCTAAACGGCTCGACATCGTTATTCACATTCACGCTTACGCCGTGATATGTTATCCACTTTTTCACAGCAACGCCCGTAAAAGCAATTTTTCGATCCCTGGCCCATACGCCGCGGACGTCACGGATACGTTCGGCACATACTCCTATCTCAATCAGGGCCTTCATCACTGATATTTCAAGAAAATCGATGTACGTGGCAATATCTCTCCCCCATGCGGAAAGATCAACGATGGGATAAAAAACAAGCTGTCCTGGCGCGTGGTACGTTACATCCCCACCGCGGTTGGTTCGCTCAATCGAGATACTGTTATCTCCAAAATATTTCGTATTAAGAATATTTGAATCTGAGGAAAGCCGCCCAAGAGTGACAATCGGCTCATGTTCGGTAACAATCAACGTATCAGGGATACCCCGCGTGATACGCTTTTCAAGATTGTCCAGTTGGATCCTGAAAGCATCGCCGTATCTTGTCACACCCAGATCCAGCACCGCCAACCTTCCACCGGATAATCCTCTTTCAACATTTTGATCGGCGTAATCCATAAAATCACAATTGTGTTACGATATAAAATGAGAAAATCAAACCAAACCTTCAAAACCTTTTTTCTCTTTGAAATATTCGATAACACCGCCCCTTTTTAAAAACTCCATCATAATTCTTGGAACGGGTTTTATATCGATGTTTATACCTTTGGATATATTCCTGACCACATTGTGCTCAATATCAAGCTCCAGCTCGTCCATGTCATCGATAAAACGCGTATCACATTCCACAAGACAAAGCCCGACGTTAAACGCGTTCCGATAAAATATCCTAGCATACCCTTTGGCTAAAACGGCTGATATACCAGCAGCTTTAAGCGCCACAGGGGCTTGTTCTCTCGATGAACCGCAACCAAAGTTATCACCGGCCACAAGAAAATCGCCAGATTTAATTTTAGCACCGAAATCCGGTTCAAGGTCCTCAAAAATATGTTTGGCCAGCTCTTTGGGATCCTGTATCTTAAACTTGTACCGACCGGATATCACATAATCCGTGTTTATATCATTCTCTATTTTGAGACGATGCGCGTATTTCGGTGTTTTCTTTTCAGGAATTATTTCTTTTTGGGTTTCCATAGTCTTTGTTTCTTGTACGTTCATTTTCTGGGTCTCTTTCTTTTTCTTTGTCATAAAACCATCCCCGCGTTTATAATCTTTTTTTATATTCCCTCGGATCGGATATTTTACCCGCTATCGCTGTGGCGGCTGCCGTAGCAGGGCTTCCGAGGTATATATTACCGTTCGGATTCCCCATTCTTCCTTTAAAGTTTCTGTTTGCCGTGGAAAAAGCATTCTCGCCGTCGGCTAACACTCCTTGATGAGTCCCGACGCAAGGCCCGCATCCCGGATTATTGACACTAGCCTCCGCTTCGAGGAATATATCAATCAACCCTTTTTTAAGAGCTTCCAGATAGATCTGTTTGGACGCCGGAGTAACCAACAATTTTACACCCGGAGCCACCTTATTCCCTTTAAGTATTTTAGCAGCGATCTCCAGATCTTCCAGTCTACCGTTCGTACATGTACCTATAAAAACCTGATCGATTTTTGTCCCTTCCACATCCTCGATATTCTCAACATTATCGACCGTATGAGGACATGCGACCTGCGGCGAAAGCCCCGAAAGGTCATATTCCCTTATCTCGCAGTATTTTGCATCGCTGTCGGCCTTAATGCTGCGAGGATCACGCGAACTGTGTTTTTTAACCCACTGGATAGTTTTTTTATCGGCTTCCATTATCCCGCATTTAGCACCCATTTCGACTGCCATATTAGACATCGTAAACCGGGCGTCCACGCTGAAATTCTCGATGATATCCCCGTAAAACTCCACGGATTTATAGTTCGCCCCATCCGCTCCGATATCCCCGATAATATGTAAGATAACATCTTTAGAATAGACGCCTTTCGGAAGCTTCCCGTCTATTATCATCTTTATAGTCTCAGGCACTTTAAACCAGTTTTTCCCGCTCGCGAGTGCTATCGCAAGATCCGTCGACCCTACCCCCGTCGAGAACGCGTTTATCGCCCCGTAAGTGCAAGTATGCGAATCCGCGCCAAGAACAAGATCGCCACAGGTAACATAGCCGCTTTCCGGCACAAGATGGTGACATACGCCGCAGCCGACGTCGAACAACCTCACGCCGAATTCACGCGAAAAGTTCCTCATTTTATCATGTATCGCGGACACACCCATATTCGGACTCGGCGCAGAATGATCGATGATCATACAAAAATTATTTTTTGAATGGACATGATCCATCTCGAGTTTTCTGAAACTATCGATAACCATCCCGCTGGTACCGTCCTGACCGAAACAAAAATCAACATTTCCTATAATGATATCCCCAGCTTTAGCACGTTTGCCGGAATGATCTGAAAATATCTTTTCAACTATGGTCTGTTTCATCTTCTCTTCCTTTATCTTTTAGTTCAACCACTCTTTTATACGTTTTGTGCCGTCCTCTATGTTGTCGATAGAAGTGGCAAAACTCATTCTGACATACTTATCGTCCCCGAACGGCCCTCCGGGGATCACGGCTACATGCTTTTCCTCCAGAAGCCTCTTCGCAAACGTCATTGAATTCATCCCGGTTTTCGAAATATCGCAGAAAAGATAAAAAGCTCCCTGCGGTTTAAACGGGGATATCTTTTTCTCGCCCGACAAGGCATTAATCATTATATCACGTTTTTTTTGAAATCCTGCACAATGATCGGCAATAACCCCGTCTAGATTGGCATTTAGTGCGAATTCAGTAGCATACTGACTTATCGAACATGGATTAGATGTGGAATGATCCTGAAGCGTGTTCATTTTGGATATTATTGCCTTATCTCCGGCCGCATAACCTATCCGCCATCCCGTCATTGAATAACTTTTCGACACACCGTTCACTACTATTGTTTTCCTAAATATTTCCGGCGACAATGACGCTATCGATACATGTTCGGCTGCGTCAAAAACTATCTTTTCATAGATTTCGTCACTTATGATCGTCACATTATGTTTAAGACACACATCGGCGATAGCCATAAGTTCTTTTTTGTTATATACCACACCGGCCGGATTTGACGGGCTATTAATAATTATCGCTTTTGTTTTCGACGTAATCGCGGACTTAATCTCTTCGGCTGTAGATCTGAAACCGTTCTCCCTCCTGGTCGCAAGGAATACAGGTGTCGCGCCGGCAAGTTTTACCATTTCATGATAACTCAACCAGTACGGATGTATGATAATGACCTCATCGCCTTCGTTACATATAACCTGAAAAATATTATACAGACAATGTTTGGCACCGTTCGACACAATAATCTCTTCCGGGGTATAATCTAAACCGTTATCTTTTTTAAATTTTTTGCAGATAGCTTGCTTCAATGTCACAGTACCGCCAGATGGGGTATATTTTGTAAAACCATCCTTGATCGCCTTTATCGCAGCCTCTTTTATGATATCTGGCGTGTCAAAATCAGGTTCCCCTGCGGCTAAAACCACTATCTTTTTACCTTCTTTGATCATAGCCTTGGCCGACGACGTTATCCCAAGAGTAGCGGAAGGTTGTATCATTTCTATTCGTTTTGAAAAATCCATAAAAAAGAGTCTCCGCAATATTATAAATTTCTAGTCAGCAAAATACACATAAAATAACATAATCTTAATCATAATACAAGAGGGAAAAATGACGGTTTCAAACCGCTATCTAGGAACAGATCCTCACCTGAGAAGGGTCGTCTAAGATCATAGAAACGCCGTTCCTACCTTTTCGTACCTTACCTACAACCTCTATATCTTTTTTATCATACACCTTGAACGGGTCGATCTTCTTTTTAGTAAAAAACTCCAGATTTTTAGCATATATCACACATGTAAAAGGACGATCCTCCGCCGACCTGAGAACAAGTACCATCCTGTCCCGCGAAACCTGTATTTTATCCACAAAGCCCCTGACCTGCCTAAATTTTCCCTCGTGCTGCCATGCCTCGTAGGCCGAAATTTCCTGAAGGGTTCCCCATAGTCCCCGTTTATTCACACGCGCATCTTGCTGGGCTGCTATGAATCTTTCCGTGTATCTGACATTAGGGGGAAAAGTGAATACCACCGCAACCCCCTCACGAAGAAGCGCTTCATTCACCATAACGTCTCCCACATAAACATATGCCAACCACCTACCGTATTTATCCTCTTTGACCGTATCGAATTCCAACCGAACATTTTTTTCCTCAACCATTTCGCGGTTAAATTTCTTCGCTTCCTCCGCGTATTGCTCCGGCGCATACACCCACCTGTTCCCCTGGCGGTATCGTGTTTCCGGAGCGTCAACCCCGATATATCTCAAACGCCGGCCGTTCGCAAGCTCCACGGTATCGCCATCCACAACCGATCGAACGCAGTATTCAGCAATATTGTTATTTTTAATGTCGGCTAATTTTTCAGGTTTGCTGAAGAAAGCGCTGACTGCGGCCAAAACTGCTACCACAATACCGGCAATAACACACAAGTCCTTAACCGACATTTTTCCATAATTATACCGGCGGATCATCGCGCAACAGCCTTTCCCGCCGACGGACAGAGGTCACACAATTTACACTCAGCACACAAAGGTTTTCTGGCATCACAAACCGCACGCCCATGCTCAATTAAAAGATTGGACAAATACCCCCATTTATCCCTGTCGAAGATACTCATCAGATCCTCTTCTATTTTAACAGGGTCGTCGTATTGTGTCAGGCCCAGACGACCGCTAAGCCTTTTAACATGCGTATCAACGGCGATACCGTCATTTTTACCATATGAATGGAAAAGTACGATATTCGCCGTTTTTCGCGCTACGCCGGGCAATTTCACAAGTTCGTCCATTGTATCTGGGACTTTGCCGTTAAAATCTTTTTCTATCATTTTCGCCGCGGCTATGATGTTTTTTGCTTTATTATGATAAAATCCGGTAGACCTGATATCCTGCTCGAATTCTTTAAGATCGGCCGACGCATAATCTTTTATTTTCCGATATTTTTTAAAAAGAACCGCCGTGACTTTATTCACCCGTACATCTGTACATTGCGCCGAAAGTATAGTCGCGAATAAAAGTTCCAACGGATTTTCATATTTAAGCGCGGTAGTTACATCAGGATATAATTCGGTAAGTTTTTTATATATTGATGCGACACGTTTTTTATCCAATGGCCACCTCTCTGGTTCCGAAAAGTTCGTGATACATCGCGTTCTATTTCCGGCGGAAACGTTTCTCCATCTCATCAACAGATATCTCGAAAGAAACGGGACGTCCGTGGGGACAGGTAAAAGGTTTTTCACACATAGCGAGTTTTTCGAGTAGCACCGACATCTCTTCCTCGTTAAGATCGTCCCCCGCTTTTATAGCGGCTCGACAGGATGTGATCTTTATTATCTCATCAAGTGTGTTTATTTCAACGGTATCCGCATTAGATAGATCTGACAGAACATCGGACACTATCGTCTTGATATCTTTATCCTTAAAAATTGCGGGTGCGGTCTGAACCACATAAGTCCCCTTACCAAACGGCTGGATATCAAAACCGAGTTTCAAAAATTCTTCCCTCACTTTTTCCATAACAACAGCCTCACCGGGGGTCAAATCCAGCCTAACCGGAAAAAGCAGGCTCTGCACGTCCGACAAAGAGCCATCCCCTATTTTTTTGGTAAAGTATTCATAATAAATCCTTTCATGCGCGGCATGCTGGTCAGTGACAACGATGCTGTCACTACCGACACGAACTATGTAACACTTACCTATCTGAAATATCCTTGTCCATTTCTCCAGTATTTTTTCACGTACGGCGCTATCCATTACCCCTGCAACGGACTTATCATACTTTTCTTTTCCCGCCGGAACATATTGCTCCTCATTTTCGCGCACAAAAACCGGTTTTTCGGTAGATGCGGGACGTATTTCATATTTAAAAACGTTTTGTTTTTCAGCATAGGTCGTTAATGGTTCCGAAAAACATGTATCTGCCGTGGGACTCACGGTCATGCCGCTACCAGGAAGTGAGACATCATTTTTGATCTCAATAAACTTTTCCATAACCGCTTTTTCGACCATAACACGTACCGCGCGTTCATCGTCAAACTTGACCATAAGCTTTGTCGGATGTATATTCACGTCCACCGACGACGGATCCACGGTGATGAATAAAACAGCCGACGGAAATCTACCTCGTTCAAGCAGGCTTCTATACCCGCCATAAAGGGCGTCCCCGATAAGTTTGCTGGTCACATATCGTTTATTCACGAAAAAGATCTGCGATTGTCTGTCTTTACGCGTTATCGAAGGCTCACTGACATAGCCGTGTAAAGAGTATTTTTCGCCGTCGATCCGCACCTCTTTCATATGCAACGCCGTATCCGCGCCGAGAATAAGCCCGACCCTGTCTACAAGCTTCATTCCCCGGTCTGCCCGCAACATTTCCTTGCCATTATGCGTCAGTATTATTTCTATACCGGGATTTGCAAGAATAAAACGGCTCACGGTATCCACAATCGCAGACAGTTCTGTCGATTCTTTTTTTAGGAATTTTTTTCTAGCCGGAACGTTGTAGAATAGATTACGGACTTCTATCGTAGTGCCACGTGACCTTGCCGCGGGACGTGTCTGCCGGACTATCCCGCTCTCAACATAAAAATAACAGGCTTCTTCAGACTCACCGTTACATGTAGTAAGTTCAACGATGGAGACCGCAGAGATACTGGCAAGAGCCTCTCCCCTAAAACCAAAAGTCCCGAGTTTTTCGAGGTCATCGATATTCCGGATCTTACTTGTGGCATGCCGCAAAAACGCAAGTTTTGCGTCTTCCGAAGACATCCCTTCACCGTCATCGGACACTCGTATCAAAGCTTCCCCTGCTTCTTCAATGTCCACCTGAATACTTGAAGATCCGGCATCGATAGCATTCTCGACAAGTTCTTTTACCGCCGAGGCTGGACGGTCAACCACTTCACCGGCCGCTATTTTGCCGATCACGTCGTCATTAAGCAGTCTGACCTTGCTGTCCTGCATCTCGTTACGCCTCCAGTTCCTTTTTAAATTCCTCTATTTTACGCAGCGCTTCCATCGGCGTAAGGCTGTTGACATCTATATCCCGTATACATTTTATCACGTTTTCTTCTTCCGGGGACCTTGAAAAAAGATCCGGCTCTTTTTCGGTTTTATTTTTTGAACTGTTCGCGAATCGGCTTCGCATATTCCCAACCAGAGAATCTTTTTGAAGGTTATTCAGGATCTCACGCGCCCGCAAAACAACCGGGCCTGGGATCCCCGCCAGTTTCGCCACGTGTATCCCAAAACTCTCGTCACAACTTCCTTCAACCACCTTGTATAGAAAAATAATTTCATCCTTCCATTCACGTATCGCAAGGTTATAATTGCGAACCCCCTTAAGGATCTGCGCGAGTTCGGTTATCTCATGAAAATGAGTAGCGAAAAGAGTCTTCGCGCCGGATAATTGTTTATATATATATTCAACAACGGCCCAGGCAATAGAAACTCCGTCATACGTACTGGTCCCCCGGCCTATTTCATCCAGTATTATCAGACTTTTAGGCGTAGCGTTATTCAAGATATTCGCAGTCTCGAGCATTTCAACCATAAATGTGCTCATCCCGCGGTAAAGTCTGTCAGAAGCGCCAACGCGTGTAAACACCCGGTCAACTATCCCGACAGACGCCTCTTTAGCCGGAACAAAACTCCCCATTTGCGCCATTATTGTGATAAGCGCCACCTGACGGATAAATGTGGATTTGCCAGCCATATTCGAGCCCGTAATGATAAATATTTTCCCCGAGTCGTCTCCGATCTGCACGTCATTCGGCACAAATTCTTTCCCTTTAAGAAGCCGCTCGAGCACCGGGTGCCGCCCCCCGACGATACGAAGAACTTTCCCATCATCTAAGGATGGTCTGACATAATCGTTCCTGACCGCGATCTCGGAGAGATCAGAAAGCACATCCAATTCACCTATCGCGTCAGCCGTTCTCTTTAATCGCTCGATCTCGTTCGCTATGCGTTCACGTAGTTTGACAAATAGCTCGTACTCTAAGGATTTTATGCGGTCTTCAGCGCCGATTATCTTCGATTCGTATTCTTTCAGTTCCGGCGTAATAAAACGTTCGGCGTTCGATAGCGTCTGCTTTCGTATGTAATCAGCAGGAACAGAGCTAAGATTACTGTTCGTAACCTCGATATAATAACCAAACACACGGTTATAACCGACCTTCAACGAATTGATCCCAGTCTTTTTTATTTCGTTATTCTGAAGATCTATAAGCCAGTCTTTCCCGCTCGATATGATCTTTTTCAACTCATCGACTTCCGCGTCATATCCGGTTTTTATGATTCCACCCTCTTTTATCGTGATTGGAGGATTTTCATCCAGAGCCTTATCGACCCACGCTATAATATCCGAAAAATCGGCAAGATCGGCGAAAAGCTCCGCCAATTTATCCGGCAAAGGACTGGTCAAACATTCTTTCACCATTTTGATATTTTTCAGAGATGACGCAAGCGCCAGAACATCGCGGGCGTTCGCTCCGCCTAGACTGACCTTGTTCGAAAGCCGGTCTATATCATATATCTCCTGCATAAAAAGACGGATATCACGGCGCTTCAATCCATCGTCGACAAAGTATTGAACAGAATCGAGACGGTCGTTGATATCTTTAAGATCAAGCAGAGGATTCAAAAGATAATGTTTCAATCTTCGTTTGCCCATTGGAGTCCGAGTATCGTCAAGAACTTCCAGCAAAGTCCCCCTCTGAGAAAAATCCTCCATACTGTGAACCAATTCCAGATTACGATGGGAGTTCCAATCGAGTACCATATACTGACTTATATGATATGTGGAGAGCGTATCAAAATTATCGAGAGAATTTTTCTGTGTCTCTTTAAGATATTTGATAAGAGCGCCTGCAGCGCGAACAGCCAGCTTCATGTCCTGACATCCGAATCCCGAGAGATCTTGAACGCTGAAATGTGATTTTATCTCTTTAAGCGATACCTCATAATCAAAAAACCAATCTTCTTTGGATGATATGGTACCTGCGGCGTCTTTTATCTCCTGAAAAGCCTTTTCCCGTGTAAAGCTTTCCGGAACAAGCGATTCAGCGGGGGATATTTTATATAATTCTGAGAACAGATCTTCTTGTTCGCCTATCTCAGTCACACGGAACTCACCCGTAGTTATATCCGCGTATACAAATCCCATGCGCCCGTTCTCAGGACAAAACGCGGCGATATAATTATTCACGGCATTCTGCAGGATCTCATCCGCCATGAAAGTCCCGGGCGTAATGATTTTTATGATCTCACGCCGAACGATCTGCTTGCCTGGTGACGGTTCTTCCACCTGTTCACATATGGATACTTTTTTTCCGGCCTTGATAAGCCGCGCTATATAATTATCGGCGGCATGAAAAGGGATACCGCACATGGGGACTTTATTACCCTTGCCGGCCTCGCGCGCGGTAAGCGCGATATGAAGGATGCGGCTCGCTTCCTTAGCGTCATCGAAAAACATCTCATAAAAATCGCCGAGCCTAAAAAAAAGTATGGAATCTTTTTGCTGTTCTTTAACGCTGAGATACTGCCTCATCATTGGCGTGAGGTCGACGCTCATAAGATATCTCCCAAACAGCGCGACTGGAATCTGACCCGCGCTATATTCCCGCGCGTGAAATGTGAATAACTGGCTTGAATAAAAGGCCTGGAACGATCGTCCCAAGCCTTTTATTCAAAACATTACATGGACTTACGTCTAAAATTCTTGAACAACCCTTTGGCGGACAACTTCTTGCTTTCAGTCTTTGCTTTTTCTTTTTTGACGTCCTCGACAAAGTGCTGCTCTTTTTTCTCGGCGTCTATATCAGGAGCGGCATAATGTTTTTCTTCCTTCACTTCAGCCGGCTTTTCCGCCTTTACTTCGTCGGCCTTTTCGGCTTTGGCTTTTTTACCTTTTTTCGCCGTTTCTTCGGCCTTTTTCCCGGATTTTTTATCCTGCTTTTTAGCTACGGCCTTAGCGACCTTCTCTTTCAGAGATTCTTTCGTCTTCTCGTTCAGTTTCGGCGCTCTGACCAGATCCTCGTCGGAAATAGTCCGTTTTGTAAGTTCTATGACCGCCATCTCGGCCCCATCCCCTACACGGGTGCTAAGAGGCATTATGCGCGTATATCCGCCGTTTACACCCTTATAGAGCGGAGCAAGATCCTTGAAAAGCGTCACAACCGCTTCGCGGTTCCCAAGTTTCCTAAAAACTTCACGCTTCGCAAAAAGCGCGTCCGGGGAATTTTTAGCGATGGTTATAATCGGTTCTACAAAAGCACGCAGAAATTTGGCTTTAGCAAGCGTGGTTTTAATACGCTGATAT
This sequence comes from Candidatus Omnitrophota bacterium, assembly GCA_035403965.1. GTDB lineage: Bacteria > Omnitrophota > Gorgyraeia > Tantalellales > Tantalellaceae > DAONGE01. The sequence continues at coordinate 32,090 of DAONGE010000014.1, read as the reverse complement.
TTAATAAGGCTTATGGATAGATTCCTGAACATCGCCATACGCTCAGCTCTATTTCTGTTCAGTCTTCCTTTTTTATTCAAATGTCTCATTGTATTATGCACCTTCCTTGGAATCTTTTAACTCTTTCTCGTCTATCTCCATTCCCAGATGAAGACCCATAGTAGAAAGAATAGCGTTTATCTCGGTCAGCGATTTCTTACCAAAATTCTTATATTTAAGCATCTCTGTTTCTTTTTTCCTGACGAGATCGCCTATCGTGCGTATATTGGCCTCAGCAAGACAGTTCGAGCTGCGCACGGAAAGTTCAAGCTCAGATATAGGCTTGCCTAATTTTTTGCGAAGCTCTTCCTGTTCTTTCGACTCTTCTTCCTCTTCCTCTAGCTCTTCCGGCAATTTCCCTACCGTAAGGAACACATCTAGATGTCTCTGAAGTATGTTAGAAGCGAATAACAACGCCTCTTTCGGCTCCATACTACCGTTAGTCAAAATCTCAAGAATAAGTTTATCATAATCGGTTATATGCCCAACCCTCGTATCCTCTACGTCTATATTCACGCGGCGAACCGGTGAAAAAAGAGAATCAATCGCGAGAACACCTATTGAATCATCGGCAGACTTATTTCGATCGGCCGGAACATAACCTCTACCGCGTTCTACCGTCATTTCCATCTCGAATTTGACGTTATCAGTCAACGTCGCGATGTGGTGATCAGGATTTATTATCTCCACAGTCTCATCGGTTTTAATATCCTTTGCCGTTATCGGCCCTTTTTTATCTACCGAAATAAATATCGGTTTTGGGTTTTTAAAGTGAGACCTAAGTACAAGACCCTTTATATTCAACACTATCTGTGTAACATCTTCCAGAATACCGGGTACTGTGGAAAATTCATGCTGAACACCTTCAATCTTTATTTTCGTCACAGCGGTTCCCTCTATCGAGGAAAGCAGAACTCTCCTCAACGAGTTGCCTATCGTTATGCCAAACCCCTTCTCAAAAGGCTCGGCTACTACTCGGCCGTACGTCGAAGAATAGGTGGCGTCATCAAACGCTATCCTTTTGGGTAATTCAAAATTTTTAAGTCTCATCCCCATTGTTAATTTCCTCCTAATTTATATTTAAATCGTCGCGAACAATTATTTCGAATACAACTCGATGATCAGGTTCTCCTCGATCGGCATCCCTACATCCGCTTTCGTCGGAAGTTTTTTTACTTTCATCGCAAGAACTTCAGCAGATGATTCGATCCATTCCGGAACCGCTCTTGCATCCATAAGCACTTTAGCCGACTCTTTTATAGCCTTCAGCTGGTCATCCGAACCGGACATAACGACCTCATCCCCTACGCTAACCATATATGACGGGATATTCACTTTGCGCCCGTTCACTTTTACAAAGCGATGTCTAACAAGCTGTCTCGCTCTGGCCCGTGATTCCGCGAAATTAGCCCTGTATACAACGTTATCAAGCCGTCTTTCAAGGAACTGAAGCAACATATCACCGGTAACACCGCGCGAGTTATCGGCCTTTTTGAAATAATTCTTGAACTGTTTTTCCAAAAGACCGTATATACGTTTAACTTTCTGTTTTTCCCTAAGCTGAACCGCATAGTTCGACATCTTTTTCCTTTTGACCGAAACGCCATGTTGACCAGGGCTAAGCTGTCTTTTCCCTATCGCGCATTTATCGGCTGTGCACCGTGCTCCCTTAAGAAAAAGCTTTTCGCCTTGCGTACGGCACAACCTACAAACAGAACCAATCTTTCTTGCCATTTATTTCTCTCCTTGATTTATCGTGCAAACTAACAACAATCCTTAAACTACACTCTCCGACGTTTCCTGCCTCTGCATCCGTTATGTGGCGTAGGAGTTACATCCGCAATGCCTGTTATATTAAAACCCTCAGACTTCAGACTTCGCACAGCACTCTCTTTTCCGGCCCCCGGCCCTTTAAGCCTGACTTTAACCTCAGCAACGCCGTGTTCCTTCGCCTTTTTGGCCGCTTCTCTGGCCGCAACGCTAGCAGCGAACGGAGTTGATTTTTTCGACCCCTTAAACCCGCAAGTCCCGGCAGAAGCCCATGATAATACACGGCCCTTATAATCGGATATGGTTACTATCGTGTTGTTGAACGTAGCGTGAACATACACCACTCCGCTGGATACCCTGATAAACACCTTTTTACGTTTCGGTTTTTCCTTATTTTCCACTTCAACATCTCCTTATAGTTTTTACGATTATTATTTCTTTGCCGCAGATTCCTGTGACGACGAAACAGCCTTTCTCGCCGTCTTGTCCTTCATAGCACCAATGGTCTTTCTTGGACCTTTACGCGTCCTAGCATTAGTACGTGTCCGCTGTCCTCTGACGGGCAGATTCTTTTTATGTCTCTGACCTCTCCAACAACCGATAGATATCAAACGTTTTATGTCCGCCTGCTGTTTTCTGCGGAGATCACCTTCGGCTGGATATTTCTCCTGTATTATATGAGTAATAGTCGCTATTTCCTGATCATCCAGGTCTTTAGCCCTTTTCCCGACCGGAATACCCGCTTCTTCAAGTATCCTTAAGGCCACATAACGTCCTATACCAAAAAGGTACGTAAGGGCGATCTCTACCCTTTTCTCTTTCGGAATGTCCACACCTAATATCCTCGGCATATTTTCTCCTCGTATCGCTTATTAGTTAAAATACTTTTATCCCTGTCTCTGTTTGTGCTTTGGTTCCACACAGATGACCCTGACAACTCTTTTACGTCTCACAATTTTGCATTTGGGACATATCTTCTTTACACTAGATCGTACTTTCATGTTTATTTATCTCTCCTGATTATTCTTCCTCTTGTTAGATCATAAGGCGAAAGTTCCACGGTCACAACGTCCCCCGGAACTATCCTTATGAAATACATCCTCATTTTCCCCGAAACATGAGCGAGGACAAAATGTCCGTTCTCAAGTTTCACTCTGAACATAGCGTTCGGTAAAACTTCGCTGACTTCTCCGTTCACTACAATTGGTTCTTCTTTTGGGCTCATGTCAAAGCCTCCGCTTCCTTTTCTCCCACAATAACCGTATGCTCAAAATGCGCCGAAAGCTGTCTATCCCTGGTCACCGCGGTCCATCCATCCGAAAGTACTTCTACATCGCGTGTTCCCATATTCACCATCGGTTCAATCGCAAGAAGCAGTCCTTTTTTCAATTTAGGACCTTTCCCTTTTTCTCCCCAATTCGGGACCTCCGGCGGTTCATGCAAATTACGTCCTATCCCGTGCCCCACGAACATCCGTACTTCCTGAAAGCCGCCATCAGCGACCTTACGTTCTATCGCATTCGATATATCATAAAGGTTATTACCTTCGACCGCCATCTTTATCCCAGCATACAGACTTTCTTCAGTCACTCGGATAAGCTTCGCGACATCTTTCGGTATTTTCCCGACCGGATATGTCCGCGCCGCATCAGTAAAAAACTCATTTTTCTTTACGCCGATATCGATGCTTACTATATCGCCATCTTGAAGAACAATGTCTTCCGATGGTATACCGTGAACCACTACTTCATTCACCGATATGCAGCTTGCGGCCGGATATCCTCTGTAACCTTTAAAAGCCGGATATCCACCCATCTTGTCCATCTGCTTTTCGATCTCAGAATCGATCTCCGCGGTCGACAACCCCGGTTTTATATAGCCCTTCAGCCAGCCGAATATCTCTCGGAGCACTTTTCCTGACTCACGGATCTTTTTTATATCTGTTTCGCTCGTCAGAATAGTCATATCACTATGCCCGATTCTTAAAAAGAGCAACAATATCTTTGAAAAGTTTATCCGCCGCGGCATCGCCGTCAACTTCAATAAGCTGTTTTTTAGACCTGTAATACTCCACCAGATCCGCCGTACTCGCCTGATAAACTTTTAATCTATTTTTCACCGTTTCCGGTTTATCGTCATCGCGCTGAAAAAGTTCTCCACCGCAAAGATCGCAAACCCCTGCTTTCTTCGGCGGCATATTCGTCTCATGATAATTTTTCGCGCATTTTCTGCAAACCCTTCTCCCCGACAACCGCTGCACCGCCACCGCGTCCGAAGTTTTGAAATATAAAACCCCGTCTAACTTACGCCCCATTTTAGCGAGCGCGTGACCAAGCGACTCGGCCTGATTTATAGTACGCGGATATCCGTCAAGCATAACACCATGCGCTGTGTCCGGCTTACTAAGCCTTTCCACAACGGCACGTGTGACTAACTCATCAGGAACCAACTCGCCTCTATTCATATATCCGGCGGCTTCTTTCCCGACTGCGCTACCTTCTTTTATAGCAGATCTGAGCATATCTCCAGTTGATACGTGTAAAACGTTAAACTCTTTCAAGAGAAGCGCCGCCTGTGTGCCTTTGCCGGCTCCCGGAGGCCCTAAAAGAACGATATTGAGCGATTTACTCATGACAGCCTTCCCTTCACTCTACCTTTTTTCATAAAACCTTCGTAATGCCGCATTAATAAATGTGATTCAATCTGTCTCATTGTATCGAGCATAACACCTACGACTATCAGAAGCCCGGTACCACCAAAAAAACTAGCTACAAGGTACGGGATCCCCATTTTTGTATTTATAATGTCCGGCATAATCGCAATTATAGCCAGAAAAATAGCACCCGGTAAAGTTATCCTTGTCATTATAAAATCCAGATATTCCGCTGTCTGCTTTCCCGGACGGATACCCGGCACAAATCCTCCAAAACGCTTCATATTGTTGGCGATATCAATCGGATTAAACGTTATTGCCGCGTAAAAATACGCAAAGAAAAGTATAAGCAACGTGTAAAGTATATAATGGAGTGGTTTCCCCATCATAAGAGCACTGGCTACACCTTGTACCGCCTTATTAGGAACAAGTCCTGCTATCGTCGCAGGAAACATGATTATCGACTGCGCGAATATTATGGGAATAACACCACCCTGGTTTACCCTAAGAGGTATATATGTGCTGTGTCCGCCGTACACTCTGCGCCCAACCACACGTTTTGCATATTGTATTGGTATTTTTCTCTGTCCTTGTGTAATTATCACAACACTCAACACTACAGCGGCAAACATCACACACAACAAAATCACCTTGAACGGATCGATCTGCGCTTCACCTTTTGATCCCGGAACAAGCAAAGATCCCAACTGCGCGATCGCGGCCGGAAGCCTTGATACGATACCGGCGGTGATCAAAAGTGACATCCCGTTCCCTATTCCTTTTTCCTGTATCTGCTCACCAAGCCACATGATGAACGCCGTACCGGTCGTAAGTGTCAATACGGTCAAAAGCCTAAAGCCCCAACCAGGATTAGCAACTATCTGCATGCCCTGAAACCTGGCCGGATTTTCAAGCCAAAGAGCGATAAAAAACGCCTGTATAAGCGAAAGCACAACCGTGCCATAACGCGTATACTGGATTATCGCCTTTCTTCCCTCGTCACCCTGTTTTGCAAGGCGTTCAAGTGCAGGAACAACCGTCGTCAAAAGCTGTAATATGATAGATGCAGAAATGTACGGCATGATCCCCAATGCAAATATCGTCAGGTGCTGCATCGCACCACCGGAAAACATATTGATCAGACCGAAAATAGTTCCGCCCTGTGTCTTGGCTATATTGTCAAAGAACATCGCAAGCTTAGCACCGTCAATTCCGGGAGTCGGAACAAAAGCACCAAGCCGATAAACAGCTATGAGAGCCAATGTAAGAAGCACTTTTTTCTTTAGATCCGGTATCCTAAAAATATTTATAAAGGATTCTATCACCAATTTCTCCCTTATTTTACGATCTCAAATTTACCGCCAGCGGCCTCAATAGCCTTCTTGGCACTCTCAGAGAACGCCTCCGCCTTCACAGTTACGGATTTTTTGAAACTCCCCTTCGCTAGAACCTTAAGCGGAAGATGTTTTTTCTTGATCAAATCATGTTTAACAAGAAACTCCTTGTCCACTACCGATCCAGCCTTTACCACGCTAACTTCTTCAAGTGTTCCAAGGTTTAGAATATTCCACTCTTTTTTCCATTTATTGTTGAACCCTCTTTTTGGTATACGACGGATCAAAGGCATCTGTCCGCCCTCAAACCCGAAATAATACGCACCTCCGCCAGAACGAGACTTAGCACCCTTATGTCCCTTACCTGCCGTCTTGCCGTGACCGGATCCAATACCACGACCCACGCGCGTACGTTTATATTTTCTGCCAGCGGGTTTTCCAATATTTCCGATTCTAAGAACCATTATTGACCTCTTCTTTTTAACCTTAGATTGTCAAAACCGTCCAATGTAGCCTTTACAACATTAATAGGGTTTCTAGAACCCAGACATTTTGTAAGAATATTCTTTATCCCCGCGCAATCGCAAAGTGCTCTTACGGGACCTCCGGCAATAACACCAGTACCGGGGTTTGCGGGTTTCAGAAAAACTTTCGTCGCCTTGTATCGCCCCATAACATCATGCGGAATAGTATCACCCTTCATCGGGACTTTACGCATTGTCTTTTTCGCCTCAAGCGTACCTTTACCGATCGCGCTAACGACCTCATTCGATTTGCCGAAACCGATACCAACATTACCTTTTCCGTCACCGGCGACTACGAGAGCGTTAAACGACATATTCTTACCGCCTTTAACGACCTTAGTTACTCGACTGATCTTGACTACCCGTTCAAGATTCTCCTGGGCAGCATCCTTCTCTTTTGAATCAGCAGCCGATATCCCCGCACTTGCCGGCCTCTTATCATCAACAGGCTGTGCAGCCTGACCCGCCGCTTGATCGCTATTTTCATTTTTCATTTTTAGTTCCTCTTTTGGCATTCAAACGCCTCCTCTTAGAATTCCAACCCGTTTTTCCTGGCAGCTTCAGCAAAAGCCTTAACCCGCCCGTGATACTGATATCCCGAACGGTCAAAAACTACTTTCTTTACACCCTTCTTAACAGCGGCTTTGGCAAGCTCTTCGCCGAGTATCCCAGCAGAACTTACGTTTTTCTTAGTCGCTGTTTTCATTTTATCTTTTATCGCCTTTGAATGTGTCGATAATCCGCACAATGTCTTTCCGGCAAAATCGTCAATTAGCTGAGCAAAGATATTCTTCGCCCCCTTATAAAGACACAGCCTCGGTTTTTCCGCCGTTCCGACTATTTTCTTTCGTACTGTTCCTTTTCGTCTCTTACGTCTTTCAATTTTGTCCATATCGTCCTCTAAGTATAAGTTTGATTTTTATGCTATGCTCTTACCCTGTTTGCGGCGCACATATTCACCGACATAGCGTATACCTTTTCCTTTGTACGGTTCCGGCGGATACAAACCGCGTATACCTGCAGCCGTCTGTCCGACTTTCTGTTTATCCGCACCTTTTACGTTTATTTCAGTCGGGCTTGGAGTCTCTATGGTGATACCGTCCGGTATCGGGAAATTAACAGTATGAGACTTACCAATTTCCAGTGCCAGTACTTTGCCTTTCACCTGTGCCTTATAACCTACACCCTGTATCTCTAGCTTTTTATTAAAACCGTCTTTTAGTCCAACCACCATGTTGTGTATCAAAGATCTGGTTGTACCATGAAGAGCTCGATTTGGTCTTGAATCCGACGGCCTTGCCACAATCAATTTGCCGTCCTTCACTTCCGCAGTAAAACCATGCGGCATAACGTGTTCCAAAGCCTTCCCTTTGGACTCGACCTTTACCTTACTCCCATGCACCTCTATCTTAACCCCACTGGGTATATCTATTGCGCGTCTACCTACCCTCGACATCGTTTCCTCCAGTTATTATTTAGATCACCAAATATGGCAAATTACTTCTCCACCTACACCCTGTTCATGAGCTTCTTTATCGGTCAACAAACCCTTGTTGGTCGACAGTATTACCACACCTACGCCGCCACGAATAGATTTGATCATTGTCTTCCTTTGGTACTCACGACGACCCGGAGTAGATATCTTCTTCACTCCCTCTAATACCGGCGTACCCTTTGCGTCTTCGTCTTTCAGATAGACCTTAATCTTTCCCTGCTTTTTGTCGTCAATAACCTTGAAATTGTTTATAAAGCCTTCTCTTTTCATGATGGCTACTATGCCTTCCATCATAACCGAACGTTTTATGACGGCTGAAGTCTTCCCAGACACCAAAGCGTTCTTTATGACTGCCAACTGATCTGCTATCAAATCCGTAACACTCATTTACAGCTCCCTTTTCTTATTAATAATGAACCTATTTTCAAAACTAGCTAATACCGACAATTACCAACTCGCTTTGTGAACCCCTGGAAGGTCCCCACGCGACGCCATTTCTCTGAAACATATACGGCACAATTTGAATCTACGCAGATACCCTCTTTTTCTGCCGCAGATCTGACAACGTGTAACAACTCTGGTACTGAATTTAGGCTTTTTTGCCGCCTTAAAGATCATTGATTTTTTAGCCATGGTCCCCTTCTCTTCACTTTCTTGTGAATGGCATCCCAAACGCTTCCAAAAGTGCCATCGATTCTTCTTTAGTTTTTGCAGTCGTCACAAAACATATATCCATACCATGCGGCATGGGCATCTTATCTAGTTCAAGTTCCGGGAATATAGCCTGTTCTTTGATACCCAGAGTATAATTCCCGTGACCGTCAAAAGCATTGCGTGAAACACCGCGAAAATCTCTGATACGCGGCATTGCAAAATTTATCAAACGCTCCACAAACTCATACATACGGTCGCCTCTAAGAGTCACCTTATAACCTACAGGAGCTCCGACCCTAAGTTTAAAATTGGATATTGCTTTTTTTGATCTTGTAAGAACAGGTTTCTGGCCGGTTATTATAGCAAGTTCTTCTCGTACACTCTCCACAAGATCCTTACTTTGAGCCATTTCTCCCATCCCGATATTGATCACAACCTTGGCCAATTTCGGAATTTGCATTACGTTCTTATACCCGAACTTCTTCGTAAGCTCCGGGGCGATAACCTTCTTGTATTCATCTCTTAATTTAGCCATTTTACGTCTACTCCTATGCGTCGTCGTTATTTTTATAAGGACTCATTACATTTCTTACAATGCCTGGTCTTTGTGCCGTCAGCAAGTAACTCAATTTTTACACGCGTAGCAGTGTTGCACCTTTTGCAGATAACACCAAGCTTCGCAAAACTGATTGGAGCCTCTTTCTGTACTATTCCGGCCTGTTCGTCTTGTTTTTTGCGCCGAACATGTTTTTTTACGTAGTTTATCCCCTGAACAAGCGCTGTACCTTCTTTCGGATACATATGCATGACCTTACCAGTCTTGCCTTTATCCCTTCCTGAAAGCACTTTTACCATATCGTTCTTTTTTATCGGTAACATCGAAAATTTCCCTCCTAAACAACCTCTGGAGCCAGAGATATGATTTTCATAAAATTTTTCTTCCTAAGTTCACGGGCCACCGGGCCAAAAACTCTGGTACCACGAGGGTTACCATCTTTATCGATGATCACCACGGCATTCGTGTCAAAACGAAGTACAGTACCATCCTCGCGAATTATCGGAGCATGTGTACGTACAATGACACCTCTAGCAACTTCGCCCTTCTTAACGTCCGCCGTCGGCGTCGATTCCTTGATATTGCAGGTAACGACATCCCCAATCTCGGCCTGACGTCTGCCAGATCTGCCAAGCACACCGATAAGCGATGCTTTTTTTGCGCCCGTATTATCGGCTACATCCATAATGCTTCTCATTAACAACATGATACTATCCCCTTTGCGCTTTTTCCACTATCTCAACCAAACGCCATCTTATCTCACGTGACACCGGCCTGGTCTCAACAATTCTCACGACATCGCCAACATGTGCTTCGTTCTTTTCATCGCGGGCCTTGACTTTTTTATGACCTACAACAAATTTTTTATAGAGAGGATGCCTCTTCCTCGTCTCCGACTGAACGGTTATGGCTTTATCCATTTTATCGCTGATCACTACACCAACGATGGTCTTTTTTTTCATTGGGCCACGATTATTTTCCACTTTTCTTCTCCTTCAATATTGTATAGCATCTGGCTATATCTCTCTTTATCTCGCCAATATGATGCGGCCGCTCAATACGCCCCGAAGCACTTTCTGCTTTAAGGTTGTAAAGTTTCTGTTTTAGCGTCTCAACAAGATTATTTATTTCGGCCTCAGTCATGTTCTTTATCTCAGTAGGCTTCAAATTACTCCTCCCCTTGAAATGAATTTCGTCCTTAACGGAAGTTTGAACGCCGCCAAACGCATTGAAGTCTTGGCAAGATCCATTGGGATACCTTCCATCTCCAGTATGATGCGCCCTTTCTTAACTACAGCTACCCAACCCACAGGTGAACCTTTACCTTTTCCCATCCTGGTTTCAGCCGCGGTCTTCGTAATAGATTTGTCCGGAAATATCCTAAACCACATTTTCCCGGCCCTGCCCGTCGTACGCATGATCGCTACCCTGGCGGCTTCTATCTGCTTATCAGTTATCCAAGCGCTCTCAAGGGCCTTAAGACCATACTGGCCAAAATTAAGCGTACTAGCCGCCAAACTTGTGCCTGACCTACGCCCTCTTTGTTGCTTCCTATACTTAACTCTTTTTGGCATCAGAGCCATTTGTTACCTTCTCCTTGTTTTTTGACTGTGCGTCTTTATCTTCTCCAACTGTACGTCCAAATTTCTCACCTTTATAAAGCCATACTTTTATACCTATAAGACCGAACGTCGTTCTAGCCTCGGAAAAACCGTAATCTATATCAGCCCTGACTGTCTGAAGAGGTACTTTGCCGAATTTAAAACTTTCGACACGGGCGATTTCCGCGCCACCTAACCTTCCACCGATACGAACCTTCATTCCTTCTCCGCCGGCATCTTTTACAGCCTGCATCGCTTTTTTAATAACTTTACGAAACGCCGCGCGCTTTTCGAGCTGAAGCGCTATATTGTCCGCGATCAATTTGGAATCCATCGCCGGATTAGCCACTTCCTTTATATCTACAACCAGCTTATTCTCTTCCCCGACAATGTCCTGTATGTTCGACTTCAGAGACTCAATCTGCGCGCCCTGTCTGCCGATGATCAAACCCGGACGACCGGAAAAAATGATAACACGTATACGCTTACTCGTTCGCTCGATATCGACCTTTGACACCATCGCACTGGCCAGCTCTTTAGCAATAATCTTCCGGATCTTATAATCCTCAAGCACATTGCTGGCGACCTTGTCCTTGGTTGCATACCACCTTGAGTTCCAATCGCGTATCGCGCCTAATCTAAAACTTACAGGATGAACTTTTTGACCCATTTTACTTACTCTCCGCTTTTTTTGTTGTTTTTTTGTTCTCTTTTTTCTCGGTTTTCACGGCCTTTTCCGCTTTGACCACGGCTTTATCCAGCTCGATTATTATATGCGCTGTTCTATGCCGTATCGCGGTCGCCCGCCCCATCGTAGCCGCCCGGAACCTCATCAACATCGGTCCGACATCGGCTTTCGCGCATGAAACAATCACGTCTTTGGCAAGGATCTTATCCTGTCGGCTATGATTAAGATTCGCGAACGCCGAATCAAGAACCTTTCTGATCGGCGCAGCAGCGCTCTTATTAACCGAATCCAGAATGTATCCGGCTTCCTCGACCGTCTTTCCCTTGATCAACCTTAGGACCAACCCCACCTTACGCGGCGCGACCCTGAAATATTTTATTTTTGCTTTAGCCAGCATATTCTATCCTTTCAAACGTATTATGTTTTCTCAACCGATATCTTCGTCGCAGCACCATGATGTTTGAACACTCTGGTCGGCGCAAACTCCCCGAGCTTATGTCCAACCATGTTCTCGGTCACAAAAACCGACTGGAACGTCTTGCCATTATGGATCATAAATGTGAACCCAACGAAATCCGGTAATACGGTCGACCGACGAGACCAGGTTTTTATCGGTTTCTTCGAACCGGAATCCAACATCTTTTGGATCTTTTTCATCAAGTGTTCGTCCACGAATGGACCTTTTTTAACTGACCGTGACATACTCTACTTCCTCCGCTTTATGATTTTTCTTGTTGACGACTTTTTAGTTTTTCTCGTTTTTAAACCTTTTGTGATCTCACCCCACGGCGTACACGGATGTCTACCACCGGAAGACTTACCTTCTCCTCCACCCATCGGATGGTCGATTGGGTTCTTCGCAACGGCGCGTGATTTCGGACGGCGTCCCAGATATCTGGTTCTGCCAGCCTTACCAAGAAGCACATTTTCATGTTCAGCGTTACCTACCTGACCAACGCTGGCATAACATTCTTCGTTAACCAACCTTACTTCACCACTAGGCAGCTTAAGATGAGCATTACCCCCGTCTTTAGCCGCTAGAATAGCATAATTTCCAGCAGACCGAGCGATACGTGCTCCGCATCCAACTTCCATCTCAACACAGTACACCATTGTTCCAAGAGGAATATTTTTAAGAGCGGTTGAATTGCCGACCTCTATCTTAGCGTCCGGACCGCATTGTACAATAGCCCCTACCTTAAGCTCCATAGGAGCTATAATATAGCGTTTATCTCCGTCTTCATACAGAACAAGAGCAATATTAGCTGACCTATTCGGATCATACTCAAGAGACTGTACACTCCCCTTGATACCTTTCTTTGAATATAGAAAATCAATCTCTCTGTACAGTTTTTTATGTCCACCGGATATACCAGCGGAAGTGATACGTCCGTAACTATTGCGCCCGCCTGTACGATGAAAATATGTCGTAAGAGATTTTTCCGGACGTTTTTTTGTAAGCTCATCGTACGTCAGACTCGCGGCAAAACGTGTAGCCGGTGTAGCTGGATTATATTTTTTTACGCCCATTTTACGATACCTCTATTTTACTTTCCGGTTTTAATGTTACAATCGCTTTCTTCCAGGAAGATGTCATGCCTTCTTTAAATCTTACTCTCTTCTTCTTCCCGCGGACATTAATTACGTTAACGTCCTTGACCTTTACCTTATAAAGCTCTTCGACCGCCTTTTTTATCTCGATCTTGTTAGCTTTTTTGTCGACCTTAAAAACGTACTTGTTCTGCGACAACATATTTGTACCTTTTTCGGTCCTCATCATGTTCTTTACTACGTCCTGTGCGAATTTCATTTCAACCTCTCAACCAGTTTGTCAAATGCTTCCTTCTCAATTATCAAATGTTCGTTAAGAAGAACATCACGCGCGTTAATATTCCGGCCTTCCATAAGCGTAACATTCCGTATGTTCCGCGCCGAAAAAATGGTCTTATTCTCAGCCTTATCCACGATCACGAGAACTTTTCCATCCACCTTCAATGCTTCCAGCATTTTCTGAAAAAGTTTTGTCTTTGCTTCCTTAAAATCTATCTTTACTATGGGCTTGATACCATCCTCGCATAAACGAGCGTTAAGACTCGATATAAGAGCTCCGCGCATCGCTTTTTTCGGCATAGAATATTCATAATCTCGCGGATGCGGACCGTATGCAATACCACCATGTCGCCAGAGTGGGCTTCTGATAGAACCTACACGAGCCCGGCCTGTACCTTTCTGTCTCCACGGTTTTATTCCGCCTCCGGCAACGAACGCTCTGGTCTTTGTAGCTGCCGTGCCCTGCCGTTTATTAGCCTCATACATCTTATTCACTTCATAAAGAAGCGTTCTGTTAACCTTCCCGTCGAACAGCTTTTCATCAAGTTTCACTTCGCCCACGACCTTCCCGTTCACATCGTACAACGGCAGAGTCGTATTGATCGTTTTTTCTTTTTTCGCAGCTTTTTTCATTTTACTCAAGTCCCTTTATTTATTATTTATTTTCCGCTTCAGTTTCGTTTTTCGCAATGCGCTGCGCTATTTTTTTCTTTTTTGCGAAACGCAGCATAACATATGCCCCTTTTGCCCCTGGAACCGCACCCTTAACGGCAATCGTCGCACTGTCCGCGTCGACTTCAACAACTTCAAGATTCTGCAAAGTTTTTCTCACATTCCCCATATGTCCAGGAAACGGATGGCCTTTATCAACTTTCTTCGGATAAGAGCTAGCTCCTATCGATCCCGGCGCTCTATGTGACATAGATCCATGCGACTCCGGACCACCGTACCAATTACATCTCTTCATACCGCCTTGATATCCTTTTCCTTTGCTAATCCCGATCACGTCAACAAAATCGCCTTTCTGAAACATATCGATCGCCACCGCATCCCCTACCTTAAGCTCAGGAGCAGCTTCACAGCGAACTTCCCTTACAAACCTCTTACCTACAAGGTTCTTCGCTTTCAGATATGTCAGCTGCGGTTTTTTGACATGTTTTTCTTTCTTATCATCAAACCCAAGCTGCACTGCGTTATATCCATCTTTATCCTGCGTTTTAACCTGCTGTACCACACACGGACCTGCGGCAACTACCGTCACCGATATGCGTTTGCCGGTTTCGTCAAATATGCGGGTCATCCCGACTTTCTTTCCTAATATACTGTTTATCATTGTTTGCCTCTTCTTAAAATTACTTGATTTCAACATCAACACCCGCGGGGAGATCGAGCTTTCTAAGCGCATCGATCGTCTTCGCCGTCGGTTCAACTATATCCAACAACCTTTTATGAGTCTTAAGCTCAAACTGTTCCCTTGACTTCTTGTCCACATGCGGCGATCTCAAAACGGTATAGATCTCACGTTTCGTCGGTAACGGCACCGGACCTACTATTACCGCGCCAGTCTTTTTCACTGTATCAACGATCTCTTCCATAGAGATGTCCAGCAGCTTATGATCAAAGGATTTTAATTTTATCCTGATTTTCTGCGTTTGCTTCGATTTCTTTGTCATACTTTTTCCTCAGATTTCTCATTTATGATTGTTAGTTATGCGATTATCTCCGAAACGACCCCGGCCCCTACCGTATGGCCACCTTCACGGATCGCGAACCTCTGTTCTTTCTCAAGCGCTACCGGCATTATCAACTCTACTTCCATCGCCACATTGTCTCCCGGCATTACCATTTCCACGCCCTGCGCCAATTTTACCGAACCGGTCACATCCGTTGTCCTCATATAAAACTGCGGTCTATATCCCGTGAAGAACGGCGTGTGTCTTCCGCCTTCCTCTTTCGACAATATGTATACCTCAGCCTTGAACTTCGTATGTGGCTTCACCGTTCCCGGCGCGCACAATACCTGCCCTCTCTCTATGTCTTTCTTTTCTATACTTCTCAGCAACAACCCGACGTTGTCTCCTGCCTGTCCTTCATCCAGCAATTTCCTGAACATCTCTATCCCAGTTACAACCGTCTTTATCGTCGGCTTCAAACCTATCAGCTCAAGCTCTTCTCCGACTTTCACCTTTCCTCTTTCTACCCTGCCGGTCGCCACTGTTCCTCTTCCGGTGATACTGAATATATCTTCTACCGGCATCAAGAACGGTTTATCTACTTCTCTTACTGGCGCAGGTATAAAAGAGTCACATGCAGCCATAAGCTCATCTATAAACTTACAATCCGGACTCTCTGCAGATCCGTCCGCCTGCGTCGCTTTTAACGCGCTCCCTCTTATTATAGGAGTCTTGTCCCCTGGAAAATTATATTTGCTCAACAACTCTCTTACTTCCAATTCAACCAGGTCCAGCAACTCAGGATCATCTACCTGGTCTACCTTATTTAAACATACGACTATCGCCGGTACGTTTACCTGTCTGGCCAAAAGTATATGCTCTCTCGTCTGCGGCATCGGACCATCAGCGGCAGATACTACAAGAATCGCTCCATCCATCTGCGCGGCTCCCGTGATCATGTTCTTGATATAATCCGCGTGACCCGGACAATCTATGTGCGCGTAATGTCTGTTCGGCGTTTCATATTCAACGTGCGCAACATTTATTGTAATACCACGTTCTTTTTCTTCAGGCGCGTTATCGATCTGATCATACGCTCTCTTTTCTGCCATCCCTTTATTTGCCAGATACATCGTGATCGCTGACGTCAACGTTGTCTTTCCGTGATCGACGTGCCCGATCGTACCAATATTTACATGTGGTTTTGTTCTTTCAAATTTTCCTTTTGCCATATCTCCTCCTTAAGCTTTACCACCGGTTGAAGGTGGTACGATTTTCTCCATCACATCCCGCGGAACTTCTTGGTAAAAAGAAGGTTCCATTGTATATGTTGCCCTGCCTTGTGTCAAGCTTCTAAGTGCAGTTGAATAACCAAACATTCTTGCCAATGGAGCCGCGCCGGTTATAACCTTTGCATTACCAGCCTGTTCAATATTCTCGACTTTAATTCGCCGGCTATTCATATCACCTATAACATCGCCAAGATAATCTTCCGGCGTCGTAACTTCAAGTTTCATGATCGGCTCAAGCAGTACGCTTCCGGCCTTTCTCAGCCCGTCACGAAGCGCTATCCCTGCCGCATTGCTGAACGCAAGCTCGGATGAATCAACATCGTGATACGATCCATCGTAAAGCGTCACCTTTACATCAGTCACCGGATACCCGGCAAGTATACCTGTTTTCGCAGCCGCCATAATACCTTTTTCAACAGCAGGAAAATATTCTCTCGGGATAGAACCGCCTTTGATCTCTTCTTCAAAAACAACGCCCGCGCCTTTTTCTGATGGTTCAACAATTATCTCAACATGCCCGTACTGACCATGTCCACCGGACTGCTGAATGTATTTTCCAGTCACTTTTACAGACTTTGTTATTGTTTCACGGTACGCAACCTGCGGGCTTCCAACTTTAACATTAACGTTAAATTCACGACGAAGCCTATCCACGATAATTTCAAGATGAAGCTCCCCCATCCCATGAATAAGCGTCTGACCTGTTTCATCGTTGTATGTAACCTTGAATGTCGGGTCTTCATTTTCATATTTTTTAAGTGACATGCCAAGTTTATCCTGATCGGCTCTCGTTGCAGGTTCAATAGACATCGCGATAACCGGCTCCGGATATTTTATCGAATCAAGAACAACAGGTTTGTTTTCATCACACAATGTATGTGCGGTTAACGTGTATTTCAACCCAACGATACCGATAATCTGCCCCGGACCAGCAGACTGTATCATTTCTCGCTGATTCGCGTGCATTTTAACAAGCTGACCTATTCTCTCGCGTTTACCAACAGTCGAGTTATAGATATAGGTACCAGAAGATATGGTACCTGCGTATATTCTTGTAAAAGTCAATATCCCAACGAACGGATCCGTCATGATCTTGTACGCGTAAGCGCACAAGGGTTCGTCATCGAGCTGTTTGATCTCGATCGGTTTTTCCGTATCAGGATCCATAGCCGTCGGCGGCGCGACGTCTACCGGAGACGGCAGATAATCACAAACCGCGTCCAGCACGAATTTGATACCTTTTTTCTTAAGTGCCGTACCGCACATAACCGGAACTATCTTATTTTGAACGACCGATTCGCGTAAAAATTCCTTAAGTTTGTCCACGGCGATTTCCTGATCCATCAGATAACATTCTTCCACATGCGGATGAACATTCGCCAATTTCTCTATTAAATAATGTCTCCAATGCCCAGCCAATTCCTGCATATCTTCTGGAATAGGTTTTTCAATATACTGCGCAAGATCTCCCTCTTCGGTGAAATAATAAGCTTTGCAGTGTATCAGATCGATAACACCCTCAAATTTATCTTCCATACCGATCGGTATCTGTATCGGAGCCGCGTTCGCACCAAGCTTTTTAGCCATCTGCTCAACAACTTTGTAAAAATCCGCGCCAACACGGTCGATCTTATTCACAAAACAAATTTTCGGAACATGATATTTATCTGCCTGGCGCCATACAGTTTCAGTCTGAGGCTGCACACCGCCGACCGCGCAGAAAACAACAAGCGTTCCATCAAGCACCCTGAGAGATCTTTCAACCTCGATAGTAAAATCAACGTGCCCTGGGGTATCTATAATATTTATCCTTTTATCCTTCCAGCCGCATGTCGTTACCGCGCTGGTAATGGTGATACCTCTTTCCTGTTCCTGTTCCATCCAATCCATAACAGCAGTACCGTCATGAACCTCTCCTATCTTGTGCGTTTTACCAGTCAGAAAGAGTATCCGCTCGGTCGTCGTTGTCTTCCCCGCATCGATATGAGCTATAATCCCTATATTTCTAAGATCCTTTATATTATCCATCTCTTGCTATTCCCTTTTTTTATTTTTCGTCTAACATTACCATTTATAATGCGCAAACGCCTTATTGGCCTCGGCCATTCTGTGAGTTTCGTCACGTTTCTTAACAGCGGCTCCTTCTTTTTTGAACGCGCTCATAAGTTCCATCGCCAATCTATCCTTCATCGGTTTGCCTTTTTGGGCGCGAGCGTAATCCCTTATCCACTTCATCGCCATAAACCGGCCTCTTTCCATTTTCACTTCGACCGGTACCTGATATGTTGCGCCGCCTATCCTTCTGGACTTAAGTTCCACCAACGGACGCACATTCTCAATGGCCTGTTTAAAAACTTCCATAGGATCTTTATCCGCCAGCTGAGCTTTTATCGTCTCAAGCGCGCCGTATACAATATGCTCCGCTACGGCCTTTTTCCCGCGTTCCATGACCATATTCATGAATTTCCCCAGAAGCTTACTGCCATATTTTGCATCTGGTATTGACTCTCTAAGTTCTGCCCTTCTTCTTCTCATGGTATTTCCTTACCTTTATTATTGGGTTTTTGTTTTCGGTCTTTTAGCGCCGTATTTCGATCTGCTGCGGCGTCTTGATTCTACGCCCGACGAGTCCAATGTACCACGTACGATATGATAACGAACACCCGGAAGGTCTTTTACCCTTCCACCTCTTACCATAACGATCGAATGCTCCTGAAGATTATGCCCTTCACCAGGGATATACGCAGTCACTTCCATCCCGTTGGTCATTCTAACCCTAGCAACCTTTCTCAAAGCTGAGTTCGGTTTCTTCGGGGTTCTTGTCCTGACCTGCAGACACGTTCCTCTTCTTTGAGGACATCCCGTAAGCGCCGGCGACTTACTTTTATATTTTACCGCTTCTCTTCCTTTTCTGATCAACTGGTTAATCGTTGGCATATTTCCCTCTTATTCCTCGTTTTCAAGGTTTTCTTTTTCTTTTTCCTTTTTATCTTCTTCCTCAACCGCTCTCAAAACTTCTCTTTCAAGCGTTATGTCCGTATGAATATCGAATCCTGTCCCTGCCGGAATCAAATGCCCCATTATAATGTTCTCTTTCAGGCCTTTAAGATTGTCCGTCTTCCCCATTGAAGCAGCTTCCGTCAATACACGGGTAGTTTCCTGGAAGCTTGCGGCCGAAATGAAGCTCTCGGTCGTCAGCGAGGATTTAGTTATCCCTTGAAGCATGGCCTCAGCAATAGCCGGTTTTTTCTTTTTCTTCAGCATTTCCTGGTTAACCTGTTTGAAAAGCGCTTTCTCTATCTTATCGCCCACCAAAAAGTCTGTATCCCCAGAATCTACGATCCGTACATTACGAAGCATCTGTTTAGCGATAATCTCTATGTGTTTATCATTGATCTGTACACCCTGCAAACGATATACCTGCTGTACTTCATTCACAAGATATTCCTGAAGAACCTTCTCCCCGGAAACCCTCAAAACATCCTGCAATACGACAGGACCGTCAACAAGCTGTTCGCCTGCATGCACCATATCACCGCGGTACACGTTCAAATGTTTACCGTGAGGTATGATGTATTCTTTTTTCATGCCAGTCTCACTTTCGATAATTATGCGTTTCTGGCCTTTTTTGGTCTCGCCAAACTCGACCCTTCCATCCAGTTCGCTTATTATCGACGGGTCTTTCGGTTTGCGCGCTTCAAAAAGCTCGGCAACCCTCGGAAGACCACCGGTAATATCTTTTGTTTTTGTCATGACTCGCGGAATCTTCGCAAGGATGTCTCCAGCTTTCACCATCTGCTTGTCATCGACAACAATGTGCGCATCTACGGGCAGCGGATGTATCGCCACAACCTCTCCGCTATCGCTTACAATCAGCAACTGCGGATGGTATTCGTCTTTCTGCCCAAGCACGACAAGATTTTTAAGACCGGTAGCCGCATCGCGTTCCATCTTCGCGGTCACGTTTTCCTTAATATCTTCATACTGCACTTTACCGGCAGTTTCCGCAAGAATCGGCACGTTGTACGGTTCCCATTCGGCGTATTTAGCGCCCTTCTTTATCGCCGCTCCTTCTTTGAAGAATATATATGAACCCTGCGGGATGGCCTGTCTTTCTATCTCCCTGCCGTCTTCCTGATTTATGCTGATCTGGCCGTTCCTGTTCAGAACGACGTTCTTTCCGCCTTCGGTCTCAACAACTTTAAGGTTGTGATATTTCACAAAACCGTCTTCCCTGCTTTTGAAGAAAGACTGTTCAACTATCCTACTAGCCGTACCACCAATATGGAACGTTCTCATTGTCAGCTGCGTTCCCGGCTCACCGATAGACTGCGCCGCAATTATACCTACGGCCGTCCCTTTCTCAACAAGTTTACCTTTGGCAAGATCACGCCCGTAACATTTGGCACAAGTACCCACCTTAGCCTCACAAGTCAGAACACTTCGTATACGTATCATTTCAATGCCAGCTTTTTCAATAGCCTTGGCATTTTCCTCTGTAATAATCTCCCCAGATTTTACGATAATATCGTCGGTTATAATATCAACTATGTTATCAAGCGCAACTCGACCAACTATACGTTCTGAGAGCTGAACAACTACCTCGTCACCTTCAATGATCGCCTTCGCGGTTATACCATTCAACGTGCCACAGTCATCCTCGGTAACAATAACTTCCTGCGCGACGTCAACAAGCCTTCTTGTAAGATACCCAGAGTCCGCGGTTTTAAGCGCCGTATCGGCCAAACCTTTACGCGCACCGTGAGTCGATATAAAATATTCCAAAACCGTCAATCCCTCGCGGAAATTCGCGATAATCGGGGTCTCCATAATTTCACCGGACGGCTTGGCCATAAGACCTCGCATACCAGCCAGCTGTCTTATCTGCTGACGCGATCCACGCGCGCCGGAATCGGCCATCATGAACACCGGATTGAACGTATCCAGATTTCTGAACACCAAGTTCGACACATCTTCCGTAACATGCGTCCAAATATCTATGATCTTGTTATATCGTTCACCATCGGTAATGAACCCTCTCTGATACTGTGTCTCTATCTTGTCAACTTCTTGCTGCGCTTTCTTAATGCGTTCTTCTTTTTCTTTCGGGATCACAACATCCGAAACAGACATTGACGCGCCAGACAAAGTTGACTCCTCAAAACCAAGCTTTTTCAATCTATCCAGAAGCCTGACAGTCTCCTGATGCCCCTTTAAACGGTAGCAATCTGATATAACCTGGCTAACCACTTTTTTGCTCATCGGTTCGTTATAATAAGACATTCCGTCGGACAAAATATCGTTGAACAGAATACGGCCGACCGTAGTCTCAATAAGCTCGCCTTTTACACGAACTTTTATTTTTGCATGTTTCTCAACCTCTTTGTTCTGATACGCCATAATTACTTCGGCCGCATCGGCATACACACTACCTTCGCCTTTCGCGCCATTTTTCATCTTTGTCAAATAATATACGCCAAGAACGATATCCTGCGAAGGAGTCGTTATCGGACGCCCATTCGACGGCGAAAATATGTTGTTAGCCGCGCTCATGATAAGCCGGGCTTCCATCTGTGATTCAAACGAGAGCGGCACATGTACCGCCATCTGGTCACCGTCAAAGTCAGCGTTGAACGCCGCGCAAACAAGCGGATGGACTCTGATAGCCTTGCCTTCGATCAGCTTCGGTTGAAACGCCTGGATACCAAGTCTGTGAAGTGTCGGGGCACGGTTCAGAAGTACCGGATGATCCTTGATCACCTCATCTAAAATATCCCAAACTTCCGGATTTTCCTGCTGTACCATCTTTTTAGCGCTTTTTATCGTGTGCACGAATCCTTTTTCCCGGAGTTTTCTTATTATGAAAGGCTGATACAATTCTAGTGCCATAATCTTCGGGAGCCCGCACTCATTTATCTTAAGTTCCGGACCAATAACAATAACGCTTCTTCCAGAATAATCTACACGTTTACCGAGGAGGTTCTGACGAAAACGGCCCTGTTTCCCCTTAAGCATATCCGCCAAAGACTTAAGCGGACGGCCACCTGACCCCAACACTTCTCGCCCATGACGACCGTTATCGAACAACGCGTCAACGGCTTCCTGAAGCATACGTTTCTCATTGCGTATAATAACTTCCGGGGCCTTAAGTTCTATAAGTTTCTTCAAACGATTATTTCTGTTTATAACACGACGATAAAGATCGTTAAGATCGCTAGTCGCGAAACGTCCACCATCTAGAGGCACAAGCGGCCTGAGATCCGGAGGGATAACCGGGACAACGTCCAGTATCATCCACTCAGACTTATTCCCGCTTTTGCAAAAAGTATCGACTATTTTGAGGCGTTTCATTAAACGTTTTTTTACGTTTATGTCGCCTTTTTTCACCTGAGACTTCATATCTTTAAGCACCGCATCGAGATCTATCTGCTGCAAAAGATCACGGACGGCTTCTGCACCCATCTGCGCCTTGAATTTATTGCCATATTTTACTTTAGCCTCGGCATATTGATCCTCCGTAAGCATCTGCTGTAATTTCAAAGGGGTCTCGCCGGCATCGGTAACTACATACTGCTCATAATAAAGAACACGTTCAAGATCCCGCATTTTCATATCGAGAAGGTTGGCCATTCTCGACGGGATCGCCTTAAAGAACCACACATGAGAAACAGGCGCTGCCAACTTGATACACCCCATTCTCTCACGTCTAACACTCGACTTTGTAACCTCAACACCGCAACGATCACATATGATGCCTTTATGCTTTATACGTTTATACTTACCGCAGTTACATTCGAAATCCTTAGTCGGCCCGAAAATCCTCTCGCAGAAAAGGCCATCCCTTTCCGGCTTCAGCGTACGGTAATTTATCGTTTCCGGTTTTTTAACCTCAAACAGAACGCTCTTATTCCCTACTTTTCTCGTAGCCCAGTTGCGGATCACGTCAGGAGAAGCGATATGAATTGTTACCTTGTCAAATTTATTGACTTGTTTTCGCATTTTTTATACCTCTATTGTGGTTTTCTCGTTATGTTCCAGCTGAACATCGAGACCCAAACTCTGTAGTTCTTTTATCAGAACGTTAAAGGACTCGGGGGTACTCGTCTGTACCATGTTCTCACCCTTCACAATAGCCTCATAGATCTTAGTACGCCCGACAACATCATCACTTTTCACGGTCAAAAGTTCCTGGAGCGTATAAGCAGCGCCATAAGCCTCGAGCGCCCACACTTCCATTTCTCCGAACCTCTGTCCACCGAACTGCGCTTTACCACCAAGCGGCTGCTGCGTAACGAGTGAATACGGCCCAATACTTCTGGCGTGCATCTTATCGTCCGCGAGATGCGCAAGTTTCATTAAATAGATATATCCTACCGTAACTTCCTGATCAAAATACTCACCGGTAAAACCATCCCGAAGATTGCTCTTTCCGTTTATCGGAAGCTTGGCTTTCTTCATAAGATCTTCGATGTCCTTCTCTGTCGCGCCGTCAAAAACGCACGATGTAAACTTCATACCAAGTTCCTGCGCGGCCCAACCAAGCTGTGTTTCCATAAGCTGACCGATATTCATACGGCTCGGTACACCAAGCGGATTCAACACGATATCGAGCGGTTTTCCGCTCGGCAAAAACGGCATATCCTGTTCTGGAACTATCTTCGCGATAACACCTTTGTTACCATGCCTTCCGGCCATTTTGTCCCCGGCCTGAAGTTTTTTCTTACTGGCGACATAAACCGATATCCTTCTCAAAACTCCCGGCGGCAATTCATCGCCATGTTTTATCCTGTCCAGATCGCGTTCCATTTCCATGGTTGTCTGCTCTATCTGACTGTCCACGGTCATGATTATACTTACTATTTTAGCCTGTAATTTATCATCACTATCAACGCAAATGTTCTCAAAATCGGCTTTTTTGAACTTTTCAAGATCCGATTCGGATATCTTCTCGCCGGCCTTCACCAAGGTTTTCCCGGTTTCCATGTCACACAGATCATTAATCAGTTTGCAACCGACAAGTTTCTGATGAACTTTCTCTGCTTTCTTTTCTTCAAGCAAAGTCAAAATACTGTCAAAACCTTCTTTAACAGCTTTTCGTTCTTTTGAATCCTGTCGCTTCTGATCCTTGGTAAGCGTCTTTCCAGTCTTTCTGGACAATTCTCTTACCCCGACGATAATCCCTTCAACACCCGACGGAACTCGCAGCGACACATCTTTAACATCGCCAGCCTTTTCACCAAATATCGCCCTGAGTAATTTTTCTTCCGGGGAAAGTTCAGTCTCCGATTTCGGAGCGACCTTACCGACAAGAATACTATTTGTTCCAACTTCAGCTCCGATGCACACTATACCGAACTCATCTAGGTTCTTAAGAGCTTCATCGCCGACATTCGGGATATCACGCGTAATTTCCTCATTGCCCAACCTTGTATCACGGGCTTCAATCTCAAACTTGTGTATATGTATCGACGTAAAGGCGTCTTCTTTCAGAAGGTTTTCATTTATCAGAATGGCATCCTCAAAGTTGTATCCTCTCCAGGACATAAATCCGACCAGAACGTTTCTTCCAAGCGCAAGCTCGCCGCCCTGTGTCGCAACTCCATCGGCCAGCACATCCCCTTCATTTATAGTATCGCCAACATTAACCAACGGACGCTGGTTGACTGCGGTCCTCGCATTAGTTCTCTCAAACTTCTTCATCACATATCTTTCACCGCTGACAACGATCTCTTTCCCGTCGACTTTGGTTACTTTACCGCTATTTTTCGCAACAACTACGGCTCCGGAGTCCTTTGCCGAACGTTCCTCAAGTCCGGTGCCTACAAGCGGGGCCTGCGGAAAAAGAAGCGGTACACCCTGCCTCTGCATGTTTGAACCCATAAGAGCCCTGTTCGCGTCATCATGTTCCAAAAATGGTATCAAAGCCGCGCAAACGCTTACAAGCTGCAGCGGGGAAACGTCCATATACTGAACTTCCTTCGCATCAGCTACAACAAAATCATCTTTAAAACGGCAAAATACTTTATCATTTTTAAAATGCCCGCGCTCGTCAATCTCAGAATTGGCCTGCGCAATAACATAGTTATCCTGGATATCCGCTGTCAAATACTCCAACTCATCCAAAACCCGGCCTTTATCGACTTTTCTGTAAGGCGTAACCAGAAATCCGAACTGATCCACATCGGCAAAAACACCCAATGAGTTGATAAGACCTATATTTGGCCCTTCCGGGGTTTCTATCGGACAAAGCCTTCCATAATGCGAATAATGAACGTCGCGAACCTCAAACCCCGCTCTTTCTCGGTTTAAACCGCCGGGGCCAAGTGCGCTCAGTCTTCTCAAATGTGTAAGTTCCGCGATCGGGTTAGTCTGATCCATGAACTGTGACAGTCTGCCTCTGGCAAAAAAGTCATGTATGACACCCGCAATAAGCTTTGTATTTACAAGATTGTGCGGCATGACATCTTCCATGTCATACACGCCCATACGTTCCTTCGATACTCTCTCAACCCTCGCCATACCGATACGAAGCTGGTTAGCAAGCTGTTCCCCGACGCTGCGTACACGTCTATTCCCCAAGTGGTCTATATCATCTATCGTACGCTCCCCGGATTTTATGCTGAGCAGATAATTTATCGATCTCACCAATGTTTCGGAATCCAAAAGCTGCGCGTCAAACGGGCGATCCATCCCAAGTTTACGGTTTATCATCCTAATACCGACATCTCTCAGATCGTAGCGTCTTTTGTCAAAGAACATCTGGTCAATCAGTTCTCGTGCTGACTCCAATGTCGGAGGATCACCAGGGCGGAGCCTTTTGTAGATTTCCAGATATGCTTCTTCTTTCGTCTTCGCCGTATCATGCTCGAGAGTATTTACTATTTCTTTCGGCACATTCTTCAGAATTTTTACTTCCCGAACTTTCCCGTCCCACAGACGTTTCGCAACGGCTTGGGTAATCTTCTCAGTTTTCTGCGCGAGAATTGAATTTGAAACTTCGTCGATAATATCATCGGCAAGCACCCTGCCTACAAGATCATCGCATTGCTTCTGTCTGGTAAGCACCACGCGTTCCACACCGCTGAACGCCTCAAGAATTTCCTCGTTGCGTGATAATCCGAAAACCCTTAAAAATGTTGTCGCCAAAAATTTACGTTTTCTGTCGATATACACATAAAGAAGGTCATTGCGGTCATACAAAAACTCGATCCAGGCACCTCTATCCGGGATAAGTCGGGCAGTAAACGTCATTTTCCCGCTGGTAGTACCCGTTTCTTCAAACGACACCCCGGGAGAACGATGCAACTGATTGACAACTACCCTTTCATCACCGTTTATTATAAACGTGCCTTTATCGGTCATCAGAGGCACTTCCCCGACATACACTTCCTGCTCCTTCATTTCATTCTCAAGTTTGAGCCTGAGCTTGATCCTCAACGGAGCCCCAAAAGTCATTGAACGGTTTTTGCATTCTTCGACATCGTATTTTGGCGATCCTATATCATAATGCACATACTCAAGTTTGTACCTGCCGCACGCGCTCGGGATCGGAAAAATCTCATGGAAGATAGCCTCAAGACCGCGCTTCTCCCTTTTATTTTTTGTCGCAGATAGTTGCAAAAAGTCCGCATATGAATCCACCTGAATCTTTATCAGATTTGGGAAATCATATTTGCTTTTTATTCTCGCAAAACTATGCCGAGTACTCTTGCCCACCATTATTAGACCTTCCTTCGATATTATTTATGTTGGATACGAAGCGTAAGCATTGCGGCTGGTCCTTAAAACGATCTATACTTCGAAAATAGATTGCTTAATCCCATACCTTATTACACTATCAAAACCCGCTTATACCCTAAAAAATATCCCGAACAGGAAATTATTTTAATTCAACTTTAGCGCCTGCAGCTTCCAACTGTTTCTTCATTTTTTCAGCTTCTTCTTTAGGAACGTCCGCCTTTACTTCTTTCGGAGCGCCTTCAACAAGATCTTTCGCTTCCTTAAGCCCAAGATTCGTCAGCGTACGGATCTCCTTGATAACCCCTATTTTGTTGGCACCGGCTTCCTTAAGAACTACGGTGAAAGAGGTTTTTTCTTCAGCCGGAGCAGCACCTGCCACCGCGCCGCCGCCTACCGCAGCAACCGCAACCGGGGCAGCCGCACTTACCCCAAACTTTTCCTCAAGCGCTTTAACAAGATCCGCCAGCTCCAGAACAGTCATCCCTTCGACTGCCTTGATTACACTTTCCATCTTCTCTGTCATTTTAGGTTCCTCCTTGAATTATTACCTAATTAGCATTTTGTTTTTTATCTTTGACCGCATTTAACGCATAACACACGCTTCGCAGCACAGCGGCCAAAACCCCGACGAAGTTCGTGATCGGCGCATTCATAGATCCAAGCGCCTTTGCTATAAGTTGTTCCCTGCTAGGCAAGCTCGCCAGCGCCTTTACTTTATCCGACGTAAGAACTTGTCCCTCGAGACAACCATTAACTACCTGAAATTTCTCATTTTCTTTGGCGTAATCAGTAAGTATCTTCGCAACAATTACTGGATCTTTCTCTATCAAAGTCACGCCAACATTCTTCTTGGCAGTAAAAGCGTCCTCAAGCCCTTCAAACCCGGCTTTTTTCAAAGCAACCTTACCAAGCTGCTTTTTTACGATCATATATCTGCATCCGACTTTATTGATTTTCTTGCGGAACGCATCTATATCCTTCGCCTTTGTTCCATCAAAACTCGAGAATATGAAGCTTCTCTTCTGAGAGAAAAGAGATTCCATCTCTTTTATCATCATTTCCCGTACTTTTTTTCCGTACTTCTCTGCCATTTCAATTCCTCACTGTTATGAAATTTTGAACTGACCTATTTCAAGTTTTACACCTGGTCCCATAGTTGAAGAAACCGACACTGATCGTATATACTGAACCCTCTGTAATTTCGGATTACTCTGTACTATTGCCTTAACCAAAGCTGTCATATTATCGATCAAAGCACTGTTCTCAAAAGATAATTTACCAACTGAAGCTTTTATCCCAGACTGTTTATCCATTTTGAACTCAATTTTACCGGCCTTCACATCTTTGACCGCTTTAGCGATATCATTCGAAACTGTACCAGCCTTCGGATTAGGCATAAGACCTCTCGGACCAAGCACTTTTCCAAGACGAGCCATATCTTTCATCATATCCGGAGTAGCTACCGCGACATCAAAATCGCACCAACCTTCCGATACTTTTTTGATCAGTTCATCCGCACCCGTCACATCTGCACCGGCTTCTTTCGCTTCCTTCTCATGATCGCCTTTACAGAACGCCGCCACACGTACCTTTTTACCTGTCCCGTGAGGAAGAGATACAGTGCCGCGTATCGGATTACTCGCCTGATCAAGATCCAGTTCTACCGAAATCTGGACAGTTTGATCAAAACGCGTTTTCGGGCCCTTTTTCAAGATGGATATCGCTTCATCTAGCGTATATAGCTTCTTTTTATCAACAAGACCCAATATTGCTTTTTTTCTTTTTGTTTCGTTTGCCATGAATATTTCCGTCCTTACCTATATATTAGCCTTCGACAACTTCTATCCCCATACTCCGAGCAGATCCCTTTATCATTTCAACCGCTCTATCGATACTTGCCGCATTCAGGTCTTCCATCTTGGCTTTTGCAATTTCCCTGACCTGCGTCATTGTAACCTTCCCACATTTTTCAGTTTTTGCGTTACTACTGGCCTTTGCTATCCCAGCGGCTTTCTTGAGAAGAACGCTTGCCGGAGGACTCTTTATAATGAACGTAAAGCTTCTATCCTCATATATCGTAATAAGCGCCGGTAACGATAAGCCCGGTTTGTCCTTAGTTCTTTCGTTAAACTGTTTGCAAAACTCCATGATGTTAACACCGTGCTGACCAAGCGCGGGACCTACCGGCGGAGCCGGATTAGCCTGCCCACCCGGGCATACGAGCTTAACTTGTGTTTTAACTTTTTTCGCCATATATCTTACCCCTCATCCCTTATTATAACTGAAACAAAACTACATTTTTTCGACCTGCCAAGTCTCAAGATCGACCGGCGTGGCCCTGCCAAATATGGATATCATTACTTTTATTTTGCCTTTTTCAAGGTTAGTTTCTTCAATCGTCCCCGAAAAATTCTTGAACGGTCCCTCTTTTACACGGACTACTTCTCCGTCTTTAAACAATATTTTCGGCACAGGTTTGGACTTACCTTCTTTTGTCTGTTCCAATATCTCCGCGACCTCATCCTCGCCCAACGCAACTGGTTTAGTCTTGGACCCGACAAATCCTGTAACCCCTGCCGTATTCTTTATTAGATACCAACTCTTATCGTTAAGCTCCATTTCCACAAGTATATAACCTGGGAAAAATTTGCGTTCTGTGATCTTCTTTTCACCGGATCGAACCTCAGCGACTTTTTCAGTAGGGATGAAAACATTGCTAATCAAGGTCTTTGCGTCCGGATTGAGCTCCAGCATACGCTCAAGTCCTTTCTTGACCGACTGCTCCCGCCCCGTCTGTGTGTGGATCACATACCATTTTTTAGACATCAAGAAACCCCACCAATTAATAAATTAACCATTCTCGAAATTCCAAAATCACATATACCAATAAAAGCTCCTAAAAGCAGCGTTGAGATAATAACAATTACAGTCGATGCGACCATTTCATCTTTTGTCGGCCAATTGACCTTTTCCATCTCAGTCCTGACCTGACTCATAAACTTAGTTATTTTCTGCATATATCCCGCTTTTCTATGGCAGGAGAGACAGGCCTCGAACCTGCAACCCCCGGTTTTGGAGACCGGTGCTCTGCCAATTGAGCTACTCTCCTATTTCTTTTCTTTATGTGCCGTATGCTTTTTATCAAACGGACAATACTTCTTCATTTCCAGCCTATCCGGATGCTTCCTCTTGTTTTTAGCAACCGAATAATTCTGCTGTTTGCAGACTTCACATTGAAGTATAACTTTTTCTATAGCACTTTTCTTCGCCATTTTCTATACCTTAATTTAGTTATGCGATTATCTCCGAAACGACCCCGGCCCCTACCGTATGGCCACCTTCACGGATCGCGAACCTCTGTTCTTTCTCAAGCGCTACCGGCATTATCAACTCTACTTCCATCGCCACATTGTCTCCCGGCATTACCATTTCCACGCCCTGCGCCAATTTTACCGAACCGGTCACATCCGTTGTCCTCATATAAAACTGCGGTCTATATCCCGTGAAGAACGGCGTGTGTCTTCCGCCTTCCTCTTTCGACAATATGTATACCTCAGCCTTGAACTTCGTATGTGGCTTCACCGTTCCCGGCGCGCACAATACCTGCCCTCTCTCTATGTCTTTCTTTTCTATACTTCTCAGCAACAACCCGACGTTGTCTCCTGCCTGTCCTTCATCCAGCAATTTCCTGAACATCTCTATCCCAGTTACAACCGTCTTTATCGTCGGCTTCAAACCTATCAGCTCAAGCTCTTCTCCGACTTTCACCTTTCCTCTTTCTACCCTGCCGGTCGCCACTGTTCCTCTTCCGGTGATACTGAATATATCTTCTACCGGCATCAAGAACGGTTTATCTACTTCTCTTACTGGCGCAGGTATAAAAGAGTCACATGCAGCCATAAGCTCATCTATAAACTTACAATCCGGACTCTCTGCAGATCCGTCCGCCTGCGTCGCTTTTAACGCGCTCCCTCTTATTATAGGAGTCTTGTCCCCTGGAAAATTATATTTGCTCAACAACTCTCTTACTTCCAATTCAACCAGGTCCAGCAACTCAGGATCATCTACCTGGTCTACCTTATTTAAACATACGACTATCGCCGGTACGTTTACCTGTCTGGCCAAAAGTATATGCTCTCTCGTCTGCGGCATCGGACCATCAGCGGCAGATACTACAAGAATCGCTCCATCCATCTGCGCGGCTCCCGTGATCATGTTCTTGATATAATCCGCGTGACCCGGACAATCTATGTGCGCGTAATGTCTGTTCGGCGTTTCATATTCAACGTGCGCAACATTTATTGTAATACCACGTTCTTTTTCTTCAGGCGCGTTATCGATCTGATCATACGCTCTCTTTTCTGCCATCCCTTTATTTGCCAGATACATCGTGATCGCTGACGTCAACGTTGTCTTTCCGTGATCGACGTGCCCGATCGTACCAATATTTACATGTGGTTTTGTTCTTTCAAATTTTCCTTTTGCCATAGCCCCCTCCTTGTAATTTCTCGTTTTATGTAAAGCCTTTAATTTCGTATCTTATCAATAAAACCAAATTAATTCTTTTTCGGTCATTTCCCTGGAGCCCACGGCCAGAATTGAACTGGCGACCACATCCTTACCATGGATGTGCTCTACCAACTGAGCTACATGGGCCAAAATATTTTTCAAACAAACCAGTTATCAAACAACAAAAACTACCATCGCTTGGTTTTAACAACCCAGCTTCAAATAGTCACTTTATTTATATATATTGTTCATGCATACTTCTGAGATGTTGAGGTTAAATTGTACCAAATTTTCTAATTATGTCAAGAAAAAATTACCTTTTTTAATCATCATCCAACATTACCGCTTTCTAACACGTCCTGGCAGCATATTTTCAGAAGCGCTAGTGTACCACATTTTGTCGATTTTGCGTAGTACATTTTTCACATTTGTTAGCTTCTGACTTTTTAGAAAAATTATTTATGCCCACTTTCTGCGCTGCAAATACCCGATCAAAAATTAATATCCAAAAAACGAATTTTGCGTCGCCTCCATGCCTCAAAAATTCCACGGACACAAGAAAAGCTCGACGGAAAAACAGCATAAAACTTTTATGTGATATTTCATGAATCAATCTAACGCGAGCGATGGGAAAGCTCTGTCGCACCCCACCTTTAGCGCCCCCAGCGCTCGCGATATTTCGAGGAGGAAGTCCGGACAAAAATTCATTTTTGAACGGACGACGACGAGAAA
>DAONGE010000013.1:0-51204 GCA_035403965.1 Candidatus Omnitrophota bacterium | reverse complement strand
AGTAAACGGCGGCCGTAACTATAACGGTCCTAAGGTAGCGAAATTCCTTGTCAGGCAAGTTCTGACCCGCACGAATGGTGTAACGATCTGGGGACTGTCTCAACGAGAGGTTCGGTGAAATTGCAGTATTGGTGAAGATACCAGTTACCCGCAACGGGACGAAAAGACCCCGGAACCTTTACTGTACGCTGATATTGAACTTTGACCCGATATGTGTAGGATAGGTGGGAGACTTTGAAGTGGGGGCGTTAGCCTCCATGGAGTCGTCGGTGAAATACCACCCTTATTGTGTTAGGGTTCTAACCTGACCGTTTGAAGCAACGGCAGAGACAGTGTCAGTCGGGCAGTTTGACTGGGGCGGTTTCCTCCTAAAGAGTAACGGAGGAGTTCAAAGGTTTCCTCAGCGCGGACGGCAATCGCGCGTCGAGTGTAAAGGCATAAGGGAGCTTAACTGTAAGACTAACTAGTCGAGCAGATACGAAAGTAGGACTTAGTGATCCGGCGATTCTGTGTGGAAGGGTCGTCGCTCAACGGATAAAAGGTACTCTGGGGATAACAGGCTTATCTCGCCCAAGAGTTCATATCGACGGCGAGGTTTGGCACCTCGATGTCGGCTCATCGCATCCTGGGGCTGGAGAAGGTCCCAAGGGTCCGGCTGTTCGCCGGTTAAAGCGGTACGTGAGCTGGGTTCAGAACGTCGCAAGACAGTTCGGTCCCTATCTGTTGTGGGCGTAGGATATTTGAGGGTTTCAATCTCTAGTACGAGAGGACCGAGATTGACGAACCTCTGGTGTTCCAGCTGTTCTGCCAAGGGCAAAAGCTGGGTAGCTATGTTCGGAAAGGATAAGCGCTGAAAGCATCTAAGCGCCAAGCCCCCCCCAAGATCAGATATCCCCATTAGGCACCTTGTAGACTACGAGGTTGATAGGTTCCAAGTGTAAGGTCTGTGAGGACTTTAGCTCAGGAATACTAATATGCCGACTGGCTTGACCTTTATTTTTAAATTTTATGGTACCTCAAATTGACTACTGTCTTAGTTTTATGATATTGGAGTGCCCATGCAGTGGGGGAAACACCCGTTCCCATTCCGAATACGGCAGTTAAGCCCCACGTGGTCGATGGTACTGTGTTGGTAACGGCACGGGAGAGTAGATAGGTGCTCCTTTTAATTTAAAGCCCGGTCATATTTGATCGGGCTTTTCTTTTTAGTCTGCGTATCTTTTTAGTGAATGCTGTTACATGGATATTGTGTGTTATGTACATTGTGATGATTAAGGGATGTAGCGTACTTTGAATATGTATTTCCCAAATTAATATTCAAGCGATATGGAATTTTAGTTTCAAAATATCTCATTCAGACTATAAATGGAACGAAGTGTTGGATTTTTTTAAATTTTGTTTTGTGATAAAGAACACAGTGCTTTGTTTTGTCTTTCGCGCAAATTACAATACGTTCTATCTGCTCTGTAATATGAGCCACAACTTGACAAAAGGAGTAAGGCCGTATATTATAAATCCGCTTGTAGCGGGGACTGCCACGGTTAATTTTGCTGATGGCAACTATATATGATTATTAAATGAGAAATAATATTGGGAGGAAATATGTCGGGACATTCAAAATGGGCTGGAATAAAACATAAAAAAGGTCTACTTGACGCTAAGAGAGGGAAATTATTCACTAAACTTATCCGTGAGGTTACCGTAGCAGCTAAAGATGGCGGTGGCAATTCGGATTCTAACCCGCGTTTAAGGTTGGCGATACAGAAATGTAAAGATGCTAATATGCCGGCAGATAATATAGACCGTGGCGTAAAAAAGGGTACGGGAGAGCTTGAAGGAACGATATACGAGAATATTTCTTTTGAGGGATATGGTCCGGGCGGTATCGCGGTGATAGTTGATGTTCTTACAGATAACCGTAACCGCGCGACAAGTGAAGTGAGAAATATATTTTCAAAACGCGGAGGCAATATGGCCGGC
Source organism: Candidatus Omnitrophota bacterium (assembly GCA_035403965.1). Taxonomy (GTDB): domain Bacteria; phylum Omnitrophota; class Gorgyraeia; order Tantalellales; family Tantalellaceae; genus DAONGE01. Next base: position 49,224 of record DAONGE010000013.1, on the reverse strand, counting down.
GCGGGTTCGGTCGCGTTTCAATTCGCGAAAAAAGGAGTATTCACGATAAAGACCGATGCAATAAAAGAGGACGACCTGATGAATATAGTTCTTGAGATCGGCGCCGAGGATATGACCGTGGAAGAAGATCTCTATGAAGTGACATGTCAGCCTCAGGATTTCGACAAAGTCCGCGTCGCACTTCAGAAAGCCAATCTTAAAGTGGAATCCAGCGATCTTAGTATGGTGCCGAAAAATACTGTTAAGGTCAATGATGTTGATTCGGCAAAAAGGATTTTAGGTCTTGTCGACGAGATGGAAGACAGCGACGACGTGCAGAACGTTTACAGTAATTTTGATATTTCTGACGATATAATGAAACAGATCGAAGACGAAGGCGAAAAATAATCCGTGAGGATATTAGGTGTAGACCCGGGGTTGATACGGACCGGTTACGGTGTGATTGAAGTGACCGGCGGGTGTAACATGAAACTGATAGAGGCAGGGGTCATCAGGACGACCTCGGGTGAACGGATAGCAAAACGACTTACCGACATTTTTCAGAATCTCACAGATGTAATTCAGGAGCACCGACCAGAAGTCCTGGTGCTGGAAAAAATATATTCACATTACAAACATCCCGCGACGGCAATTTTAATGGGTCACGCACGCGGTGTGGTCTGCCTTGTTTCGGGACTTAATAATATTCAATTGGTGAACTATGCGGCCTCGAGGATCAAAAAGGCCGTGACCGGTAACGGGAGAGCAACAAAAACACAGGTGCAGCAAACAGTCAAAGCGATGCTTGGATTGAAAAAAGCCCCGGATCCGGTAGATATAAGCGATGCGCTTGCAATTGCGATGAGTTTTGTGTATATAGAAGGTAATAGGGAAAAAACGAATAAGCTTAAGGTGGCGGGGATACTATGATTGCCCGGATATCAGGGATAATAGCTGGAACTAGCGGTGACCATTTACTTGTGAAAACAGCTGGGGTGTCGTATGAGGTTATGATCCCGCGAACGGTTATGAAGACCATCGCTGCGGTACGAGGCGTCGGAGACGAGATAGAACTGGTAACTTATCATTATTTTCAGATGGATCCATCAAGAGGCGTGCCGGTTCTGATAGGCTTTATGAACGATATCGAAAAAGAATTTTTCGAACAGTTTATTTCGGTTTCAGGCATAGGGCCAAAGGCCGCATGTAAGGCCCTTATCGAACCTTTTTCTGTAACGGCAGGTGCGATCGACAGGGGGGATGTGGCTTTTTTAAAGAAACTGCCCGGGATTGGAGACCAGCGGGCCAAGTTGATTGTCGCTAAATTACAGGGCAAAGTCGGGAAGTATGGGCTGATACAGGATAAGGCGGTTGCCGGAATCCCTGAACAGGACGATATAAAGAATGAAGCGTTAGCCGTACTTATGCAGTTGCAATATAAGAAGAACGAAGCGGAAGAAATGATTACAAAAGCGTTTGTTCGTAATCTGGGTGTTAAAACATGTGAGGATTTGTTGAATGAGGTTTATCGAGAACGTAAGGGATAGGAAAATTCCGTTTATAAAACTGCGGCGAGAAAAGGGGGCGTTATGAGTGAGTCAAAACGCGAGAAATATATAGATAATCCGGATGAGATATCGCGAAGCGTTGAATCCGAGGACGACTCGATCATAAATCTGACTTTAAGACCGAAGCGGCTTTCGGATTTTATCGGACAGAAAGCGGTACTGGGACCGTTAGATATCGCTCTGAAGGCTGCTGTAAAAAGAGGTGAAACTCTTGAGCATGTTCTTTTCGCCGGGCCTCCCGGGCTTGGGAAAACGTCGCTCGCGCATATTGTAGCGAACGAATGCGGCGCGAAAATAGTTACTACCAGCGGTCCCGCTATCGAGCGTGCGGGGGATCTTATTGGTATATTGACGAATCTTGCGGACGGGGATGTTCTTTTTATAGATGAAATACACCGCTTGTCTAAAGTTGTGGAAGAGTTTATATATCCGGCGATGGAGAACTTTCAGATAGATTTTTTGGTGGATAAGGGGCCGTACGCTAAGACAATAAAATTTAATTTGAAAAAATTTACGCTGATAGGGGCCACTACACGGTCGGGGCTTTTAAGCGCGCCTCTTCGTGACCGGTTTGGAATGACGTTGCATCTCGAATTCTATTCTGTAGAAGAATTGTCGGACATTGTAAAGAGATCATCTGGACTTCTCGGGATAGCTATATCTAGTGATGCTGCGGACGAGATCGCACGGCGTTCACGGGGGACTCCGCGTATTGCCAACCGTTTGCTGCGGCGTGTCCGTGATTGGGTGCAGGTGAAATCTGACGGTCGTATCACAAAAGACGATGCGATGAAGGCATTGGAAGCGCATGGCGTCGATGAAATGGGGCTCGGCCGTATGGATAGGAGATTTTTGGATATCATTAATAAATCATATAAAGGCGGCCCGGTCGGGATAGAGGCTATTGCGTCCAGTTTGAATGAAGAGGTCGATACGGTCGAGGACGTCGTGGAGCCGTACCTTCTAATGGCCGGACTTTTAAGAAGGACGCCGCGTGGTCGAGAATTGACAGATAGTGCATATAAATACTTGAAGAACGGGAAAAACGGTTCGGTAGTGGATCTGTTCTAGAATAATTATGAATGAGATCGGTAGATACCTTATAATCGCTGGAATATGTATCGCGGCTGTCGGTATGGTGCTTCTTTTGGCCGGGAAGATGCCTTTCCTCGGACGGTTGCCGGGAGATATTATTCTGAAAAAAGGAGACAGTGTTTTTTATTTCCCTGTTACGACCTGTATTCTTATCAGTACAATCATTTCATTGATCTCGTATTTTTTTGGTAAAAAATAATATGCCAAATTGTTTGCAAATAAATAAATGGTTTTTCCCTGTCGCGGTAATAATCCTTTTTTTTGTTATGCTTTACTGCTACTTTTCGCCCGCTGTCAGTGTAAATAAAGATAACGGAACGCTGTTCCCGCTGCGTATCAGGGTCGCTCATGTGGTGAATACCGTCGAATTGTCCGCTCCGTGTTTGGTGAAAATAGAAGACGCAGATACGGGGAAAGTCCTTTCAGAAAAAAACGTATTTAAAAAGGCCATAGTCAGTATTGCCGCTGAAGGAAAGATAAAGATCGGAGATGAGATCTTTAACGCTTGTAGTGTGAGAATCGTTCCTGACGGTGATGTGCACATAATTGTTGGTAGGATGAAATATCGTGGAACAATAACCCTTCTTGCTAAAGCGGATGGTATTGATGTTGTTAACACGTTGGATATTGAAGACTATTTGAAGGGGGTCTTGCCGAGAGAGATGAACATGTTTTGGCCGGCCGAGGCTTTAAAAGCGCAGGCGATCGCGTCTCGCAGCTTTGCCGTCAGCAAGGCGCTTGGTAGGAGAGGAAAAGAGTATGATCTTACCTCGGATACTTTTTTTCAAGTATATGGTGGAGTGAACGCTGAATGTTGGAGAACGTCTCGAATAGTAGATGGCACGAGGGGGATGGTGTTGGCCTACAACGGGGAAATATTGCCCGCCTATTTTCATGCTTGTTGTGGTGGACACACGGAAGATATCTCCATGGTTTGGAAGGGGCATATCCCTCCTCTTTGCGGAGTGAAATGCGGATGGTGCGGATGGTCTCCGAGGTTTAAATGGGATGTAGAATTAAGGGCCGGTGAATTCAGTGAAAAACTGAATAAATCCGGATATGGTATGTGGGAAATAAAAGATATTGTTCTGGAGGAGAGAGATGCTTCCGGACGAATAAAATATCTGGATATTGTATCAGATGATAACAAAACTTTAAAATTAACGATAGAAGATCTTAATGCGGTACTTGGATGGGGGAAGCTGAAAAGCGCTGACGTCTATATAAAAAAAGAATCGGATGGTTTTAAAATTTACGGTTACGGGTGGGGGCATGGCGTGGGCATGTGCCAGTGGGGGGCGTTAAGCCAAGGGCTTAGAGGGCGGGATGTTCAGAGTATACTTGATTTTTATTACCCCGGATCTCGGATCGCAGATCTGAAGCGCGTATTGCAGCGAAAATAAGAGCATGTATCATGTGCCAAGTGTCATGATACATGACACTTGATACTGAGCAAAAGGGTGCGATATGGATGTTAAAGATTTTTATTATGAATTACCGAAGGAACTTATAGCCCAAACTCCGTTTAAAGAACGCGATATGGCGAGGCTTCTGGTCGTAGGCCGGGATGCCGGTGTTATGGAAGAGAAAATATTCCGTGATATCGTCGATTATTTCAGAGAAGGGGATTGTTTGGTAATGAATGATACGAAGGTGGTTCCGGCCCGTCTTTTTGCGAAACGGAAAACAGGGGGGAAGGTGGAAGTTTTCCTTCTTGATATCGGGACAGAGCATCCGCGTGCGCTTATTAATCCGTCCGGGCGAATCAAGTCCGGCGAGGAACTGACATTTGATAACGGTTGTAAGGTTAGGGTCATGGAGAGGGCAAATGTAGGACGTTTTGTCGAATTTGATTCCCCACTTGAGAGGATACTTGAAACAGGGCATGTCCCGTTGCCGCCGTATATTTCACGAAATGACGAGCCGAGGGATAAAGAAGATTATCAGACTGTGTATTGTGCCAGAGAAGGCGCGACTGCCAGCCCGACCGCGGGGTTGCATTTTACGACAGGATTATTGGATCGTATAAAAGGAAAAGGTGTAAGTACGGTATTTGTTACATTGCATACAGGTTATGGCACATTCAGCCCGGTTAAGGTCGATAGGGTCGAAGATCATAATATGCATTCCGAACCTTTCGAGATAAACGAGGATGTCGCGGAAAAGATAAATAGGACAAAACGGAGCGGGGGCAGGGTATTCGCGGTAGGGACAACATCTTGCCGGGTCCTAGAATCGACTGCGTTGGATGGAAATACCGTGAAAGCACAAAAAGGCGAAACAAAACTCTTTATTTACCCGCCATATAGGTTTAAAATAGTAGACGCTTTAATTACAAATTTTCATCTTCCATGCTCGACTTTGTTAATGCTTGTTTCGGCTTTTGCCGGTAAAGAAAATATCGCTAAGGCTTATCAATATGCGGTCGATAAGAAATTTAGGTTTTTTTCGTACGGGGATGCGATGTTGTTGATCTGAATAATCCAAAGGGGGCGGCATGCGGGCCAGTAACGGTAGGCACAGAAAAATGCCTAAAAGGATGGAAGACGTATACCGACAGATAGCCGGTTTTGCCGGCAAAAAAAGATTGCATGCGTACCCGAATGAAAAAGAAGAAACACCCTCAGATAAAATCTTTTCAGATGTAGCTCGCAGTATAACCTTGTCTTTGGAACCGGATATTAACGATATCCTTAAGGGCGTGGGAAGTGGTCTCCGGTTATCAGGATTATACGTCATTTTGTTCGATCTAAATGATAATAAAATGGCGTGTAGATACGAGTGGTGTTCAGCTAAAGGCCATAGTGCAAACGGCCGTAGTGTGCCGATGCCGGACGGATCGTTTCTTTTTAAAATTCTAGGTAAAGGTGAAGATATCCTTATCCCCAATGTAGGCAGCATCCCTCAGGATCTTGCCACGGAAGTGGATTTGTTTAAAAAAGGGAAAATCAGCGCGATGGCCATGGTCCCGATAAGTTTTTCGGATGGTAAAGTGCGCGGATTTTTAGAGATTGACAATAACGACGCTGTCAGGGAATGGCGTATAACCGATGTGGCTGATTTTCATACTGTCGCTAAAATGATCGCTGTAGTAATGGAACGCGCGGAAAAGTTAAACGCAGCAAAGGAAGAGGATGAAAAATATCGTTCGTTCGTTGAGGGAACGGATCAGGTTATAGCCGTAGTCGATATACATGGAAAATTTCGTTTCATGAATAATGCGGCGCGAAAATTATTGGGAGATGTGTCTGCGGATTATTTTGGCAGAACCATGCGGGATTTTTTCCCAAAAGAAATAGCGGACCGGCAAAGCGGATCGGTACGTGCTGCGGTAGAATCCGGAGAGAAAAAAGTGATACAGAGTAAAAGCATGGTACGGGGCAATGAAATATGGTATGAAACGAGTATTTATCCGATAAAATATAAGGATAAATGTGATTCAGCATTGATCGTAGCCGGCGATATAACATCACGGATGGTGGAACAGCATGATATCGCGGTAAAGAGTATTATGCTGGATAGGGCGAAGGATACGATGGTGCTTGTCGGGCTTGACGGGAAAATAATATTGGCGAACGATAACGCGTATAGATCCCGCGGATATACAAAAGAGGAATTTTGCCAATTAAGTATAGACGATGTGGATATCGACGGTGTCGGGAATCAGTTTGTAAACAGGATCGCGGAAGTGATAGAGAAGGGAGAGATGACTTTTGAGTCCGAACATCGTTGTAAGGACGGAAAAATTATCAATGTTGAGGTGCATGCTAGTACGATACAGTGTGATGGTAAAAATATGGTTCTTGGGATAGCCCGGGATATAACCATGCGTAAAAAAGCTGAAGATGCTATTAGAGAAGCCCGAAAATCTCAGGAGACATTATTAAATAGTATTCCCGATAACGCGTGGTTAAAAGACAGAGATTGTAAATTTACGGCGGTTAACGAGGTTCTTGCTAAGACATTTGGTTTTACCCCGCAGGAAATGGTCGGGAAAACGGATTTTGATATTGCTCCAAGGGAACTGGCAGAACGATATATCGCGGATGATCGGGAAGTTATGAGATCGGGGAAACAGAAAAGGGTGGAAGAACCTTTTCCTAAACCCGACAGCAGTATCCAGTGGATAGAAACCATAAAAACGCCGATAAGGAACGACAAAGGTGATATTATCGGGACGGTAGGGATTTCCAGGGATATTTCCGCAAGGCTTAGGATGGAAGAAGAGCTAGCAAGCCAATATCATTTGTTGCGGCAGATCATGGATAGTATTCCGAGTCCTGTTTTTATGAAAAATCTAAATGGCGAATATACGGATTGCAATAAAGCTTTTGAAACGTTTTTTTGTATATCAAAGGAAAAAATAGTAGGACATACGGCTTATACGTTGGTCCCGAAAGAACTTGCGGATACGTTCAAACAAAAAGATGAAGAGCTGTTGAATTCCTCTGGTATACAGATATATGAAACTGTTATTCCGACCGGTTCAGGAGAAAAAAAGAACGTGATCTTTTGTAAAACTAAGGTAAGCAAACCGGATGGTACTGTTAATGGGATAATAGGTGTCGGGCTTGATATAACCGACAGAATCAAGGCAGAAACGGCGCTTCAGCGAGAAAAAGCCACGTTGGATCTTTTAAACGCTGAGCTTCAAGCTAAGGTTAAGGAACTGGAAAGCGCAGTAGGTCATATAAAGAAAATAGAGGGACTTATACCAATCTGCATGGATTGTAAAAAAATGAAGCTAGAAGGCGAAGATCCTGATGATCCGAAGAACTGGGTGCCGATAGAAAAGTATATTTCCACAAAAACGGATGCGAACTTGACGCATGGGCTTTGTCCCGACTGTGTTAAGAAGATGTACGGCAAACAGTTGAAACGGGGAACGTGATTTTTGAAAAAAATATAGTGATGTGCTAAACTAGTTTGAGTGGGCAGGAGGGGGCATGAAAAAGGTTATTTTGGCAGTTGATGACAATGAGGATTTTTTGAGTATGCTTAAGGAAATTCTTGATGGGAGCGGATATGACACGAAGACGTTGTCTGATCCCACAAAGACCGAGGAATATATAGAACAGTTTCATCCGGGGCTTCTGATAATCGATGTTTTTATGCCTAAGCGGTCCGGGTTTAATCTGCTTGAAGATTTCAGGGAAAAGCAGCTGTACGTTGATATTCCCAAGATATTTTTGACATGTCTTGATGATGATATAGAAAAAATGACCGCAAGGGCCTGCGGGGTGACGCAATATATAACTAAACCTTTTAAACCTGAAGAACTTATATCTATGGTGAAGAAGGTTATGAGCCGCAAGGGCGGCAGTAAGGGAAAATGAACGCTAAAAAACAGGTCGTGATAGCCGACGACAATAAAGAACTCTGCGAGCTGGTCAAGGATATACTCGAAGACCGGGGTTATGAAGTGGCTATGGCCGGAGACGGATATGAACTTTTGGCATATTTGGCTGAACATAATCCGTTGGTTATCATACTTGATCTAATGATGCCTCACAAAGACGGAATGGCTGTCTTTAATTCTGTCAGACAGCTTGTGCCGTATGCTCACATAATCATTTATACGGGGTATGAAGAGTTCTCGGGGAGTATTTACGCCAGAAAAGCGGATCGTTTCCTTCTCAAAGGTGCCGATATTGAGGAATTGATAACGGCTGTAGACGAGCTATGTGGGAACGATGTTTCCTAGTATTCCAGAGTTGATATTCTTAAAATTTTTTATCCGGAAGGAGCGATGTGGGATTTTTTTCGATAGAGCATAACGACACTAATTCGCGGGCCAGATGCGGGAGATTGGCGACCGCTCACGGGGAGATCAAAACCCCGGTTTTTATGCCTGTGGCCACGCAGGCGACGGTAAAAGGAATATCCAGTGAAGAATTGGCCGCTACCGGCGCGGCGATGATAATATCGAACGCATATCATCTATATATGCGGCCCGGAGCTGGGATAATTGAGAAGGCCGGCGGGTTGCATAAATTCATGAACTGGAACGGTGCGATAACCACCGATAGCGGAGGTTTTCAAGTTTTTAGTCTTTCAGGGCTGAGAAAAATAACCGATGAAGGCGTGGAGTTTCAGTCTCATATTGACGGCTCCAGGCATTTATTTACGCCCGAGAGTGTCGTTGATTTTCAGCTCCTTTTAGGAAGTGACATACTTATGCCGCTGGACGAATGTGTGCATTATCCGGCAGAACGGAATTATGTGGAAAATTCAGTGGATCTCACCTCCCGTTGGGCCAAAAGATCAAAAGAAAGATTTATGGAAAAACAGGAGAATGAGTCTAAACTTTTCGGGATCATTCAAGGTGGTACTTATCATGATCTTAGAAAAAGGAGTGTTGAAGATATCGCCGCGCTTGATATGGACGGATATGCCCTTGGAGGAATAGGTGTTGGAGAGCCTGTCGATCTGCTGAACGAAATGACCGCGTATACAACTTCGCTTCTCCCTCCGGGAAAGGTCAGATATTTGATGGGAGTCGGGACGCCTCCTGACATACTGGATGCTATGGCTGCGGGAGTGGATATGTTCGATTGTGTCGTCCCTACCAGGAACGGACGGAACGGACAGGCGTTCACTCTGGATGGGGAGATACAGCTCAGGAACGCGCCGTCAAAAGAAGATATGAGACCTATCAGTGCCGAATGCGGGTGCGCAGTATGCCGGAATTACAGCCGTGCGTATATCAGACACCTTTTAAATGCCGGTGAAATGTTGGCTCCTAAGTTGATATCCTACCATAATATTTGTTTTTACGTCGGGCTTGTCACAATGGCTCGCGAGGCGATAATGAATGATAAATTCGAGTCTTTTAGGAAAAGTTTTCTTGAAAGGTTCGAAGCCCACGGCGATGTTAAACGAACGGCATGAAAAACATTGTTTTTTATCGACAGAGTAGTATAATTGAAGCGTTTTAAAACCCAATGAAAAGGAAGGAAATATCATGTTTATTTTAGCGATAGCTCAGGAGTCTCAGACCGCCGCGGCTGTTCCGCAGGAAAATCCCCTGATGAGTTTTTTGCCGATAATATTGATCTTTGTGATCTTTTATTTTATTCTTATCAGGCCGCAGCGTAAATCTCAGCTTGAGCATGAGAAAATGCTGCAAGGTGTAAAAAAGAACGATGAAATCATAACCAGCGGCGGGATATACGGCGTTGTACTTAATGTCCAGTCCGATACACTTACGGTACGTGTAGACGATGACGTGAAGATCAAGATCACGAGGAATGCTGTGGCACAGCTGGTAAAAAAATCGGCTGAGTAACTAACTTCGGTATAGCTCTACCATTTAAGCGTAACAGCGTGAACAATAAGATATGGAAAATACAGGAACCTAACGCACGTCTCCAAAGCGTCCTTTGCGATGATCTTGGGATCTCTCCTGTTTTTGCACAGTTACTAATCAATCGTGACATCAAAAGCGTCGATGCGGCGCATGAATTCCTTTTTGGCGGGCTTTCTTTTTCCCATGATCCTTTTCTTATGAAAGATATGGGGAAAAGTGTCGAACGTATCAAAAAGGCCGTGGAAAATAAAGAAAAGATAATGATCTATGGGGATTATGACGCAGATGGGGTTACTGCGACCGCGCTTTTATCCTATGTGTTAAAAGATCTTGGGGCGGAATATGAATGTTTTATACCAAACCGTCTGGAAGAAGGATATGGCGTAAATATAAGGGCGATCGCTTTGGCTAGAGATCACGGTGTTAAACTTATTATTACCGTAGATTGCGGCATAAACGCTTTTCGGGAAGTTGAATGTGCGAATGAATATGGTATAGATGTGATCATTACCGACCATCATGAAATAACCGGAGATATTGTCCCTCCGGCCTATTCTGTGATCAATGTGCATCAAAAAGACTGCGGGTATCCATTCAAAGGTTTGGCAGGCGTAGGTGTCGCATATAAGTTGGGAAAGGCTTTACTTGGAAACGGTACTGCAGCGGATTTGCATCTGGATCTTGTGGCTATCGGGACTATTGCCGACGTTGCGCCGATTTCGAATGAGAACAGAATATTGGTGAAAGCAGGATTAAAAAAACTGAGCAATACGGAAAAACCGGGAATAATAGCGCTTAAAGACGTGGCGCGGCTTAAAAACACCAAGATCACTTGCCGGCATGTCGGTTTTATAATAGGGCCTAGAATAAACGCGATGGGCAGGGTGAGTTCCGCTAATATCGCACTGGATCTTTTAATGTGCACCGATACGGATAGAGCAAAACAGCTGGCAGCCGTTCTTGAGCAGGAGAATAAAAACCGCCAAACTATCGAAAAAGAGCTTTTAGATCTTGCTAAAGACGAACTTAAGAATATGTATGGTTCCGGTAAGATAAATTCCATCGTGCTGTCGGGTGATAATTGGCATCAGGGTGTTATAGGGATAGTAGCCTCGCGAATAACCGATGTGTTCGAAGTCCCTACCATTCTTGTCGCTGTGAACGGCGAAAAAGGAAAAGGGTCGGGTAGAAGTGCCGGTGGGGTAAATCTGTTCGAGGCGCTGAAACAAGTAAAAGAGTATCTTGTCGATTTTGGAGGGCACGAAGGGGCATGCGGCTTAAAGATGGAAAAGAAAAATATCGACGATTTTAGAAAGGCTTTCGAATCGGTCGTAAAAAACATGTTAGATCAGCAGGGTAACGTGCCGGCTGAGTTAAGGGCCGATATTTGTATCCCGTTTTCGCGTATCGATATGAAACTTTTGAAAGAGCTGGAACTTTTGATGCCGTATGGGGCGGGGAATCCGGAACCGGTTTTTGCAACGAGGGAAATAATCGTGAAAACTAATCCCCGGGAAATAGGGAAGAACGGGTATAAGTTTTTTGCAGGATGTGGAAATATCACGTATGAGGCTGTTTCGTTCGGAGGAAAAGTGCAACGACCTAGAAAAGATGAGAGGGTGGATATGTTATACCGGCCCGGAATAAACAGCTGGGACGGGATAGATACGATACAGCTTAATATCGTGGATATAATGAAAAACCCGGCATGATGTGCTATTGACAATTTGTGTATTAATAATAGAATGAGTATTTAGGGTGAGTATACGGCTTTGTACGGGGGGCGTGTTCCCAGGCTTTAGACGACAGGGAAAGATATCGTGAAGACATTTATACGGATACTTATAATATGCGTTATGTCGGCCGCTGTGGCGGCGGTTGTGATGTTGTCAAAACAGAGAATAGTACGTACGGTCGAAAAGGAGCCCGAGGGCCCGGCTTTTACAACACTCAAATCTTTTCAGTTCGCTTCTCAGGGGGAGTTGGCTACTTGGGAGGAGAAACTTCTATCAAAAAAAAATACTATATATACTGTCGGTCAATATTCGGGTAAAACGTGCGTAAAAGCCGAGAGTAATGATTCTGCCTCTACCCGTTTTTTTAAACAAACCCTTGAAAATGGAAAGTGGCCGGTGATAGCATGGGATTGGGCCGTGGAAGTGTTCCCGAAACATGTTAAAGAAGAGTCCTTGAGCAGTAAAAAAGAATTCGATTTTGCGGCACAGATATATGTTGTTTTTTATTCAAGGTTTTTTCTCAATACGCGGGCTATACAATATTTGTGGGCAACCGGGTTGCCTCCGGGGATGGTGTCGGATAACCCGTATACCAAAAATGTAAAGGTTATGGTGCTGGAATCCGGGCCTTTCGAAGGATGGAAACACGAAGAAAGGAATATCCGGGACGACTATAAGACGCTTTTCGGTGAAGAACTTGGTAAGGATGTGGTCGGGGTGGCTTTTATGACGGATGCCGATAGTACTGACTCGACGGCGATCGCGTATTACACGGGTTTTACGCTAGGATATGTGGATATGACGAAAAAAAACGAGGTTGTTCCGGTGCCGGAAACGAAAGAAGAAGAGACGGGGACGTGGTCATGGTTGACCGGGCTTTTAAAACCGCAAAAGATCGATAACAAAGGGGGCGGCCATTAAATACCTAAATAAAACATTACAAAGGAATTATCTTACTGTCATTGTAATATCGATGATAGTGCCGACCGTGTTTGTCGGAGGGTGTTTGTATTATTTTATTTTCACTATATTGGCGGAACAAATGGTGCTTCCGGACGCTATCGCACGGGATTTACTTCCTATTATAGAGAGAATAAATTTCATTTTGATTGTCGGTTTGCCTGTAGTGTTTGTCGGTATAATCGGGTGGGCTGCGATCCTGTCATACCGGTTCGTGGCTCCGCTGGAACGCCTGGAAGAGGATATAGCGAAGATAGATGAAGGAGATTATTCCGTGCGGCTTCAGGTGAAAAAAGATCATGATCTCAGGCCGATCGCGGATATAATCAATGATCTGGTAGACAAATTAGATAAACAGACGAAAGGATAACAAGTGGGGATACATAAAAGTGCAGTGATATCACCGAAGGCGGAGCTTGATCCGACCTGTGTAATAGGGCCAAATGTGGTCATTGAGGACAATGTTAAGCTCGGCGCCAATGTTGAAATAAAGGCCAACGCGTATATCTGCAAAGGTACCGAGATAGGCGATAACACTGTTGTTTATATGAGCACCGTTATTGGAGGGGCGCCACAGGATTACGCGTATAAAGGCGAGGAAAGTTATACGAAGATAGGTAAGAACAATATTATCAGGGAATTTGTCACGATACATCGCGGTACCGCGCCCGGCTCATCAACGATAGTGGGAGATAACAATATGCTGATGGTCGCGGTCCATCTCGGGCATAATTGCGAGATAGCCGATAATGTTATAATAGTTAACAGCGCCCTTCTTGCCGGATATGTCAAAGTGGAAAAGGGTGCGTTTATTTCCGGGAATGTGGTATTTCATCAGTTTTGCAGGATCGGGCGCCACGCTATGATAGGCGGTTTTACCGGTGTCAATAAAGATGTCCCGCCGTATATGCTTGTCCGCGGACCTTCGGCGATCAGGGGGTTGAATCTTGTGGGTATGAGGCGTCTCGGTTTTAAACCGGATAAGATCAGGGAGATAAAGAACGCTTTCAAATTGTTGTATATGTCGGATATGAAATTTGATGACGCGATGAAAGAGCTTAGAGAAAAATTCCATTCGGAAGAAGTCGGACAAATAGTGGAGTTTATAGAAAAATCCAAGCGCGGGATATGTAAATACAGATATTCGAAAGAGGAGTACTTTGAATGACCGGATCGTGGGCCAGGTCAGGGGAAAAATATTTTGAAAACCGGGCGTGAAAGTAAATAGTATTTTAAAATCGGGGGGTTAAGATGAAGAGGATTTTGACTGTTATCGCAATTCTGGCTTTCGCGTCACAGGTGTGCGCGGCCGAGCAAGTCACAAATTACAAGATAAAACGTCTTGTATCGCAGCTTTATGAAAAAAGCGAAGCGATGGACGCGCAGAGATTTCTGCCGGGATACGGAAAAGAAGCTACGCCGTACCTTTTACCCGTAATAAAAGATACGACGAACGAAGGTGCCCGTGTGGCGGCGTTACGCGTTCTTTATCAGATAGGCGATCCGTCCATAGAGGCCGAGATCATACCTCTTCTGGGCGATAATAATCATATCGTTCGCAGTGAGGCGGCGAAGGTGCTTAGCGTGATCGGTACGGACAAATCTTTGGAATCGCTTAAACCTCTGGTCAATGATTTTGATCCTGAGGTCCGCTATAATGTTCTGCGCGCGCTGGCGAAAATATCGCCGTCGGGGGAGGTCACTCTTCTTATAAATTCTCTAGGGGATTTTGATCCCAGAGTACGGCAGTTTGCGGTAATAGCGTTGGGTAATATCAAGGCCAAGGAAGCGATCCCGAGTTTTACTCAGATGACGCAGGATCCTGATCCGGCTGTACGGCTGGAAGTAGCGAAGGCTCTTGGCAAAATAGGGACGGTCGAGTGTGTGGAAGGACTGACAAGGCTCAGCGGGGATCCAGAAGTTGCGGTTAGAGTGGAAGCCGTAAATAATCTCTACGTTATACCCGGGCCAGAAGCCGATAAAAGTCTTGTAGCGGCCGCAAATGCCAGCGATCCAAGGATGGCAAGCGAAGCTATTTTGGCTCTCGGGAAAAGAAAAAGCCCTGACGCGATAGCCGTGGCTAAAAGTCATTTGAACAGCGAATATCTGGATATTAAATTGGCGTCGATCGAGGTCCTCGGATCTTTAGGCGGCCCGGCGGAAAAGGCGCTTTTAGAACCGCTTTTCGCCGCAGAATCCACTAAGGTCCGTAAAAAAGCTCAGGAAGCCGTTCAGAAGTTGAATGGACGGGTATAAAACAGATGTGTGAGCAAACAAAGACCATAAAATATCAGAGATTAAAAACACGTTTATTCATTTTAGATATTTGTGTGAGTTTTTTGGTGGTAGTGATATTTCAGATGTTTTTTTCATTCCCGGCCGCGTATTTTTTTGAGAACTCGGCCGGGAATTTTTATTTAGCGTGTGCGTGCTATGTGGCCCTGTTCTATTTTTTTATACACCTGACAGGAATGCCTCTTCATTTTTTCGGATCATTCACGGTCGAACATCGTTTCGGACTTTCAAATCAGAGCATAAAGGCATGGATGATCGATGAGGCGAAGTCGGCCGCGTTGTCGCTTTTATTCTATGTTTCCGGCGGTCTTGTGTTTTATTTTATACTTCGCACATTCCCCGATATCTGGTGGGCCATTCTAGCGGTGATATGGTTCTTTTTCTCATGCTTTATGGCGAGAATGCTGCCTGTTCTCATTATCCCGCTTTTTTATAAGTATATCCCGCTGGAAGAAGGACAGTTGAAAAACATGATCATGGGTCTCGGGAAACAGGCGGGGATAGATCTTTCGGATGTGTGCAAGATAGATCTTAGCAGAAAGACAAAAAAAGCCAACGCCGCGCTTGTGGGGCTTGGATCGACAAAAAAGGTGGTACTTGCAGATACTTTGATGTCGAGTTTTTCGGAAGAGGAAATAGGTACTGTGGTGGCGCATGAATTCGCTCATTGCAAATTTAATCACATATGGAAACTTATACTGATATCCGCGTGTATCACCGCTTTATCTTTTTGGCTGCTTTCCGCTATCGTGGGGAATATCGCGGTAATGCTTGGCGCGTCCGGGGCCTCGGATATTGGGATATTGCCCGCGATAATGCTTTGCATGATGTGTTTCGGGCTTTTGGTCATGCCGCTCCAAAATTTTATATCGCGGTGTCTTGAGCGTGAAGCCGACAGGTTCGCGCTTGAGATCATGAAGGATCCAGGCGCTTTTATATCCGCGATGGAGCGTTTGGCCGAAATGAATCTGGCGGAAAGAGACCCCGGTCTTATCAAAAAGATCATGTTGTATGATCATCCCCCGATAGCGGAACGTATCCGTATGGCGCAAAATTTTCAAGCTAAACATTGATATTTTAACGCAGGGTATTTTGGCATATGATATTTTGATGGCATGTGAATTAATTATGGGTTCAAAGCATATTACAATAAACAAAATATATGATGTTCTTAACGGGTATTTTGGGGATCTGAAATGGTGGCCCGCCGAAACCGCTTTTGAGATGATGGTTGGCGCCATTCTTACACAAAATACCAGCTGGAAAAATGTTGAAAAGGCTATCCTTGAGCTTAAAAAGAAAAAATTGCTTGTCCCTAAAAAAATTATCGATGTACCGGTCTCTGGGCTTTCCACAGCTATAAGGTCATCCGGATATCATAGAGTAAAGGCCGGAAGGCTTAAACAGTTAGCTCGGTTCATTATGTCGGAGTGTGGCGGGGATCTTAAAAAATTGTCATATATGGATACTCGCGAACTTAGGGAAAAGCTTTTAAGTGTAAAAGGCATAGGCCCGGAAACGGCCGATTCAATTCTACTGTACGCTTTTGGCAAAAAAATTTTCGTGGTGGATGCGTACACAAAGCGTATTTTTTCGCGTCATGGGATATTAGTTGAGAACGCTTTATATTCAGACGTCCAGAATGTCGCACATAAGTATTTTAAACGTGGGTTAAAGGAGTATAATCAATATCATGCGCTCATTGTTGAAACCGCCAAAAAATACTGTCGTAAACATGAGCCGCTATGCGATGAATGCCCGATTCGCGGGATACATTGATTGGAGAGCACTATGAACTTTGAAACGAATGATCTGTCTAAATTGACAGATGTTGCCATCTGCGCCGCACGCGCCGCCGGAGAACATGCGTTAACCGAATCCGGTAGGATAAAGGAGATATCAACAAAGCAGAATTTCAGGGATATTGTCACTAATGTGGATAAAGAATGTGAAGCTATCGCCATAGACATAATTAAAAAGGAGTTCCCCGATCATTCTATATTAGCGGAAGAAAGTGGCGGGGTCAGCGAGCAGTCCGGTTTTTTATGGGTCATTGATCCGATCGATGGAACGGTCAATTTCGCGCATTCATTCCCGTTTTTTTGTACTTCCATAGGTGTGATGATAGACGGTAGTGTCAAGATCGGGGTTGTGTATGATCCTATAAGGAAAGAATTATTTACCGCGGAACGTGGCAAAGGGGCCGAGCTGAACGGCCGCCTGATAAAGGTTTCTTTGGTAGATGATCTTAAAAAGTCTCTTTTGTCTACCGGATTTGCTTACAAAGACACTGACAAAGAAAAAAACATCCCATTTTTCCATCGTATGCTCACGGGTTCTCAGGCTGTGCGCCGTCCCGGTTCCGCGGCATTGGATCTTTGTTATGTCGCGTGCGGGCGGCTTGACGGGTATTGGGAATTTGGGTTGAAACCGTGGGATACTGCCGCGGGACATTTGATCGTGAGAGAGTCTGGCGGGATGGTTACCACATTGTCCGGGGCCGAATTTGGTATATTTCTTGATGAGACGGTCGCAACTAATGGGTTATTGCATCGTCAGATGCTTGACCTTTTAAATGGTAAATAAACAAAGGCCTACCCAAAACTGTTTATCTATAAGTTAAATCCCCATAGATGGTTATGAAGTATATGTCTCTATCATTTAGTTTCTATTCCATAATGTCTTTCGTGTAAATTTTTTAAGGACTAAATAAGTCTTGACAAAAGTTATATTTAGCCGTAAAATGTAAGCAAATTAGAAAGTATGTTAATAAATTTTAAGGAGAAAAAATGAAGTACAGAACGGTCATTGAAGTTGTGTGTGAGGCGTCTGACAAAGATGAAGCTTTGAATAACGCGGGCGAGTATCTTCGCGGCAAATCTGATTCTATCGTGGGGATGAAAACGAAAACACTTCCGCTTGGGGTTCATCGCGCGATAAAGTATGGTGTTCCATCGTTGATGATGCTGTTTCTTTTAGGCACTATACTTTTGAAGGGTTCGGCGATGCAGGAATCGTCCATGGCCGGATCCGGGATATCGATCCCGATGGTGTACACAGTCCAGCCGGAATTAAAGACACAGGACAGTAAAGAGTTCAAGACCGAATGGTCGGAGAAAAAAGACGCCGCGGTGTTGGATTATATCAAGAACTAATACGCACAGTTCAACTAAAATTAAAAGGACGGATGCTATGCATCCGTCCTTTGTATTTTATGCCAAATAGCCATGTTGGGCATGTCCGATTCCCGTTTTCGGAGAAGTTTGTGTTCTTTCTACTGGGGACGCTCGAAATCCCCAGCGACCGAGGACGAAATGTCCGAGGGAGTGCCGAGGCCTCCGGACGAGGCCGACTCCGCTCGCTCAGCGTTCGGCCTCGCTCTCTCCGCTATGCGGAGATCCGTGCCCGTTCGGTCTCACGATCCGCCTGTTCGAAATGTTCGAGCACTCAAGAAAAATACCCGCAAAAGATAAAAATATTTTATGCTTCGGCGAAGTATCAAACGCCTGGAGATCGAAAATAACAGGGTATTTTTCGAAAGCGCGCAGAACTTCCGAACAGGCGGATAATAGGAATGTGCTTGGAGGGATATTCAGCAGGCGCCAAAATTGTCAGAAAATTCTCCGAAAAAAGGAAATCGTCTGCGGGCAGAACTTTTCGTTTCGCCAAGTAAACCGAAAGGGGATCGTGTGCGAGGCGTATGAGGATGTCCCCGCTTCATTGTGCCAAAAATTGTTTACGCGGCGGAGGGATTTGTATATACTGATACCGTTCGTAACGAAAGGGAATATAATGCGGAAAAAGGTTTTTGACGGCAAGCTTATCAAATTATTCAAAACGAGTAAGAAGCTACCGAACGGTAAAAAAGGGTATTTTGAGGAAATAGTTCATCCCGGGGCTTCGCTTATCGTTCCTTTTATAGGAGACAAAGTCGTCCTGATACGCCAGTATCGGGGCGTGATCGGCAAATATATTTTGGAGTTACCCGCCGGGACATTGTCTAAGGGGGAAACCTTTCGTCAATGTGCAGTCCGGGAAGTAGAGGAAGAGACCGGGTACAAAGCGAAAAAAATAACGAAAATTGGTTATATCTATCCGTCTCCCGGATACTGCAACGAGGTGATTCATATCTTTCGTGCTGAATGTACGGATAAAGGGAAAACGAATATGGACGCGGATGAGGTCATTAAAACCTGTTTGTATCCCAGGAATGCCGTCGCCGGGCTTTTGAAAAAAGGGAAGTTCCGTGATTCTAAAACGATAGCGGCGCTAGCTTTGGCCGGATTGGCATAGATAGCATTTTTATATCTCGCCCTAATCTTGACAACGCCCATGCGCTCATATATACTCAATCACAAGTAAACAAAGGGGGAAAGATGAAGAAAGTTATCGCAGTATGCACTATATTCATGTTCTTATTCAGTTCATATGCAATGGCGTCCACGAATAAGCCGCTGAAGAATCTCGGGGATGGTTTGGACAATGTCGTATACGGCCACACCGAAGTCCCTGATAGCATCGACCAGACTAAAACCAAAGGTAAACCCGCGTATGAGAAGTGTACGACGGCGACCAAGGATGATGTTGGTAGAGGCGCAGCAAGGGTTGTAGGCGGTGTGTGGCGGATACTTACTTTCTGGTATCCAGAGGATGATGCTACAGGCGCCACAAAGTAAAGCATACGGATATGTATTTTCATAACGGGAGTCCGATAAGGATTCCCGTTGTTTTTTAGTATCAATATTTGTTGAAGGAAACCGTATCAGCTTGTGGCTTGATCATTTTTTCATGTTTCGGAGCCGCTGCCGGATACCCCATAGCGATAAGGAGTTCTATTCTCGCTGTGCCGGTAATGGATAATATCTTTTTTAATTCTTTTTTGTTGAACCATCCGAGTATGCATGTTCCGATCCCAAGGTCTTGCGCCCCGAGCACCAAATGAGAACAAGCGATGCCTATGTCGGTTAATTTAAAGTCGGTTTGTTGTATCGTGCTGCCGATCCCGGGTATGAGTTTTTGACGTTCAGATAATATAACGATCATCGCTTTCGCTTTACTCGCGAAGGAATTCATTTTATGTATGCCGGAGATCGCTTTGTCGGATATTTCGTGGAGTATTTGAGGATCGTCTATCACGATGAATCTCCAAGGCTGCGAATTACATGCCGATGGGGCATATCTAGCGGCTTCTATACACGCGGACAGGTCGTCTCGTGATATGCTTTTGTCGCTAAAATCTCTCACGCTTCGACGTTTTTTTACAAGTTCCATAAAATATGAACCGGACATCGTGGCTCCTCTTCTGCATTACTTGGACTTTGGTGCTTAGTTTATGATAGAATTACCGTCGAATTACGGAGATATTATATCCCAGATGAAAAATAAAAAAATAAAAATCATTTGTGTTTGCGCCGTCGCGGTGTTTTTAGCCGCGGGATGTGTCTCTGTCGTTAAAAAGAAACCTGCTATTGTTAAAGAAACCCCTGTGGCTACATCTGTTCCGACCGAGGTTATTAGGAATGACACATCTCCCACATCGGCCGTGCCTTCCGTATCTGCGACGACGGGTATAACGGTGAAAAGTGAGGTTGCTACCCAAACTGTGAAGACGCCGCCTGTTATCGGCCCCAAAAATCCAGTTACCAAAAAAGGGAAAAGGTTGATATATATTGTGGCATGGAACGGGATACCGGTCGGCCGTGTTATTGCCGAGATACTTCCGGCTATTGAATATGAAGGGAGAATGGTAAGGGTTTTGAAAGTGCGAACAGAGTCGAATGAGTTTCTCTCACGCATATATCGTGTCGATGATGTCTATTTGTCATATTTTGATGAGGAAAAATTGATCAGCCGCTATTATGAAGCCGACAGGAAAGAAGGTTTTTACAGAAAACATGTAGTAGTGACTTATGATATGAAATCGCTGCGCGCAAGATATCATAACCATACCGATGGATCCGTTAAGTATTGTGATATAAAAGAGAAAGTACAAGACCCGCTGAGCGTGATCTATTATTTTATGAATATACCGGTTAAGCTGGATGACAACATTAATGTTACGATCAATCTTAATGAGAAGAACTACGAATTGTTCGGAAAAATAGAAAGTGTTGATATCCTGACTTTGCCAAAGATCGGTGATATCTCCGCGTATAAAGTGCGTCCGTATGCCGTCCTGAACGGGCAGCGGTATAGAAGAGGGTACGCGTATATTTATTTTTCCGTGGGAAAAGAGAGATATCCCGTGTATTGCGTGGCGTGGATACCTTTCGGCAAAGTTACAGGGACACTGTTGTCTGTGGAAGAGATATGATGGAGCGAATATCTTCTTTTATCTTTGTTGTTTTAACGTTATTTGTTCTTATAACGGGGACATCTACGGCTTCAGGCGATTATGTGAAATTCAATCCGGCGACCGATGAGGAAGAAGTAGTGCTGATAACGGACGAGCAGGAAAAGAATATGGGTAAAAGGATCGATGAGGAAGTTTGGAAAGAATACGATATGCCGGTGGATCCTCTGGTAGAGGAACGAATAGAGAAAATAGGCGAGAGGCTCGCCGCATGTACGGAACGAAAGAATATTGTTTATCATTTCCGTGTTCTGGATCATAAAAAGGACGGTTTTTATAACGCGTTCGCGGTGCCAGGAGGGTATATCTATATTTTTGACGATCTGGTGAACGAACTTAAAGACGACGATAAGATCGCCGGAGTACTTGCGCATGAAATGGGGCATGTTGAAGCGAGACATTCCGTTAAAAGGATGCAGACTTCGCTCGGTGTAACCGCTCTTATGATACTTGGTTCGCAGATGAATACGACATTGGGAGATTATTCAAAAGCGTCTAAGGCTATTAATGAGATGATGGCAGACTATTCCAGGACGGATGAGCGGAAAGCGGATGAACTTGCCGTGAAATATATGATGCAGGCCGGATTTGATCCCGAGGGAGCTGTCGGTGCGATACAGACGCTTCAGCGGTTACAGAAAAAAGCCCCGATCAGGAAATATTCAACATACAAAAGCCATCCCTACATTTCCGAAAGGGTATCGTATCTGCGGGCCTGCATAGACGGGCGTACCGGATTTGACTCATACATCAACCTTTCCGATAAAAATAAATAATTCTGAGGCACATGGGGATGATAATATAAGTTCACTTCTTGAAAGGACCGGCGAATTAAACTATAATTAAGAATGAAAAATCCAAAACGGAGGCAAAATTCATGAAAAAGATCGTAATAATTTATTACTCGAGGTCAGGGAATACCGCTGAAATGGCGAAACTTATCGCTGAAGGAGCAAGATCCGTCGATGGTGTTCACACGGATATTTTCTCGGTTGCCGATATCGACGCTAAAAAAATGCTGGAATACGACGGGATTATCCTGGGGTCGCCGACATATTACGGATCAATGGCGTATGAGATAAAAAAATTGATAGATGAATCCGTAGCGTTTCACGGAAAACTTGATGGCAAGGTCGGCGCGGCTTTCACTTCGGCGGCGAATATAGGCGGCGGAAACGAGACCACGATATTGGATATGCTAAACGCGATGCTTATTCACGGTATGGTGATACAGGGGAACGCTAAAGGGGATCACTATGGCCCCGTATCCGTCGGAAAACCGGACGAACGGGTGAAAAAGCAATGTAACGAGCTTGGCCAGCGGACTGCCGCTCTTGTTTTAAAAATTGCATAAAATCCGGTTTTACGGCATACTTAACAAGGAATTTGATCCGTATAAAATAGGATACAATTCAAACAAAGGAGCAAAATTGCAGAAAACATTCGTTCTTGATACCAATGTGATATTGCATAACCCGGCGGCTCTCACTTCTTTCGCGGACAACATGGTGTTGCTCCCGATAGAGGTCATAGAAGAGCTGGATAAATTCAAGCGGGATCACGACGAGAATGGGCGTAATGCCCGTGTGGCTATAAGGATGATAGATGAACTGCGTCAGGAAGGCGAAGGCGAACCTGGAAAAGGGTTTTCTCTTCCTAACGGGGGGACCTTGAAAATATCTACTGGTCTTGATTATGAAAGAGTGGCCGATAGACTCGGACTTTCAAAAGGGCTTATCGATAATAGGATACTTTTTACCGCATATATTCATAAAGATAAAGGTGAAAAGGTGATATTTGTTTCCAAAGATATAAACGCCAGGGTCAAAGCTGACGCTCTTGGCTTGAACTGTATGGACTTCGAAAAACAGAAAGTAGATTTTGAACGGCTCTATAGAGGATGGCATGAAGTTGAAACCTCAAAAGAAGAAATAGAACTTTTCTATAAAGACAAAGAATGCAAGGTTTCTGCGGGCGAATTCTATCCAAATGAGTTTGCTTTTTTTGTCGATAAGGCAGATCCGAAACATACCGCAATGGCCAGGTATAAAGAGGAATTCGGTATACTTATGCCGCTTATCTACAATAAGACGAATGCGATGTCAATACGGCCTCGTAACAAAGAACAGGCTATGGCTATGGAACTTTTGTTGAACGATGACATAAAACTCATAACGCTTTTGGGGCAGGCCGGTACAGGAAAAACCCTGCTTGCAATAGCGGCTGGGCTTCAGAAAGTCGTGAAAGACAAATCTTATTCCAAGCTTCTGATATCCAGGCCGTTACTCCCGCTTGGCAGGGATATCGGTTTTCTCCCCGGAACGAAAGAGGAAAAACTTGAAAGTTGGATGGGGCCGATATTCGACAATCTCGAGTATATATTCAGCAGCGATAAAAGCTCAAGAGAAACGAAGGTGAAGGCCAGGGCCATGACGGAAAAATACATGAAAGATGAGCTGATAGAGATGGAAGCAATGACGTTCATGAGAGGACGCAGTATCGCCAATCAGTTTATCATCATTGATGAGGCGCAGAACATGACTCCGCATGAAGTCAAGACCGTTATCAGTAGGTCCGGGAACAACACAAAAATGGTGCTTACGGGCGATCCGTATCAGATAGATAATCCGTATCTTGATTCAGCCAGTAACGGGTTGACGTATTGTGTAGAGAGGATGAAGGGGCAGGGTATGTACGGGCATGTTATTCTTACGGAAAGCGAAAGAAGCCCGCTTGCGTCTTTGGCCGCCGAATTGTTGTAAACTAAGGGATATTATTTGAAGATAAGTATCAGATATATACGCGATAACGATGTTTTTGAGTTCCAGGCTGTGGATAAGAAATTAAGGGCGCACTTTTTGCTCACGCGTCCCGAGCTCAATAACCTGCGCACGCTTCTTGAGAAAGCCCTTCTTGAGAGCGGGATGCGCAGAAAAAGCGAAGACGGCAAGTCGTAGGAGCTCTGTAGAAATGAGAAAAATAATTGTTTTGATCCTTGCGTTTCTTGTTTCGGCGTCGCTTTGTAGTGATGCGTTCGCCCGAGCGAAAGACGAAAAGACTAAAAAACGGTCATCTTCATCCCAAAGTGAGGATAATATTAAATACACAAAAACCCCCGGAAGCCTCGACGCGCTTATCGCCTTTGCCAATGCGCAAAAAGAACTGGTAGCGGCAGGTAAGCAGGAGACGGAGAATTATCAGAAGGCTCTAGGAGCGATAAATGATCAAAAAATATCCGCAGGCATGACAGCCGATGACGTGATGGAAATGATAGGCGAACCTGTTATCACGTACAACGAGGCGGATAAAATAGTATGGGTGTATAAACCCGCGAAAGCTACGTACTTCTCGAAAGATAAGATATATTTTGTATTCACCGCCGACGGGGCGTTCGTGGAGTACAAACGCCCCTGATCAGAAAGGTTTATTGTTTGTCCGGGGTAGGTCTTCCCATACTTTTTTCTTCGGCCATTGGGCCTGTTCCGGAAGTTCTTTCACCGATCTTTTGTTCCATGATCCCGGCACGTCCTGATAGCTCTTTTTCGATTTTGCTGTCGTTGTCGCTATCTAGCTTAGTAGTTCCGTATTGTTCCGCCAGGATCTTCGCCGCTGGTTTGTTCAGTATAGTATAATTTCTGTTGTTGACTCCGCCGCCGTAGACAGTTGGGCCCGATTCCCACCAGTATACTCCGGCGAGCCATGGCTTGTTGTAGACGGCATCGAAAAACGCGCGATAACAGTTGGCCTGCATTTCTACATCGGCGTTCCCGGCTTCTCCGGCTTTCCACGGCTCATACGCGGCGTTAGGGGTGCTGGCATAGCCTATCTCCGTGAATACGACAGGCTTTTGAGTCTCAGACTGCCATGATTCGATTTCTCCAACCCATTTTTTCCAGCCCTCTTTCAGGTCCTGGAGTGACGGATTTTTTTTGTACGTAAGGGGGAAGTAAGCGTCTATCCCGGCGTAATCCAGGTCGCTCCAGAACTTCACATTCTTGTACTCATCCCAATTCGCCGCGTATATTAATTTTCCAGAAAAATTTTCGCGCACGCTATTTATGACATTCTTCCAGCATTCGGTGCGCTGGGATGTGAACGCGAGTTCAGTCCCGACGCAGAATATTTCTACTTTCATTTTTTCGGCCATGTGTGCATAGTGTGTTATCATCTTTTCGTAATTCGCGAACCAGCTCTGCCAGTCTTCCTCGTTCGTGAAGCCTATGTCCGCGCGCCAGTATGTGCCGTCTTCCTTGTCTATGAGATCGATATGCGGTTTAAGCATTACCTTTAGGCCCAAATCATGCGCCTTGCTGATAGCGTGTCTGACGCTTGAATCGGAAGGCGTGAGTTCAGTGGCTTGTATTTTTGTTGAGTTATATTTTTCCTGATATTGTGTAACATTCACCTGTACATATTCGACCCCAAGTTCCTTAAGCATGGCCAACGCCTGATCGGATAAGGTAGATTCAAACTTATCCTTACTCCAGGTCACAAAGCACATTCCTTTCTGGAACGCCGGGCTTTGAATGGTCTGGTGTATAGCGTACGCTGTGTATCCAGCTAATCCGACCATAAAAAACGATAGCACGATCGTCGTTATACGTAAACTTTTGATAAATGAACGCAATCTTGACATCTTGATCCTCCTGGTTAAAATAAAAACCCCTATTAGATAAAGGTTGCTATCGAATAGGGGCCCGAAAGGATAGATATAAAGATTGCATCTATACTTAGTACTTGATAATAGGTATAACCTATTATTCGTGTTTTCGGTGGTCCGGCTACCATTTCCATAAATAAGCACTATTTATGGGGGTCAGGCCCGTGACTTTGCGTCCTATTCTTTAGAATAGTTTGCCTTTATCGTTTCACAATACAATTTGAAAGAACATACAACTACAACCAACATTAATAGAGTATAATGGTAAAAATCTAGAAAGCAAGAAAAACGTCAAACAAATTAAGAAGAGTGTAAATTAATGTAAGATAAGCTGAAAAAATAGAATTACGCATATATTAAAACTTTAAATTGACTTAACGTGGAGCATATTATATAATAATCACACTTTTTACAAGTTAACATTACAGGGTATTTTACCCGAAAGACTTAATGAAAATCGCGAAGACACGATTACTGAAGAGCCTTATCGGAATAGTCACGCTAGTGGCGTTTTCGGTCACTTCCTTTGGGGATAGCATAGTGCAAGCGCTAGAGGCCCCCATAGCGTTATCATCTGAATATATTGAAAGAACAAATGTGACCGATATCCCGCGCCTTTCCTCCAATTATGCCGATATAAAGGATTTTCGCCCCGGGACAAACGGCAAAACGATATTTCATATACAGGACGCGCATTGCGTATATTCATGCCAGAAAACAATCGCGAATATAGTTAAGGAATTGAACGTTCGTTATGGGGTTGACATAGCGCTATTGGAGGGTGGTTCCGGAGAATATGATCTTTCCGTTTTCACGAAAATATCAGATCCTTCTTTGCGAGAAAAGGTGGCGGATTATTTTGTTAATGAGGGGAGGGTGAACGGCATTGAATACTTCGCGATAAATAATCCTGATATTTTTACCCTGAAAGGGCTTGAGGATAGGGATCTGTACATCGAGAATCTGGAAGAATATGTTAAAAATCTTCCGGGTCGGGATAAGGCGATATTATCATTACGGTATATCAAGGATAAGTTCAGAGAGCTGAAAAATAAATATTATTGCGCTGATATGATGACGCTTGATAGCATGAAAGAAAAATATTTAACAAAAGAAAATCAGTTTGAGGATTATTTTAATATATTGATAACAGCGTCGGACAAATACGGGATAAAGTTAACGGATCTTAAAAATGCCGTATTGTATAGGGATCTTCTGCTTAAGGGGAAAAGTATAAATTTTGAAAAAGCCGCTAAGTCCCGAGAGGTTCTCATGGATGTTCTCATGAAAAGGCTGGGAAAAAGTGAGATGAGCGGATTCATTGAAATAATATCACAGTGTAAAGACGGCCATATGGGGCAGACGGATCTGTACGATCATATGTTCCAGAAATGCAGGAATCTGGGCATAGACCCGACAAGGGATTTTTTAGATCTTATCGCATATAGGGACTATATCAATGTGAATGCCGCGATAAATAGATGGGCGCTGGCTGAAGAGAGTGATGAATTAGAGCGAAGAGTGGTGAACGCTATATGTGCCAATAGCGTAAATCAGAAATTAATATACGAGGGCCTTAATAATCTGGGTATGCTGGACGGTCTGTTCTCATTACGGATAGATGCAAAAAACTTTGAACATTGCCGTAATAATGTAGAGGATTTTAGAGTGAGACATTTTTTAGAAGATATCACAAAAATTGATAAAGCATTCGTTGCGTCAGATGTCCCGAAGGACGTGTGGACAGTGGATGATTACCGGGACAAAATGATGTTGTTCTTTACTACGGCATACGATCGGGATAAAGCGTTTATCCGGAATATTAAAAATAACCTCGAATATAAAGACGCTGTGATCATTATGACCGGTGGTTTTCATACGGATAATTTGGAATCGTTATTGTGTCAGAATGGATACTCATATGTTTCGATAATTCCTAAGTTCGAGGGGAGTGACAATTCCAGATATTTTAGCCTTTTGTCCGGAGGATTGACCGATATCGAAAAAGCCGTAAGAGTCTCGACATCCGCTATCGCGCTTGGTAGTGTTTTTACCGAACTTGGCGTTGATGCTGGAAAAATATACCAAATTTTCGGCGCCAGCGGGGATGTTAAAAACGCGTTCAATCTTTCGGTTCAGGTGGTAAGCTCGCTTATGAAAAAGCCGTATGCGGGGTGTACGATCAAGGACGACAAAGGAAGGGTGTTCAGTCTTTCTCTTGTAAAGAATGGGCCTGACGCCAAAGAGATAAATATCGGGAACGAATGTTTTTATATACAGAGAGAACACATCGCCGAGGGGTTTCATCTCGGGACTTCTGTCGGGTCGGACGCTAAACTGGTAATGGTCCATATGGATCTATTCTCCCTGGTGGACCCGGTTGAAGCTATTCATGCAAATATAAATATTGATGTTCTTAGGAAAAAATTTAGGAATAGATTGACAATTAACAGGTTCCCGGAAGCAATAGCCAGTAATGACGTTATATGCTCATTTAACGGGGGGCTTAATGAAAATGCTCTTTTCGATTTTGGATTTCCTGCGGAGTATGTGCTTACCGGGACGGCAGCCGAGGTGTGTATGTACGCGACATTGATGTCACTTATGCGGCATAGCCTCTCTAACGGACGGGATGTGCGTATCGTTATTCCGGCTGATGCGACGAATGCATCGCATAAAGGCGGGGCGGAGGAGCTCGCTAATTACTATGCTGAGAATTTACGAAAAATTAGCCCTGATATGTTTGGCGGAGTCAAGGTGATTTATGACGGGCAGGTGAAACTGGACATGAAAGGGTCGGATACATCGAAAGCGAAAGCGGTTATAGAGGTTGTGGATGGTGTGGATTTCATCGAGGTGAAAGAAACTGGAGACGCGAATAAAATAATATCCGCACAGAACTTTTTTGGGGTAATTCCAATCCCGCTGTTTTTGATCATATCGGGGGTATTTGGACCATCGAATTTTATTAATATAATAGTTTCGATGTTAGCAGCAATGATCATTCATGAAGCGGCACACGTTTTTTTTAATAGTGGGTCGTTGGCCGATATTATTCATGGCGTCAAATTTGTGCCGTATTTAAAACAAAATGGTAATGTGGATATCGTTCGCACAGTGCTTTTCCCTCGGATTACGGTAGAAACTCAACATTCGCACGGCCCGCCGGATGCGTTTAAAATCGCGTCCGGTATCTTTGCCAATCTACTTGCCGCGGGTATGACTTATATTTTCGTTCCGCATAGTACACCTTTTTATTCCGTTTTTATCTCGATGAATTTAATAATGGGTATTTTTAACGCTTTACCGTTAACGTTTTTGGGGAATGACGGCGCTATCCTTTTGGAAAAGATGAGGAGCACGTATCTCGCTAAAAAACAGACCGTTTTACCTGAAGAACACTTGCGTGTGAATACTATCGGGGACTATTTTGCTGCGGTTTCGCCGAAACGTTCGTTTTTTGACGCGAGAGCCTCGTATGATAAAAAATGGGCAGAGTTTAAAGTAAAAGAAAGTTTCGAGAAAGAGACTTTTCTGCGTGATTTCTATGATTATTTACGTGAAGTGAACGCATCATTGTTCTTTAAACTGATGAGACACGGTAAAGACGATAGTCAAGAAGATCATGACAGCGTCGATTGGGCCGTGTATGATCTGGCGCGGAACATGTGGCTAAATGTTAATGATATGTTCCCAGCCAATATTTTACATGGGAAAGCGGGTTTAGCTCAGAAAGAAGTGTATGATCTTGAGACGAATATAAGGCGTTTTCTTATGCACGTGCAGTATCCCGATCTGGATTATATTTTTAAAAACGATATATCCGGTGGAAATGGGGGCATAATGCACGCTGTCATTCCTGTGCCGGCCATTATAGCGGCGATCCTGGTTTTTGGTTTTTCAAATATGATCTGGGTTTTTGGGGCGACGTTCGGTGCTTTGGCGATACACGAGATGGCTCATGTATATAAACCGGGCGGCAAGTTTACGGATATTTTAAGGGGAATAAGGGTGTTCCCTTATTTGAGAGATGACGGGAAAATCGATCTAAAAAATACCCTTCTTTTTCCGCGTTTTGGTGTGGATAGCTTATTATCCTATGAGATATCGGACATCCGATCGATTATAGCGGGGCCGTTACTTAATGCCATTATCGGCATAGTTGCGGTAGTGTCGCTTCAGAGTATCCCGTCACTGTCATCGCTGCATGAACCTGTTTTAATGTTCGGGGTTATTAATCTTATGGTCGGCATTTTTAACGGCATTCCAATAAAGTCCTTCATGACGGACGGAACGCGTGCGCTGCATATTTTGAAAGATAGTTTACAAACGGAAGTGGAAAATAAGAATCGTCTAAAAAAACATGCCATTCAGGAAATGTTGGGTGATTTCAAAGTTCGGCCGGATCCTTTGGTGATATCCCGTATGATCATTGAGGACGGACTGACCGAGGAAGATATTCGTCAGGCCGCAGAAGAAATGCCGGAATTAAAAGAATTCAGCAGGCCCAAAATGAATGTGACACTTGATGAACTTAATGAGCTTATACCGTATATGAGGCAAATAGTTGAAGGTATAATAAAGGATATTCCGAAGCGTAATCTGGTTTTTATGGGACGCGATGCTGAAAATCTTTATGATGCCGCTAGGATCGTTTTATCCGGAAAAGGGCAGGAAGACAGGGCGATATTGTTCCCGGGTAGCATGGATTTCTTTCATAGTTTGGAGAAGGCTGATAGCGATGATATCGCGCGAATGTTAGAGGCGTATGGAATAACCAGAACGCATCTTGAGGAAGGGCAGAAATATATATTTATCGATACAGGTTTTGTTGGTAGAACTGTTTGTGCTTTTAGGGAAATATTCCGAAAAGCTTACGGGGATTTTTTTATGGAGCACCGGGCTGATGAAATTGTGTACATAAATGACAAAGTGTTCCCGATGCGGTTGGTCTCCAAAATAAGTAGCGCAATTGTCACAGGTGTGGGACAGATAGCGACTTTAGAGGTTGAAGAAGCGCATCGTGGGAAATTAATGTCCACATTTAGTCGGGTGCTCCGAATTTCGCAAAGTGCAGACGCGACTGACGATAGGATCAATTACCTGATCGCCCTCAATCTGCAGATATTGCCTCGCTATTTTGAAAGTTATGGCGAGATAGAATACCGTGATGGGCGGGCCCTGGGAGTGCCTATTAACAGAGGAACGATTAGATGGGATGTAGACCGTGCTCGTAACGGTAACGATTCGATAGTGAATCCGGTGGCCGCCATGATCGTGCAGTATCAGATCGTCAAGCAGATGATGCCCAATGGAGTGAATGGAGAGTCTGACGCTGGGGATGATCTTACAACTGGTGAAGTTCCAGAACTCCGGGCTGATCGTTCGGATAGAGAGGAATATGGCAGACAAATGAGTGACCTGCTTGTCGAAAAGTATAGGGGAAAGTCGCCATGGCATTTATACAAAAAAAACAGGGGGGTGCCATTATTAGTTTCCACTGAACATGTGACGAGTTACAAGGCGGTTGTTGACGCAGTGGAAAATGGAATACTGACATCCGGAGAAGCTATAGTGGTGAATTTTGATTACCACCGTGATTATAAAAATATGCCAATGCCGGATTCGTCTAACTGGATCGGGGCTTTGGTCCACAACGGTAAAATTTCCGGCTATAAGTGGTTTGGGGGGGGGGCTGAAAAGTTAAGTGATTTTAAGGATATAGACGAGCTTGTCGGAAAAGAGATAGTGATATCCATCGATGTCGATTATTTTTCCGGGATGTTGCCCGAAGAAAGAAATATCGCGATCTCTGAGATCGTTGAGTTTATGTCGCGCCGGGGTTTGGATATCCGTTTAGTGACTATAGCATATTCTCCTGAATATTGTACCGATAGCAGTAGCCCGGACGGTTATTTCGATCCCGAACCTATTGCGGCGGAAATATGCGAACGCCTTGACGCGAGTTTAATTCCGGATGGTACTAAAATCGTGCCCATGGAGTATTTGCTATGGGCGGGGGTATGCAGGAATATTAATTTAGAGGAGGTGGAGGACTTCGGGGTAGAAGTCGCGCCCGACACATTGTTTGGGGGAAAAGATGTCCCCATGATAACGGACTTTGACAGGGACTTTCAACTTGATCAAAGTTTTACGAACGCGAATATCCCGCCAGAGAAGAAAAATCTAAAAATTTATAAATATATCGGGGAAGACAAGATATTGTCTGGGAATGTCCGCCTGAAAAAAGGAGCGCGGTATGTGCTTAAAAAATTTAACGCGGTCACTTATACCAGTGACGATGAAAAATATGTGCGTGAAGCATTTATCGACGGACAGGCTGTTGAGTTGACGGCGATGAATCCTGGTAATTATAATCCGAATTTGCCAGGTATGATCGGGTTGGTGGATTTGGACGGAACCGCTTTTGGGCGGGAGATCGGGAAAACCGGACATGCCATAATGTTTGAGTATGTTGATGGGCAGAATATCAGGATGTATGTTGAAAAAGTTCTTTATCATATGGCCCCGGCCGCGCGAATCGCACGATATTTGGGGATGAGCCATAAATTAATAGAAGCGTATAAAAAAACATATATGGATAAAGGGTTTGTTAACGGAGATCTAGATACGCTTGGGATATTGGTGGAGGATGCTGCGGATGGTGGCAATAGGATCGTTTTTGTAGATAACGATACCACTACTCACGTAGGGGATACAGGAGAACTGGCGATATATAAACGCGCGGCGTTTAAAGAGGCGTATGCGCGGGAAACGCGGGTGAAGCAAAGGAAGAAATGGATGTGTGGCCAGGAAGTGTCTGCTAACGATATGTGTGATGCACGGGATGATCTTTATTCATTGTTCAAAATATTGTACGAAGAGACTCATATGTTGATATTGCCTGAAGAGGCAGACGCTGAGAGTGTGCTGCCTTTTTATGATGTGTTTAAACGGCTATTGGAACAGTATGTGGAATTGCTGGAAAAGGGCGGGGAAATAACTGCTGACGATATCGCCGCTTTTGTTGACGTTACAAAAAATCTTGAAATTGATGCTCAAAATGTGGCCGGGACGAATTCCCGTGACGAAGATAGTCAGCCGGATCTTAAGAATGGTCTGAGCGAGAGATTTTTTAAATTATTTGGTTTGAAGGTGGTTTTTAGGTGGATCACTGGGGTGATAAAGGTTTCATTTGAAAGAATGAGGTATTTCGCTCATGTTGTCCGGATGGTTTTGATACGAAAATCGATACCGAAATTGATGGATTTTGATAGGGATTTTAAATACATTGAAGATCTTAAGACTATCCCAAAGAATAACGATACACAGCATGGGATCCTGTCTTCCGGGATTATTGATGGGCTGAATGAGGGATCATCGGACCTAGGTGAACCGTTGAGTGGAAGCGATTTTAGTTCGCTAGCATACATCTCGATGTCAGAAATCAAATCGCTGAACGGGTTGACAGCGTTTCGGAATCACCGTGTTATGAAATTTGAGTATGTCGGAGAGGATATGTCTCTGCCGAATGGGATCAAATTGGAGAAGGGGAGGGAATATCTGGTAAAAGCGTGGGGGGATGAAGAAGCTTCACGTGTATATTTATCGCGTCAGGCCACGGTATTGGCGAATATGAATCCACGGAACGCCGCAGATTTGTCATTACCCCAATTGGTAGGATTGGTCGATATCGATAAAACCGAATTCGGCAAGGCGCAAAGTCTGGCAGGTGAAGCGATGGTGACGGAATTTGTGGAAGGGCTGGCGCTTAACGAATATATGAACTATTGGTTGATGCGTCTGCCGCAGGAAGAGCAAGCACGTTTGTTTATGAGACTTACCTCAGAAATTTTAAATGCGTACAACGTAACTTTTGGAGAAACCGGATATGTTAATGGCGACCTTGATCCTACATGCATAGTTGTTGTTGGCGATCGAGATGAAGATGTCGAGCGAATAGTCTATGTGGATAACGATTCGACGTCAAATATTCATGACATGACAATGTACGGGGAGATGCGGAAGAGCATAAGAAAAACGGAATTTAGGAGTCCTGACAGGGCAAAGAGGGAGCTGGCCTCTGACAAACTGTCTATCTTGGCTCTGTGCCTTCCGCGTGATGATGAATACTCTCTGTGCGTTACGTTATTGCGCATGATCTCGTTGTTTAAAAGAAACGGTAAGATACCAGCCGATCTGCCCGGAATAGCTAAACTGAACGTTGTATTGGAAAAACACCGTGATATTTCCGACCGGGGGAAACAGTACACTATGCCGGAGCTTATTGATGAGGTCGGACGGATATTAGAAGAGAATAACATTAAAACTGGGCAGACAATAGATAAAAAAGCAGAGAAAAAATATCGCTTGTTCCGGTTGCTGGGTAGTTTTGGCGGGGTTAAAAGATTTTTCAATTTTGTATTATTGATAGGCCTGTTTTGCACAGGTATATGTTTTGCCGGCGGCATTTTAGATATAAACCTATCCGATATTGTTAGTTTTGAAAGCAATTTAACGCGTGGCGATGCCTTTTTTGAAAATATGTCAGTTAGCCACATGCTTATAGGCGCAAGCCTGCTTGGAAAAGATACTTCTTCAAAAGATCAAGATGACAATAAAGCGTCTATGAAGATGTTTTCCTGGACTAAAACCGCTCTCATTATTGTGAGCTTTATGGCGGTCTGTAAATTGTTGTTCGTTTCGATCCCGGATATTAAAGCCACGCATGTCATCCGGTGGAGGGATATATATACGCTTTTGGCTGTCTTTGCGGCACCGGTTTATTTTGCGGGGGCGCGGTTTATTGATAAGATCTTCGCGGATGTGGCTAAAGCTGAAGCTAAAAAGATGTCTTCGGCCCAAAAAGAACGTCTTGAAAAAGAACAAAGATCTGAAATGGAAACAGTCCGTACTATAACTCCGCTTTTATTGGCAGGCGTGAGTATCGTGGGTACCGCGGCGTTTTTGTTGATATCTTGTCCGGCGATAGTAAGCTCGCATATGATCAGCTTGATAGATCTTTTTGTGGTTTTTCTGATGCTTTTTGCACCGGGTTATTACGGTGGAAAATGGGTAAAAGTCAAATTGTTCGGCGGCATGAAACAACAAAAAGAACGCATAGGGTTTTTCGCTAAACTTCTTAAAAATATCGTGAATAGGAAACGGGCTGAGCTGGATTTTGAAGTGGCGAAGAAAAAGATAAATGTTCTCATTGTTAGCAAAGAGTTCAAGGACGCGAAGGCATGTCTAAGAGAATATAAGGGAGCTCTGGATAAGGGGCAATATAAAGAGCTTGAAAGATCGATCTTTGACTCGGAAAGAGAAGACCTGCAGAGAGAAAAACAAGATCGTTTGAGGCGTGAGAGTGAAGAGGAAAATCGGATCGCTATGGAAAATGCGCAAGCTGTAAAAACCCGCGAGGAAGCGCTTGCAAAAAAGAGACAGAAAGATGCTTTGGATGAGGAAAAGAGACGTCTTAGGATGGCCGAGCAAACAGAAAAGAGACGGCAGGTTGAAGAAGCCGCACGGCAGGCCAAAAAAGAAAGAAGACAACAAAACGCCGCACAAAAAGCTGTTACGGACGAATTAATGATGATGACGGATGTTTTGCTGCAGGGCGGGTGCGAAGACGAGAGGCAAATAGCGGAGTGTGAAAGTAAAATCGACGATGCGGTCGCGATCTTGCCGGAAGAAACGTCGATTATCCTCAAGGACAGGCTTGATAAAATAAAGAGTGTTTTTGCGCAAAAGCATCGTCAGACTGTTTTTGAGAAATTGGCGTCTGAAATTAATGAAATGCTGGCGAGCGTGCCTATTGATGAGGATATTTTGGGGGCGTGCGCGAAGAAGATCACGGCAGCGCAGACTGTTTTAACGGAAGATGATATTAAGCCTATTCAGGATCGGGTTAATGCCGCAAGCGAAAAATTGGTCGTTGTTCGAATGCTGGAAGCCGAGGTGGTCAGATGCCTCGATGAAAATACACAAAGCGGATTTGTCGAAGCGCGTAAGGCCGTGGAAAACGCGGGAGGTATATTAACCGAAGATATGCTTCGTGGAATAAAGACGGAGATCGAGCGGTATGAAAATGAGAAGTTGCCGGATGTAATAGAAAACGAGGCGGCTGCATTGGTACAGAATGGCGAGATATCTCAGGCGATTGAGTTGGTGAGACGATATGAAAGATCCGAAGATCAATCCGGAGAAAAAACAGGCGAAATAACCGACGGATCATCTCGGAATGCCGCTTTTGATGGCCTTTATTTAGCTGTAAGGAAGGTTGCGAGCAAAGAGTTTAATAAGAAGGTTGATAATATTGAGAGATGTATTAAAGAGGGACGGGTGACAGAGATTGAACAGTCTCTTGCTGAGATGGGGAAATTTATACCTCTCGGGGGAGTGTATCCCGGTAGGTTTGAGGAATGGAAGGAAAGGACGGAAATATTAAGAAGTATAAGTGACACTATTGTAAGAAATTTTTCAGAACCGGTGTCATTTATTGATGCCGTACGGCATTATCAGAAGGAAGATATAGAAAAATCACGTGAGTGTTTGGAAAAGGCGGGGGCTATTACGATATCCGGGCGCGCGATATGTGAAGCTATGGATCAAAATCTGGATCGTATGGGAAGTTGTATGGAACGAGTTGAGGAAGGCGAAGAACCGTCAGAATTGTGTGAAGAAATGACAGCAATTACGGAGTTGGCATTTCTTGGGGCGCTTGGAGGGGATGCGATATATCGGAAAGCGCAAGGTATTATATTGGAGCATCGACTGTCGGAGCTGTTCGATGAAGGGACAAAATATAAGGAAGCCAAGGATCTTAACGCGGCACTTGGGACTTTTCAGCGGATGATGGAAATCATGGGGCCGGATGCGGAGAGATCCGCGGAGATCACGGTTTTGATCGAAGAATTGGAATTCGACGCTTTGGTGGAAAAAGATAAAATTGAGAATAAACGGCGCGCTGAGTTTTTATATGAAAAAGCAGTGATAGATTTTAGGAATGGGAAATATAGCGTGGCCGCGCCGGTTTTTAAAGAAGCGGTAAGCCTGAATGATGAAGACGACGCGATCCGCAAATACGTGCGGTTTTTCGCTTTGATCGATGAGCTGGAGACGCGGGTGTTGGCGGATCCTGAGACGCTGACACGGGAAAATGTCCAGAGTGCTATATCCGAGGCGGTGAGGATCATCCCGACGCTCCCGTTATTGAGTCCCGATGATAGAAGATCAGCATTTAGTTTTGTGCTAAAAAAACGCACGGATGTTCTTGCTTTGATAGAGGGCACGAACGAAATCGAAATCGTCTCGAAAAGAAAAGAAGCCGAAAAACCATCTATGGATCATAAACAGCTCGTAGATGTTGGGGGAAATATTTTAGGTATATTGTTAAATGAATCAGTTATGGTTGAATCCCGTACGGTCGGAGTGGTTATACGCCCTGATAAAAGAAAAGTGTCAGCCCAGCAGGCCGAGCAGATAACCGAGGATATGTTCGTGGAAATAGTGGATGCGCTCGGACGCAGGATACCGGTGAGGGTCAACGCAAAGAGAGGTCTTACTGAAATTAAGAACGGCGGCATAAAATATGTGATCTATGTCGATGACGGCACGTCTTCCGGCGAGAACTTGTCACGACTTATGGATTTCAAAGAAAAGATAGCAGAGACATCCAAAGACGATAAGATCAAGCCGTTTGTGTGGATATTATCCGAGGAAAAGAGAAGAGAGTCCCAAGAATATCAGGACATACTGTCGGGATTAAAGGAGACCGCGTATATTGCGGGATTAAAAGGCGAATATCTTCCAGTATCTTGGCAGATGGCTGCCGGTGCAGTGTTCGCGAATTACATTTATTCCCGGATTGAACTTCGGGATAATGACAGGATAAAAGATCTTGAGGATATGGTCGCGCGTTGTGCCGCGCTGATGACGGGCGGTATGGATATAAGCGGCTTGTTAAAACAAAAAGAGATAAAAGAGCTCTTTAACGGCGACACTTTGGTGCTGATCCTGCCCGATGCCTTAAAAGAGTCCGGGACAATAGAGGAATTACGTAAAGCGGATAAAAAAGTTTTAAGATCGGTGTGATGTATCCTGTTGGGGCGGTCGCCTTAGAAAGATCATTGTATAGTTCGCGGATATAAGATATAATTTTTCTGCGAGAGTAACCAATCAATCGGAGGGTAAAATGGCGGGCGGTAAAGTTGTTTTAACAAGAGAGGGATATTCTAAACTGGCGGAAGAGCTTGAGTTCTTGCGAGGGGAAAAACGTCGGCAGATAGTCAAAGATATACAGGAGGCCAGGGAGAAGGGCGACCTTAGCGAAAATGCCGAGTATGACGCCGCAAAAGAAGCGCAGGCCCATAACGAAAAAAAGATAGCTGAACTTCAGGATGTCCTGTCCCGCGCGCAGATATTGGAGCATAAGGCTGGGAATAAAGAAGAGGTTCTGATCGGTATGACTGTTACCGTAAAAGATAAAGATACCGGAGAAGAAATCGATTATATCCTTGTTTCGGAAGAGGAATCTGACTTCGAACAGAATAAAATATCCGTTTCCTCCCCGGTAGGCAGATCCCTGGTAGGACTTAAAATAGGCGATATCGCCGAGGTTAAGATCCCGGCAGGCGTCATTCAGTATGAGATACTGAAAATTAAATCTTAGGGGGAGGCCTTGCGAGTAAGCGTTGATCTTAAATACGCGACGCGTCTTATAAACCACGGGCCGCTTGTCATGATCAGTTCCCGCAAGGGGGCCAGAATAGATATTACGCCGGTCGCCTGGCATATGCCGGTAGAGAAAGTCCCGCCTGTGATAGCCCTTGAGATAAGCGAAACTCATTTTATCTACGAATGTATCATGGAGACCGGGGATTTCGTCGTGAATATCCCGGCTATTTCCGCTTTGGGGGATATAGTTAAATGCGGGTCCGTTTCGGGCCGGGATAATGATAAACTCAAAATGTGCGGTTTTACCTTGGGGGCTGCGAAGAAGATAGGATCTCCTGTTATAAATGAGTCTTTAGCGATCATGGAATGTGTGTTGAAGAAAGATTCGTATATGTTGAAAGAGTATAACATGGTGATAGGCGAGGTTAAATACGCCGAGGCGGAGCAAGACGCGTTCAATGAACATTGGATATTCCAGAGTGATAAAATGAAGACAGTTCATCATCTGGGTGATAAGACTTTCTGCGCTCCTGCGGGTGAAATTTACGATCTTAGGAAGAAAAATGTATAAGTTTAAACTGAAAGAACAGCCCGATAAAAAGAAACCCGTTTTACGGATAGTGTGTGTTATCTTAGCGGCCCTTGTCGTGTATTCCTTCCTGCCGCTTATACCGTTTTGGTCCACGGAAGGCGCCCCTAAAAGTGAAAATAATGCCGCTACAGTCGATAAGCTTACTGGGAATAGCGGAGTTTATTTTTCTTTTATCGTGTTCGGAGATAATCATGCCGGACTTATTTTTGACGACGCCGCGACGATAAAAGAGATATGGCATATGAACAGGGAAGATCGATTCAGAAAAGTCCCGATCGATTTTATTATCAGCGTGGGGGATCTCACCCTCGACGGCGCCAAATGGCAGTTTGACGCGTTCAAACGTATCCAAAAAATGATCAAATGGCCGGTGGTCGCCGCGATAGGGAATCATGATGATCTCGCTCTTTTTAAGGAATACATGGGGAGCGCTGAATTTACGTTTACTAATCGCAATTCATATTTCATCGTTCTTGAGAATGAGAAAGGTAATCTGACTGAATCGCAGTTCATATGGTTCGAGGATAAATTGAAAAAGGCTAACGGTTTTCAGAACATATTCGTGATCATGCACAAACCGCCGTTCGATCCGTATCAACAGGACTGGTATAACATGGACAATATGCCGTGGGCATACCGGTTCAGGAAGTTATGTGCGCAGTACGGCGTGAAAATGGTTTTTTCCGGGCATAGGCATATGTTTGCCGAACAGGAATTTGACGGGGTTAAATATATCGTGACCGGCGGCGGAGGCATGCTTACGGAGATACCGGACGCCGACGGAGGATATCTGCATTATGTGCGCGTTATGGTTAATAACGATTATGTGACGTATGAGGTCAGAAAAGTGTCCCCGCCTTTATGGGAATACCTGACATATTATTTTTGGAAGGAAGCTGTATATTGGGTCCGCAATTTTTACGGGTCTGGGTATCTGTTCGGGCGCAACACTACCGTGGAACCGATCCGTGTTCAAAATCTCAACGATAAAGAATATTGGTTCTACTCGCCGGAGAAGAAGTAAACATTTCTGCTCGCCCCTCAACCATGAGTTTGGATCAGGGGCCCCATTCAAAATTTTAGCTTTTCCCGAAATTTCAGAGGGATAGATATGGTCATTTCATATGAATATGATGTGAGGCAATGTTTGAGCCCGAAGGGTTAAGAAAATCATATGAAAATGGAACAACACGGGCGAGTTTTGCCGAACCCCGATGAAATGAGGGGAAAGCGTTAATAAATTTTGTGGGGAGGATCCGTACCCATGGTTTAGGGGCGAAAGAAATTGATCAAAAAATAATGAATAATATTTGAAAAGTTTGAACGAAAACCGCGGTAAAAACTGTCTCTAATGCCGGAGGGGACGTGAATATGGAACGGTTAAAAAATTTGCCGGGGCATCAGAGGCCACGCGAACGGCTTGCGCGGGGGGAGTTGCATTTGCTTGCCGACACCGAGCTTCTTTCTTTGCTTTTGGGGAGCGGCACGGAAAAGAATGACGCGCTTATGATCTCGGATGATCTTTTGTCACGGTTCGGGAATTTTCGCGGCGTTGCCAGATGCGGATTTGATATGTTGAAAAGAGTGAAGGGTATCGGTGATGTTAAAGCAGCGCGAATAATGGCGGCCTTCGAAATGTCACGGCGAAGTTCTGAGGAAAAGGTTCATGACGGGCGAGTTAAGATCGGGTGCGCGGGGGATATCGCCGCGATATTTATGCCGAGGATGCGGGATCTGGCCAATGAAATATTCATGGTACTTTTTTTGGATAGTAAGAATCGTATCCTTGACGTGAAACGCGTAGCAGACGGCGCGCCTAGTTCGGCGAATCCTGATATGCGTCGGATAGTATCGGACGCGTTCACTTTCAACGCCGTGTCGGTTGTCTGCATGCATAATCATCCGTCCGGAGATCCTGCTCCCAGCATGGAAGACATTAGTTTTACCGCGGAATTGTCCAGCGTGATGAAGGCGGTGGGGGTTATTATGTTGGATCATATAGTTTTTGGCGACGGATCATACGTGAGCTTTAAAGAAAAAGATCTGATAAAGTGATCCCTATTTTACGTGGCGAATTTGGCAAATTGGCGTATAAGATGTATAATGTCACATCAAAAAGTTGATAGAAATTTAAGAAAGCGTGATATATGCCTAAAATAAAAACTAAAAAAATACATGCCGATGGCGGGATGAAGCAAATGCTCGCGATCGCCCTGCCAATGGTGGTGTCGCAAGCCTGCGATATGGTCATGATATTCACTGACAGATTGTATCTGGCGAAACTCGGACCGAATCTTATGAACGCGGCGATGGGCGGAGGTCTTACGTGTTTTATGATGACAGCGTTTTTTATAGGGCTTACCGGGTATTCGTCCGCGCTTGTCGCGCAATATCTAGGTGCCCGGAGGAAGAGCTCATGCGCCGTGGTCGCTTCGCAGGCTTTTATTTTCTCATTTATCGCGTATATCCCGGTGATAGCCTGTATCCCGCTGGCGCATATGCTTTTTGAACGCATGGGCGTGAATGCGGAACAATTAGCCCCGCAAAAAATATATTTTAATATTCTTATATTCGGCGTGATCATAAGTCTTTTGAGGCACAACCTGGCGTGCTTTTTTTCAGGTATCGGCCGGACAGGCGTGGTTATGTCCGCTTCGATAATAGCGATGACGGTCAATGTCATTCTTAACTATATTTTTGTCTTTGGTAAATTCGGTTTTCCCGCGATGGGGATACAGGGATCGGCTCTCGGCACAATACTTGGAGGGGTGTCCGGGCTTATCGTTTTGGCCTTGACATATTTCGGCAGGCACGTGCGCGAGGAGTTCGCCGTGATCAAGGCGTTCCGTTTTGATCCTGAGATTGCCCGCAAACTTTTGCGGTATGGTTCGCCGGCGGGGTTTGAGATGCTGTTTACAATTATCGCTTTTAACGCCATGGTGCTCGTCTTTCATTCACATAGCCCGGTGACGGCTACGGCCGCGACGATAATGTTCAATTGGGATCTGGTTTCGTTCGTTCCTTTGATAGGGATAGAGATCGGCGTAACAAGTCTTGTCGGGCGTTTTATGGGCGCCGGTATGCCGGATAAAGCGCATAGTTCGGTGATGGCAGGATTCAAAATAGGGATGCTGTATTCTCTTAGCATTCTGGCGCTTTTTCTGTTCTTTACGGGGGCTCTCGTGGACCTTTTTCGTCCAGATGTCCAGAGCGGGGTGTTTGATTCGTCCAGAGATCTTGCCATGTTCATGATACGGGTAGCCGGTATATATGTCGCAGTCGAGGCCATGCTTATGGTATTTATCGGCGCGCTTCGAGGGGCGGGGGATACGATATGGGCGATGACGGTATCGGTCTCCATACATTGGATGATGGTGACGGCTCTTGTGATAATTATGAAAATACTCCATCTTTCCCCTGAGATAGGGTGGCTGTCAATGGTTCTGCTGTTCGTTGTTTTGTCTCTTATTGTTTTCCTCCGATATAAAAGCGGCAAATGGAAACATATGCGGGTCATAGAATATGAGCCGGCGTTGGAAGTGAACGATACCTTCCATGAACCGCCGGATATTTGAGCACTTGCGGCATAGGGTGGTATGTGTTGAAAACCACGAGGCTTTCTGCCAAAAAACTTGCAAAAAAAAATGATAGATGCGATAATGTTTTTCCGTGGGTTTTGTTCGCTTTGGGAAGATGCTTTTGTTATTTGTTATAAACGCTAATATTGATCTGATATGAAAGACGATATAAAAGGATATGTGACCACAAAATATTTTGACCTGCCTGAAGGCGAGCCCTTTGTCCTCGATAGCGGTGTGGATCTCCATGGCCTGAGGATCGCTTATGAAACCTACGGGGTATTGGACGAAAAAAAGAATAACGCGGTGCTTATCTGTCACGCGCTTTCCATGGACGCTCACGCCGCCGGTTATCATAATGGAGAAACAAAGCCCGGATGGTGGGACGATATGATCGGCCCGGGTAAGGCGTTCGATACGGATCATTATTTCGTTATTTGTTCGAATGTTATAGGCGGGTGTAAAGGGTCGAGCGGGCCGAGCTCGATAAATCCTAAGACCGGCAAACCGTACGCGCTGGGGTTCCCCATAGTAACTATCCGGGATATGGTCAACGCCCAGAAGCGGCTTATCGATTTTCTCGGGATAAAAAAATTAGTCACCGTTTGCGGTGGTTCAATGGGAGGGATGCAGGCCCTGCAATGGGCGATCTCTTATCCCGATGCCGTGGCTTCATGCATACCTATCGCTACCACGCACAAACATACCGCGCAGAACATAGCCTTTGACGAAGTGGGCAGGCAGGCGATAATGGCCGATCCCGCGTGGAACGGCGGCGATTATTACAACGGCGATCATCCTTCCAGAGGGCTTGCGGTGGCTCGGATGGTCGGGCATATAACGTACATGAGCAACCATTCCATGAACGAAAAATTCGGGCGGATGCTGAAAAAAGAGAAGCTTGGTTATGAGTTCACGACCGAGTTCGAGGTCGAGGGATATTTGAGGTACAGGGGCGATAGTTTTGTGAAACGTTTTGACGCGAATTCTTATCTTTATATAACCAAAGCCCTTGATTATTTTGACCTGACGCAGGAAGGCAGCCTTTTTGACATGTTCAAAAAGGTAAAATGCCGTTTTCTTGTTATAGCTTTCAGCTCGGATTGGCTTTACCCTCCGGCAGAATCGCAGGAAATAGTTAAAGCCCTGAAAATGAACGGAAGGGACGTTACATACTGTGAGATCAGTTCTGA
The DNA here is from genome assembly GCA_035403965.1 of Candidatus Omnitrophota bacterium. Taxonomy (GTDB): domain Bacteria; phylum Omnitrophota; class Gorgyraeia; order Tantalellales; family Tantalellaceae; genus DAONGE01. The sequence goes on along the minus strand of DAONGE010000013.1, from coordinate 5,229 downwards.
CTACGGGCACGACGCTTTTCTTGTGGAATTCAAAGAAGAAACGAAACTGGTAAAACATTTTGTTAACAGGACTTTCAAGGATATGGAAGATAAAAATGGTCAGTAAGATAAAAGAAGAATTAAGGCTTGATCATAAGATCATAGGCGACATGGTGGATCGCGGTTCGACGGTGCTTGACGTGGGATGCGGCGCAGGGGATCTTCTGGAGTATCTCGTTACGAATAAAGATGTCAAAGGTAGCGGCGTGGAGATCAGTGAGGACGCTATATATTCATGCGTTGAAAAGGGCCTGAGCGTTTCGCATGGTGATATAGATACGGGGCTTAAAGAGTATCCGGATCATATGTTCGATTATGTTATTTTCAACCAGACGATGCAGCAGGTGCAAAGGCCCAAAGAGGCGATACTTGAGGCGCTCAGGATAGGGAAAAAGGTGATAATAGGGTTCCCGAACTTTTGTCACGCGAAGGCGCGTATACAGATATTTTTCGGCGGGCATGTGCCTGTAACGGCGTCTTTGCCGTATCAGTGGTATGATACGCCCAACCTGCATTTTTTGAGCATCAGAGATTTCAGGTCTTTTTGCCGTGCGCAGCGGATAAGCATTGAAAAAGAAATATATCTCTCGGATCGGGGCGAGGTAAAGTTCCTTCCGAATGTTTTCGCGTTGAACGCTATTATGCAGATCAAAAAGTAGATCATTCACAGTCTTTTTTTACCGGATGGAAAAATTTCAGGGATTATACAGTAGACTTAACGACAGACAGAAAGAGGCAGTAGACGCCCTTGACTGTCCCGTGCTTGTTTTGGCCGGGCCGGGCACAGGTAAGACGCAGCTGCTTTCTGTCCGCGCCGCGAATATCATAAACAGTAAAAAAGCCTCTCCCGAAAATATCCTTATCGTTACGTTCACTAATGCCGCCGCGCGTGAAATGCGCGAGAGGATAGTGAATATAGTCGGGCGTAAAGGGTACGACGTCGTTGTGGAGACCTTCCATAGTTTCGCTAATTCCGTCGTTCTTGAGTCCGAAGGAGCTCTAAAATACGTTAAGGATAAAATCGAGATCGGCGAAGTCGAGAAAATAAGGGCCTTTGAGTATATCATGGACAATGTGAAGGGCGTGGAGCCTTTAAGGCCGTTCGGTTCGCCGTATATTCACAGGAGCGAGATCGAAAAAAGGATAAGCGAACTTAAGAATGAAGGGATATCCCCGAAAGAGTTCAAAGAAAGCCTGAAAAACGTAAAGGCCGACGGAACTATTGTTGAGGATAAAGATGTCCAGAGATTGCATGCTTTAGCCGTTATTTACGAAGAATATGAACGGCTGAAAGAATCCGAGAATAAAAAATTGTTTGACGAGCGGGGTAGGATAGATTACGACGATATGATCATTATCGCGTTGTCGGCGCTGAGGCAGGATAAAGATCTGGCGGATTCTTTCAGAAAACAATTCAAATATATCATGGTCGACGAATACCAGGATACGAACGGTGCGCAGCTTGAGCTTTTGTTCTCGATACTTGACCCGGCGGCGCCGAATATCTGCTGTGTGGGTGACGATGATCAGGCCATTTACCGTTTTCAGGGCGCGACGTTGTCCAATTTTCGCATACTTCGCGAGAAACTGCCGAAACTGAAGTCTGTAACGCTTGCCGAAAATTATCGCTCAGAAGGTAATATCATAGAGACCGCGAGGCGGATAATATCCCTTCTCCCCGATAAAGAGCGGATAGCCGTTAAGAACCTTAAGGCATGCCGCAAGTATTCCGGGTGTGATATACGTCTGGTAGATTTTCTCACTGAGGAAGAAGAACTGGCTTTTATCGTCGCGGAAATAAAACGTCAGGCCGGGATCATACGTAACGATATGTCATTATCCGAAGAAGATAGGGATAAACCTTTTAATAACATCGCCGTGCTTGTCCGTAAACGTAGTCAGATTCTTAAGGTTGTTAAAGCTTTTCTTCTGGCTGGCATTCCGTACGCGACCGACGGAGATGAGGATATCAGACAGGAAAAAAGGGTAAGACAGATGCTGGACGTGGTCGACCTTGCCGGCGTAAGTCCTGACGATCCGGAATCCAAGTCGCTTATACTCTACAAAATGCTCACGGCGGATTATATAGGCGCTGAGCTGTCGGATGTCCTTAAGATCATGGATCACGTGAATAAAAAACGCGGAGTTTTGAGCGCCGGGGGAAATAAGAAATATATTGAATGCGACTTTTTTCAGCAGTTCATGGAATATTTCGCGCAGTTTAAAAACGATAAGAACGGGATATCCGTAAAACCATCTCTTAAGGAAACGGAAGCATTGGAAATACTCAATATTCTGACTTTAAAGGAACCTCACGTGTTACATCGCGCGGCATGGGCGATAGACCGACTACTAACGGACGCGAGGCATCGTCCGGTGCATGATATCCTTATGCAATATATTGAGGACTCAGACCTCTACGCGTTCATTCTTAAAAGATATTCCGACGATCGGGTGATAAGGGTGCGGGAACTGAGGGCTCTGGTCTCGTTCATTAATCTGATAAAACGTTCGGATCTCGCCGATCCGGCGCTGGGGTTGGATGATTTTCTGAAAGAGCTTGAGCTCCGGGAAATACACGATATGCCCATACGTGGAGAGCTGGCCACTTTGAGCCAGGACGGTGTCAGGATATATACTGCGCATAAATCAAAAGGGCTTGAGTTCTATACGGTCTTTATCCCATTTTGTCTCCAGCAAAAAAGCTGGCCTATCCGAAAGAAACCGGATGTGGTCGATCTCCCGGCCGATATTTATACGAGCAAAGAACGCGTCGATGAAAAGAACAGGATAAAGGAACTCGCGCTTCATGATGAGTTGCGACTTTTTTATGTGGCTTCGACGCGAGCTAAGGCAAGCCTGATCTATACTGCGACGCCGCTTGAAAAAGCGATAATCAGCCCTTTCATAAGCGGGATAAGCATTAAACAGGAGAGCGGGGCCCCGGCCGATGAGGAGAAATTCCTCGGGGACTTCCTGCGAATGGAGACCTTCGATGTTTCTGAGAAAGAAACGGCTGATATTTTGAAAGATATAATTGGCAATCTTACTCTCAATCCCACTAGTGTGAATAATTATATAACCTGCCGCAGGAAATTTTTATATAACGATGTGCTGCGCCTGCCGGGAAAAAAGAATCAGCAGCTGACTTTCGGGAATTGCGCGCATAAAGCGCTGGAAGACGTGTACAAGGAATTTATGGATACCGGAAAATTTCCGGGTTTTCAGGTGTTTAAAAGAATCTTTCTTCGGGAACTTGAGTTTCATGGGATTAATGACGCAATTCGCAGGGGGTGTCTGGATAAACTGGAGAGGGTCCGGACATGGTATGAAAAACAGGAGGCGTCACCGGTTATGCCTCTTGAATTGGAGAATAAGCTGGAGATATATATGACGGACGGACTGGTGTTCCGCGGCAAATTCGATAAAGTGGAACCCTGCGGGGACGGCGAGGTTAAGGTTGTTGATTATAAAACCGGTAAGCCTGACGATCACGCGAAAGATATGCAGAACTGCCGAGATCTTTCATCGGCTGATTGCGACGACTATTTCAGACAGCTTGTGGCGTATAAACTTTTATACGATAAAAATCAGCAAAAGACCGGCGGTAAGGCTCTTGTGACCAAGGGTGTGATACAGTTCTTGGAACCCGCGGGCAGTACGGTGAAAAAATACGGGCTTGAAAAAGGCGCATATATGGATATCGCCGTGGACCTCAATGACGAAATGTCCGCTGAACTTGTCCGGACCATTGAAGGGGTATGGGGGAATATTAAAAAACTGAGTTTTGAGCAACTTCCCGAGAAAGACAATGATAAATGCGGATTTTGTCCTTATGCCGATATTTGCTGGCAGGATGAATAAACGATCGAAAGGAACAAAAATGGAAAAAGTATTCATAAAGGAATTTAAGAACGGCGAAAATATCGCCACGATATTCATATTGAACCGGAAGGAAGTTAAACGCACAAAGACCGACAAACTTTACGCGGAATTCACGCTTATCGACAAGACTGGAAAAATAGAGGCGCGTCTTTGGGATAACGTGGAGAAATACGCGAATAAAGCGGAGACCGGAGATGTTGTGCTGGTGGAAGGAAGTGTAGTGGAATTTCGGGATGAAAAACAGATCAAGGTGGATTCTCTGAAGAAGATGTCGGACGGTACATTCGATTACGGGGACCTTGTGCGTGTTGTGGAGGGTAGAGACGATCTGTTTAAAAAGGTATCGACGTACCTCTCCGAGATCAAAAACCCCTGGCTGAAGGCTTTGGTGGAGAGCTTTCTTTTAGACACCGATTTCGTGAAAAGGTTCTGCGATGGGGTAGGCGCGAAAAGCTGGCACAACGCATATATAGGAGGGCTTTTAGAACATACGTATGATGTTATGACTATAGTAGATAAAGCCTGTTCGCTTTATCCTGAGGCGGACCGGGATATGGCTCTTTTCGGGGCGTTCCTTCATGACACGGGTAAAATATATGAACTTGACGAAAAGAAAATGGAATACACGATAGAAGGCGGACTTATCGGACATATTGTGATCGGTTATAAAATGCTGGTCAAACGCATGGAGTCGATCAAGGATTTTCCCAAAGACCTGGCGATGAGGATGGAGCATATAATCCTGAGCCATCACGGCGAATACGAACAGCAGTCACCTGTTCTGCCGAAGACACTTGAGGCCACCATTGTTTATCATGCGGACGAACTTGTCTCGCAGGCGAACGCGATAAAGGAGATCAAGCGGGCGCAGGGCGGAGAAGGCAAGGAGTGGAGCAACTTCATCACTATAAAAAACCGCAAATACTTTATCCGCGACACAAAAGAAGAATCCTGGGATAACTCTCCCGCGTAATGCTAACGCCGCTATGCGGACATGTTCGATTTGCAAAGAGAAGTTTGTGTTCTTTCTACCGTGGACGCTCGAAATCCCCGGCGAGGATTTCTTCGCTCAGCGTTCGGCCTCGCTCTCTCCGCCTATGGCGGAGATCCATGCCCGCTCGGCCTCACGATGCCACGTCCGAAAGAACACAAACTTCTCTTTATCGCGAGGCAAATGGGGACGTTCTCCGAGATGCCTTAGAGTAAAAGACGTCTGTTGAATAGCTACGGCGGGCATGTTCGATTAGATGTCGTGCGTCATCCTGCGCGTTTCGAGAAAAGCCCTGTTATTTTTATTCTCCCGGC
>DAONGE010000012.1:0-51526 GCA_035403965.1 Candidatus Omnitrophota bacterium | reverse complement strand
GAGAGATCTCGTTCAGGGAAGCTTGACACTTTAGCATATCATCTCGGATCTCCGCGCGACATCTTCAATACAATCCGACTGTTCGGAATGTTCGAGCACTTGAGAAAAATATACGCAAAAGATAAAAATATTTTACGCTTCAGCGAAGCATCAAACGCCTGGAGATCGAAAATAACAGGATATTTTTCTACAGCGCGCAGAACTTCCGAACAGGCGGAGGCGGGAATCTATAATATGAAAATCAGATGACTTTAATGTTATAGATGCCCGATAGAAGCATTCGGGCATGACATAGAGCGAGCGTCCACGTAGAAAGAATACAAACTTTTCCTGGTGAATCGGTATTGATCGAAACGTTGGGTGGGATCGCTGACAAAAATATTTTCATTTTAAGTGAACGAAAATGTCCTAAAAAACTGTCTTATATGGGGAGGATACGGGTACACAAAAGCCTTTACAATGGCTGAGGTGTATCTGTATAATAGGGCGTTAAGTTAGCGCCTATATAACATAATATTATAAAAGAGTGGAGGGTGTTATGATCAAGAAAGACGCCGGTAAAGAAAAGGCTGCCGAGGCTAAAAAGGACGAGGATGCGAAAGTCGAGAAGAACGCCGCGAATAAGGAAAAGGCCCTTGAACTTGCCATCAACAAGATTGAGAAGGATTTCGGCGAAGGCGCTATCATGAAGATGGGTAAGGATTTTAAGGTGAAGGTGGAGGTTATATCCACCGGTGCTATCAATCTGGATATGGCGCTTGGTATAGGCGGGGTGCCGCGCGGGCGTATAGTTGAGATATTCGGGCCCGAATCAAGCGGTAAGACGACCCTTACGTTGAACATAATAGCGAACGCGCAGAAAACAGGCGGGGACGTTGCGTTCATTGATGCAGAACATGCGTTCGATCCCACATATGCCAAAAAGATCGGAGTGGATCTTGATAATCTTTTGATATCACAGCCCGACAGCGGAGAGCAGGCCCTTGAGATCGCCGAGACTTTGGTACGGAGTAATGCGATAGACGTTCTGGTCATCGATTCGGTAGCGGCTCTTACCCCGAAAAAAGAACTTGAGGGTGAGATGGGGGATTCACATGTAGGGTTACAGGCCCGTCTCATGAGCCAGGCGCTCAGAAAACTTACGGGCGCCGTAAGTAAATCCAAGACATGTCTTATTTTCATTAACCAGATCAGGATGAAGATCGGGGTTATGTATGGCAACCCCGAAACCACCACAGGCGGGAACGCCCTTAAATTTTACTCGTCCGTACGTATCGACCTGAGACGTATCGCGTCGCTCAAAAAAGGCGAGACGGTCGTGGGCAACAGGGTGCGCGGTAAAGTAGTGAAGAACAAGATGGCGCCTCCTTTTCGGGAAGCCGAATTCGATATCATGTTCGACGAAGGTATCTCCCGTTCGTCCAGCGTTGTGGACCTCGGAGAAGAAAAAGGTGTGATCAAGAAAAGCGGTACGTGGCTTATTTACGGTGAGGAAAAACTCGGGCAGGGCAAAGAGAACGCCCGTGTGTATCTGAAAGAAAACCCGAAAATAATGAATAAGATAGAAGCCGATATCATGAAGACAATACAATAGAAGGAATAACGATGTTAGCGAAAGAAATAAGAGAGCGATATCTGAGGTTTTTTGAGAAAAAAGGGCATAAGATAGTAGCGAGCGATCTTTTGGTGCCAGAGAACGATCCGACCTTGCTTTTTACGGGCGCCGGGATGAACCAGTTCAAAGAGCAGTTCATGGGAAAGAATGTGACGTTCAAACGCGCCACGAGCTCACAAAAATGTCTGAGGACTGGGGACCTTGAGAATGTCGGTCGTACGCCGCGTCATCATACCTTCTTTGAGATGCTCGGTAATTTTTCGTTCGGGGATTATTTCAAACGTGAAGCGATCAACTGGGCGTGGGAGTTTATGACGGTCGAGATGAAGTTCCCGAAAGAAAGATTGTGGATATCCGTTTACAAAGATGATGAGGAAGCGTACTCGATATGGAAAGACGAGATCAAGGTAGACCCAAAAAGGATAGTGAAACTTGGGCCGGACAGTAATTTCTGGCCGGCGGATGCTCCTTCCAAAGGGCCGAACGGTCCGTGCGGTCCGTGTTCTGAAATATTTTTTGACTGGGGGCCGGGTACGGGATGTGGAAAACCTGATTGCAGTCCCGCGTGCGATTGCTCCAGGTTCATCGAGGTTTGGAATCTTGTGTTCACGGAATTCGAAAGAAAACCGGACGGTCAGCTTGTTCCTTTACCCGCGAAGAACATCGATACGGGGATGGGGCTTGAAAGGATAGTGTCGGTGGTCCAGAACGTGCCGACGAATTTTGACACGGATCTGTTTACGCCGTTGACCGACGCGATAAAGAAGGTGCTGGACGCGAAAGGCGTGTCTGTGCCGAAGTCGCACATAAATTTAATAGCCGATCATATTCGCGCCGTGACGTTCTGTATAACCGATGGGGTGTCTCCGTCTAACGAGAAACGCGGATATGTGGTGCGTAAACTGATACGTCGTGCATACATGAAAAGCAAACAGAAAGAGGCGTTTCTTTTTAACCTTGTGCCTGTGGTGGTGGGGCTGTTGAAGGATATCTATCCCGAATTGGAAGGTAAAAGGGAGCATGTAGCGGCGATCGTGAAGGACGAGGAAGATAAATTCAACGAAACGTTGCGTGCGGCTATGCCCGTGATGGAAGAGATGTTGTCGGGCGGGAAGAAAAAATTGAATGGCGATCAGGTGTTTAAGCTGGTCGATACGTACGGGATGCCTTTAGATGTGATATCCGATGAAGCCGAGACCCGCGGGGTAACGATAGACGTTGATACATATGAAAAATTAATGGAAAAACGGAAAGACGAATCGCGAAAGGGAAGCAATATCACAAGTGATTTTATTTTTAAACCCGACGCGTTCGCTAAAGCTCCGAAGCCGGAACTTAGCGGCGATATGCCGCTTTTGTGTGATGTGGTTTTCATGCTTAAAAATGGCGCCCCGGCCGATGCGATAAGTGAAGGCGAGAACGGTGAGATCATCACTTCTCCGCAAAGTTCGGTTATTTATACCGAAGGTGGCGGACAAGTCGGTGACGCGGGTCATATCGAAGCCGATGGCGTAAGCGCCGTGTTCGTGAACGTGTGCAACGCCGGAGGTAAAAGGGTTTTTCAGACGCATGTAAAAAAAGGGACGCTTCGGATTGGAGCGAAAGTAAAGATATCAATAGATGAAAAACGCAAGGAACGCACTGCGTGCAATCATACGGCTACGCATCTTCTGCAGTCGGCGCTTAGGCAGGTGCTGGGTGATCAGGTAAAACAGTCAGGATCATATGTGGATGACCGTCGGTTGCGTTTTGATTTTACGCAGCTTAAAAAACTTACGGACAGAGAACTGCTCGCGGTCGAGGAATTGGCCAACGGTTGGATAGAGAAAAATATGCCGGTTAAAAAAGAGACAAAATCGCTGGAAGAGGCAAAAACCGAAGGCGCTCTTTCGTTCTTCGGTGAAAAATACGGAGAGATAGTCAGGATGGTCACGATACCGGGTGCTTCAAAAGAGCTTTGCGGCGGGACGCATGTCGATAATACCGGTGTTATAAAATTCGTTAAGATCATTTCAGAGAGTTCGGTAGCCAGCGGTATTCGCCGTATAGAGGCCGTTACCGGGGAAAATGTCATAGCGTGGCTGAAGGAAACGTCGGTTGGATTTGACAAGGAGCTTAAACAGATGTCGTCGGTGGCCGGCGGCACGGCGTCTCTTTTTAAATCCGTGCCGGGGCTGGATAAAGCCGCGGCGACAGTCGATAAGGTCCTTAAGAACGAGGCGCATGTGGACAAAGCACTTCTGAAAGAGTTCGATGAGACTGTCCGTCCGGTATTCAAGGCCGCTTCGGAGCATTGTGAGAAAATGCGTAAAGACGCGGAAAAAGCGAAAGAGCTTGGTGCGTTCGAAAAAGTAAAGGAAGCGATTGATAAGGCGTATCCTGAAAAATACGTCAACGGAGATGTTTCTTTCTTTGGACATGTACTGGACGAGGCGGATATCCCGCTTTTGAGGAAATGCGTGACGCATATCGAAAAAAAGTTGAATAGCGGGGTTGTCGCTCTTGGTTCCTCTAAAGATGGTAACGCCATGCTTGTGTGCATGGTGACGAAGGATCTAATAAAAAAAGGTCTTAACGCCAAGAACCTCATAAACGGGGTTTCTGTGATGATAAAAGGTGGCGGCGGCGGAAACGATACGTTCGCTCAGGCAGGGGGGAAGGATCCTTCGCAGCTGAGCGCGGCCATAGAAAGTTTGAAAAAAACAGTAACGGGTAAAGATTGATAGGGATAGGGAAAGGAAAATTTAATGAGAAGTGTAAAAGTAGGAAGCGAAAATTTTGATAAGCTGGTGAACCGATATGATCAGGGACGGAAGCGACTTCAGAAAACCGTCGCGAATATTATTGAAAAAGTCCGTACGGACGGGGACACGGCTGTTCTTCGTTTTACTAAGCGATTTGACGGCGTGTCACTTTCGCGGAAAGAACTTCGTGTCTCGCAGGCCGAGATAAGCGGCGCGTACCAGGATATAAAACCGGAACTTGTGAACACACTGAAAAAGATCATAAAGAACATAAATAAATTCTACAAGAATCAGCTCCCAGAATCGTGGGTAATAAAGCACGAGCTCGGTGTCGAGCTCGGAGAGAAGTTCGAACCGATAGAGAAGGTAGGCGTCTATGTGCCAAGCGGTACGGCCCCCCTTGTCTCCAGCGTTTACATGACGGTACTGCCTGCGAAAATAGCGGGCGTGAAACAGGTGGTGCTTATGTCACCGCCGAATAAATATAATTCAATAGATCCGCATATACTGGTCATGGCCGATCTTCTTGAGGTCAGCGAGATCTATAAGGTCGGAGGCGCGCAGGCGATCGCGGCGCTGGCGTTCGGGACTAAGACTATACCGAAGGTTGATAAAATAGTCGGCCCCGGTAACGAATATGTGACTGAGGCTAAACGTCAGGTGTTCGGTTATTGTGATATCGATATGTTGGCTGGGCCTAGTGAGGTCTTGATCATAGCAAATCAGCACGCGAACATAGAATACATAAAGCGGGATCTTTTGGCGCAGGCCGAGCATCGTAAAGGTCTGGCCGTGCTTGTTACTCCGTCGAAGAAAGTTTTTAACGCTTTTCATAAAGATGAAAGCGTGCCGGGGTATATCATAAAAACAAAAAATCTCGAGGAAGCCGCCGCGGTATCGAACTTGATCGCTCCGGAACATCTTCAGCTTATGCTTAAGTCGCCGAAACGGCTTGTGAACAAGATAACTAACGCGGGAGCTATTTTTATGGGAGAATTCACCCCGGTCGCGATGGGTGATTATGTCGCGGGTCCGAGTCACGTTCTTCCTACGGGCGGTACGGCCAGATATTTTTCGGGGCTTAACATCAGGAGCTTTTTTAAAAGTTCGCATGTTATTTCGTATCCGAAGAAAGCGCTGTGCGAATCGGCCGAGTGGGTGAGAGAGCTTACCACTTTAGAAAAACTTACAAATCACTGGGAATCCGTTCATGTGCGTTGCGATAAGGTAGAGCCGCCGGCCGCCGAATCGCAGGGCGCGGTTAAATCTTAAAATGGAGGATAAATGGGAATCTTCGGCAAATGCAGCGCCAGCGTGAATAAAGAGCGTAAAACGAAATACGAAAGAAAGTCAAAAGAGACCGAGGAGAGGATATCTCTGAACGTCGACGGATCTGGCAAGTCCGATATCGCGACGACTATAGGTTTTCTGGACCATATGCTGACGCTTTTTTCGTATCACGGTTATTTTGATCTGGATATAAAGGCCAAAGGCGATACGCATGTGGACAAACATCATTTGAACGAGGATATCGGCATAGCTCTCGGGGATGCCTTCAAACAGGCGCTTGGGGACTCAAAAGGTATAAACCGTACGGCGTCGGCCGAAGTGCCGATGGATACCGTGAGCGCGAAAGTCGTCGTGGACCTTTCTAACAGGTTTGCTTTTGTGTTCAACGATCATCGTCCGGCCGGGACTGTTGAAATAAAAGATGATGAAGGTTTTTCGATGCATTACGCCAAGGACTTTCTGGAGAGCATGGCGAAAAGATTGAGCATGAACCTGCATGTGACGATATACGGTGACGGCGGGGACATGCATCATTATCTCGAGGCTGTTTTTAAGGCGTTTGGAATAGCTCTTGATAAAGCCACTGCGATCGACCCGCGCCGCGCGGGCGAAGTGCCGTCGAGTAAAGGGATACTTTGATGATAGCGATAATAGATTACGGATCGGGGAATCTTAAAAGCGTTTATAACGCGTTCCGTTATTTGGGTGCGTCTGCGCGCGTGTGCGATAAACCCGCCATGCTGGATAAAGCGGAAAAAATAGTTTTCCCGGGCGTGGGTTCGTCCGAAGACGCGATCGCGGGGCTTAAAAAACGCGGTATGGTAGAACCGATGATTGGGAACATAAAAAACGGAAAGGCTTTTCTCGGGATATGCCTTGGACTGCAGCTTCTTTTTGAGAACAGCGAAGAGAGTGGCGGGACCGAGTGCATGGGATTGATCAAAGGGAATGTCCCGGTATTCTCAAAGAAAAAAGGACTTAAGATCCCGCAGATAGGATGGAATACGGTAAAGATCGAAAATAAAAAATGTCCGTTATTCCGGGGGATCAGGGACAATAGTTATTTTTATTTTGTGCATTCATATTACGCCGCGTGCAAGGAAAAGGCCGTTGTGGCGGCTTCGGCGGAATACGGAATAAAATACACGGCCGCGGTATGGAAAGATAATCTTTTTGCCGTGCAGTTTCACCCGGAACGGTCGCAGAAAAACGGGTTAAAATTACTGGATAATTTTATAAAACTATGAAGATACTTCCAGCTATAGATATTATTGACGGTAAAACGGTTCGACTTGAACGTGGAAAATATAACAAGAAACTTAGTTATGATATCTCACCCGTGGACGCGGCGCGCGAATGGGAATCCATGGGCGCGGATATGCTTCACGTTATCGATCTTGACGGGGCGAAGGAAGGTAAACCCGTGAATCTCTCCGTGATAAAAGAGATTGCGCATTCGGTAAGTATCCCGATCGAGGTCGGCGGCGGGTATCGTAAGGAATCGGACATAAAAAAAGCCCTGAACATGGGGATAGCGCGTGTCATCGTAGGGTCGAAAGCGCTTGAGGAACCGGAATTTGGGCGCAGCGTGATAGAGAATTTCAAGGATAGGGTCATTATCAGCGTTGACGCCGATAGATACGAGCTTCGCGTAAGGGGATGGAAGAAAGGGATAGCGGCCGATATCTTTGATGTGTTCGCGCGGCTCAGGTCCTACGGCGCCAAACGGATAATCTATACGGACATCTCTAAGGACGGGACTCTTTCAGGGCCCGATAAAAAACTGCTGAAGGATATTCTTGATAGGTCGAAACTGAAAATGATATACGCCGGCGGGATAAAATCCGTAGCTCATGTGAAAGAACTTAAAAAGCTTGAGAAACACGGTCTTAGCGGCGCGATAATCGGACGGGCGTTGTATGACGGGACGATAGATCTCGCGGAGGCGATAGATGTTAGCTAAAAGAATAATTCCGTGTCTCGATGTTAAGGACGGCAGAGTGGTGAAGGGCGTCAACTTCGTCAATCTGGTGGACGCCGGGGATCCGGTCGAGAACGCGAAGATATACAACGACGAGGGCGCTGACGAACTGGTGTTCCTCGATATTACCGCCAGCTATGAGAACAGAAAGACGATCGTTGATGTCGTGGCCCGTGTAGCGGAAAAAGTATTTATGCCATTTACGGTCGGCGGAGGGATCTCGTCGAATGATGATATCCGCGATCTTTTGAATGCGGGATGCGATAAAGTGTCGATAAATACGTCGGCCGTGAAAAGGCCGGTTTTCGTAAAGGAAGCCAGCGCTAAATTCGGCTCGCAATGTATAGTTGTCGCGATCGACGCGAGAAGGTCAGGGAAGGGTTGGGAAGTGTTCATAAAAGGCGGACGAGAGGCTACTGGTATCGACGCGGTGAAATGGGCGCGCGATGTGGAACAAATGGGAGCCGGAGAGATACTGCTTACCAGCATGGACGCCGATGGAACGAAGGATGGTTTCGATATCGGCCTCACGAAGGCCGTATCTGAGGCGGTCGGGATACCTGTTATAGCGTCCGGCGGGTGCGGAAAACCGGAACATTTTGTGGATGTGTTCAAGAGAGGCAAGGCTGACGCGGCGCTTGCGGCGTCGATATTCCACTTTAAGGAATTTTCGATCAGCGACGTGAAAAAATGTCTTAAAAAAAATAAAATAAACGTACGATAGGAAAGGTGTACATATGGGAATAATAGACGAACTAAATTTTGACGAAAAGGGACTTATCCCGGCGATCATACAGGACTGTAAAAGCTTGAAGGTCCTTACGTTATGTTATATGAATAAGGATGCCCTGCTTAAAACGCTTGAGGAAAAAATGATATACGTTTTTCGCAGGTCCAAAGGGCGGCTTATGCTGAAGGGCGAGACATCCGGTTGCACGCAGAAGGTGAAGGAAGTTTATATAGACTGCGCCGAGAATTCGGTGCTTTTCATGGTAGAGCAGAAACGTGCGGCTTGCCACGAAGGATATTTTACTTGTTATTTCAGGAAACTAGCGAAGGGCGGGAAAACCGTCATAAAAGATAAACGTGTTTTTGATCCGGCTACGGTATACAAAAACAGTTAATGGAGAAATATGTATTACCCGAGTAAAAAAGAGTTTGTGAGCCTGAGTTCGTCCGGGAACGTGATTCCGGTCTATAGGGAGATGCTGGCGGACTTTGATACGCCGATATCGGCTTTCATAAAAATGGACGGCGGCCAGTACGCGTATCTTCTTGAATCTGTCGAGGGAGGAGAAAACCTCGGCCGTTTTTCATTTTTAGGATCGGACCCGCATATCATCATAGAAAGCAAAGGCGATAAGGTCACGGTGACGAAAAACGGTTCCGCGAAGACGCATCATATCAAGAAAGATCCTCTGGACGAGATCAAGTCCATCATGAAAAGTTACAAGTTCGTGCACCTGGAGAATCTCCCGAGGTTCTGCGGCGGGCTTGTGGGATATATCGGCTATGACGCGGTACGTTTTATCGAACGTATACCGGATAAAAATCCGGACGAGATAAACGCCCCGGATATGTTGTTCATGTTCACGGATACGATCATTATTTTCGATCATGTGGCCCGGCGTGTAAAAGTAGTGGCGAACGCCGTGGTGGACGGTGACGCTGAAGAAGCTTACGATAAGGCGTGTCTCAGGATAGACGGCATGGTGGAGCGGCTGAAACGCGTGTCAGTGATCCCTGAAGTGAAGACGGTCGAAGGTTCACAACCGGAAGTGGAGTCTAATTTTTCGGAAAAAGATTTTTGCAGTATCGTGGAAAGCGCCAAAGAACATATAAAGGCCGGGGATATCATCCAGATAGTTCTTTCCCAGAGACTGAAAAGAAAGACGCGTGTGGATGCTTTTTCGATATATCGCGCGCTGCGTTCGATAAATCCCTCGCCGTACATGTTCTTTTTAAAATTCCGCGATTTCAGGATAGTAGGGTCGTCGCCCGAGATACTTGTAAGGTATGAGAACGGTCAGGTCGAGGTAAGGCCTATCGCCGGTACAAGACGGCGCGGTGAGGACAGGACCGAGGACGAACTTCTTGAAAGGGAGCTTCTTTCAGACCCGAAAGAGCGCGCCGAGCACATCATGCTTCTTGATCTCGGCCGGAACGATGTGGGGCGGGTCTGTGAATATGGTTCGGTGCGTCCCCGTGAGGTCATGCGCATAGAAAGATATTCTCATGTCATGCATATCGTCAGCGATGTGGTGGGGAGCTTGAGGAAAGACAAGGATGTTTATGACTTGATACGCGCTACTTTCCCTGCCGGGACGGTATCAGGAGCTCCGAAGGTCAAGGCGATGGAGCTTATAGATAAATTTGAGAATGTTCACCGGGGGCCTTACGCCGGAAGCGTGGGATACATAAGTTTTTCGGGAAATATGGACATGTGCATCACGATACGTACGATGATAGTGAAGAACGACACCGTGTATCTGCAGTCGGGCGCTGGGATCGTTCTCGATTCGGACCCGGTGACGGAATATAAAGAAACGTTGAATAAGGCCAAGGCGATGGTAAAGGCCATTGAATTCGCCGAGAGAGGGCTGCAATGATATTGGTCATAGATAATTACGATTCGTTCACATACAATCTTGTGCAGTACATCGGTGAGCTTGGCAAGAGCGTTAAGGTATATCGCAATGATAAGATAACATTGGATGAGATAAAGGCGTTGAAGCCGACGAAGATAATAATATCTCCGGGTCCAGGAACCCCGAGTGACGCGGGGATATCGAAATCCGTAATAGCGGAATTCGGGAAGAATATCCCGGTACTGGGGGTCTGTCTCGGACATCAGTGTATCGGCGAAGTGTTCGGATGCAAAATTGTGCGGGCAAAATACATCATGCACGGCAAGGTTAGCGATGTGTATCACAATGGTTCCGGAGTGTTCGAGTCCCTTCCGTCGCCGTTCGTAGCGACGCGGTATCATTCGTTGTTGATAGATCCCGCGACACTTGAGAAACCGCTGGAAGTGGTCGCGTGGACCGAAATGCAGGAAATAATGGGTGTGCGACACAGGGATTATCCGATATGGGGAGTTCAGTTTCATCCGGAATCGATACTGACTGTCGAAGGGAAAAAATTGCTGAATAATTTTTTGACGAAAATATGATGACGATAAAAGATGCTATAAAAAAAGTTACGGAGAAAGGCAACCTTTCGGAAGAAGAGAGCCATTCGTTGTTCAGCGAGATCATGGACGGGAACGCCACGCCTTCGCAGATAGGGGCGCTTCTCGCGGCGCTGCGGATGAAAGGCGAGACCGTGCTAGAGATCACGGGAGCCGCGCGCGTGATGCGTGAAAAGGCCATTAAAGTAAGGTTTGAGGATAACGCCTCGCTCTTTGAAAAAGGGGATGTTAAGGACGACGCGATACTTGATACCTGCGGCACCGGAGGGACAGGCAGGGATACGTTCAATATCTCGACGCCGGTGTCTTTTGTTGTGGCTGCTTGCGGAGTGAAAGTGGCTAAACATGGTAATCGTTCCGCTAGCGGCAGATGCGGTAGCGCAGACGTTCTTGAAAAACTCGGAGTAAAGATAGACGCGCCGATCGAGGTCACAAAGAAATGTATTCAGCAGATAGGCGTGGGTTTTATGTACGCGCCGTTATATCACACGGCTATGCGTCACGCGATGGCCACGCGCAAGGAGATAGGAATAAAGACCATATTCAATCTTTTGGGTCCGCTTGCGAATCCGGCCAGCGCGAATTGTCAGGTCGTTGGGGTGTTTGATCCGAGGCTTACGGAAGTGATAGCGGACGTTCTGGGTAAGCTCGGAGCCAGATGCGCGTATGTCGTGCACGGTATGGATAATCTTGATGAAGTGACTATCACGACAAAAACCAAGGTAAGCGAATATAAGGACGGGCGGGTATGGACATATTATGTCGAACCGCACACATTCGGTTTTAAGATAGCGAAAAAA
The DNA here is from genome assembly GCA_035403965.1 of Candidatus Omnitrophota bacterium. Lineage (GTDB taxonomy): Bacteria > Omnitrophota > Gorgyraeia > Tantalellales > Tantalellaceae > DAONGE01. The sequence goes on along the minus strand of DAONGE010000012.1, from coordinate 39,906 downwards.
GAGTCTATAAAAGGCGGTAATGTCGACGAGAACGCGACGATAGTAAAGTCTATCCTCGGCGGGGAGAGAGGCCCCCGTCAGGAAATAGTGCTTATGAACGCGTCGTGCGCGCTTATGGCCGCCGGAAAGTCTAAAGGTTTTAAAGAAGGCGTTGCAATTGCGCGTGAAGCGATCGAATCAGGAAAAGCGCGCGAGAAAATGGAACAACTGATACGCATGACGAACGAAGGAGTTCTGTGATCCTTACAAAGATCATCGAGAAGAAAAAAGAAGAAGTCGATGCCGCAAAAAAACGCGTGTCTCTCAACGAACTTAAGGAAAAGACCAAGTCCGTTTACGCGTCCGGGGTTTTTAAGCGGGCGATATCAAGAAAAGGCCGTGTGAATCTCATAGCCGAGGTGAAGAAAAGTTCTCCGTCGAAAGGGATCATACGTCCGGATTTTGATCCTTTGCAGATAGCGTGGTCCTATCAGGCCGGAGGGGCTAGCGCGATCAGTGTCCTTACGGATGAAAGATTCTTTGACGGCAGACAGGAATACATTAAACTCATAAAGGATCGTGTTAATATCCCGATCCTTCGAAAAGATTTTATAGTGGATGAATATCAGGTGTATGAGTCGGCAGCGATAGGGGCTGACGCTATACTTCTGATAGCGCGGATACTTACGCAGGATGAGCTGTCGCGTTTTCAGGAGATCGCCAAAAACCTCGGCATGGATGTTCTGGTCGAGACGCATAATGAGGAAGAACTTGATAAAGCGGTAAAAAGCCACGCGTCTATAATCGGGATAAATAACCGCGATCTTTCCACTTTTAACGTGGATTTTAATAATACCGAACGATTGGTCCGGCTTATACCTGAAAATAAGCTCATTGTGGCTGAGAGCGGCATAGAAACATACGGGCATGTGATGTTCCTTAAAAGTTTGCGGGTCAACGCGGTTCTTGTGGGCGAAACGCTTATGAGGGCGCACAATATAGCGGATAAGATCAGAGAATTGATGGGCGAATAAAAAAAGAAAGGAAAAAAATGGAAGATTACAAAATACTTCTTGGCGAAAGGGAAATACCGGACAAATGGTACAACATTCAGGCGGATCTTCCCGTTCCGTTGAAACCGCCGTTAAATCCGAAGACGGGAAAACCTATTTCACCTATGGACCTTTCGGCGATATTTCCGATGGGGCTTATTGAACAGGAAATGTCGGTCGAAAGATATATAGAGATCCCCGACGAGGTCAGGGAAGTGTACAAAATATGGCGTCCTTCGCCTCTTCGCCGTGCGCGAAATCTTGAGAAGTTCCTAAAGACTCCGGCAAGGATATATTACAAGGACGAAAGTCTGTCCCCTCCGGGTAGTCATAAGCCTAATACGGCGGTCGCGCAGGTGTATTACAATAAAAAAGAAGGGGTGCGCAGGATATCCACAGAGACCGGAGCGGGTCAGTGGGGGTGCGCGTTATCGTTCGCGTGTAATATTTTTGGTCTTAAATGCGAAGTTTATATGGTGCGTGTCAGCTACGACCAGAAACCGTACAGAAAATTTTTGATGCATCTCTGGGGTGCGGATGTATATGCTTCCCCGAGCACGCACACGGAGAACGGAAAACGTCTTTTGGCCGAACATCCTGATACTACAGGAAGTCTCGGTATGGCGATATCCGAGGCCGTGGAGGTAGCGGTAAAAAATCCGGATACGAAATACGCACTGGGAAGCGTGTTGAATCACGTTCTTCTTCATCAGACGGTTACGGGATTAGAAACGAAAAAACAGCTGAGGATAGCGGGGGAGAGACATCCCGACGTTTTGATCGGATGCTGCGGCGGTGGAAGTAATTTCGCGGGGCTTGTGTTCCCGTTCGTAAAAGAGAAGATCGACGGGCACGCGATGGAGATAATCGGGGTGGAACCGTCAGCGTGTCCTACGTTGACGCGCGCTCCGTACCGATATGATTTCGGAGATACCGCGCAGATGACTCCGCTTTTAATGATGCATACGCTCGGGCATTCGTTCGTTCCGCCGGGGATACACGCGGGTGGGCTTAGGTATCACGGTATGGCTCCGTTGGTCAGTCTTCTTGTGGATCAGGGGCTTGTAGCGCCGAGGGCGTATCACCAGACCAAGGTTTTTGAGGCGGCGATGATGTTCGCTAAAACGGAAGGTTTTATTCCGGCGCCTGAAACGTCGCACGCGATACGCGCGGCGATAGATGAGGCTATAAGATGCCGCGAAGAGAAAAAAGAAAAGTCTATAGTATTCCTTTATAGCGGACACGGGCATTTTGATCTCGCGTCGTACGATCAGTATATGTCGGGAGCTCTTGAGGATTATGAACTGCCGGATTCTTTGATCAAAGAGGCTCAGGCGCATATCCCGATAGTGCATTGAGGTTTCGTGATGTCAGTTAAAGTGAAAATATGCGGATTAACGAACGCGCTGGATGCTCTCGCGGCCTGCGAGTTAGGCGCGGACCTGGTGGGTTTCGTTCTTGAAAAAGAATCTCCGAGGTTCATTGAGCCGCGTGAAGTGAAGGAGATCATAAAAAATTTTCCGGAGAAAGTCGGTAAAGTAGCTCTTTTTAAGAACCGTTCTTTGGATGAGGTCGTTCGAATTATCTTGGACTCGGGATTCGATCATGTTCAGCTTCACGGGGAGGAAAGTCCCGAATTTTGCGTGAAGCTGCGAGAGAAATTAAAAATATCCAAAGTGCCAATAACGATCTTGAAGACGTTCAGGGTAGGCGACAGGATAGTCGGCGTTTCTCCTGACGAATATCGTGAGTCCGTGGATTATTTGCTGTTTGACACCTATCATCCCGCGATGATGGGCGGTACGGGGCTTAAGTTCGACTGGAATGTTCTTAAACGAACGCCGTTGTCGAGGCCGTTTTTTTTAGCCGGAGGGTTATCACCCGGAAACGTAAAAGACGGGATAGCTCAGCTAAAGCCTTATGGTGTGGATGTCGCGAGCGGGGTGGAGAGGTCGGTAGGTAAAAAAGATCACAATAAAATAAAGGAATTCATCGAAAATGCGAAAAACACAAAATAAATTGCCGGATACACACGGATATTTTGGCGGGTTCGGCGGGGAATATGTGCCGGAGACGCTTATGACGGCGCTTCGGGACCTAGCCGTCGCTTACAAAAAAATAACGGCGACACCGAAATTTAAAAAGATGCTTAGATACTATTTCAGCGAATATGTAGGCCGTCCGACGCCGCTTTATTTCGCCGAGAAACTTACGAAAACGCTCGGTGGGGCGAAGATATACATTAAGCGCGAGGATCTTCTTCATACCGGCGCGCATAAAATAAATAATGCGATGGGACAGATTCTACTTGCCGATGCCATGGGGAAAGGGCGCATTATCGCCGAGACCGGAGCCGGACAGCACGGGGTAGCAACGGCGACAGTGGCGGCTTTGTTCGACAAAAAGTGTGATGTCTATATGGGGACCGAGGATGTAGAGAGGCAGAGCCTGAATGTTTTTAGAATGAAGATCCTGGGCGCGAACGTGATCCCGGTGAACAGTGGCTCATGTACGCTGAAAGACGCTCTGAACGAGGCTTTCAGGGACTGGGTGACAAACATAAAAGATACTCATTATATTCTCGGCACGGTCGCGGGGCCTCATCCGTATCCGATGATCGTGCGGGACTTTCAGTCTGTCATAGGGAAAGAATCCCGAAAACAGATACTGCAAAAAGAAGGAAAACTTCCAGATTATGTGGTGGCGTGTGTCGGCGGCGGGAGTAACGCGATGGGTATATTTTATCCGTTCTACGCGGATAAAGGAGTTAAATTCATCGGGGTTGAAGCGGCTGGACTCGGCCTGAATACAGATAAACATTCAGCTGCGCTGAATAAAGGGAAGGTCGGTGTCCTTCATGGCAGCAAAAGCTATGTTCTTGAAAACGGTGATGGTCAGATCACACTGGCGCATTCTATCTCGGCCGGGCTTGATTACCCGGGCGTCGGCCCCGAACATGCGTTTTATAAAGAGACCGGACGAGCGCAGTATGTTGGAATAACGGATAACGAGGCGCTGGAAGGTGTAAAACTTTTATCCCGCACCGAGGGGATAATACCGGCTTTAGAGTCGGCCCACGCGGCTGCATATTTGCCGAAACTTGTGAAAAAGACTAAGAAAAACGATGTTATAGTTTTCTGCCTATCAGGAAGAGGTGACAAGGATATTAACATAATCCGTGAACATGAACAGAATCTCTGATACATTCGAAAAATTAAAAAGAGAAAAGAAAAAGGCGTTTATTGTATATATAACTGCCGGGGACCCGTCTCTGAAAACTACGGCGGAACTGGTCAAAGAACTTGAACGTTCGGGTGCGGACATCGTGGAGCTCGGGATTCCGTTCTCAGATCCGATGGCTGACGGACCTACAATACAGCGCGCCGTACAGCGTTCACTTAATGCTGGGTGTACCGTTAAAGGTGTTTTTGACATGGTTCGAAATCTCCGGAAAGAAGTTAATATTCCGCTGGTTTTCATGACTTATTACAATATTGTTTTCAATTATGGAGTGAAAAAATTCGTCTCCGATGCGAAATTGGCGGGAGTTGACGGGATAATAGTCCCGGATCTTCCGATGGAGGAATCTGATGAACTCGCTGAAGCCGGTAAAGGAAAAGATTTTTCCGTTATCCTGCTTGCGGCGCCAACTACGTCGCGCGAGCGGTTCAAGCAGATCGCGAAAAAAACCACGGGATTCATTTATTATGTGTCATTGGCCGGTGTGACCGGGGCCCGGAAGGTTGTTCCGACGTCGGTAGCTGGTACGGTAAAAAAGCTGCAGAAGCTGACGGATAAACCCGTATGTGTGGGATTTGGCGTTTCGGACCCTTCTCAGGCAAAGACGCTTTCGGCAGCGGCTAGCGGAGTTATTGTAGGTAGCGCTGTAATTAACGTTATCGAGAAGTATTCCGCCGACAAAGGAAAAATGATTAAGGCAGTTGGCAAGTTCGCTTCCGGCATTGCCTCTGCCGTGCATGGTGGTAATTGATGCGCCTTATGGGGCTTGACATAGGAGAAAAGAATATAGGCGTCGCGATAAGCGACGAGAGCGGGATGCTTGCGCAGGGGCGCGGGTGCGTAAAACGCGTTACGGACGCTTCGGCGGTAAAAGAAATAAAGGATCTTGCGATCAGCAACGATGTGGGTAAGATCGTCGTAGGGTATCCGTTAAATATGGATGGCAGCGTGGGAGTGCGGGCTAAAGACAGTGAAAAAATGGTTGAATATCTGAAGGCCGATATAGACGTGGATGTTATTTTATGGGATGAGAGGTTGACCACGCGAGAGGCGGAAGGGATCATGGTGGCGGCTGATATATCCAGAAAGAAAAGGAAAAAAGTCATCGATAAAATGGCCGCGCAGCTTATATTGCAGAGTTATCTGGACAGTACTAACGAACAGAACGGGAGCGATAGATGAAAGATAGGGAATACAAAAAAATACAGACCGCGGACGGTCTTAACGTTGTTGTATCGCCAATGCCGTATATGACGTCGGTTTCTCTCGGCGTATGGATAGGGGTCGGGGGCAGATATGAATCAAAAGAGAAAAGCGGCATAAGCCATCTTATAGAGCATATGCTTTTTAAGGGAACGGAAAAAAGATCTGCGCGCGTTTTGAAAGAAGCGATTGAAGGTATCGGCGGTTCGCTTAACGGTTTTACGGCCGATGAAGTTACCTGCTACATGGTGAAAGTGCCGTATAATTACGTGGATCTCGGGATTGAGATCCTTAGCGATATGGTGCTTAACGCTAAAATGGACGAACAGGATCTTGCCAAGGAAAAACTTGTGGTATGCGAAGAGATAAAAATGTATCGTGATCAGCCTCAGGAATATGTGTTTGAACTTTTAGGCGGACTTATGTGGCCGAACGATCCACTGGGCCGTCCTTTGACCGGTACAATCAAAACGGTACAGTCGTTTAAACGTGCCGATCTGACCGGTTTTCGGGATGATAATTATGTGCCGAAAAACATGTCGATCGTTGCGGCCGGAAAAGTGGATCCGGATGTTGTGTTCCGATATGCTTCGGAGAATTTTAAACGAGGCGGTAAAAAACCCGCAAAATTCAAAACTCCGGAGATGAAACAAAAATCGGCGCGGTCTAAGTTCCATGACGGAGAAACAAGTCAGTCGCATATAGCGATGGGATTTTACGCCGACGGTCGGGAAATGAAAAACCGGTATGCGCTGAAGCTAATGAGTGTAATTCTTGGCGGGAATATGTCTTCCCGTCTTTTTGAGGAGCTAAGGGAAAAATACGGTCTTTGTTACGATATCGCTTCGACTTATAAGCGGCACCATGATGTGGGTGAGTTTATCGTGCATGCGGGAGTCGATAATAAAAAACTTCTGCGTTCGGTTGTTGCTGTACTGGACGAGCTTAAAAAGTTGAAAGATCTCGGAGTTACAAATGACGAACTTTTACGGGCTAAAGAGTTCATGAAAGGGCAGTTCCTGCTGGCTCTTGAAAGTACGTCGTCGCGTATGATGTGGTTCGGGGATCGTCTTATGGTGGACGATCGTATCCCGGACGTATCGGAACTTTTGAAACTTATAGACGATGTAACAGCCGAAGATATAAAACGCGTAGCTGAAAATACTTTTAAATCGCGGATGACAAATTTTGCCGTCGTCGGTAAGGTTTCGGAAAAAGAAAAGAAGAACGTTAAGGCGGAACTGGAAAGACTATGAAAAATTCATATAAGCTTATCCGCGTGTTCGGTATAGATGTTGAGATACACATAACGTTTCTTTTGCTTTTGCTGTTCTTTTTCGTTGTGATGGGTATACGCGGAGTGGCGCTGATATTGGGCGTATTTTTCTTTGTAACGGTACATGAGCTATGCCATAGTATCGCGGCCGTGCGTTTTGGGATAAAGGTGCGCCGTATAGTTCTGCTGCCGATAGGTGGAGTGGCCTCGATGTCGGAGTTGCCAAAAACCCCGTTTCAGGAGCTTATCATCACTTTGGCCGGGCCTCTCTCCAACCTGGCTGTTATTGCGATTTTTTATTATCCGCTTAAAATGTTGCTGGGATATGATAATCTTATGTATCCGTTCTGGGTGATATTCGGCAATGCGCCGTATACTGCAAATGCCAGTATCTTGGCGCATGTCTATTGGCTGAATCTAGTTCTTGCGGGTTTTAATCTTATCCCGGCTTTTCCGATGGACGGCGGGCGTGTACTTCGTGCGATACTGACTTACAAGATGGGATATAAACGTGCTACTGAAATAGCCGTAAATCTAGGCCATATATTCGCTCTCTTTTTTGCATATCTTGGTATTGTACACGGGCATCTTTTTCTTTTGATCATAGCGGTTTTCATTTATATGGCAGCGTCCAGTGAAGGCCTTCAAGTAGATGTCAGGGAAACGATAAAGAATTTTTGCGTGAAAGACGTCCTAAGCAAGGAGTTTGTTGCGGTTCCGCCCGATGCGCCGGTCTCAAAAATACTTGAACTTGCGTTCCATTCTAGGCAGGAGGATTTTCCGGTGATGGACGGGGATGACCTAAAGGGACTTATATCCCGTGCGGATATTATTGGCGCTCTTTATTCACGCGACAAAGATAGGGAGATCACCGCGGGCGATATTATGCGTAGTGATATAGTCCCGGTCGATATTACCGCGAAACTCACGGATGTTCAGGAAGAAATGCAGAAATACGGGACAATGGCCATGCCGGTGCTGAAAGACGGAAAAGTCGTTGGCGTGGTGACGATAGATGACATAAATAGAATATATGTTATGGCGGGGGCGCGGCTAAGATGAAAAAACAAGTTTTAGGTAAAAACGCGAAAAAGGTTCTTATTGCACCGAGTATACTGTCGGCGGATTTCAGTTGTCTGGGCGAAGAGATACGTGCGATAGATAAAGCCGGTGCCGACTGGGTACATATTGACGTTATGGACGGAGTATTTGTTCCGAATATTACGATCGGTCCTTTAGTGGTAAAAGCGATCCGTCCGGAGACGAAATTATTTTTTGACACGCACCTAATGATAGCCGATCCGGAAAAATACGTGGATAAATTTGCCGAAGCGGGTAGTGATATGATAACCTTTCATGTCGAGGCGTGCCGTGATCCGCGTGCGGCGATCGAAAAAATCAGGAAAAACGGGAAAAAGGTCGGCGTGTCGGTAAAACCGCGCTCCGCTCTTTCGCTTCTCAACGGGATAATGGATGAAGTCGATATGGTCCTTGTTATGACAGTGGAACCCGGGTTCGGCGGGCAGTCGTTCATGGGCGACATGATGGCAAAGGTACGCGAGCTAAAAAAGACTTTTAAGGGCTATATTCAAGTCGATGGAGGTATAAATCCGGAGACGGCCCGTGTGGCTATCGAAGCCGGGGCGAATGTGCTTGTGGCCGGTACGGCCGTGTTCGGCGAAAAGAATTACAGGAAAGCTATTGAGAATTTGAAAATATGATCTATAATGTTGGTCTAATTTTAAAAATGCGGAGGGGAAAATGGCAAAGATCAAATTTGGAACAGACGGTTGGCGGGCTATTATCAGCGAGGATTTCACGTTTCAGAACGTTTCGGTAGTCGCTCAGGCGATAGCGGATTTTATAAAATCCATGAAGGACCCGATATACAGGAAACGCCAGGTAGTGATAGGATACGACACCCGCTTTTTATCGAATAAAGACGCCGAGATCATGGCTTGCGTCCTAGCGGCGAACGGTATAAAAAGCGTAGTATCGGATAATCCATGTCCCACGCCGGCTGTAAGCTTCTACATAAAAAAATATAAAATGACGGGCGGAGTGATGATAACGGCGAGTCATAATCCTCCCGAATATAACGGTATAAAGTATAAAGGTTATTTCGGCGGTTCTGCCGGATCGGATATCATCGACAGCATAGAGAAAAGATTATACAAGACTCCGGTGAAAACAATGACGCTCGCCGCGGCTATGGCCGAGGGGATGGTCGTTAAAAAGGATATAATCACGACGCAGCTTGATTTCATCCGTAAATACGCGAATATGAAACTTCTTAGCAAGGCCGGTTTGCGTGTGATGGTGGATACTATGAACGGTACGGGATTGAAACACCTTGCCGAGATACTCAAGAACACGAACGTTAAGATCGATTATATGAACGCTGAACTTAACCCGGGCTTCGGCGGTCGTGCCCCGGAACCGAATGAGAAACATCTTAAATCACTTGTTGAACGCATAAAGAACGGTAACTATGATCTGGGTGTCGCGACGGACGGCGACGCGGATCGCGTGGCTATCGTTGATGGTAAAGGAAATGTTCTGACAGGGCACAAGGTCATGGCGCTTTTATTGCTCCATATGTTGGAGAATCGTAAAATGCGCGGCGGTGTCGTGCAGACTATTTGCGGTACCGGGCTTATCACCAAAATTGCGGACGAATACGGCATAAAGTGCTACGAGACGCCGGTAGGGTTCAAATATATCTGCGATCTGATGATCAAGGAAGACGTCCTTCTGGGCGGCGAGGAGACAGGCGGTATAGGTTTTAAGAATTATATACCGGAAAGAGACGGCTTCTTGTCGGCGCTGCTGATCATGGAACTAATGGTCACTATGAAAAAGCCGCTAGATAAGATCGTGGAGTTTATTAATAAGAAATACGGGAATTATGTGTATGAGAGAGAGGATATGTTGTTCCAGGAAACGAAACGTAAAAAACTTCTTGATGGTTTAAAGAAAAATCCGCTCAAGAAAGTGCTTGATAAAAAAGTTGTGGAGATAAACGATTCTGACGGGACGAAATTCATCCTTGAGGACGGCAGTTGGATGCTGCTGCGCCTTTCCGGCACGGAACCGAAACTGAGGGTTTATAGTGAAACGTCATCAAAGGAGAAATCGCTTAAGAACATCGAGTTCGGTAAAAAGTACGCGATGTCGCTGATGCAATAAAATCATGTACGACAAAAAATTGATAAGAAATTTCTGTATAATCGCACATATCGATCATGGCAAATCGACGCTGGCCGATCGCATCCTTCAGCATACGGGTACTATCGATAAACGAGTGTTCAGGGATCAATTTCTGGATAATATGGATATCGAGCGAGAACGCGGCATTACGATCAAAAGTAGTGCGGTCAAACTGGAATACAAGGCCAAAGACGGCAATACATACGGTCTGAACCTGATTGATACGCCGGGGCATGTGGATTTTACATATGAAGTGTCAAAATCCATTGCCGCGTGCGAAGGCGCGTTATTGCTTGTAGATGCCGTCCAGGGTGTCGAAGCGCAGACAATTGCCAATCTTTATCTTGCGATGGAACATGATTTGGTAATCATTCCGGTCATGAATAAGATCGATCTTAAGAACGCGCGTATTGACGATGTTAAACTCCAGATTATCGATATACTCGGTGCTAAAGAAGAGGAGATCGTTCTTGCCAGCGCAAAAGAAGGTATTGGTACCGAGGATATACTCGAGAACGTGATCAAGCTTATTCCGCCGCCACAGGGCGAGATCGATAAACCTTTGCAGGCGTTGATTTTTGATTCCTCATATGATATTTACCGCGGTGTGATCGTTTATGTAAGGATAATGAACGGCTCTATCAAAGCGGGCATGCAGATAGAAATGATGAACAGGGGAACGTCCTACGAAGTAAAAGAGGTTGGAGTGTTCATCCCTTCCGAAATGGTTGTGGATAGTCTGAATGCCGGCGAAGTAGGATACATAATCTGCAATATCAAGGTGGCAAGTGAAGTCGAGGTAGGGGACACGATAACGGATAGAATGAATCCCGCTCAGGCGCCGCTTCCAGGATATAAAAAAGTAAAACCGATGGTGTTTAGCGGTATTTATCCGATATCCAACGAGGATTATGAAGGACTGAAGAGCGCCGTGGAAAAATTGCGGTTGTCAGATCCGTCGTTTATTTTCGAACCGGAAGTTTCGGCCGCGCTCGGGTTCGGTTTCAGATGCGGGTTTCTCGGTCTTTTGCATATGGAGATAATACAGGAAAGATTAGAAAGGGAATTCAATCTTGATCTGATCCTGACCAGCCCCAGTGTCAATTACAGGATGAAGATAACAAATTCGGACGTTATAGAAGTTGATAATCCGACGAAGTATCCGGATCCGACGACCATAGAATATGTGGAAGAGCCGTATGTTAGATGTTCGATCATATCGCCGTCGCATACGATCGGAAACCTGATGAAACTTTGCGAAGATAAACGAGGGGAGTTCGTTAGCACAAAATATTTGGATCCCACAAAGGTACAACTTTTGTACAATGTGCCCCTGTCCGAGATTATTGTTGATTTTTATGATAAGATAAAATCTTCTACTCAGGGATATGGTTCGCTCGATTACGAAATAATAGGATATCGTAAATCGGATATAGTTAAACTGGAAGTGTTGATCAACGGTGAATTGTGTGACGCTCTTTCTTCTATCGTGCATAAGGCGCGAGCCAGGGAAAAGGGACTGGAACTGGTAAAACAGCTTAAGGATACCATCCCGAAACATATGTTCAAGATAGCGATCCAGGCCGCTATCGGGGGCAATATCGTCGCGCGTGAGGATATTTCGGCGATAAAGAAAAATGTTACCGCCAAGTGTTACGGCGGCGATATAACGCGTAAACGTAAACTATGGGAAAAACAAAAAGAAGGTAAAAAGAAGATGCGTTCGATCGGGAACGTTGATGTCCCGAAAGAAGCTTTTCTGAAAGCGATGAGGGTTGCATGAACTTAGACGAGATAAAACGCAAGAATCTTGAATATTGGTGGGAAGAATGGATAAAACCCATCTTAATTGCGGCGGTTTTGGCTCTTTTGATAAGGACGTTTATAATCCAGCCATTTAAAATCCCGTCCAATTCGATGTTCCCGACGCTCCAGCCCGGGGACAGGATTTTTGTCAGTAAGTTCGTTTATGGGGCTAAGATCCCGTTTATGGACGTGCGGCTTCCTAAAATTCATGATCCGAAAACGGGTGATATCGTTGTTTTCCTTTCTCCGGTGGAAAAGAATAAATATCTTGTGAAACGTTTTATCGCGCATGGTGGACAGACGGTTGAGATCAAGGACGGGATCATATTGGTTGACGGTAAAAAAGTCGACAATGGACCTGTTACGAAATTTACATATCTGAACCGAGGCGATTATGGCGAGGAGAACAAGGCAATAAAGGTTCCCGATAACTGCTTTTTTGTTTTAGGGGATAACAGCGCGAATTCTATGGATTCCAGGTATTGGGGATTTGTGCCGTATAGAAATCTGGTCGGGAAGGCGTTTGTCATCCACTGGCCTGTATCAAGATTGCGTATGCTGACTGACAAAGATTAAAGCGGAGGCGGTTCTACGTTGCTGAATTGGCCGAATAAATTAACGCTTTTGCGTATAATCCTTACGCCGATTTTTATTACGACGGTGTTGTATCACCGGCTCGATATCGGTTTTTTCATCTTTATTATAGCCGCATTGACTGACGCGCTTGATGGCTATATTGCCCGTACATTTAATTTAAAAACACAGCTTGGGACCGTGCTCGATCCTCTGGCGGATAAACTTCTTGTCGCATCGGCGTTTTTGAGTCTTAGCCTTGTGAAAGGGCTCCCGCAGTGCATCGATATGCCGATATATGTTCCGATCGTTGTGCTAAGCCGGGACGTTATAATACTTGTCGGTGCTGTCACCATATATTTTGTGGCAGGGCGAATAGACGTGAAACCCAGTATTTTAGGGAAGGTTACGACATTTTTTCAGATGCTTACTATTGTTTCGGTGCTTCTCAGGTTTGTTTACTCAAGTTGGATCTGGAACACGGCCGTGGTGCTGTCAATTCTTTCGGGATTGGATTATTTGCGTATAGGAGCGAGGCAGGTCAATGGAAAAGTTTAACAGTATACCGTCGGTTTGTATCGTAGGCAGGCCCAATGTGGGGAAGTCGTCACTTTTTAACTGGCTTGTGGGGGAACGTCGCGCGGTAGTTGTTGAGCAATCCGGCACAACACGAGATAGGCTGGAGTCCGTGGCGCATATAGACCGGTACAGTGTTAAGATCGTAGATACCGGCGGTTATATGATAAAAACTTCCGATGAAATATCTGCCCAGGTAAAAGAACAGCTTTATCTTGCGATCGAGGAATCGACTTTTGTTGTTATGGTAACCGATGCGATAAACGGTATTGTTCCGTCGGATCAGGAAGTTGCCGCGATAGTCAGGAAGGCCGGGAAGCCGGTTATGGTCGTTGCGAATAAGGCCGATAATAAAAATCTGGAAAACAGCGCGATGGAATTTTATCAGCTGGGTTTTGGGGATCCTCTCCCGGTTTCGTGTATGCATCGAAAAAATATTGAACGACTTAAAGAAATGATCATTGCCGCATTGAAGGGGAAACTTGTCCCTTACGAGGAAGAAAAGGCTATCAAGATCGCCGTTGTCGGCCGGCCGAATGTGGGGAAGTCCTCATTCATTAACAGCATTCTCAGCAAAGAACGTGTCATAGTAAGCGATATTCCCGGTACTACGCGCGATTCGATCGATACGTTTTTTGTGTATGACAATGATAACTATATTCTTATCGATACGGCCGGTATGAGGCACAAGCGAAAGATCAAGACCGTAGTTGATACGTTTAGTATGATGCGCTCGGAAGAGGCTATTAAACGCGCGGACGTTGTCTTTCTTCTGCTTGATTCCGCCGAAGGGATCACGCGTGACGACATGGCCATACTTGATATGATCGAGGCGAACGGAAAGGCCGGTCTTATCGTTGTTAATAAGTGGGATCTTGCGGATGAAGTCCGCGATGTGGCGATTGATGAATATAGAAATGCGCTTGAATATGCGTGTGCGCGTATAAGGTTCTTCCCGATACATTTCGCTTCAGCAAAGACCGGTAAAGGTGTAATGAAAACGCTTTCCATGGCGAAGGTTCTTGATACAAATCTAGATATAAAAGTTCCGACGCCGTTCCTAAATAAATTATTTGAGAAGAACGATCCGTCTGTGATATCGATATCGCGCCGCTGTAAGCGGCCGAATTTTTTATATATCACACAGATATGTTCGCGGCCTGTGGAGTTCTCGATATTCGTCAACGATTCCAGGGCTGTTCAGGATGTCCATAGAAAATTCATAGAAAATTTACTTCGGGATAATCTGCCGCTAAAAGGTATCCCGATACGATTGAAAGTCAAAAAGTCCAGAAAGGATTGATAAAAATGTTGTATGTGATAATCGGTGTGATAGCTGCATATTTTTTGGGTTCTATTCCTACTGGATATATTTTCGGTAAAGTACTTAAGAAGATAGATATACGCGAATGCGGCAGTGGGAACGTCGGCGCGACGAATACTTTTCGTTCGGTTGGTAAGATTCCTGGAATTATTGTTCTTGTTATAGATTTTTTAAAAGGGTATGTGGCAGTTACAGTTCTCCCAATGTTTGTTCAGCAGTTCTTTACCGAACGGGATCTCTCCGCGGAATATATTTTTATTCTTTTTGGTGCGGCCGCTATTTCGGGGCATATATGGACGGTCTTTTTGAATTTCAAGGGGGGGAAGGGAGTCGCGACTACGGCGGGTGTTATGGCGGGCCTGGCGCCGCTCATATTGTTGCTGTCGTTTGTTTGCTGGCTTGTGATTTTTGTTATTTTCAGATATGTTTCACTTGCGTCTATTATCGCCGCGATCACGTTACCGTTTTTTGCGGTCATTTTTCAGAAAAGTATTATGTTTGTTCTCTTCGCATCCATACTTTGCATTGTCGGTGTCTATAAGCATCGTGCCAACATTAAACGCCTGTTTAATGGGGAAGAAAAACGACTCCTGTAAATAATGAAAAAGTCAGAAAAATCGGATTGAATTATTTCCTGCTCGCTGTATAATTATAAGTGTTAGGACGAAGAAAAGGGTAAAAGTTCAGACATACTTATTTGAAGCTTTTAAAAAGTTAAGACAAATGAGGCGAAGATGAAAGAACTAATCTACAAAACAATCGAAGGTTTAAATCCCCGAAAACGCGAAGTTTCGATCGAAGAAAATGACCCTCAGAAAATGGGTTCGATCGGGCGGAAGTGGATATGTAAGTATTTTGTAAAATCGTTTTTCGTCTCTCGTACACGCGAAGAATTGGAAAAATGGTTGTCTGCACATAACCACAAACTGAACAATGTCCGTAATTGCCACATAATGAAAAAGGTCGATACATGTACCGGGAAAATGATGTTATTGTGCAAAGTAATAGGTGAGTTCTATGTGGTGAAAGAACTTGCTGCCTATAAAGTTATGTATGTGAATTCGCTTAAAATAACCATGGATAACGGCGCATTATAAAGAGAGAGGTTCGGCATGGTAATGAATAAGATAAAACATATAGGTTTTCTATATTTCGTCGCATTGGTGAAATTGAGCACGATCAAATGGCAAATGGGGATCTACGAAGCGCTCATGAAAAGTCACCACACAATGTAACCAACTAACGATGCTCAGCATCGATTACCTCCTGAAAATCGGGGGATGGTGTGTTGCCATCCCCCGATTTTTTTTGTCCTGCTTGGAACAGCGATTTGGCACTTTTCAGTCGTCATAGATTATATTGACTACCATTATAGTATATGTTAAACTCTCTCAATATTATGAGCAAAGTGACGGTTATAGGCGATGGCGGATGGGGTACGGCTTTGGCCTTACTCCTCAATTCCAAAGGGGTTAGAACTTCTTTATGGAGTTATTCCCGGGAATACGCCCTGTTTTTAGACAGGGACCGGGAGAACGTGAAATTCCTAAAGGGGATCAAGATCCCAAAGGGAATAATAATCACTTCCGATATGAACATTGTCGATGACTGTGATTTTGTGGTATTTGCCGTACCATGCGAGCATATCAGATCGGTAGCGGATAGGTTTCGTTCCACAGGGATAAAAAAGATAGTCAGTGCAGCGAAAGGTATCGAGGACAAAACATTTAAGTGTCCGTCGAGTATATTGGCTGAATATTTTCCCAAGTCGCATATCGCGGCCTTATCCGGCCCGAGTATATCGCATGAAGTAGCATTGAATCTCCCGACCACGGTTGTTTTGGCCGGAAAAGGTGACTGGAGAAACGATGTTCAGAATCTGTTGAGTACCGAGACATTTCGTGTGTACACGTCGGAGGATGTGACCGGCGTGGAGCTTGGCGGAGCGCTGAAAAATGTAATTGCGATTGCCGCTGGGATATCAGATTCTTTAGGATTTGGAACGAACGCAAAAGCGGCGCTTCTGACGCGCGGATTGGCAGAAATAACCCGACTTGGGGTTGCTATGGGAGCTGACGCCAGAACATTTAGCGGGCTTAGCGGTCTTGGGGATTTGGCTACTACATGCATGAGTGCTCTGAGCCGGAATAGATGGTTCGGAGAGGAAATAGGAAAAGGCAAAAGTGTCAGTGAGGTGCTTGCTGCGACAGAAATGGCCGTGGAAGGAATGCGGACCTGCCGTTCGGCGTATCACCTGGCGAAAGAACATAAAGTGGAGATGCCTATTACGGCCAAGGTTTACGAGATCATATACGAAGGCAAGGAACCGCGCGGTGCGGTCAGGGAACTGATGACGCGCGAATTGAAAAAGGAACATTGAGGAACGGAAGACAAAATGTCCTCCGGTATTTTGTTTGGGATCGGGGCGTAGCGCAGTCCGGCTTAGCGCACTAGTCTGGGGGACTAGGGGTCATGGGTTCAAATCCCGTCGCCCCGACCATTTAAAATGAAACGGTAGAACGATATGAAAGAATTGAAGCCTGTTAAAGTTGGATTGATTGGTGCCGGTACTATCGGTAAAGGTGTCGTCGATCTCTTATTGCATAACGGAAAATTGATTACCGCTCGGACAGGGGTATCGATCAGCCTGGAGAAAGTCTGTGACAGGGATAAGAATGCCTTGGACGCGGTTGCGGCCAGCGGCGTTGCGGTGACCAGTAACGCGGACGACATCCTGAATAGCAAGGATATTGACATCGTGGTCGAACTTATCGGCGGAATAAATCCTGCCAAAGATTTTATTTTGCGTGCTATTAATAACCGTAAGAATGTTGTTACGGCGAATAAGGCGGTTCTCTCTACTTTCGGAAAAGAAGTTTTTCTTGCCGCTGTGACCAACAACGTGTCTATTGGTTTCGAGGCCAGTGTCGGAGGTGCGATCCCGATAATACGTGCGCTTAAGGAAAGTTTTATCTCTAACAATTTTGAGGTGATATACGGGATTCTCAATGGTACGACTAATTTCATACTTTCAATGATGGAAGAAGATCATTCATTCGAAAAGGCCCTTCAGATCGCGCAGAAAAAAGGCATAGCCGAAAGTAATCCCGAACTGGATCTCAGCGGGAAGGACAGCGCGCATAAATTATCCATTCTTGCGCTTTTGGGGTTTGGCATTAACATTTCGCCCGAGAAAATATACACCGAAGGCATACAGGACATTATGCCGCAGGATATTACTTATGCGAAAAGATGGGGATATAATATCAAACTTCTGGCCATAGCGAAAAATGACGATAGCGGACTTGAGTTGCGCGTTAGTCCGGCACTTATGCCGGCAAAACATCTTCTTGCCAACGTGAAGGGTGAAAACAATGCGATTTTTGTTAAAGGCGATTTTCTTGAAGAATCGCTTTTATACGGTAAGGGAGCGGGGCAGCGGCCCACTGCGACATCGGTTGTCGGAGATATTATCGACATAGCGAAAAGGGTTGCATATATCGGGCGCGAAAATATCATTCCGTTTGATCCGATCGGAAACGGCGGCGATAAGAAATTGGTGAATATCGACGAATTGATGCTACCGTACTATTTGCGGTTCTCAGTCATCGATAAACCGGGCGTGTTGGCCAGTGTATCTGCGATTTTAGCGGAGAATGATATCAGTATCGCCAGCATGTCGCAGGAAGAAAGAAAAAGAGGCCAAAGTGTTACGGTGATCATGATCACTCACAAGGCGCGCGAAGGAAGTCTTCAGAAGGCGATTCAAAACATAAATAGTATGGATTATGTGACGAGTAAAACCGTTGTTATACGTATTGAAGATTAAAACGCAAGGTGGAAAATGGGAATAATACAGAGATACAGAAAATATTTGCCGGTAACGGATAAAACCCCGATTGTAAGTCTTGAGGAAGGGAATACGCCTCTGATCCCGGCGGACTTTATCGCCGAAAAGATTGGCGCGGGGTATAAAGTTTGGTTGAAATATGAAGGTTTGAATCCGACGGGAAGTTTTAAGGACCGTGGGATGACGATGGCGATAACTAAAGCCGTAGAGGATGGGTCGCGTGCGGTTGTTTGTGCGTCTACCGGGAACACTTCGGCGTCCGCTGCTGCTTTTTCGGCTCGGGCCGGGATAAAATGTTTGGTGATCCTTCCAGAAGGCGCGATTGCTTTAGGGAAATTGGCTCAGGCGATAATTCACTCTGCAAAGGTAATAGCCATCAGAGGAAATTTTGACGATGCGCTCGATATTGTTCGGAAGATCGGCGAGAAATATCCTATCACGATAGTGAATTCTATAAATCCGTATCGCATTGAAGGACAGAAAACAGGTTCGTTCGAAATTTGCGATGTTCTCGGCCATGCGCCGGCATATCATTCTCTGCCGGTTGGGAACGCTGGAAATATCACGGCGTACTGGAAAGGATACAAGGAATATAAAGATGACGGCAAGATCGAGTCGTTGCCGAAGATGCTGGGTTTTCAGGCCGCAGGATCGGCTCCGATAGTTGACGGACATCCTATAAAAGATCCGAAAACTTTGGCGACGGCGATCAAGATCGGAAATCCCGCCAGTTGGCAGCAGGCGGTTGCGGCCAGGGACGAATCTAAAGGGTTGATAGATAAGGTGACGGATGATGAGATTATAGATGCATATAAATTTTTGGCGTCGGGTGGCATATTTGCCGAGCCTGCGTCAGCCGCTAGCGTTGCCGGCATTCTTAAAAAGGCCCGAGAAAATTATTTCCCGAAACTTTCAAAAGGTGAAACGCGTGATATAGTCTGCGTATTGACTGGCCACGGACTTAAGGACCCCGACCGGGCCATAAAATGTCTTGAACAGCCGGTGGTTGTCGATGCAAAAGTCGAGGATGTTATCAGGGAGGCAGGGTTATGAAATATATCATTCTTGTTCCGGACGGCGCGGCTGACGTGCCGATTGAAGATCTGAACGGTCGTACATGTTTGGAGGCGGCCGATACATCCAGAATGGACACGATAGCGAGAAAAGGCGTTGTTGGAACGGTCAAGAACGTTCCGCGCGGGATGATACCTGCCAGCGATGTCGCGAATCTTTCGATACTCGGTTATGACCCGGCCAAATATTATTGCGGGCGAGGTCCTCTGGAAGCGGCCAATATCGGAATAGAGCTGGGTGAATGCGATGTGGCATTCCGTTTTAACACGGTAACGGTTTCAGACGGGAAAATGGTAGATTATAGCGCCGGGCATATCAGCTCGAAAGAATCAGCCGTACTTGTTGACGCGCTTAACAAAAAGCTTGGGAGCAAAAAATATCGTTTTTATGCCGGAGTGAGTTATCGCAATCTTTTGGTTGTGACATGTGATTTTCCTGAAGAAGCGGCTAAACTGGCGAAAATAATGTGTTATCCGCCGCACGATATACTGGATCAGGCCATCTCGAAACATCTCCCGAAGGATCCGGATATTCTGGATCTTGTGAATAAATCACGTGAGGTATTGGAAGAACATGATATAAATAAAGTCCGAGTGGACTTGGGGCAGAACCCGGCGAATATGATCTGGCCATGGGGACAGGGAAGAAAACCCAACATGCCGTCGTACAAAGAAGCTTTCGGTATTTCAGGTGGGATAATTTCGGCCGTTGATCTTTTGAAGGGTATGGGAAGGGTTTTGGGCCTTGATGTTGTAAACGTGGAAGGCGCGACTGGATATTATGATACGAACTATGAAGGTAAAGCCGACGCCGCGCTTAAGTTGCTCGAAAACCATGATCTGGTTTTTGTGCATGTCGAGGCTCCCGATGAGGCGGGCCATAACGGGGATATTCTTGCGAAGATAAAGGCAATAGAGAATTTTGATAAAAAGATTGTGGGACGTATAATCGATGCGATAGGCGGAAGATATGATTACCGAGTATTGGTCCTTCCTGATCATCCGACGCCCGTTAAGAAAAGAACGCATACGGCGGATGCCGTACCGTTCGCTATTTGCGGACCGGGTATTGAGGCGGACGAGGTTTCTGTTTTTACGGAAGAAGCCGCAAAGGCTGGCAGTATGGAACTTAAGCACGGTTATGAACTTATAAAGTATATGATTGATCCGTCAAAAAAAAACAAGCGAAAAGCAAAAAGTGACAAAGGGGTTGAATAGAGTCATGGCTAAAAAGATTGTTGTTCAGAAATTCGGAGGATCTAGTGTCGCTAATCCGGACAAAATAAAAAATGTCGCGAGTATAGTTTCTGCATGTAAGGACCAGGGCAATCATGTCGTTGTAGTCGTTTCCGCACTTGGCGATACAACGGACGAACTATTAGAACTTGCCGCGCAGATCAATGATAAACCCGCCGAACGGGAACTGGATATGCTTATGTCTACCGGAGAGCAGATATCAGTGGCATTATTGGCTATGGCGCTCCAAAAGATCGGGAAGAAGGCCATATCGTTTACAGGTGCTCAGGTCGGTATTCTTACAGACACGACGCATACTAAGGCGCGGATACTTGATATCTCCACAAAGCGGATAATGGACGCACTTAAAAAAGACAATATCGTTATAGTGGCCGGGTTTCAGGGCATAAGCCTTGAACACGAGATAACCACGCTGGGACGTGGTGGCTCGGATATGACGGCTGTGGCGCTGGCAAAAGTTCTGAAAGCCGACGTGTGCGATATTTTTACAGATGTGAAAGGTGTTTATACTGCGGATCCCAGAATAGTGGAGGACGCGCGTAAACTGGACAGAATAAGTTATGACGAGATGCTTGAACTCGCGTCGCTTGGCGCGCAGGTCATGCAGGCTCGTAGTATCGAGGTCGCGAGCAAATTTAACGTAGTGATACATGTTAGGTCGAGTTTTTCCAACGAAAAAGGCACATTGATATGCAAGGAGGTCAAAGAAATGGAAGAAGTTCTTGTTAGAGGCGTAGCGGTAAGTAAAGGCGAAGCGAAAATAACCGTATGTGACGTTCCCGATAAACCGGGTGAGGCTGGCAGATTGTTCGAGGCATTGGCTAAGGCGAATATAAACGTCGACATGATAATCCAGAACGTTTCAAGAACCGGCGGGCGTACAGATATATCGTTCACCGTGCCAGTCGAGGATATCGTGAAAGCTCAGGATGTGCTTGCCGATATCAATAAACGTCTTGGAGCCAAGGATATCATTGTGGATAAAGACATCGCAAAAGTATCCGTGGTCGGCGTTGGGATGAGAAGCCATTCCGGCGTAGCCGCGAAGATGTTCAAGGCTTTGGCTGACGCTAATGTCAATATAGAGATGATATCGACCAGTGAGATCAAAATCTCGTGTGTTATCGGTAAGAACGATTCCAATACGGCAATGAAGGTTCTGCATAAGGCGTTTGAGCTGAACAAAAAGAAATAAACAACGGTTTGTCGGCAAGCCGAATAATACGGGTGAGGGAAAGGAGAGACCGAATGGCCAGGAAAGTTTATATTTATGATACTACGCTTCGTGATGGCGCGCAGTCTGAAGGTATCTCTTTTTCCGTGCACGATAAAATGCGTGTTG
Organism: Candidatus Omnitrophota bacterium; assembly: GCA_035403965.1. GTDB lineage: Bacteria > Omnitrophota > Gorgyraeia > Tantalellales > Tantalellaceae > DAONGE01. The sequence goes on along the minus strand of DAONGE010000012.1, from coordinate 18,145 downwards.
TCAGCAAGCTTGACGAATTGGGGGTCGATTTCATCGAGGCCGGTTGGCCCGGGATCAATCCTAAAGAAGATGAATTTTTCAAAGAGCTTAGAAAAAATCTCAAGCTGAAGAAATCAAATATCACCGCGTTTGGGTGTACTAGGCGCGTTGATAAAAAACCGGCTAACGATCCAGTCCTTAATGGACTTTTGAAGTCGGAGATGAAATATATCACAATATTTGGGAAAAGCTGGGATCTCCACGTTAAAGAAGTGCTTAAAACATCGCTGCATGAAAATCTTGCCTTAATAACGGATTCCATAAAATATCTTAAGGCTCACGGCCGCTCTGTGATGTTCGACGCGGAGCATTTCTTCGACGGTTTTGAAGGAAATCCCGAATACGCGATCAATACGCTAAAGGCCGCGGTCGATGGCGGCGCCGAGTTTGTTGTTTTGTGCGATACGAACGGCGGAAGTGTGACCAGTCGTGTATTTGAGGTCGTTGAGGAAGTCCGTAAATCCGTTAAGATCCCGTTGGGCATACATACACATAACGATGGGGAAATGGCCGTCGCTAACTCTATCGCGGCTGTACAGGCCGGATGCACTCAGGTGCAGGGGACTTTCAACGGCTACGGAGAACGTTGCGGTAATGCCAATCTGGTATCGATCGCTCCGGCTCTTAGGTACAAACTGGGATATGATTGTCTCTCTGATTTTGCTTTAAAAGAATTTACCGAAGCGTCGAGATATATTGCGGAGATAGCGAATATGCGGCACTCCGATAATCAGCCGTATGTTGGAAGCAGCGCTTTTACGCATAAAGCGGGTGTTCATATTAATGCGATGATAAAAAATCCTAAAACATACGAGCATATGTCGCCGGAAAAGATCGGTAACAAAAGACGCATGCTGGTTTCCGAGATAGCCGGCAGGTCCAGTGTTCTTGCCAAAGCGGAGGAATTCGGGCTGTCGATTAAAAAGGATACGGATGGGGCAAAGGAAATTCTGTCGAAAGTACAGGAGATGGAGAACGAGGGCTATCAGTTTGAGCTTGCGGAGGCTTCGTTAATGCTGCTTATGCGTCGCGCGGCGGAAACGTATAAACGGCATTTTGAACTTGAAGATCTACGTGTCATTGTGGAAAAACGCGGCGAAAAAGAAGTGATATGCGAAGCGACCGTAAAGATAAAGATCGGCAATGAAATGAGACATACGGTATCGTTGGGTGACGGGCCTGTCCACGCTATGGACCAGGCTTTGCGTAAATCGCTTTTGGAATTTTATCCGTCTCTGAGCGAGATGAACCTCTCCGATTTCAGCGTACGCGTGTTGGACCAGAAAGCCGGTACGGCCGCTAAGGTCAGGGTTCTTGTGGAATCGCAGGATGAAAAAGAATCATGGTGGACCGTAGGGGTATCCGAGAATATTATCGAAGCCAGTTGGAAGGCTATAATAGATTCGATCGAATATAAGTTTACAAAAGATGAATTGAAAAAAACTAAAAGTAAGAAGAAAAAATGAACGAACTATCTACGCGATACGATCCACATAGCATTGAAACCAGTATTTATGAAGCATGGGAAAAAGCGAAGCTTTTCCACGCCGAGCCGGGGAGCGGGAAGTCTCCATATTGCATAGTGATCCCGCCGCCAAATGTCACCGGTGTTCTTCATATGGGGCACGCGCTTAACGATACCATACAGGACATACTTATCCGGTGGAAAAGGATGCAGGGCTATGAAGCGCTTTGGATGCCCGGTACCGATCACGCCGGGATAGCTACGCAGAACGTAGTGGAGAGGGCCATCGCGAAGGAAGGACTAAAACGTGCGGATCTCGGCCGGGAAAAATTCCTTGAACGAGTTTGGAAATGGCGCGAGGATTACGGCAATACGATAATCCGCCAGCTGAAAAGGCTTGGTTGTTCCTGTGATTGGGACAGAACACGCTTTACGATGGATGAGGGGCTTTCCGCGGCGGTCAGAGAAGTTTTTCTCAGATTATATAACGAGAAATTGATATATAAAGGCAACTACACGATAAATTGGTGTCCCAGATGCGGTACGGCTCTTAGCGACGAGGAAGCAGAGCACCGAGAGATGGAAGGGATGCTTTATTACATAAAATATCCGGTCAAGGGAAGAGAAAAACTTGAAAAAGAGAACGAGGATTACATCGTTGTCGCCACGACTCGTCCCGAAACTCTTTTGGGTGACGTCGCTGTCGCCGTTAATCCCAATGATCCGCGATACTCGTTCCTTAAAGGTAAAAAACTAATCCTGCCTATCGTGAAGCGTGAGCTTCAGGTGATATTCGACGATACCGTGGATCCTGAGTTCGGCACCGGAGCCGTAAAAGTCACGCCGGCGCATGATCATGCCGACTTCGCGATGGGTCTCAAACATGATTTGGAATGTATAAATGTGATGAACCCGGACGGGACTATAAACGAGCTTGGCGGCGATTATGAGGGGATGGACCGCTTTGAGTGCAGAGAAACTATCGTAGACGATCTTACGCAGAGAAAACTTTTCATTAAATATGAGAAACACCAGCATGCGGTCGGGCATTGTTATCGATGTCATACGATAGTGGAACCGCGGCTTTCGCAGCAGTGGTTCGTTCGTATGAAACCGTTGGCCAAAGAGGCTATTGAAGTCGTTAAAGACGGGAAGATAACTTTCTATCCGAATCGCTGGACGAAGGTCTATTTGAACTGGATGGAGAATATCAGGGATTGGTGCATATCGCGCCAGATATGGTGGGGACATCGTATCCCGGTTTGGTATTGTAAGGATTGCTTGAAATATAAAGACGTGCGTGACGTAGAAGTCAGTGGCCCAGGGAAAAAAGGCGTGTTCATTTGTGAACACACTCATTCCGACGGGGCCGTAAAATGTCCGGATTGCGGCGGGAGTAATGTGGAACAGGACCCGGATGTTCTGGATACGTGGTTCAGCTCGTGGCTTTGGCCGATATCGACGCTTGGATGGCCGAAAGAGACAGAGGAACTTAAGACATTTTATCCCACGGATGCGCTCGTTACCGCACAGGAGATAATCTTTTTCTGGGTAGCACGTATGATAATGGCAGGGCTTATGTTCCGGGGCGAGATCCCGTTCAAAGACGTTTATATACACGGCACGGTCAGGGACGCGACAGGGGCGAAGATGTCCAAATCGCTTGGAAACGTCATTGATCCTCTTGATATCATAGCTAAGGTCGGAAGTGACGCTCTGCGCTTCAGCATCATATCCATCACGTCTCAGGGGCAGGATGTTTTTCTTTCCGAGGAAAAGTTCGAATTCGGTCGGAATTTCGCGAACAAGCTTTGGAACGCGTCGCGTTTTGTCCTGATGAATCTTGAGGTTGATGAGATCCCTGAGAATGCGGTGGGGATAGGTGCTTCTTTGGCGGATAAATGGATAATCAGTTCATATCATGCGGCTATAGATGAAGTCCAAAAAAGCCTTGTTTCATATAAGTTTAACGAGGCCGCGCAGACATTGTATGATTTTGTATGGCATAAGTACTGCGACTGGTTTCTTGAACTTTCTAAACTTTCAGATAATAAGGAAGATACACAGAAAGTGCTTTTGTACGTTCTGTCCGGGGTATTACGTCTTTTGCACCCTTTTATGCCTTTCATAACCGAGGAAATATGGCAGAAACTTCCGGGTGAAAAGAATAAATGGGTAATGACGGCCGATTGGCCCGTAAGCGACGAGACGATGATAAGGCCCGGCGTCGTCGCTGAAATGGATAAGTTGATCGGGATAATAACTGCGATAAGGAATATCAGGGCGTTCTGGAATATAGACGCCGGCACGATCATAGACGTGGATTTTGTTATCCCGACGGACGCGGACGGTAAATTTATAGCGGGCGGGGCTAAATATATAGAGCGTCTCGCGCGTTGCCGTGTCAGGAATACCGGAAAAGATATTAAACGTCCGGTGGATTCTATTGCGGCCGTTGTAGAAAAAATACGTCTTTTTATCCCGATAGGGAACGCGATCGACGTGGAAAAAGAGAAAAAACGTATACGTAAAAAGATAGAAGAAATGGAGAACGTACTCATATCGATCGAGCGCAAACTTAGTAATTCCGATTTTATCCAGCGCGCGCCTAAAGAGGTTGTTGCGAAAGACCGCGAGAAACGTGAAAAATATATACGGGATATAAAGACACTCAAAGAAAACCTTGAGGCCGTCGGTTAAATCGAGCCTCTTCCGGCGACAGGGATCCCGATCCCCGCTTTGAGAGCGCCATCAGGAGGAGAAAATAGTGAAAAAAAGACTGCAACTTATACTGTCTCATGCCGGAATAGCCTCACGAAGGCATTCTGCGGACGTTATACAGGAGGGTCGGGTAAAGGTCGACGGGAAGGTCGTGGTCGACAAAGGGCTCCAATTCGATCCGGACACGAATGTTATTGAAGTGGATGGTCGGCGTATATCCGGGGACGAAAAAAAATATTATTTCCTTTTCAATAAACCGCGTGGTGTTATATCAACGGCCATCGATACACACGGACGAAAGATGGTGACTGAGTTTTTTAAGCATGTAAAAGCACGCGTTTATCCGGTCGGACGGCTTGATAAGGATACGACTGGCGCGCTTGTCGTTACAAATGACGGGGATTTGGCCAATCGGCTTCTTCATCCCAAATTCGAGATAGAAAAAGAATATGAGGCCGTTGTTTCAGGAAGTATTACGGACGAAAAAATAGACCGGCTTGAGAAGGGCGTCGATATTGACGGGGAAAAGACCTCGCCGTGCAAAGTTAAAAAAATATCTGTGAATAACTCTCTTACGGTGTTTAGGGTGGTTATACATGAAGGGCGTAAACGGCAAGTGCGGCGCATGTTCGAGGCCGTCGAATGCCATGTAGCCGCGCTTCAACGCGTGCGTTTCGCCGGACTGGAAGTTTCTGGTATACGTCCGGGATGTTATCGGTCGCTGAGCGCGTCCGAAGTTGAGAGATTGAAAAAACTTTGATCCGGCGCCGGGAGGCGATATGAACGAATTGAATATGAAACGTGTTGAGCGTATCGTGCGTTTTACTCTCAAGGAAGATGTATGGACCGGAGATATAACCTCAGAAGCCGTTCTGAACGGTGATTCGAACGTTGACGCGGTGATCCTTGCGCGTGAGGATGGCATCGTGTGCGGAATGAACGTTGCCGAGCTCGCGTTCCATGTGGTGGATCCGGATGTCAGGTTCAGGCCGTTAGTGAAGGATGGGGATAAAATAGGGAAAGATAAAGAGATAGCCTTCATCGAAGGCAGCCCGCTTTCTATTCTACGGGCGGAAAGAACGGCGTTGAATTTTCTAGGGCATTTGAGCGGTATCGCCACAAAGACCCGGGCGTTCGTGGACGTGGTTGCCGGCACGGGGGTAAAAATATATGATACGCGTAAAACGATGCCCCTTCACAGATATATGCAGAAATACGCCGTGCGCGTAGGTGGAGGCGTCAATCACAGGTGGGGCCTTTGGGATATGGCCCTTATAAAAGACAATCATTTGCGCGCGTACGGTGTTCAGCGCAATTCCGTGAATACGGAATATATCATAAAGAACATAATCCGGGATGTTCGCCGGACGGTCCAGAAAAATATAAAAATCGAAATAGAGGTCGAAACTTTGAAAGAATGCGAGTACGCGCTTAGCGAAAAACCGGATGTGATCATGCTGGACAATATGAGCCCGGAGATGATATGCCGCGCAGTCAAATTGCGTAAAGATATGGGGCTTGAAGGTAAAGTCCTGTATGAGATATCGGGCGGGATAACGCTTGACAGTATAAAAAATTTCGCCAATTGCGGCGCAGAGATAATTTCATCCGGTTCACTTACGAGCTCCGTCAAATCCATTGACTACAGCCTGGAGATAATTCTGAAAAATGGATAAGTTTAAACTGGTATCTGAGCTTAAACCTTCGGGAGACCAGCCGGAAGCGATAGACAAAATGACCGGGTCTATACTGAAGGGGAACCGTTACCAGACGCTTATCGGCGTAACGGGTAGCGGTAAAACCTTCACCATGGCGAATATCGTCGAAAAGGTGAATAGACCCACGCTCGTGATATCACACAACAAAACCCTCGCGGCTCAGCTTTACGCTGAGTTCAAGGATTTTTTTCCGTCCAACGCCGTCGAATATTTCGTTTCGTATTACGACTATTATCAGCCCGAGGCATATGTCCCGCAGACCGATGTTTACATCGAGAAAGACGCGTCGATCAACGAGGATATCGATAGATTGCGCCTATCCGCGACGAGTTCTCTCTTTTCGAGGAGAGATGTGCTGATAGTTGCGAGCGTTTCGTGTATATACGGTTTGGGGTCGCCCGAGGATTATTCCAGCATGCTTGTAAGCCTTTCCGTAGGTATGGAAGAAAAACGTGATAGTATCCTTAAAAGGCTTGTGGATATCCAGTATGAGCGAAATAATTACGACCTCGAGCGCGGGAAGTTCCGTGTGCGCGGCGATATCGTTGAGATTCTGCCCGCGTATAAGGAGACCGCTTTCAGGATAGAATTTTTCGGGGACGCAATAGAACGTATATCCGAAATTCATCCCGTGTCCGGAGATATATTGGCTTCTTTGGATAAATTATGTATATATCCGGCGAAACACTTCGTTACGACCGATGATAAGATCAAGGTTGCCGTCGGATCTATTGAGGAAGAACTGAATGTGCGGCTCGCGGAGTTACGTTCAGCCGGTAAGTTGCTGGAAGCCCAGAGATTAGAAGGCCGTACCAGATATGATCTGGAAATGCTCCAGGAACTCGGGTATTGCAACGGGATAGAGAATTATTCGAGACATATTTCGGGAAGGGTGCCCGGTTCCAGGCCGTGGTGTTTACTGGATTATTTTACGGGGGATTTTCTGCTGATAATCGACGAATCCCATGTCACATTACCACAGGTTCGCGCGATGTATAACGGCGATCAGGCGCGAAAGAAAACCCTGGTGGATTACGGATTCCGTCTTCCTTCGGCGCTGGATAACAGGCCTTTGAAATATGAGGAATTTGTCGAGACGATAAAACAAACATTGTATGTTTCGGCTACGCCCGGTGAATATGAGACAAATCAAAGCGGAGGGGCTATTGTAGAGCAGATAATACGGCCGACCGGGTTAGTGGATCCGCCGATCACGGTCAGGCCGACAAAAGGACAGATCCACGACATTATGGAAGAAGTGAAAAAACGCGCGGACAAGGATGAACGAGTGCTTGTAACTACGCTGACTAAACGTCTTGCGGAAGAACTTACGGATTATCTGAAGGATATGAAGCTGAAAGTCCGTTATATGCATTCCGAGATAAACGTGCTTGATCGCATGGAGATCATAAGGGATCTACGGCTTGGAAAATTCGACTGTCTTGTAGGCATAAACCTGCTTAGGGAGGGGCTTGATCTGCCGGAGGTGTCCCTTGTGGCGGTCCTTGACGCCGATAAAGAAGGATTTCTCCGCAGCTGGACATCGCTTTTGCAGACGGCGGGGCGCGCCGCGCGTAATGTCAACGGAGAGGTCATACTGTACGCGGACACCATGACGAAGTCGATGCAAAAGGTCATGGACATAACTAATGCCCGCCGCGAGAGACAAACACGGTATAATGAGGAGAACCATATACAACCTAAGACAATTGTAAAAGCCGTAAAAGAAGGCATAGAAGCGTACAGACGCGCGAAAGATATCGTGACGGAAGTTGTTGCGGAGAACGATGAAACGTACGAGATCAAGGATCTGATCTCTCAACTTGAGCGTGAGATGGAAGAAGCGGCGCGGAACCTTCATTTTGAAAGAGCGATAGTGTTGCGTGATGAGGTTGAGCGGTTAAAGAAGATGCTGAATGAACAAACCGTCGCGACCAGCGTTACGGAAATAAAAAAAGGCGTGGAAGGCCGTAAAAAATCGGGGAAAAAGTCTCATGGCGGAAAAAGACCTTAAAACAGGCATATTGGATCTATTGCGGAATAATCCGGAACATGTCTCCGGTGAAGCGATGAGCGCCGAACTTGGCGTATCACGGGCCTATGTGTGGAAACATATCACAGAAATGAAAGATGAGGGATATAATTTTGAAGCCGTGCCGAACCTGGGGTACAAATTGTTATCTGTGCCAGATAAATTTTTTGAGCGCGAGATAAAGACGGGGCTTAGTACCGTCGCGCTGGGGAATAAAACGGTGCATTATTTCGACAGTGTTGTTTCAACGAACGATGTTGCTTACGAATACGCCGAACATGGCGCTCCCGAAGGCGATATAGTGATAGCGGAGACACAGACCGGAGGTAAAGGCCGTCTCGGTCGTAAATGGATATCTCCGTGCGGTGTCGGGATATATTTTTCGGTTGTTTTACGGCCGTCTCTCGCGCTTGAATCTATCCCTACTATACCGCTTGTCGCGGCTTTAAGTGTGGTCGAGGCCATACAGTCCGAGACAGGGATCACTGCGGGGATCAAATGGCCGAATGATGTTTTCTGCGGTGGGGGAAAGGTGTGCGGTATCCTGACGGAGATGAAGGCTCAGCAGGATAAGGTTGATTTTATTATTCTCGGGATAGGTATCAATGTGAACACGGATAAGCCAGATCTTCCCGAGGGTGGGACAAGTCTTAAACTGGAGACAGGGAAGCCGGCATTGGAACGTGTGCGTCTTTTGCGAACGATACTTTGTATGCTGGAAAGGGATTACGGGATCTTTGTTTCGGGCGGATTCGCCGCTTTGCGTGAAAAATGTAAAAAATATTCTATTGTGCTGGGGAAGAATGTTAAAATAGCATCTCCGAAAGGCGAGATAAACGGTACGGTCCTCGATATAGACGAGAACGGTAGGCTTGTGCTGGACGACTCCGGGACCGAACGAAGGATATTCTCGGGAGATATCGAGATGTGCAGGTGAAAAATTGATTGCGTCTTGTTTTTTAGAGTTCGCGCGATGATCCGATGAGTATGACACTGGGAGAGTAAATGAATATTTTGGTGGATATCGGCAATACGAATACGTCGATTGCCCTGGTTGACGGGAAGAAATATTTGAAAAAATATTTCATACATACTTCAAAAGAAACTATCTGTCCAAAGGCGTTTTTCCGGCTTCTAGGGCGTTTTTCGGGTAAGGTGGACCGGATAATAGTCGTGAGCGTCGTTCCTGAATTTTTGTCCATATTGTCCGCCGCGCTTGGTCGTGTATTCCCTAATGCCGAGATATCGGTAGTGGGCAAGAATATAAAAGTGCCCATCAAAAATAGATATAGGAAACCAAAACAGGTCGGACAGGATCGTTTGGTCACGGCGTATGCGGCGTTACTTAAGGCCAGATCGCCGCTTGTGGTAATAGATTTTGGTACGGCCGTTACGATGGATTACGTGAATGAACGCGGGGAGTATGAGGGCGGTTTGATCTTTCCCGGGATGAGGCTTGCGCTCGCGTCCCTGGTCAATAATACAGCGCTTCTCCCGTCGGTGGCTTTGAGGTCCGCCAACGGGCTTATCGGGCGAGATACAAAGGGAAGTATGAATAACGGCATATTGTTCGGTTACGCGGCGATGTGCGACGGTTTGATAGAAAGATTTTTTGAGCGTTACGGTAAAAAAGTCCGCATAATCGCGACAGGCGGGGACTCGTCTATGATAGCGAAACACTCACGGTACATCGAGAAAGTATATCCGACTTTGATATTCGACGGTCTTTGTGAAATGGGACGCAGATAATATTTGTTTTTTTTGATTAATCACGTAAAATATCTTATGTTGTGTACAGCCAATTAACTTAACGATCGAAAGGATAGATTAAATGCAGATATTCCAGGCGCATGCGGGTAAAGAGGTATTCGTTCCGAAGAAAGTGTTTTTTACAAAAGGTGTAGGTACTCACAAAGCCGAGCTTAGAAGTTTTGAGCTGGCTCTGCGCGATGCCGGAATAGAAAAATGCAATCTCGTTACCGTTTCCAGTATTTTACCGCCCGCGTGTCAGGTCATATCCAAGAATGAAGGGGTCAAAGAACTTTTTCCGGGGATGGTCACGTTCACTGTTTTGTCGCGATGTGCATCTAACGAAGCGCACAGGCTTATCGCCGCTAGTGTCGGCTGCGCCGTTCCGGCAGACCCGAACGCGTATGGCTATCTCAGCGAACACCATGGGTATGGACAGAATGAAAAGTTCGCAGGGGATTATGCCGAGGATCTGGCGGCCGCTATGTTGGCCTCGACGTTAGGGCTTGAGTTCGACGAGCAGAAATCATGGGACGAAAATAAAGAAATATACCGTCTCAGCGATAAAATAGTCCGCAGTACGAATATCACTCAGACCGCGGTCATCGGTTCGGAAGGGAATTTCACCACCGTTCTTTCTGCCGCGGTGTTCTTGTTCTAGATTTGGATTGAACGTAGGAGCGCAGTTTTTGCGCTCCTACGGTATGTCACTTGTCAGATAATCTCTAATTGAGTCCACGTACACGTAGAAGTAAAATCTTGAAACGGATATCCGGCCCTCGACATGCAACAAAAGTAAACACAGCTAAGAAGAAGACATTTTAAATAACACACTAGCGCGGCAACAACAGTAGGGTTGTTTTATTATAAATTATTTAAACCCGAGGTCTGATTTTTTCATTTTGCGGGTATTGAACTTGCTGGACCAGGCTTGCATAAAGGACTGGCTTCGTTGCGCTTGTTCAGCCATAATAGCGGCCTGGTTGAAGTTTTGAGTCTGAGGAACCACCGCGGCAACGTTTACGACCGTATTTACCGGTGGTTTGAACGCCACAGGGATCGTTTGTATCTGCTGGGCCGCCGTTGGTTGATGATAATTTGTCGGGATAACGAGTGTAGTGGGCGGTTGAAACGGTTTCGGAACATTTTGCGTTCCACCCATGACAGCCGGATTTTGAACGGCGTTGTTAACAGGTACTCTTGGGGGAGTATGCACAGGCACATCCATCGCGTATGCCGCGCTGGATATAAAAACTGAAAAAACACATATAGCGTTTGTTAATTTTTTCATAAACCTAGTATATCATATGAGTTACGGATATGTAAAATAAAAATGACAAACTTCTTACGGAATGATCAAAATGGTCGGAGATGTTTTGGATTTACAAAATGAGTTGTATAGAATAGAATAACATCCATAACTGTTCTATAGATTCTAAAATCGTGTTATTTACGGAGGATATAATGAAAGACGTTTTTACGGATGAGAATGTCAGAAAGGTAGTTGTTCCTTTAGCTATTACCGGCATATTGGCGTTAACGTTCGTCGCCGGGATACGCATATTGTCGAACACCGCTCTTCAGATAAAAAATAAAGGATATGTGAACGTTAAAGGGTTCGCTAAAAAGGAGATACGCGCCGATCTTGCCGTTCTTCAAGCCACGATCGTAAGTGAAGATATCGAACTTAAAAATTGTTATGCGAAGCTCGATCTGGACAAGGAAAAGGTCAAGACGCATCTTAAAAAACATTACGGACTTACTGATAAAGAGATGATGTTTGAACCGGCAAGTATCGAGGAGATCTATAAGATAAACGAACGAGGCTATAATACTGACCAGTTCGTTAAGTATGTTCTTAAACAAAATGTGCGACTTGAACTGAAAGACGTTGAGAAAGTTGAAAAGATCGCCGCCGGGATAGTGAATATTCTTAATGAAGGCGTGAAGATATTGATAAATAATCCGCAGTATTTGTATACGCGCATGGACGATCTGAAAATAGAGATGATAGGTAAAGCCACCGACAACGCCCGTCGTCGCGCTTCGGTCATAGCGAGGGAAGGACATTTTAGACTTGGTTCTATCGCTGATGTCAGAGTAGGAGTGTTCCAGATCACTCCAGTACACTCGACCGAGGTTGATGATTACGGGATAAACGATACCACAAGCATAAATAAGGAAGTGAAGAGCGTTGTCGAGATCAAGTATTTTGTTCGCTGAGCCATTATCGAAATTTTCATAAGAGGATAAAATGATACCGATAATTTCCATTCCCGCGAATATGTTCAGACTACTTGGGTCCAATGTGTCTGTTCGTGAGATTGCTTTTGGTGTGTGCCTGGCGATGTTCATGGGGTTCATTCCTCTAAACGGTCCAATGGCCGTGGTACTCTTGATATTCTTCCTGCTGTTTAAAATTAACCGTGTCGCGACCATCCTGACGCTCCCGCTGTTCAAATTGGCGTATTTTGCCGGGGTGTATAAATTGGCTGATATTTTTGGGGAGTTCCTGCTGATAGATGTTACCAGTCTTTCTTATTTCTGGCGTTGGTTCACGCATTTGCCGGTCATAGCGTATCTGGACTTTAATAACACGCTGGTGACGGGTGGGCTTGTGTTGTCGGCGATCCTTTTTGCGCCTGTTTTTTTCGCTTCGCGTTCCATAGTCGTGCTTCTGCGCGATAAGTACAATGATAAAATTAGAGGTACAAAACTGGTCCAGTGGTTCCTGCGTCTTGATCTCGTTCAAAAGATATCCGGCGTCGCCAATAAAATAAGGGGCGAAGAATGATAAAGCGGATAAATTTCCCGGGCATAGCGTTGCTTCTGACTGCATTAATTGCCATTCAGTATGGCGTGGGGCTTTTTGCCGCGCAATATTGCTCGGCGCTTGTCTTGAAGCAGATTAGCGATCATACCGATGCGAAAGTTACGCTGGAAAAAGCGCATATCTGGCCGTTAACTATGACCATCGATCTGGAAGGGCTTAAAGTGTTCGATCCTGACGATACTTCCAAACGGATAGCCAGTATTGGGAAAATGCGTTTACGTGTGAGTCTTTTGGGGGTTCTTTCCAAAAAACTTATTTTTTCGGACATAAAGATCAGTGGCGCGGATATAAACTTTGAACGTGAGCCTGACGGAAGCTACAATATCCAAAAAATATCCCGGCAGTCAAGTGCTGGGAAAAGTGATAAAGGGGTATTATCATCTCTGAAACAAGTATATGATACGCTCCGGCCAAAACAGGATCTATTCAGTTCGGTTTATGACGCTTTAAAGAAAAAAAGTTCCGTCAAAAAGACAGAGAATTCAGCACAAACAGAAAAAGCCAAAACCACGGAACGTGTTGTGACCGCTATGCCGAAAGGGAAGAGAGTTGTCTTTATGCCCTTGGGCGGGGAAAATATCATCGACGCGCGTGCGATCGCCATAGAAAACGCGAGGGTGCGTGTAGGTATGGATAAGGACGGATCGTTGGATGTCAACGAAGCTGGAATAAGTATTAAAAATTTGGTCGTATCCGCTGAATCTGGAGTGAGCCTGTCTTCCGCTTCATTGAAAGGAAAGATAGAAAAAGATGATAAAACCGCGGGTAGGTGTGATATTTACTACAACACCGATTTGCGCGGGCAGCGTGTTGTTTTAAATGTGAGGGCGAACGATCTTGATCTCGCGGCGTTGGCTTTTATTTATAATAAATCGTTGCCGGTCGATATTTCCCGAGGCGTTTTAAATATAGATTCAAAAACCATGGTTGATAAAGATGCTCTCTCATCCAAAAATAAATTGTCATTGAAGGATGCACGTATCGCGGCAAAAGGCGGCATAAGCGGAATGGCCAGCGGGATTTTGCCGCTTCCTGTAATGTGTGAACTGCTGAACAAGATAAATCCGATCGAGCTTGATTTTGAGGTCGGTGGGACATTGGATAAACCGGACATGAGAGGTTTCCAAAAATCGCTTTTTGATATGGTTAAGCCGTATATGTCTTCAGCTGAGGCGGATTTGAAAAAAGAAGGGGCTAATTTTTTGCAGAATATGATAAACAAAGTGAAAAAAAGTACATCCGGCGCGAATCCGGAAGCGACTTCCGGTTCTTCGCAGAATACCGGGACAGTCGATGATGCGATCAAGTCTATACAAGGCCTCGTTGAGAAAACAGAAACGAAAGAACAGTGATGATAGTTAAGCAGGGAAGTTTTATTTAAAGGAAATAAGCCTGGTTTTTTTATATGATTTTAATGTGTTTTACTGAAAGGGAGAAAGATGGAAGGCAATAAGGAATGCGCGGTAGAGGTTTTTTCAAGAGTTACTGGTTTTTTTCGTCCGGTCCAGTCATGGAACAACGGTAAGAGGGAAGAATTCTCCGATAGAAAGAAATTTAGTTTTGATAAGGTCTTAACAGAGAAACCCGCTGAATGCGATTGCTGTGAAGATAATATGACGAACTGAACGCTATGTCAAAAATCCGTTAAAAAGCTTTAAACTCAAATTGATCCGCAGGACAATACCGGAATATATTTTTCGTGGGACATTCACTTTGCTGTTCGACATGGTATACTTATTTCGAACATGGGGTAAGGGGAGTGAATGGGACAAAAAGGGAATATTGCTAAAGAGGTGTTGATACTTTCCGCTGTCGTTGCCGTTTTTGTGACTATCGTGATGGTTTTCGACAGTCTTATTCCGGCGGCAAGATGGGAAGGATACAGCGCGGCGAATAAGGGCATAGCTGTTATTTTGTGGGAGATATTCAGGAAGCCCTGTGTCGTGATCCCGTATCTGGTCGGGATATATCTTTTGGCGGATGTCGTAGCGTGGGCGATACGGATGTATGGGGATCTGGCCTTTGCCGGCGCGTTTGTCATAGGCTTTTTGCTGCATATATGGAGCGCGGTGGAAGCGTTTCTGATCTACGGGATGCCGGCGGCTGTGATCACTTTTATGTTGCCGGTAATATCGGAGTTTTTCTGGTTTATAAGGATGTGGATGTATGAGGGCACTATGTTGAATCCGTATTGTCTCACCGTTGTCGGCTATCTGACCGCGTGCGCTTTAGCTGCGAAACTCCTGGAGAAAAAATCATGAGATGTTTTTGTTTGATGTTGATCTTCATTTTGTCTTTCAGTTCGTTACCACTTGACGCTTTTTCTTCCGGGTTGGGGATGACAGTGGAATTGGCCGATGATGTGGCCAAAGACGGTCTGCGTAAGGCGTATGAAGAGAAAAAAGGCGATCTGATGGATTATTGGTACTATACGTTGAAGATAAAGAATGATGTCGATTTTGAAACTAAATGGGATGAGAATAAATACTGTAGGTTGATAGAAGGACTGTATTCCGCTTATCAGAAGAAAGAAGTAAAACGGAGAGATCTTTCCCGAATCGGAAACGAAATAATGACCGATTCGATCTTTTATATTTTTAAACATATCGATGAATGGAGGCAAAAACATCGCAGATAATGCGGTTTTTGTTATGCAGAATGTCGTAAAGATAGTAGGATTATCAGTTTTAATTTTGAGCGGCTGTATGGGAACTTCTTTTTCAGAAGAAAATATCGTTCGCGCGGCGGGAAAGTACGCTGTTGCTATATCACCTGTACCGGTCCTAAATACCGCCGATTTCTGTTCGGTTTTCGGTGGGGATGACGGTACTAAACTTAAGACCGACGAGAGCGGTCTTATTCGCGAGATTGAGTTCATAGCTTTTTCCAGGACCGTTTTTACGATCGATGAAGTGATTGTGCGCGGAGAAAATACGGTTTATAAAGTAACCACCCTGGAATATCCCGCATCGCCGGATAAATGCTATTATGTCGATAGCAGATTCGTCGAGGTTATCGCGAAATATCCTTCCGAACGGGTGAAGCGACTGCCTGATAAAGCGGATGTGATACGTGGTTTGTTGTCGGCCGAAGGGGTTGCTTATGTATGGGGCGGAAATCAGAGGAAAGGGATCCCTGAAATGCTTTTGTTTTATCCGCCGCGTGGGCGTATAGATCTTGATGTGAGAAAAAAATGGATGTTGCAGGGAGTGGATTGTTCTGGGCTTCTTTATGAGGCTACGCGAGGTTATACGCCACGTAATACCGGGGATCTTGTGAAATATGGGATCCCGGTCGATATCGAGGGTAAAGGCGTGAATGATATTATTGCCGCCGTTGAACCTCTTGATCTGATCGTTTGGGCGGGGCATGTGATTATAATCCTGGATAAAGATCGGATCATTCAAAGCCGTCAGCATTATGAGAAAGATCCTTCCCGTGATCAGGGAGGGGTACGGATAAGTTCATTAAGAGATGCATTGCGTGATCTGGTGCAGGAACGCCGTCCCGTGAACGATTATGAAAAAAACGAATATAAGCCGGACAACAAGTTTGTTATAAGACGTTGGTACGGTGTGGACAAGGGGGAAAAGTGATAAAGATAAACTCGAATACCAGAATAAAAATTATAATTTTTGTGATCATTGCGAGTATATTGGCGGTGGGGATCGTTTTGCTTACGATGCTTGACGCTCGGCATTCAGAAAAAAGGAATATGGCCAAACTTAGGCAACAGTACATGAAAGTTCTGAACGATTATTACGAGAAACAGGCTGCGAACGCGGCGAAAAAAGGTGGGTCGGATGAAATGACGTTTGACGAGGCGAGAAAGAGTCTTCCAAAGGTTGACAAAGTGGATTATCCGTCCGATATGAAATAGTTGGTCTGTTTTTATGGACTAGGAGGAATTATGATGAAACATGGGGGAAAATGCGCAGTAGCGCTGATAGCTGTTTTTATGATAGTGATTTCAATGTCTCTTTCATGTTGTGGTAATACGCAGGGGTCGGATGCGAAAGATCAGGGGGCTGGTAATTCTTCGACCGCCGTAACGTCCGGAGATAAAACCACGGACGATGTATCCATACAAGAACTCAGTAAGAAAATGGATACCGCTATAAAAATGCTTACTGTGGTGAAGCAGGAGTTGGACGCTTCAAGCGTGGCCGAACGCGAAAAGGCGGCGTCAGGTGCGGAGTCTTCTGTGACGTTAGCGGACACAGTAAAAGAAAAGGCCGCGCAGGGTGTGAGGGTGATAGAGAAACTTAAGGAAGCTTCTTCCGACGGCACGGCTAAAGATGATGCTAAACCTGGGGACATTGGAACAAAAGAATGGGCTGAGAGCGTTGAGAAGAATGTTGATACACTTACGCGTGTCGGGCAAAAAGTTGGGAATGTAATAGCGGCCTATTCCACTGCTTCCGGCGAATATACCACTGATGCCAACGCGAGCTTGTCGGATTCTTTGCAGACAAAGATAGATAAAACAATACATGTGTTGAACGCCGTTAAAAAAGAATTGAACGATAAAAAAGATGAGCAGTCCGGGGGCGGTTCCCGATAAGATGTCTAGTTTAGGTGGAAAAAATAAACCGGAAAAACCCGCTCCGGCGCCTCCTCTGACGGTAAAGAGCCTATTTGTTATTCCTCTGGTCGCTTTTTTAGTAATCGTATTTTTGTTCCGCGAAGTTTTTTTTATGACCTTTCTTGAAAAACAGGTTGAGTCGATGACAGGCCTTCGTCTTGATGTCCAATCGGCGCACATCGATCTTGTAAAACCATCCGTGTCTATCAACGGACTTAAATTACATAATCCGCCGGGTTTTAGGGATAAAACCATGATGAACGTGCCTGAGATATATATCGAAATAGATCCAATCAGTATTTTGTCCGGCAGGATACATCTTCGAGAAGTGAGCTTTCATATAAGCGATTTTTATATAATCAGGCGTTATAACGGGACGCTTAATCTCGCGGGGTTGAAACAATCTCAAAAAGCGGATGGGAAACAGAATCTTCCCGGAAAAGGGCGGGGCGTGTTCATTGATCGATTGGATCTTGAAATTGATAAGATTTTTTATAAAGACTATACGGCCGACGAATTCGCGATAACGACCGGATATGATCTTTATCTGAAACAGTCTTTTACGAATATAGACGGAGAAAAGTCGCTGTTTGAACTATTGATCTTTAAGTCTCTGATAGGTACCGCTTTCCAGAGTTTATCTGAATTCGATTTTGAGGCGATGGATAGCGGCATGTCCGCTATAAAAGAAATGATGTCCGGTGCGGCGAGTGACGGAACGCAGGAAACGTTTCGGAACGCTTCCGATGGTGTGAAAAAATTATCGGAATCCTTCAAAAAGTCTATCGAGGGATTGTTTAAAAAATAATACCAATTGACGAGCAATTATGCATTATTTGGCTACGGCGGACAGTATGCTCTAAATGTCGCGCGTCATCCTGCGCGTTTCGAGAAAAGCCCTGTTATTTTTATTCTCCCGGCGTTCGCCTAGCGAGACGCGTAATTTAATTTTATCTATTGTGGGCTTTTCTCTCCAATGCTGTTATGTAAAGTGTCAAGCTTC
>DAONGE010000011.1:0-52333 GCA_035403965.1 Candidatus Omnitrophota bacterium | reverse complement strand
AATGTTGTTCCGGTTTTTGACCTTAGAAAACGTTTCGGGCTTACCGAGAAACCTTTTAACAACCTCACCAAAATCCTGGTCGCCAGCGTGGACCACATCATGATAAGTGTTGTAGTGGACGAGATCCTTGAGAATGTGAAACTTGAGACCGCGCAGATAGATCCCGCCCCGACGGTGAGGATGAAAGTAGAGCGTGAGTGTGTTATGGGTATCGGCGAGCTTGAGGGCCGCATGATAACAATATTAGATCTTCCAAAAACCCACGAATTTATAATGAAGGATATCCGGATCGGTGGGGTAAAAGGCCGGTAAAATACAAAAGGACGGTTGCCGTGGTCGAAGTCCAGAAAAAAACAATGTCTGATATTATGTCGACGTCCGGTGTAGATGAGATCCAGATCGTGGAATTTACGGTTGGAGAGAATTTTTACGGGATCAATATCATGGATGTCCGGGAGATTATAAAAGTGGCTACCGATATAGTACCGGTGCCGGACTCTCATCCGTCGTTGGAAGGCGCGATAAATCTGCGTGGAAAGATAATCCCGGTCGTAAATCTCGCGAAACACATGAAAATAAACCTTAAATATGATCCGCATAAGAGTCGTATCATCGTCGCCGAATATGAAGGCCAGGCCGTTGGGTTCTGGGTGAGTTCAGTCACGCGGATCTATCGGTTTCCAAAAAAGCAGGTAGAACTTCCTACCGATCTGGTGCAGTCTAAAGGAGAATACACGGTCGCGATAGTGAAAATGGAAAAACGAATACTGTTCATGCTGGATTTTAATAAGATATTGATCGACGTAAATCCCAAGCAGGTCTAAAAAGGGCTTTTGGGCAGATCATCGAAAATGAGGTGTTTAATGGAAAAAATGGATAATGAAAGAAGAAAATATGTCAGGTTGCCCGAGCATTGTGTTCTGAAGTGTGAAAAATTAACTACCGGAGAGCTTTTCGGCGGGACGGTCGAACAGCATCATATAGAAGGGGTCACTAAAAATATCAGCGCGGGTGGGGTGCTTCTTGAGACGAAGGAACCTTTTAAACTTGGCGAGATAATTAAAATGGAGATAGCTCTTCCGGGATGGGAAAAATTCAAGTCGGAGTTTTATAAAACCGACAGTGTAAGCCGTTCGCATCCGCTTGTGGTATTAGGAAAGGTTGTTCGCGTAGAGACTTTCGGGGATAAATACGACATGGGGATATGTTTTGTGGCGATAGACGAAGGCCATAGATGGGCGGTCTTGAAATACGTGTCCGAAAAAAACAAATGAAACAGGATATCCTCTTCTGGGACAGCCGGAAGATTTAATTGTAGACGACGACGGAAGTCGGATTAAAGTTATGTTAAAAAGGAGGAGTTATGTTTAAGAAGATGAAACTTGGCCAGAAACTTATACTGGGATTTGTCGGGGTCGCGTTGATCGCCGCGATAGTGGGGGTCACCGGTATATGGGGGATAGGTCAAATAGTGGAAAAAGTCCACATGATGACTACCGTCCAGGTTGTGGCGTTGGCAGAGGTCGGTAATATCAGTACGAACCTTCAAAAACTCACAGCGAATATTAAAATGTTTTTTGTTCCGGGCTTGCCTCCTGAAAAAGTAAAGGAGTGCTTGCAGTCAATAGAAGATGCGAGAAAATCTTACGGAGCGTCGAAAGATACTTTCGATAAAGTTAAAATGAGTGATGAGGCTAGGAAATTATGGGATGGGATCATCCAGACCCTTGCGGATTTAAAAGAGGAGAATAACCAGATAATCGCTTTGGGACAGGAGGCAGTAAAAGCCTCGGCAACTGATGCGGCCGAAATAAACAGAAAGATCCAAGCCATAGGTTTCAGTAAGGGTTACAACGAAAAGTTGTCTCGATTGGAAAAACTTCTGGACGATATAATGGTAGTAGCGCAAAAACATGCCAATGATATGGGTGAAAAAGTCGGGCAGGTCGCGGCTACTTCAAGAAATCTTGTGGTCATGATAACTGTAGTAGGTTTTATCGTCGCGCTTATACTTGGTTTCTTCATAGCGCAGTCTATCGCGATCCCGATGACACGTGCTGTGGAAGTATTGAAAACAATGTCTAACGGGGATCTGACAAATCGTATGAAACTTGACCGTGGAGATGAGATTGGTATGATGGCCAATACGATGGATGAGTTCTCAGATAGTCTTTCGACGATGGTCAGTCAGATACGTGATTCCGCACAGCAGTTGGCCGCCGCGACGGAAGAGATATCGTCCAGTTCACAGCAGATATCGGACGGAGCACAGCAGCAGTCGGCGAGTTTTGAGGAGCTTTCAAGCTCGGTACAGTCGAATGCTTCCGGCGCTGTACAGTCTAACGATATAGCGCAGACAACGGCCAAGAAAGCTGCTAAGGCCGGAGAGGCTATGGATAACACGATAGACGCGATGAGCGCGATAGAAAAAAGTTCGAAACAGATAACGGACGCCGTGGCTCTTATTACGGATATAGCAGAGACCAGACCAATCTTCTCGCGTTGAACGCGGCTATAGAAGCGGCGAGGGCCGGAGAGCACGGTAAAGGGTTCGCGGTTGTCGCGGACGAAGTAAGAAAACTTGCTGAACGCAGTGCGGCTTCCGCCAAAGAGATAGAAACTTTGATAGTGGAAAGCTCAAAACAGGTCGATGACGGCGCGAAGTTATCCAAAGCAGCCGGTGACAGTATGAGGGAAATAGTTGAGGATATCAATAAAGTCGCGGAACAGATACAGGGTATTTCCTCCGCGACTCAGGAACAAGCCGCTACAATGGAACAAAATACTTCTATCACGGAATCTAACGCTTCGGCGTCTGAAGAACTCGCGGCTTCGGCGGAAGAACTTGCCGGTCAGGCTGAGGCGCTTCAGAGAATGGTTGCGAAATTCAAGGTGACAGAAGGAATGGGTGGAGTGCAAGAAATACAGACTAAAGTACAGGCCAAGCCCGTCGTTCATGCCGCGGCACAGGTGAAAAAGCCGGTCGCTACAACTAAAAAACATGGCGGTGAAACAGAAAAACTGAAGCTTGGATAGAAATAAGCAAGGTCGATCCTTTCGAGGGCGTTCCTGTTTAGGGGCGCCCTCTGCGACTTAAGAGTATCGTGGACTAAAGTTCTCCGTTGATTTGGACCCCCTATCCCGTTTTGGGGTCGGGAAAACAGGAAAAACACCTTTACGATGGAAAATTATGCTGGAAATCACGGATGCCGAATTCAAAAAAATAGTCGCCATAATGTATGAGCAGTCCGGCGTGTTTTTGAAACCCTCCAAAAAACCCCTGGTGATGTCAAGGCTCAGAGAACGTTTGCAGGAATTGGGGATGAAAGATTTTAAGGAATATACGCAGCTGCTTTCACAGCCGCATAGCGATGAGCTTGAGAATTTTATCAATGCGATCACAACGAATGAAACATATTTTTTCAGGCATACACGGCAGTTCAATATGCTTTATGAGACGATACTGCCGGAAATGATGAGGAACAAGGCCGGCCGCAGCCGCGAAGTTTCGATATGGACGGCGGCATGTTCGACGGGAGAAGAGCCGTATTCGCTCGCGATATTATGCAAAGAATTTTTTTTGCAACATCCGGGCTTCAGATATAAGATCTATGCGTCGGATATAAATACCGAGGTTCTGGATGACGCACGGGAAGGCGTCTACTCGGAGAGAAGCGTGAAGGAGATTCCGGATAATCTTCTTGAGAAATATTTCAAAAAAATGGAGATAGGTAAATTCCACAAAGCATCAGGGTTCAGGATCGCCGATATTATTAAAGAAGATGTGGAGTTTTCTCAGCACAATCTGCTGTATCCGTTCAAATACAAAGACATTGATATAGTATTTTTGCGGAATGTGATGATATATTTTGACAATGACATTAAGGAACGAGTGGTACGTTTGATATATAACAATATGGCGTCGCCCAGTTATATGTTTATCAGCCTTTCCGAAAGTTTGAACGATATAAATACCGGATTCGAACTTCTGGAATCAGCCGTGTATAAAAAAGGATGATATGCCGGAGTTTGGATACTATCTGATGCCGTGCCTGGTATTTTAGGCGTTTTTATGCCATATTTTAAAATGTATAAGTTCGGTAAAAACTGGTGTAATTGAATCGAGAAAGAAAATTATGATAAAAATTGTTATTGCCGACGATTCGGCTTTGCTTAGGAATGTGCTTAAGGATATGCTTAACGAGTATCCTAAGCTTGAAGTAGTCGGGGAAGCGAAGAACGGCAAAGAAGCAATCCAATTAGTGAAAGAAAAAAGTCCTGATATCCTGATCCTGGACTGTGAGATGCCGGTTATGAACGGGTTGGAGGCTTTGCGTGTAATAATGAGCGAGTGTCCTCTTCCTGTTTTTATGTTCAGTTCTCTTACTAGGGAGGGTGCCGAAGTAACCATAAAGGCGCTTGAGTATGGAGCGATCGACTTCATGCTTAAGCCGACTGCCGGAGCTCACGGGTTGGACGAGGTCATAGATGACCTTGTCCACAAGACGGAAATGGTGGTTCTTAAATGGAGGTTTTCGCACCTGGCTCGGACCAAGGGTGTGGTGCGGCCTAGGCCGGAAGCCGTGGTTACAAAAGGGCCGAAAGAAATACGGCGCCGGAAAATAGAACTTATTGCCATGGGATCATCTACAGGGGGAGTACAGGCTGCGATGGAAGTTGTCCCCAAACTTCCGGAAAATACGAAACCAATAGTCTGGGTGCAGCATATGCCGCCGAACTTTACGAAAAGTTTCGCCGATCGGTTGAATTCGGTTTCCAAAATGCATGTGAAAGAAGCGGAAGATAATGAAATAATACAGGATGGTACCTGCTATTTGGGAAAAGGCGGATACCAATTGAGGGTTATAAAGACCGGTGCGAATTACAGAGTAAAAGTAGCCGGAACGGATAAAGTCGGAGGGTTTTGTCCGGCCTGCAATGTATTGTTTGATTCGGTAACGGAATATTTCCATGAAAATGTCATAGGTGTGATAATGACCGGTATGGGCGATGATGGTACGAAAGGCCTGGTTAAAATGCATGGCCAAGGTGGATTTGTGATAGGGCAAAGTGAGTCGAGTTGCGTTGTTTACGGCATGCCCGCGGCGGCATATAATGCCGGAGCGGTGGATGTTGAAGTCGATCTTAAAGAGATATGGGAGACAATAGGTAAAGTCGGGGGGTACTGAAATGAAACGTAACATTTTGGTCGTAGATGACGACCCCGCTATGGTTGAAATGATGAAAAAGTTTCTTGAGTCCGGTGGCTACGCCGTACATTGTGCCTATGATGGGGAAGAGGCTCTTACGTTCGCTGGTACTTTTGATGTGGAGCTGGTGATATCTGACATAGAAATGCCTAAAATGAAAGGGACGACGCTATTCTATGAATTGAAGAAAATCGACCCTTTTCTGCAGATAATAATAATGACCGGCAATCCGTCTTTGCCAGTCATCTCAGAAATGCTGGAAGGCGGGGCGAGTGATTTTTTTATTAAGCCCATAGATTTTCAGATCGTGAAAGCTGTTGTTGCTGAGACGTTTTTGCGAATTGACAGGTGGAAACAACTCAGAAAAATGTGGTTAATCCACAATAAGGGGAAGTGAGATGTCACAGGCAAGCTATGATATGACACCGGAAGAACTTCGCGCTCTGATAGCGGATTTTTTGACGGAAAGCGAAAGTCATCTGCATGTATTGAATGCGAAGTTGCTCGAGTCCGAGACGGCCGTAAAAAACGGCAAAGACATGTCGGACGATGATCTTAATGCGATGTTCCGTGCCGCGCATACCATAAAGGGTACAGCGTCTTTCATAGGGCTTTCAAAAGTAATGCATCTGACGCACGAGATGGAGACGATATTGCAGCGGGTTAAGAACCGGGTGATGCCGCTTACACTTGAAATAATCAATGTTCTGTTCCATGCATTCGATACCCTCGAGGCGCTTTTTTCTGATCTGAAAGAACGTGGAGAAGAAGTGACGGATACGCAGAAAAGCGTGGGTGAAATAAAAGCTTTGCTGGGCCCGGAGACGGGCAAAGAAAAACAGAAAGCATCCGTTGCCCCGGAGCCCAAAAAGGAACCCGCGCCTGAGGAGATCAAACAGACCGAAGTAAAACCTGCAGAGACGGGATTCAGCGGTAAAAAAGATACTAAGACGGAAAAAGACGCGAGGGGTATTAATATAAAATATTTGGAACAATATATCGTTGAGACAGAGCAGAATATCGACGTTTTCAACGAGCTTATGGTGTCGCTTGAGAAAAAGAAAAATGTCGACGCCGTAAACGAGCTTTTTAGAATAGTACATACGATAAAAGGATCCAGCGGGATCCTAAATATCCCTGAGATCATGGAAATATCGCATTCAATGGAAAATATTCTTGCCATTGTAAGACAGAAAAAGTTTATTCCACAGCCCGCCGTTATAACGAAGTTATTCAACGCCATCGATCTGATTAAAGATTGTTTATCTGTACTCAAGGAAAATAAGGTTATTGAATTCGACAAAGTGATGAGCATGTGCATCGAGTTGAACCAATGCTGTGAAACACTTCCTGTTAGCCCTGCTCCGGAAAAACAGCCGGAGATACGAGTTTCTTCGCCTGTTGCTGTGGATCAGGATGACCATGATAAACTAGTAGATCTTAAAAATATTAATGATGATGAATGGAAGAATGTCGTTCAGATGGTCTCAGACGGCGGATATGTATTCAAAATAGTTTTTAAGGTAGCGCAGAATATCCCGCTTAAGGATATGAAGGCGATGCTTGCCGTTGAAAAATTGAGCAAAAAGGGGAATCTGGTTTCCGTAAAACCCGATCTTAAAACTATTACCGGATCAGAAAAAACAGACCTATATTTCGGTGTTTTGTTTTGTTCTATTGTAGATGAAAAAGAAATAAGATTTATTTTGTCTATAGACGGGATTGAGGTAAAATCAATAGAGAGGCAGGGGAAGTCCGATCTGGAAGGCGAAGCCGGCTATCAAAAAGTATTTGCGGTTCCGGATAAAGTTACTGCTGAAGTTCCTAAAGGAGGAAAAACCATGATAGAACAGGTCAATATGAAGAAACCCGATATGCCACCGACTGCCGGTGCTCCGATAGAACTTTCTACGATAAAGATCGATTCTAAAAAGCTCGATAACCTGATGAATCTTTCAGGCGAGCTTGTTATAATCCGGGCGCAGTTCGCCAGGCTGCTTACGTTATTTAACTCCGATATAATACAGCAAAAAGAAATGGCTCATCTTATGGATCGGACGAAATCGCTTGTGGACGGGTTTTCGCACGATATGAAGAAGTATATTTCTACGGTCGAGAAAACGGAATCCGCCAAAGGGAAAAAATTCCAGAAAGCGTTGGATAATCTTGACGAGAATCTTTCTGATCTTGAAAGGAAATTTTCAGTCAATCGCGTGATCGTGAGAGTGCATGAGCTGGATCAGACCACTAATGCACTTGAGAAGATAGCCTCGGCTATACAGGCCGGCGTAATGCAGACGCGAATGATCCCGATAGAAGGCGTTTTTACGCGATTCAAACGTATCGTCAGGGATATATCCAAGGAGATAGGCAAAGAGGTGAATCTGGAAATTGCCGGAGAATCTACCGAGCTTGATAAAAAACTGGTGGATAGTTTGGGTGATCCGTTGACCCATATGATACGGAACGCTGTCGACCACGGGATAGAGGATAAAGAAGAACGTGTAAAAGCCGGGAAACCTGAGATCGGTACTGTTTTTCTTAAAGCGTCGCATCAGGGGAATAACATATGCATCGAGGTCTCGGACGACGGAAAGGGGATAGACGTCGAAAAGGTCGGCAAGATCGGAGTTGAAAAAGGGATAATAACCGATGAAGACCGAAGCAGAATGTCGGATAAAGATAAACTTAATCTTATTTTCCTGCCCGGTTTCAGTACGGCCACAAAGGTTACCGGCCTTTCGGGAAGAGGCGTCGGGATGGATGTAGTAAAGAATATGATAACTTCGGTGAATGGTACGGTCGATATTAATACCGAGGTTGGGAAAGGTACGACGTTTGTTTTGAAGATACCTCTTACTCTGGCCATAATTCAAGCACTGCTTGTTGTGACAAGTGGTGAAACATACGCTATCCCGCTCGAGGCGGTTACTGAGATCATAAAAGTTTCGGAAGACGAGATATATCTGATTGACGGTAATCCTACGGTTAAGCTCAGGGGACATGCCTTGAGTCTTGTAGATCTTGAAGTTGCCATAAAATCCGGGGTAAGGTCGAAAACCGAAGAAAAGACCAAAAAAGTAGTTATTATAACTGATGGAGAAGGGAAGATCGGCGTTATAGTGGATTCTCTGATCGGGGAAGAGGAAATAGTCATTAAATCGTTGACAGAACATTTTGGTGGAGTAAAGAGCATTACCGGAGCGTCTATTCTTGCCGACGGCAGCGTTGCCCTAATAATAGATCCGGTTACCATAATCAGAGAGTCTAAAGAGGATTAAAGTGGATGCGGCTAAAGATCTTGTAGTCGGGATAGCAGATATCAAGGTTGGCAAATCTCCGGACTCGATCAGGACAAGTTTGGGGTCTTGTATCGCAGTGTGTTTGTATGACTCTGAACGGAAGATCGGAGGGATGCTGCATTTGATGCTTGCGCATGTTCCCGCAGATGTCAGTGATGAAAACGTCAAAAAGGCTAAATTCGCTGATACCGGGATACCTGAGTTGATACGTCAGCTGAATCGTACTTATGGGGTTAAACCGTCCGATGTGACTGCGAAGATTTTCGGCGGGGCGAAAGTCCTTAAGAACGTGATGCACAATATCGGATATGATAACGAAGTGGCCGTTCGTGAGATACTTAAACAGAACGGTATCCGGATAATGGTGGCTCGTACGGGTGGAGACAAAGGGTACAATATACGTTTTGAACTTGAGAACGGAAAAGTAAAATGCCAGGTTTTTGGAGAAGAGCCCAAGGAGTATTGATATGTCAGACAAAGTCAAATTATCACGTGCGGTAGAGCTTATATCGAAACTCAGTATTGATAAAGCCTCGCAGGTATTTTCAAAACTTATTAAATCTGGCGCTCGTATAGAACTTGAAAAAGCCTATGTGGCGGATATATCCGAGGCTACAGCCAAGATAGCCGCTGATAATAACGAGGTTGTGGGGGTTTATGTAGATATCGTAGGCGATATACCGCTTAAATTCCTGTTTTATGTGGATGTCCCGGGTAGTTTGGTGTTATCCGATCTTATTATGCGAAGAGCGGTAGGGACGACGAAGCAACTGGACGAATTGGCGAAGAGCGCGGTTCAGGAGATTGGTAACATATTGGCTAGCGCCGTGTCGAATGTTTTCGCGGCGGATTTTCAGGTATCGATCAAACCTACGCCGCCTATTGTTGTACACGATTATCTCGGAACGGTTTTTGAGGAATACCTTATGGAAGTCGCGGTCGACAAAGACGAGATTATGATCATTGAGTCCACGTTTTTTGTGGTAAAGGACAATATAAAAAGTTTTATGTTCATTCTACCTGTCCACGGCAGTGAAAAAATCCTGAATTATATAGTTGACCCTGCCGGCGGTGGAAAATAGAGTTTTATGTAAAACGGAGGATCTGATATGGCGAAACGTATACTTGTGGTCGATGATGCCCCGATAATACGGCTAATGGTAAAGGACATTTTGCAGTATAACGGCTATGAAGTATGTGGTGAGGGGGCGAATGGGAAAGAGGCGGTTGAAAAATATAAAGAATTAAAACCGGATCTTGTGACATTGGACATAATTATGCCAGAAATGGACGGGATTGAGGCGCTGAAAGAGATACTGGCTTATGATTCCGCTGCAAGGGTAGTCATGGTTACGGCTATTGACCAGAGGGAATCGCTGATCAAGGCGATACGTATAGGTGCCACGGATTATATCGTTAAACCGTTCGAGAATGAAAGAGTTATATCGGCTGTAAAAAAAGCTTTATCGGAAAGTTGAGTGGTTCCGGGGCGTATTGGGAAAGAGGGTAAATGCCAAAAAAAATAATGATAGTTGATGATTCGGTGGATTTTGTCAATATGATAAAAAAACGTCTGGAATTAAGTGGCTATATTGTAGTTACGGCAAATGACGGCGAAGATGCAATGAAGAAATTACCCGGCGATGTCGATCTGATAATTCTTGATGTTATGATGCCCAAAGTCGACGGTTATACGCTTTTGCACAGTTTGCGCCGCTCTAAAAGCCTGACAAAGGCCGTTCCGATAATTGTTATATCCGCCAAACCCGAGCTTAAGGATCTTTTTCAGATAGAAGGGATAACGGAATATCTTGTGAAACCTGTGGATGTTGGCAAGCTTATGGATACGATACAAAGATCTTTAGGACCTGCTTCGGCCGTTCGGTAACATACCCGCCTTT
Organism: Candidatus Omnitrophota bacterium; assembly: GCA_035403965.1. Taxonomy (GTDB): domain Bacteria; phylum Omnitrophota; class Gorgyraeia; order Tantalellales; family Tantalellaceae; genus DAONGE01. Next base: position 41,920 of record DAONGE010000011.1, on the reverse strand, counting down.
GTATAAATTCGATATTATCACGCAATGGAATACTTTTGTATGATAGAATGTTATGCTTTCATATTGCTTTAAACTAATAATTTGGGTATACGAATGGGTATGCAGACATTAAGAAAGATATGTTTTTATATTTTTGCCGCTGCATATGTGGTTGTCTGCCCTGTAATTATTTTATATGCATTCGGTTTTATAGTAAAACCCGGCGAGACGGGTGATATTGTCAAAACTGGGCTTATCTATCTTTCCAGCGCGCCTTCCGATGCGGCGGTTTATATCAATAATAAGTTTATGGGGCACAGAACCCCTGCGTGTCTTAGAAATCTTCTGCCGGGAGATTATAATATACGGATATACCTCAAGGGCTACAGACCGTGGGAATGTGTGATAAATGTCAAACCAAACAAGGCGAATGTGTTTGAGAAGATCCTTATGGTGCCGTTTAAATGGGATCATCACACTATTGCGAAAGGACCTTTTACCGATGTCTCTCCGGATGCAGGGGACAGTTTTTTTGTCCTCAAGAAAGGCAGGAAATTCGGCGAATATTTTCTGTATGATCGGAGGGACAATAAATTATATCAGATATCGCGCTATGCTAAGGGCAACCTGAAGAATTACGACGTAAATTTTGAATTTATGGAAAATGACGGACAGATGTTTCTTCTCGGCGCGAAGTTAGGAGAAGAACAAAGGTATCTTGTTATACGGTACAAGGGAGGGAAACCGGAAGTCGAGGATGTTACCGGATTTTTTCCGGCAGGGGAGACGATTTCCGCAAGGTGGGATCCGTATGATCCGGAGAGTCTTTTTAACGTGCATGGGGGAACGGTTGACCGGATAGATCTCAGATTGAGGGAAAGTTATCCAGGATATCTTGAGAAGATAAAAGGATTCGGAGTGTATCGTAAAAAGATCTACGTGCTGGGATCTGACAATACCGTATATTGCATGGGCCCGGATAGGTCCGAGAAAGAAATACTTTTGGATGATGCCGCTATTTCAGATGCTTTATTCGGAGGGGTTTCGAAATGTGTGATAGATCCGTTGCCAGGAAATATAATTTTATTTATGCCGGATGACGGGAGCGTTATATTGAACCGTTTGCCATACAGGTTTTTTTATGAAAATGTAGAAGGATACATTTTTTATCCCAGGACAAAAAGGGCGGTATTCTGGAACAAAGGTAAGATCGGGGTGATGGATTTTTCGGCACAGGTAGTGGAAGAGGATGCTCCATTCCAAAAAGGTCCGAAGTTCCGTTGGGTGTACACCGGGGGAAAGGATATACGTCAGTGTTTCTGGGTTTATGCCGGATCACATATCCTTTTTCGCGACGGGAATGATGTTTTCCTTTTGGATCCGGAAACATCCGCAAGGCCGCGGCTTGTGCATGTTACATTCGTTAAAGACGGTTCATCCATTCAGTATCTTGAAGATAACGGCAGGTTGTATTATCTGGATCCAGCCAAAGGCAGGCTGGAAAGCATGGAAATAGTTCCCGAAAGAGAACTTATACCGAAATTGTTCAGTGACCTGTACAAACATGAAAAACGGGAGATATTGCAATAACTATGAATTTCAATTATACACGCCAGAATATAAACGGCCTTGAGAAGAGGCTGGAACGGCTCTTTGAGATAATGCCTGGGCTTTCCAGCTGGACAATACTGGCGGGGATGCTGTATTTGTCTTTTCATGCTCCGGTCACGGCTGCCGTTATAATAATAGCATTCGATCTTTATTGGCTTTTCAAAATATTCTATATGAATATTTTTCTGACAGTCTCATATATGAGGCTGTCGATAGAAAAAAATACGGACTGGTTCTTACGTGCGGGGGATCTTGATGATCCGATGTGTCGCCGTGAGCAGAACGTTGTTGGGGAAAAATTCAATCTGAAACGTATGCTGTCACGGTATATTTATGAAAAGGAAATCAGGGACTATATAGTGTCCGACGGTAAAAAACTCAGATCCGGGGAGATATATAATCTTGTAATCATTCCTGTCGCGTCAGAAAAAAAAGAGATAGTTGAACCGGGGATAAAGAGCATAGTGAACGGAAAATTCCCTTCCGGGCGTGTGATAGCCGTGATCGCGCTTGAAGAACGTGCTTCTGAAAACGTCAAAAAGGATATGTACGAGATACGTGACGTTCATAAAGAACATTTTTACGATTTTCTTGTTACCGTTCATCCTGACGGGATCCCGGGGGAAGCCAAGGTGAAAGGGGCCAATGCTACATATGCCGCCAGGAAAGCGGCGGAATATCTGACTGCTAAAGGGATAGCGTACGAAAATGTGATAGTGTCCTGTTTTGATGCTGATACTGTCATAAGTCCGGATTATTTCAGCTGCCTTACATACAGATATATGCTTTCAATGAACAGGGATCGGGCGAGTTTTCAGCCTATTCCTGTGTATCATAACAATATTTGGGACGTGCCGAATTTCGCCAGGGTACTTGATGTCGGCGCGTCTTTTTATCAGCTGATCCAGGCGACTAATCCTGAAAAGCTTGTCACATTTTCGAGCCACAGTATGAGTTTTAAAGCCCTGGTTGAGGTAGGTTATTGGCCTGTTGATATGATATCCGACGATTCCGCAATATACTGGAAATCTTTTATTCATTTTGACGGGGACTATCAGGTAATCCCCATGTATGTCACGGTTTCGATGGATGTTACGCAGGATAAAACATGGTGGAAAACCGCCGTGAATGTTTATAAGCAAAAACGACGCTGGGCATGGGGTGTTGAAAATTTCCCAATAGTTGCCAGGGCGTTTCTGAAAGCGGCTTCTATACCCGTGCACATAAGGATAAAACAACTGTTCAAATTGTTTGAGGGGCAAGTCTCGTGGGTTGTATGGCCGTTTCTGTTGACTATCATAAGCTGGTTTCCAGCTACGTTTGCAAGGAACAAACTGGCTGGATCAATATTCTATTATAGCACGCCGCGTATAACTCAGATAATTTTCGGTTTGGCTTCGCTCGGATTCCTGATATGTATCGTGCTCAGTCTTTTGCTTCTGCCCCGTCACAAGGTGAAGTACAATTTCTTAAGAAGGCTCACTCATGTTTTAGAATGGCTTCTGATCCCGGTTGCCAGTGTTGTTTTCAGTGCTTTGCCGGCGTTGGACGCGCAAACCAGGCTTATGACGGCGAAATACATGGAATTCTGGGTGACCGTTAAAACTAGAAAATAATGTCGTGAAAAAAAATCCAGTAGTATCTTATAAAAGCGTTGTCAGGAAAAACCTGCGGTTTTCTTTCTTTGACGGTCTTTTTGCCTGTATAATGACCGGACTTACGCAGGATTATTTTACGCCATTTCTTATTCTTCTGGGAGGGAATGCATGGCAGGTAGGGATAATGGCTGCGGCCGGAAATTTTCTTTCCGCGTTCGTTCAGCTAAAAAGCCCGGATCTTACCGCACGTGTAAAGTCTAGGAAAAAGATCGTAACGATTTTTGTGCTTATGCAGGCGGTTGTAATTCTGCCAATGATATATATGGCGGTCATGAAAGTGACTATTCCTTTCTTTTTTCTGCTGTTAGCGGCATTGTTCACCGCTTTTGCGGCAATAACGGTCCCGCCGTGGGGAAGTATGATGTCGGATCTTATACCAAGTAAAAAACGAGGATATTATTTCGGTTGGAGGAATCGTACATTGGGATTTGTAACGGTAAGTTTTTCGCTTATCGCTGGGATTGTGCTGAGTGTGATGAAAAAAATAGATATTTTTTACGGATTTGGCATTATATTCTGTGGTGCCGTAATAGCCAGGTTTTTATCGTGGTATAACCTGGAAAAGATGAAAGAACCGAGGCTGGAATATAAAAAAGACAGTCACTTTACTATTTTTGATTTTATACGTGGTATGCGGACCCGGAATTTCGCGCGTTTCGCGCTTTTTGTGGGGCTTATGAATTTTTGTGTTTTTCTCGCTTCGCCTTTTTTCCCGGTCCTGATGATCAGGGATCTGAAGTTCAGTTATATTACGTACACGGTTATTAACGTGACCGCTACGATAACCGGATATGTTTTTATGAAACGGTGGGGGCAGCATGCCGATAAAGTGGGGAATCTCCGAGTTATACGTTTTGCGGCCAATATAATAAGTATATTGCCGTTACTTTGGGTCATAAACCGTAATCCGATATATCTTATATTCGCGCAGATAATTTCAGGGTTTGCCTGGGCGGGGTTCAATCTATGCACCACGAATTTTGTCTATGATGCCGTTACTCCGGAGAAGCGGACCAGATGTCTTGCGTACCTTGCGGTAGTGACCGGGACTGCGATATGCTGCGGATCTCTTATTGGCGGTGTGTTATCCACATGCTTACCGCCGCTATTCGGATATCGAATATTGTCGGTGTGTCTTTTATCCACGATGCTTCGTTTTTCAATGGCGTTCTTTTTCCCCATCAAGATCAGAGAAGTCAGGAAAACGGAACATATGACGAACTTAGAAATACTTTTCAGTGTTACGGGTATCAAGTATGTGTTTGAGGTAGTGAAATTTAACAGGTGATAACCGTTTAGATGACACATATCTGAAGGGGAAAGTATATTCACTTCAAAGTTTCTCGTTCTGTCGCGTAATAACGAAAAGTGATGAAAAACTTGATTTTTATTTTGTTCGGTGAGAAAATATATCCTGTGGCCCTTAAAGGGGATAGGGCATGAGTTCAGTAATTGTTCAAAGGTGGGGTATGGAGCCGGCAGAGAAAAAAAGGATACTTGATGAACTGGGGAATATCCCGGAAGAACTTTACAATGAACTGGTGGATTGCTTTTTGGCGGATATCCCTAAAAAGATTGAACAGTTGAAAACCGCGATACAAAATGGGAATTATAAGTCGATAAAGGCGGTATCACACGGCATAAAAGGAGTAAGCGCGAATTTACGGCTGGATAAGCTATACGAGTTGTCGCGTGAACTTGAGTTAGCCGGAAGCAATAATGAAGAATTAGCGGGTATCGAGAAAAAATTCCGTATTTTTTTGGAAGCAATAGATAGTTTCAGCTTTTCGTGGGGAAGAAAATAAACGGTGTATCCTGAACAAGGTCCCCGTTGACATCGTAACAGAGCTTTGATCTCAACCAGAAGCGTTTTATTGCCGGAAGATGAGGGTGGTATGTTCTCTCAGTCAAAAGTACTCGTTATCGATGATGATCAAAGTACGCTGGATATCCTGAAATTCAATCTGGAGAAAATGGGTTATGCGTGCGTAATCTCTGACAAGCCTAAGTTAACTATGGATCTGGCTCAGAAATTCGATCCGGATCTTTTTATCCTTGATCTTATCATGCCCGAAATAAGTGGCATACAGTTATGTCATGATATAAAAGCCAATCCGTTATTTAAAGACCGTCCCGTGATATTTTTGACCGCGGCCGAACAAGAGTCCGATAAGTTGCAGGCCTTTGAAAGCGGGGCCGTGGATTATATCCAGAAGCCCTTTAAGGTTGGGGAGTTGAAAGTTCGTATAAAGAATCAGTTGGAGCTTTATCGTAACACAAAAAAACTTAGCGAACTTTGTAATGATATGGAAAGACTCGCCGAGCAGAGGGCAAAACAACTATTTCACGCCGATAGACTTGCTACGATCGGGATTCTCGCCGCCGGTGTGGCTCATGAGATAAATAACACAACGGCCTTTATAAACGGTAATGTCTGTACGTTCGATACTTTTTGGAAAACCATTGAACCTTGCTTGATGGCCAACGCCGGCAAAGATAAAGAGCAAGACGAACGTCTGAAGTTCATTATCAATGAAACCCCGAAATTGATAGAATGTATGAAGGAAGGGGTTAAACGTATCAGTAGAATAGTCGAGGTTTTAAGGGCTTTTTATAGGAAAGAGGAAGTCGCGAAGATCCCGTTCAATCTTAAAAAATGTATCGACATGAGTCTGCAGATGTGCGGGAAGATGATACGCGACAGGCAGATAACGGTAAAAACCGAGGCAAAGGATACCTATGTTATCGGCAGCGCGCAGCAAATGGAACAGGTCATTGTGAATTTGGTGGTGAACGGGATAGATGCCATGGAAAAAAGCCAGGATCCGTCACTGACCGTTAAGTTGTATTCTGAAAACAATCAGGCCCACGTGGAAGTTATAGATACCGGGACGGGGATTCCGGACGACATAATTAAAAAGATATGGGATCCATTTTTTACAACTAAAGAAACAGGGAAGGGTACGGGACTTGGGCTTGCTATCGCCAGATCGATAGTGAATGATCATGGCGGTGAGATAACAGTCGCGAATTGTCATGGAGGCGGGGCGAAATTCAAAATAACGCTTTCCCTCGCAAAATAGGGCGGTTTGACGAATTAAGGAGAAGATATGGACGGAACAGAAAAGAGTAAAGCTTGTATACTGGTAGTGGATGACGAAAAAAACATACAAGAAACACTTTCGCGGCATTTCCGATTTTTAGGGTATGACGTGGATACTGTTGATAACGGTAGTTTAGCGCTGGATGCCCTGGCGAAAAAAAGATATGAGGTTGTTATTACGGATATAAGCATGCCGGTTATGGACGGGATACAGCTTTTAAGGGCTATAAGAAAGGAATATCCAATGGTCCATTGTATAATTATGACTGGGTATGTTACCATGGAAAATATACTGTCTTGTATGCGGTTGGGAGCCGATACGTGTATTTATAAACCATTCGAGGATCTTAAAGAAATGGAAGAAGCCGTCGAGAGTGCGGTGGCGTATATCGACCGATGGCAAAAAAAACTGAAAACACTTTTAAGGATGAAACCTTGATATGAGTGAGAATGTTTTCGGAGTGGATCAGGAGTTACTGAACGAGTTTGTCGACGAAAGTTGTGAGATACTTTCGTCGACCGCTAATCTTTTTGTCGTCCTGGAGTCTGATCCGACCAACAAGGAAGCTATAGACAATGTGTTTCGGGCGGTACATACGATAAAAGGGAGCGCGGCGTTCTTTAATCTTTTAAAAGTGAAGTCGTTGGCGCACATAATGGAAGATATGATGGACCTTGTGCGGGAGGGTGTTGCCGGTTTTAACAGCACTATGGCTAGTCTTCTTATCCAAGGTACGGATATGTTAAAAGGGATGATGGAATGTGCAAGAAAAGGTCAATGCGAACTGGAGGATTTGGAAGCATATAACGTTCTTTTGAAGGATATCACCGAGCAGGTGGTCTCTATCAGGAGAAAAGACTCCGGTACAGTCTGGAAAAAGATAGAAAAAGATATACGGTCCTTTAGGGATAAATTTGTCACGGATGATCATGCGCTTATGGATATTTTTCGCAGGCTGGAGATAAATATTTCGGCTATTTCTCCGTTCAATGCTATAGGTAGTGCTACGGATGTGCAGAAAGAACAGGGGGGTGTGTCCGGTTCTGATACAGTCAAACAGGATGGAAAAATCACCGAGAAAAAAACAGGCAGTCCTTTGGAAGAAATCCCGGCGGCCGGGCGTACTATGCGTGTCAGCGAGGCGGCTATAGATAATTTTCTGGAATTTATCGGAGAACTTGTTATGGTCGAGGAAACATATGACCATCTTGAAAAGAGGCTGAAGGAAGAATTTGGTTTAACCTCAAAAGTTGTAATGAATCTCAAAAAGAATAATGAGTCATTCCGGACGCTTTCTTACAGTTTGCAAAAAAGTCTTTTAGAGGTCCGCAAAGTATCGCTTAAAGTCTTGACGCAAAAAGCCCCGCGTATCGTACGCGATATCGCGAAAGATAGAAATAAAGATATTAAGTTGGAAGTCAGGGGCGATGATAAATTGATAGATAAAAGCCTCGCCGAGGCCTTGGACGGGCCCTTTACGCACATACTGAGGAATTCAGCCGATCATGGGATAGAGAGTATCGATGAGAGACAGAAAAAAGGTAAACCCGCACAGGGGAAAGTCGTTATTGACATATCAGAGGATGAGGAGGATATGTTGATCTCGATTCAGGATGACGGCGCGGGTATCGATGTGGAGGCGGTAAAAGAAAAAGCTATATCTTCCGGTATTGTGACGGCGGAAGATGTGGCGAAGATGAAACCGCAGGATGTTTATCAGCTTTTATTTCTTCCGGGTTTTTCTACGGCGAAGACGGTTACCGATATATCCGGAAGAGGCGTAGGAATGGATGTAGTGAAACGCAACATTGAAAGTATAGGCGGAAAGGTCATAACGGAAAGTGAAATCGGCGCCGGATCGAAGTTCACGCTTAAATTCCCGAAATCGGTGGCGGTAAAGATCATGCAGGGATTAATCGTAACGCTTGAAGGCGAAAACTATGTTTTGCCGATAGCCGCAGTCGGGGAGATCTTTTCCGTTACGCCGGATATGGTCAAAACAGTTCGCGGCCAGGATGAATGTATATCCTGGCACGGCAAAATTTACGTGGTAAAACATCTTAAAGACGTTCTGAACGATAAAAAGTGTGGTAGTAAAAGGGTCGGAACGGGTTTGATGGTTATGAGCGGCGATTCGATTACTGTTCTTTTGGCTGAAAAAGTTTTAAGCATTCAACAGGTTGTCGTCAAAGATGTGGAAGGCCTGACTGGAACCCTTCCAGAATACATGCGCGGAGTGGCCGTTCTTGGTGATGAGAATATGGCCATTGTCCTTGATCCCGAAAAGATATAAATATTCCTTCTCTTTCACGGGAAAGGAAAAACTCCACAATTGATCTTACAGAATTCCTTGTATAGTTCACAACCGAAACTAGAAGTCCTGCCCGCATACGATTTTCGCATCCGGAGAAGTTTTTAACGCTTTTGGCGCCTGCGGAATATCCCTCCAAGCACATTTCTATTATCCGCCTGTTCGGAAGTTCTGCGCGCTTTAGAAAAATACCCTGTTATTTTCAAACTCCAGGCGTTTGATGCTTCGCTGAAGCGTAAAATATTTTTATCTTTTGCGGGTATTTTTCTTAAGTGCTCGAACATTCCGGACAGGCGAATTGTTGGAAAAACGTTTTTGAGGTTTACGTATATTTCCAGGCTTTCTCAAAATAGTAATAAAATTCTCTGGGAAATCGTATTTATTCCATACCTTCTCGTTTCGCTCGTGCTCGTATATGAAACGTATGCAAGGGGGCTTAATTCGAATATTTGTAAAACAGGGGAGGAAACATATCATAAAAATTTTTGGATTATACATAAATATAATGGTATATATGATATATGAAATATTTGCGCGATATGCAGGTAGTTGTGCTTATGGGCGGGTTAGCTACGAGACTTGGCAGTGTGTCGGAGGCCGTGCCCAAATCCATGCTAGATGTGCATGGAAAACCGTTTTTTTTGTATCAACTATCGTTAATGCGGGATCAAGGATTTAGAAAATTCGTTTTTTGTATCGGGCATAACGGTAGCGTGATAAAAAGATATTTTGGTGACGGACGAAAATTCGGCGTTAATATAAAATATTCATCCGACGGAGATACGTTGTTAGGTACTGGCGGGGCCCTAAAAAAAGCGGAATCGTTGTTAAATAAAGAGTTTATGCTAATATACGGCGATTCGTATATGGATGTGGATTATCAGGAGATAATCTACAATTATTCCGCGGCCAAAGATAAAAAACACGCGTTACTCGCTATATTTAAAAATCAGAATAAATTCGATAAAAGTAACGTTGTTTTCCGAAATGGGAAACTGCTGGATTATGATAAACGATCTATGCGGGCGGAGATGGAATATATTGATTACGGCATAGCGATATTGAACAAAAACGTGATATCCCGTATGCCGGCAGGCAGATTTTTGGACCTTGCGGATGTATATAGGGATCTTGTAAAAAAAGGATATATGACGGGATATGAGGTCAGGCGGCGGTTTTTTGAAATAGGGACGCCAAGGTCTTTGGATGAATTCAGGGATTTTATGGAAGAGAGGAAAAGGAAACAAAAAGCTGTGTTTTTTGACCGTGACGGGACTTTGAACCGTCTTTGTTACAACGAAGGCTCTGAAGAGGTAGATTCTCCGTTTAAAGAAGCAGATATGCGGCTTTTACCCAATGTCGTTGAATGTGTGAAAAAAGTTAAACGAATGGGGTATAAAGTGATAATTGTTACTAATCAACCCGGGGCCGCCAAAGGTAAAGTCACATTGGAGGGTCTGTATCGTGTAAATAATCGGCTATTGGATATGCTGAAAATGAAAGGTACGGGTGTTGATGATGTGTTTATTTGTTTTCATCATCCTGTAGGCGATAGGGACGCTAAAGACAGGTTTCTTATTAAAAAATGTGATTGCCGTAAACCAGCCGCGGGGTTATTGAAACAAGCTATGAAAAAACATAATATTGATATGGCGCGTTCTTATATGGTAGGGGATTCTTATACCGATGTTATGGCCGGATATGCCGCCGGGGTGAAGACCGTCTTCCTGGGGCGGTATAAATGTGACGCTTGCCAGCGTATGGGAAAAGTAAAAGCGGATTATATCTTTGATGATATTAAAGGTTTTGCGGATTTTATATCAGAAGAAAAGGGGAAAAAATGGTGCAAAAGAAAAAGACAAAGATAAAAATATTCGTCGACGGTGTATCATTGGCTGATTTTAATCGGTTGAATAAAGTTTCGCTTATTAAAGGTTTCACCACGAATCCGTCATTGATGCGGAAAGCGAATGTAAGGAACTATGAGCAATTTGTCAAAGATGTGGCGTATATCGTACGTAAAAAACCTGTGTCGTTGGAGGTTATCAGCGATGACTTTGACGAGATGGAACGGCAGGCGCGCAAATTGTCCGCACATGGTAAAAATATATACGTTAAAATACCTATCACAAATACAAAAGGTCAGAGTTCGGCTAAACTTGTAAAGAGGCTTTTGGATTCAGGCATAAAAGTCAATGTTACGGCTATAATGACAGTAGAGCAGATAAAAAGGATTAAAACCGCGGTCATGGGTAAAACACCCGTTATTATATCCATATTTGCCGGCAGGATAGCCGATACAGGTGTGGATCCGATACCGCTTATCAAAAAAGCCCGCCAAGTGCTTAAAAACGCCAGAAATGTGGAATTTTTATGGGCGAGCCCTAGAGAAGTCTTTAATATATTTCAGGCTGAAGAAGCCGGGTGCGATATTATAACAGTATGGCCGGATATTGTCGCTAAGATGCATCTTGTTGGACATGATCTAAATGCTTTTTCGCTTGATACTGTTAAAATGTTCTATAATGACGCGGTAGCGTCGGGGTATGTTTTATAAAGGGGTGAAAGGGTTCATGGAAAATGGTCGCTGTTCCGGCCGGGGGATCTTGCGCGCTTTACGATTTGCCTTTTCATTTCTGATCTCCCGGCGTTTGAATAGCGAAGAAGCGTAATTTATTTTTAATCGGATAACGGCAAATCGCTGTAGTGCTCAGATGCCCCGGCCGGAACAGTGGGGCATCTGATAAAATATCCAAGAAAAAATAATAGGTGCGATAAAATAAGTTTAAGGAGATGTGATGAATAGAACGGAATATATTGATACATATTTCAAAGAAACCGCCGAGATATTGAATAAGGTGGACAGATCGAGGGTAGAAGAGATGATAAAGATCTTGACCCTTCTCCGAGATAGGGGCGGCAGGCTTTTTATACTTGGCGTCGGAGGATCCGCCAGCAACGCGTCGCACGCCGTGAACGATTTCAGGAAAATATCCGGGATAGAGGCATATACGCCGGTCGATAACGTAGCCGAGTTGACGGCCAGAACTAATGATGACGGGTTTGAAACCGTGTTTGTGAATTGGCTAAAGGTCTCAAAATTAAATAATGAAGACGTTATTATGGTGTTATCGGTTGGCGGAGGGACGGAGACGACATCTAAAAATCTGGTAACGGCGATGAATTACGCGAAAGAAAAAAAAGCGGGTATAGTTTCAATAGTCAGCAGGGATGGCGGTGCCGCGCTTAAGTTGTCGGACGCGTGTATCCACATCCCGGTCGTGGATGGGAATATGATAACGCCCCTCGCTGAAAGTTTTCAGTCCGTTATCCTGCATCTCGTGGTTAACGCTCTTAACGTAAGGTGAAATAAAAATGAGAAAATATTTTATCGTCGGAGGGGCCGGATTCATAGGCAGCCAGGTCGCGGAATCTATCTCCAAAGAGGAAGCGGATTCGCTCATTACTATTTATGACAACTTTTCGTCCGGGAAAAAATGGCATCTTGATAATGTGAAGGATAAAGAAAGGCTGCGAATAATTAAAGGCGATGTAAAAAATAAAAACCGGCTTATACGCGCAATGAAAGGTTCGGATATTGTGTACCACTTTGCGGCGAATCCGGATATCGCCAAGGCCGTGACATATCCCGAAGTGGATTTTTGGGAAGGCACGTATCTTGTGAATAATATGATAGAAGCTATGCGGGTTAACGGGATAAAAAAACTGATATATGCTTCCGGAAGCGGTATTTACGGGGATGCCGGCGAGGTTGAACTTGATGAAGAATATCCGGTGAAAGCCCCGATCTCAACATACGGTGCCAGCAAGCTTGGGTGTGAAGCCCTGATATCGGCATATTGCCACATGTTTGGCATGACGGGAATATGTTTTCGTTTCGCGAATGTCGTGGGGCCGCGTCAGACGCATGGTGTTGGGTACGATTTCGTCAGAAAACTGCTGAAAGATCCAAGGGAACTTGGGATACTTGGTGACGGTAATCAAAGTAAATCATATATTTATGTAACGGATATCATAAACGCGATGCGTTTACTTGAGAAAAGCGGTAAAGAAGGTTATCAGTATTACAATGTAGCCACACAGGATTATATCACCGTGAAAGAAATAGCGGATATCGTGCTTAACGTGATGGGAATAACCGGCACTAAATATAATTTTACGGGTGAGGATCGCGGTTGGAAGGGCGATGTGCCGGTGGTACGGTTCAATACGGACAAGATAAGGGCATTGGGATGGACGAATAAATGTACGTCTAAAGAGGCTATTACCAGGTCCATTGAATCGATATATAACGATGTTAAACTCAAACGAATACGATATTAAAAGGGTCAGGAATGATAATTTCTAGGGCGCCGGTCAGATTATCAATGGGTGGCGGAGGCACGGATATCCCGTATTATTACGAAAAATACGGGGGTTTTCTGATGGCCGCTGCGATAAATAAATACATTTATGTTATCGTGAATAAGCGATTTTACGATTCTATCTGTCTTTCGTATTCAAAGACCGAGATAGTGGATGATATCAACAAAATTGAACATGGCATATTTAGAGAGGCACTGCGGTATGTCGATATCAAATCCGGGATAGAACTGGTATCGATGGCGGATGTCCCCGCGCGGTGCGGGCTTGGTACTTCCTCGGCGTTTACGGTATCACTTTTGAACGGTCTTTTATCGTATAAAAAAATACGTACAAAGTCGGCGGATCTGGCAGAAAAAGCTTGTCATATAGAAATTGATGTATTGAAAGAACCGATTGGGAAACAGGACCAGTATGCGTCGGCTTTTGGCGGGTTTAGGGCTTATTGGTTTGAAAAAGACGGAACAGTCCGTGTTGAGAAGGTCAGGATCAAAGCCGATAAACTAGAAAAACTCGAGAAAAATATTCTGCTTTTTAATCTTAATAAAGAACGGTCAGCCGGTGGTGTCCTTGAAGCGCACGGTAAGAAAGCGAAAGCGGGTGACGTCGCCACGCTCGAAAGGCTCCACAAGATAAAAGAGCTGGGGCTTAGAACTAAAAAAATATTTGAAAGCGGTAAGATTGACGAATTCGGCGAGATATTGCACGAACACTGGCTGACAAAAAAACAACTTTCCAGTAAGATATCGGACACATTAATAGATGAAGCGTATGATCTAGCTCGTGCCAATGGGGCGATAGGCGGCAAGGTAGTAGGCGCCGGCGGAGGGGGATTTTTGCTTCTTTATTGTCCGGATGGTAAAGAGAAACTTATTTCCGTAATGGGCAAAATAAATTTGGGGTATATGCCGTTTTTGTTCGAAACGGAAGGGGCTAAGATCGTATTCAAAGATTAAATCGATGGACATGAAGAAGAGATTTTACGCAATAGTGGCTAAGTATGGACTGGGCAAGCCCGAAATGGCGGAATTGTTAGAGGCTCGGTACGGGAGCGTATCAGCTTTTTTAAAGACCGGCATTAACCGGGTTTGCTATTTAATGAAAAACGACAGGATATTCGCTCTTACGAGCGTTACTCTGGAATTGTCGGCGTTTTGTAACTTAAAGTGCTCTATTTGTCCCGTTAATCGTGGGATGAAACGTGAAAAAGGTTACATGGATTTCGATCTTGTTAAAAAGATCGCAGATGAAAATCCAAAACTTTCGTTTTTTCTTTTGTATCATTGGGGGGAATCGTTACTGCACCCCGAACTATACAAAATTATCGAATATATAAAAATGAAACGGATAAAAACTTTTCTGACAACGAATGGTACTTTGCTAGATGAGAAGAATATCCGGGGTTTGATCTCTAGCGGATTGGATCGTTTAACTATCTCGATGGATGGTATAGGAGAATATTATGAGAAGATCCGGGGGGTTCCATACAAAGATCTTGAGGCGAATATCGTGGAATTGATCCGACAGAGGGATCGGGCAAAGAGCGGTTTGAAGATCGATATCGATATGACGATCACTAAAGAAAATGAAGAAAATGTGGATGATTTCAAGATGAAGTGGCAAGGTATAGCGGATATGGTTCGTATCCATCCATATGTTTTCGTGGGGGGGGCATCTGAAAGGCAAATTCATCCGCCATGCAACGAGGTGTGGCGTGGAAATCTTATTGTTCTTTGGGATGGCAGGGTGGTCCCGTGTTGTGTGGATTACGAAGGGGAATTGATCTTGGGCGATGCCAATAAAGAATCTTTGAAAGAAATAATCAACGGTGGGCCAATGAGGACACTGCGTCGCTCTTTGACAAACGGAAGATTGATGCCATTGTGTTCCAGGTGCGGCGAACTTAACACTCAGAAAGTGAATCCGAGGTTTTTTTGATGTCTAAAATTCTTTTGATCAGACCTTTTTCTAAAATCCCGATAACTAATTTTCCTTTAGGGCTCATGTATATAGCCTCTTCGCTTGAAAAAGCCGGGCATGAGGTCAAGATATTGGATCTGAGGTTTAAAGATTCCGGGATGGGGGATATCAATAAAGCGTTGAATGATTTTATCCCGGATACGGTCGGGATAGGTGCAATGACTACCGAGGACGCCGGCCTAAGAAAATGCCTTCAGGTTATAAATGAGTCAAAGATCGAAAAACCCATGATTGTCGTTGGCGGTCCACATGCCAGTACATATTACCGGGAGATATTAAAATATCCCGGAGTTGATTGTGTTGTTTTTGGCGAAGGCGAAATGACAATGAGGGATCTTGTGGATAAAAGATGTTTCGATGGAATAAAGGGAGTGGCATATAATAAAGGCGATGGTACATGTGTAGTCAATCCTCCGAGGGAATTCATCCCGGATCTGGACGATGTCCCATATCCGGCGTATCATCTTTTGGATGTAGAGCGTTATTTTAAGAATCCGTTTGTGCATGGTTTTGTCCTTTCGAACCAAAGGCATGCGCAGATCAT
This sequence comes from Candidatus Omnitrophota bacterium, assembly GCA_035403965.1. Lineage (GTDB taxonomy): Bacteria > Omnitrophota > Gorgyraeia > Tantalellales > Tantalellaceae > DAONGE01. The sequence continues at coordinate 26,350 of DAONGE010000011.1, read as the reverse complement.
GTCGTCCAGGGGGTGTCCGTATCATTGTGTTTTCTGCCATTGTGTTTTTGGAAAAAAATTTAGGAAGAGGTCCCCTGAGAATGTTGTTGGGGAAATAAAATTTCTTCATGAAAAGTACGGAGTGAATGAGATCCATTTCGAGGATGATTCATTTAATGTTGACAGAGTTCGGGCAGAGGGTATCTTTGATCTAATAATTAAAAGCGGCATGAAGATCAAGATCTCTTTCCCGAATGGCCTGCGTGCGGATCTCTTGGACGAGAAAATAATTTTAAAAATGAAAACGGCAGGGGTGTATCAGGTATCGATTGGAATAGAGTCGGCCGATCCCGACATACAGAAAACCATCGGTAAAGATATTGATCTCGAAAAAGTGGGGAGATCGGCGCAGATCATGTCGAGGAATGGAATAATAACGAACGGTTTTTTTATGCTTGGTTTTCTGGATGAAACTGAAGAGCAAATGCTGCGAACTATACGGTTCGCGGCCGCGTCCCCGCTTCATCTGGCGACGATCCACAAAGTTAATCCTTTCCCCGGGACGGTTCTCGGCGAACAGGCGAAAAATAGAGGGTATAATATAGATATACGGGACTTTGGGGAAGACGGATATCGATTCGGCAAGATAAATATAAGCGCGGTGTCACAGCAGACTTTAGATAAGATGCAGAAGAAAGCATATTTGTATTTTTATCTTAATTGCATCCGGCTGTGGCGCGTATTTTGGCTTACTCCGAATAAAACGACATTATTTAAACATTTTTTTAGGCTTGTATTCTGGAGGTAGTTTATGCGTGTTACATTTCTGGCGATGGGTACAGAGAATATATCGATAGAGTATCTATCGGCATATATCAAGAAAAACTCGCATCATAAAGTGAGCCTTGCTTTTGACGGGGCTATGTTCGACGATAAACAGTATTTTTACAATAAATTCCTTCATAGGATATTTGACGAAAGGAAGCGTGTTGTCGAATTGGCCGTAGCGTCTAAACCGGATCTTATCGCGGTCTCGGTTTTTACCGATAATTTCCACTGGGCTGTCGATATGGCCGGTCGAATCAAAGCGCGTACCGGTGCGCCTGTTGTTTTTGGGGGGATATATCCTACATCAGTGCCGGAAAAAGCGATCGCGCCCGATCCCGTAGATATGATATGTCTGGGAGAGGGCGAAGAAGCGATGGTGGAACTTTTAGACAGCATGGAAAAGGGCAAGATCGACACCTCAATAAAAAATATGTGGTTTAAAAATAATGGCGAGATCATAAAAAATCCCTTACGTCCGCTTTTAGATCTTACAAAATTGCCGCACCCGGATAAGGAGCTTTTTGAAAATTATATACCTATAAAAGATTGTTATCTGACGGTAACGGTAAAAGGGTGTCCCTTTCAATGTACGTATTGTTCGCAGAATTTTATGAGACGTTTTGAAAAAGGGCTCGGACCGGTTTTGCGTGAGAAAACTACGGAGCAGATCATCGATGAACTTGTAGTTATGAAAGAAAAATATGGGTATGAGGAAGTCGTTTTGATGAACAATACTTTCGCGGCTTATGAAGAAGAGGCCCTGCGATTTCTGAAATTGTATAAAGAAAAAATCGGGTTAAGGTTCCGGGTCATGACACATCCGAAACGGCTGAGCTATAAAATGGCTAAGGCTCTTAAGGATGCGGGATGTTTCAGGGTGCAGATAGGTGTGGAAAGTATGAACCAGGAAACACGCCAGAAAATAATGAAACGGCCGGAAACCAATGAAGAAGTTCTCGCAGCATTTGAAGCGTGCGACAATGCGGGCCTATCATATTCGATAGATCATATTTTCGGAATACCGAACGATACGGAAGAAGATCTAAAATACGCGTTACGTGTGTATTCAAGGTGTAAAAAAGTGGTCCGTATAACACCGTTCTGGCTTTCATACTTTCCCAAAACGGAACTTGTGGAGATCGCGCAGGGGATGGGTCTGCTTAATCCCGATGCCGTGGATAACATAAATTCAGGGAATGAGGATGTTTATATCGCGACGGGATCGATCCGCGATAAAGAGCAGCGTAAGCTTTTTAAAATATACACTTTTTTGTTCAGAGCCGTTCCGATAATGCATCCCCGCTTCGTGGACTTTATACTTAAACATAACCTGCAGCAGGTACTTAAACATTTTCCGAAGTTCATCACATTGTCTTTTATCGATCTTCTCGTTACGCCGGTCAAATGTGATTTCTCGGCTATAATGTATATCAAATTTTACAATTTTCAATGGATGAAACGTTTAAGGGCTTTATTCTTCGGGGATAAAGACATGGAAAAGATCCGCAAGGAAGTTTGTGAGTATGAAGCTGGTAAAATTTAAAGAACGGAGACCGGATGAAGATAAGTACAGATAAAGCGGTATCTATAGTGATACCGGTGCATAACGAGTGTGAGGTTATAGAAAAAGTAGTCCGATCCATACATGAAGAGATATGTGTTAATCTTAAGGATTATGAATTTATTATTGCCGAAGACGGCTCAACGGACGGGACCACCGATATATTGAGAAGGTTGGAAAAAGAGATACCGATGAAATTAGTCCATAGTGACGAACGTAAAGGGTATGCTAAAGGGGTGCGCGATGCCTTGCGTTTGGCAAGTAAGGATATTGTGTTCTTTTTGGATTCGGATGGCCAGCATAAAGTAACGGATTTTTGGAAAATGCTGACATTTATAGACGATTTCGATATCGTCAGCGGATATAAATGTCCGAGAACAGATCCGCCGTACAGACTTTTGATCTCTAGGATAATGAATACGTTTATTTTCTTTATGTATGGATGTTTTTTTAGGGATATAAACTCGGGCTTTAAGTTGTTCCGTCGGGAGGCTTTGGTTTCTTTGCTGAAAATAAGCAACGATCTGGATTTTGTCTCGACCGAGTTTTTGATAAAAGCGTACCTGCTAAAAATGAAAATTGCCGAAGTTCCGGTGATTCATTATGAGCGGCAATTTGGGGAGTCAAGGGGGCTTCCGGCTTCCAGACTGCCATATGCGACTATTAGGCTGCTAATAGGTTTTTTCAAAATAAAAATTTTCAATACTTTCATATAAGATTAAACAATAATATAACGTGATAGTGTTCAGATGTGTTTTGGTTTGCTGACAACAATCTATAACGTTCGGGGAAAATCGGACAATTTTCAGGATAAAGTGAGATGAAAAGTGCAACATAATGAATGCAAATGTTAGTTGGTTGACGAGGGAAGGGTTTAGGAAAATGGAAAAACAGGATGTGCGGCAAATGAGGTTCGTAAAAAAAACATTATTTTGTTGTAAACAGAGAATATTTGTTGAGCCCAGAGGTCGAGGGGTATGAAGAATTTAAAAATGGAGAATTGAGTTTTATAAAAACCAAACAGCTTAATATGTTAAATATTGCGGACGGAATGACGGTACTGGAAACCGGATTTGGGCGGGGAGAATTGCTTTATCATTGTGCTAAAAGAGGTGCCAAAGTGGCAGGGGTGGACCTGTCTGTTGATGCCGTTGAAATAGCAAAAGAAGTGTTGCGTGATTTTCCAACCGCAGATATCCGGGTGGCAGATGTTACATGTTTACCATACGGTGAAAATACTTTCGACCGTGTTTTTGCCGGCGACGTGTTAGAGCATCTTCCTTTTGAGAACGGCGTCAAAATGTTAAAAGAGATGTACCGGGTGTTAAAACCGCGTGGTATTATGTTGATTCATACGTCCCCAAACAATATATTTACCAAATGGATATATCCAGTTGCACGCCTTTTTTTGAAATTTTTAGATGAAGAAGCTATTTTTATTATAGACCGTCAACGTCAGGATTTAAAGATCAGAAAGAAAAATAATTGTTTAACCTCACATGATCATGCACACGAATATGATCTGTTCTCGCTAAAACGAGTGGCTAAAACGGCAGATTTAAATAATCCACAAGTGTGGGTTGATGGGGATATTCTGCGAAGTGGTAACTACCGGCATACCAAAGTGATGGGGAAAAACATTTTAGTGAGATTTATCGGTGCGATAGGGAGCTGGGGCTTGCTTCGTTGTTTGTTGGGTAATGATCTATATTTAATGAGTTCTAAATTATGAGTGATGTGGTGTGATTATTGCAATATATATTGTTTGTGGCACGATTTAAATAGATAGTAAAAGGAAGACATTATAATGAGTAATATAGGGATTCTAGGTGGTGGTCTTTCTGGTCTTGCGCTACGTTGTTTTTTGGAAGCTTCGCCAGAAATTTTAGAAAAAGAATCCGAGTGCGGCGGGCTTTGCCGCAGTTTCAGATATGATGGGTTCACCTTCGATCAGGGCGGGCATATATTTTTCTCAAAAGATCAGGATATAATGAAATTCGCCGGTAAGGTTCTGGGGAATAATGCCGGATATCGCCGCCGCCGCAACAAAGTCTATTATGATAAGCGTTTTGTTAAATATCCTTTTGAGAACGGGCTCGCCGGGCTTTCGAGAAAAGATAACCTCGAATGCCTTTATTATTATCTGAATAATGACAATCCGAAACCTAAGAATTTCAGGGAATGGATCTATTACACATTCGGTGACGCGATAGCCGAAAAGTATCTTATTCCGTATAACGAGAAAATCTGGAAATACGATCTTAAAAAAATGGGGCTTGAGTGGGTGGAGCGTGTGCCGAAGCCCCCGGCCGAGGATATAATACGCTCTTCAATGGGCGTAGAGACAGAGGGATATGTCCATCAGCTGAATTATATCTATCCAAAACGGGGAGGGATACAAGCTCTTACCGATAGTCTATTTATGGCGAAAAAAGATGCGATAATAACAGAATTCAAAGTTGAGAAAATATTAAGGAACGGCAAAAAATGGGTAGTGTGTTCCGGGAAAGAAGAACGGGAATATGATGAATTGATATCAACCATACCGGTCTTCGATCTTATAAAAGCTTTAGGGGATATGCCCGTTAAGGTGGCAACTGCGCTGAAGCGTTTAAGATATAATTCCGTGATAGTGGGGATGCTGGGGCTCGATACGGACAAGATGCCGGATCATACGGCTGTGTACTGTCCCGCTAAAGATCTGCCGTATCATCGGGTTTGTTATATGAGCAACTTTAGCCCTAAGAACGCCCCGCCGGGCGCGTTCTCAATGATAACCGAAATGACGTGTAAACACGGCGGAACAGTCTGGAAAACCGCCGACAAGCAACTGATCCGGGAAATAACCGGTACTTTGCATCGGGAACAGATGATAAACAAAAAACATTTGGTTTTCGGAAAAATATTCAGGATGAAATACGGATATATCATTTATGATAAGAATTATTTTAAGAACATGGCTGTTATTAAAGAATATATAAAGCGTAAAGGGATACATATAACCGGGAGATTCGCCGAGTTTGAATATATCAACATGGACGAGGCGATAAGACGGGCCGAGGTTTTGGCCGATAGGATCAATAGACATGACAGATAAAAGCGTTGCATATGATGTCGCTGTTATAGGCGGGGGCGCGGCTGGTATTGTGGCCGCCATAAGCGCGAGTAGAAATGGCGCGTCCGTTATTATCATTGAAAAGATGCCGAAACTTGGGAAGAAGATACTTGTCTCGGGCGCCGGCAGGTGCAATCTTTCCAACGATTCAATGGATGATTCGTTTTTTAATCCGGAGGCTAAGACTTTAGTTAGATATGTTTTTTCTTCGTTCGGGGGAAAAGAGATATTACATTTTTTTAAAGAACTGGGTCTTATGGTCTATTCGGATAACGGCAAGATCTATCCTGTGACGAATCAATCGACATCGGTTATGGAAGTATTGGAGATGGAGCTTCATAGACTTGCTGTGGACATTAAATTTCACTCGGATGTTGATGGCATATCCGCCGTGGATGCTGATTTTAAAATTAAAATAAAATCCGGAGGGCAGGTTACAGCGCGTAAGGTGATGGTCTGCGGCGGAGGGAGATCCTATCCGGTGTCGGGATCTGACGGAGGGATGTACCCGCTTTTGAAACATTTCGGCCATAGTATTATTGAACCTGTACCGAGCACGGTGCCAATTATCGTAAAAGATAATTGGTTCCATGATATCGTCGGACAAAGGGTCCGCGCAAAAGTTGCGAATATTATTGAAGGAGTAGCCGGACAAAGATCGGAGGGGGACCTTATATTTACGAAATACGGTCTTTCGGGAACGGCGATACTCGATGTAAGCGAGGAAATATCCATAGAGATGAACCGTTTCCATAAAAAAAATATTTCTGTTGTGATCGATCTTGTGCCATTCATGAGCGAAGAAGAGTTGCGCGCTGAGATCTCTCGCCGTATAAAAAAGAATATAGAACCGTCTAAACTTTTAGCCGGGATACTTCCTTATAAATTCGCTAATCCGTTATCGGATATACTGAAAACCAAAGATCCTCTCGGGGTAGTAAAGAACGTCAAAAAAAAGAAATTCACTGTCAGCGGTACGCGCGGCTGGGACGAGGCCGAATTTACAGCCGGGGGGATAGATACCGAAGAGGTAAATATTCACACGCTTGAATCCAAATGTCATCCCGGATTATTCCTCGCCGGTGAGGTTTTGAACGTGCAGGGGAAACGCGGCGGATATAATCTCGCATGGGCCTGGGCGTCGGGGTTTGTGGCGGGTAGCGCGGCCGGTCTTAGATCGTAGTATCCTTTTTCGGAGAATTTTCTGACAATTTGGCGTCAATGGAACTCGTTTCTCCGGTATATTCCTGTATCCACCTGTGCGGAAGTTCTGCGCTCTTCAGAAAAATACCCTGTTATTTTCGATCTTCCGGCGTTTGATGCTTCGCTGAAGCGTAATTCATTTTATTTGGATAACGGCAAATTCCACCAGCCCGACGTAGCATAAAATGTGAATATGTCTACTTGGAGAAACGAGAAGTTCTGCCCGCAGACGATCTGCTTGTCGGAGAAGTTTGTGTTCTTTCTACCGGGGACGCTCGCTCTATGTCATGCCCGAATGCTTCTATCGGGCATCTATAACATTAAAGTCATCTGACTTTCATATTATAGATTCCCGCTAAATGCGTGCGGGAATGATATCAATGCATCATCCCCGAATGTTTTTATCGGGGATCAATGAAATTAAAATAAACGTGTCGTTCAGCCGGATCCATGCCCGCTCGGCCTCCCGATGCCCCTTCGAAAGAACACAAACTTCTCCGGAAAAGCGTATTCACTCCATCCCTTCCCGTTTCGCCAAGTCAACTGAACGTGGGGATCGTTCGGAGAATTTTCTGACAATTTTGGTGCCCATGGAACAATCCCGCCCACTAAATTTCCGCCACCGCCTGTTCGGAAGTTCTGCGCCCTTTAGAAAAATACCCTGTTATTTTTGATCTCCCGGCGTTTGATGCTTCGCTGAAGCGTAAAATATTTTTATCTTTTGTGGGCGTTTTTCTCAAGTGCTCGAACATTCCGAACAGGCGGATTGGGGGAATAACATTGTTATGATGATGACGATTGAAGCAAGGCCGGGGATGCCCGAGTACCGGACGAAGGAGGATCGCAGGGCGCCCCGGCCTTGCTTTGTGTTCGGATATTCTAAAGCTTTCGTTTCGCCAATTAACTGGACAGGTTTTTTCTCGAAACGCGCAGGATGACGCGCAACATCTAAGGGGTAGAAAGTGGACTCGTCGTCGCTGTTTATTTTGACAATTTATTTTTATGTGGTAAAATTAGTTATGAACATATGTTCATAACAGTGAAGAGGCGATATGAGACCGAAGAAAAAGAGATGGGTGAAATGTATGCCGGGCGAGCGGTGCTTTCGCCCGAAGTGCAGGCCGGTGTCGGAGCTGGACGGCGTGGTGCTAAGTATTGACGAATTTGAGGCGATGCGCCTTGCATGTCTTCTTGAGATGAAGCAGGAGGACGCGGCGAAGCTTATGAAGATCTCACGTCCGACGTTTTCCAGGATAGTGGCTTCAGCTTGTAAAAAGGTGACCGACGCTCTGGTGAATATCAAGGCGATCAGGATAGAGGGTGGGTGTTGTGAGGTAAAAAGTGGGGAACGGAAATGAGTGAATTAAGAAAGTTTATATATATTTTAGCGGCTTTTATAGTATGTTATTTTTTGCCTATCGAAAGCATGCGTTTTAACGGCGCCGTTTTTGAGGCGCTGGCTCTTGTTAAGTGGTACGCGAGGGAGCATGTGATACTTTGTCTTGTTCCCGCGTTCTTTATAGCCGGGGCAATATCGGTTTTCGTGAGCCAGGCGTCGGTGATGAAATATTTCGGGGCAAAAGCTAACAAGATCCTCTCCTACAGCGTCGCGTCTGTATCGGGGACGATACTCGCGGTGTGTTCCTGCACGGTTTTGCCGTTATTTTCAGGTATTTATAAAAGGGGCGCAGGTTTAGGTCCTGCCGTAGCGTTCTTATATTCCGGACCTGCTATAAATGTTTTAGCGATAATTCTTACGGCCCGGATATTGGGCTGGGAACTTGGTTTGGCTCGCGCGGTCGGCGCGATAGTATTTAGCGTCGTCATAGGGTTATTGATGCATTTTATATTTCTAAAAGAAGAGCGCGAACGTCACGCGAACGGCGATTTTAACGTGGGCGAGATAACCGAAACACGTTCTTTAGGGCAGACCATTTTTTATTTCGCCGCGATGATAGTGTTTCTTGTGTTCGCGAATTGGGGGAAGCTTTTAGAAGGGGATAACGGTGTATGGACTGCTATCTATCAGTGTAAGTGGTATGTGGCGGGCCTTTCATTGGCGGGCCTCGCGTTCATTCTATTTAAATGGTTCAAAATGGACGAGATCAGGGAGTGGACACAGGCGACATGGGGTTTCGCGCTTCAAATATTGCCGCTTTTATTTATCGGTGTTCTGGTATCGGGGTTTTTGCTCGGAAGAGTTGGTCATGAGGGTATTATACCTTCGAAATATATCGCGGCGCTTGTAGGAGGGAATTCGCTATGGGCGAATTTCTTTTCCTCAGTAGTAGCCGCTTTTATGTATTTTGCCACGCTTACGGAAGTCCCGATCTTGCAGGGGCTTATCGGCGCTGGCATGGGAAAAGGCCCGGCGCTCGCTCTTCTTTTGGCCGGACCGGCGTTGAGTTTGCCTAGCATGCTGGTGCTGCGAAGCATTATGGGGACTAGAAAAACCGTTGTGTATGTCAGCTTGGTCGTTGTTATGGCGACGATATCAGGAATGATATTCGGTATGTTTGTTAAATGATAGGAGATGGCATGAATGCGAAAGATAATGAAATAAAGAAGATGGTGCGAGATGGATACGCAAAAGTAGCATTAAAAGGTAGCTCCTGTTGTTCAGGGAGTTCATGCTGCGGAGGAAGCAGTACGGCAAAAAAGGTAAGTAAAAAAATCGGTTACAGTGATCAAGAAATGGACACGGTCCCTGAAGGCGCCAATCTTGGGCTCGGATGCGGGAACCCTGTGGCGATCGCTTCACTTAAAGAGGGTGAAGTCGTATTGGATCTCGGGAGTGGGGCGGGATTTGACACTTTTCTTGCTTCTCAAAAAGTGGGGAAGTCCGGATGGGTTATAGGCGTTGATATGACGCCGGAAATGCTCGATAGAGCCAGGGCTAATGCCCGAAAAGGCGGCTACAAAAATGTGGAGTTTCGTCAGGGGGAAATAGAAAAACTGCCGGTGGAGGACGGATCGATCGATGTTATAATCTCCAATTGTGTGATAAATCTATCTCCCGATAAAAAGGCGGTATTCAAAGAGGCGTTCAGGGTCTTAAAACCGGGCGGAAGATTGATGGTGTCGGATCTAGTGCTTTTGAAAGACCTGCCTGGAGAAATAAAAAGATCTGTCGAAGCGTATGTTGGCTGCATATCCGGGGCCATTATGAAAGATGATTATCTGAATTTTATAAAGGCGGCCGATTTTCAGCAGGTGAATGTTATAGGCCAGTCAAGTTATCCTGTAGATGCCATGTTCGCGGGCCTTAGCGGTGCGGAGAATGTGGTTGCAAGTATTAAGGTTTCCGCGAAAAAACCTGATGGAAGGGAGTGAAATGATGAAAATAGAGATCTTAGGAGTGGGGTGTCCGAAATGTAAACAGCTTACTGCTAACGCAGAAGCGGCGGTAAAGGAACTTAATATCGCTGCTGAGGTGGTGAAGATAACGGATATTGATAGGATCACGGAATACGGTGTGATGATAACTCCGGCATTGGTGGTAGACGGTGCGATTTTATCCGCCGGGAAATTGCTGAGTAAGGACGAAATAAAAAAATTAATAACTAAATAGAAGGAGAGGGTCATGGAAAAGAAAAGTATGTGTCAGGAAGCAGGGGTTTTGATATTCCCGTGTTCCGGAGGTTCTGATGTAGGGGAATTAGCCGACCGTGTAGGGCGAAAGATGGCTAAATGCGGGCAGGCCAAGATGTTCTGTCTGGCCGGAGTAGGGGCTCATGTGAGCGGGATGTTGGAGTCTGTAAAAGCCGCTAAAAAAATAATAGCGATAGACGGATGTCCTGTACAGTGTGCTAAGAAGACACTTGAACATGCCGGTTTCAGCCCGATACCTTTCAATCTGAAAGATATGGGTTTTGAAAAAGGGAAGACTACGGCTGATGACGCGGCGATCAACAAAGCGTTGTCTGTGATAGCGGGGGCGTAATATGAGAAAAATTACGGCGATAGTATCAGGGTTGTTTTTGGCGGTAAGTGTCTTTGTTAGCGTGCCGGTAGTTTCGGCTGCTGATGCGCCGGCATCGGGAACGGCGAAGGTGATCGCGTATTATTTTCACGGATCGTTCCGTTGTCCTACCTGCAAAAAACTCGAGTCTTACGCGAAAGCGGCTATCAACGATAATTTTAAGAATGAGATTGCTTCGGGTAAACTTGAATTCAAAGAGATCAATGTTGAGGAGAAAGAGAACGACCATTTTATAGGCGAGTATCAGCTTTATACTAAGACCCTGATATTATCGCTTGAGAAAGACGGGAAAGAAACAAAGTGGAAAAATCTCGACAGGATATGGGATCTGGTGGGAAATAAAAAAGAATATATGGAGTATGTTAAGAACGGTGTGGATGATTTTTTAAAGGAAGCCGAATAATGGATATGCTAATAGGAATGGTGTCGGCATTGTGGCTCGGCATATTAACCTCAATAAGTCCGTGTCCGTTGGCCTCGAACATAGCGGCGATATCTTTTTTATCGAAGAAGGTAGCCCATCCTCTGACAGTTTTTTTATCGGGGATGGCGTATACGGCCGGACGTATGGCCGCGTACGCGGCCATCGGATTTGTTCTTATCAATTCGGTGCTGACCACCCCGCAGGTCGCGCAGTTCTTGCAGAAATATATGTCCAAAGCGCTTGGCCCTGTTCTGATCGTTGTCGGGTTGATCCTTCTGGAGATCATTCGAATAAATATCCCGAGTTTAGCGTTGTCCCAAAAGCAGCATAAAAAGATCGCAGAAGCGGGATTAGCCGGTTCGTTTTTGTTGGGTGCTATATTCGCGCTCGCGTTTTGTCCTGTGTCCGCTGCGTTATTTTTTGGGAGCCTTATACCGCTTGCACTTAGATCTGAAGCCGGGGTAACGTTACCTTTTATCTATGGTATCGGAACGGCTTTGCCTGTCATGTTTTTCGCAGTCATGATAGCCTTTGGGGTGAAATCATTGAGCCATTGGTTTAAAAGGATAAGCGCGGCCGAAGTGTATATGAGAAAAATCACCGGCGTGATTTTTATAATAGCTGGAGTTTATTACCTGCAGATGTATATTATGCCATGATACATGGAATGTGACCCCTCTAGATTGTTCTGCTAAGTAGAATTGTGCTGACGGAAGGCCAAATATCCCCGGTTTTAACCCGAAGAGGTTCGTTCATTTTAACGGACAGAAGGGAGACAAAATATTACTTTCCGCCTTGACAAAATAAAATTTTATCGATATACTTATATAGATAAATAATTATCGAATGTTGCAAACATTTGCGAATAGAACGAAAGGGGCTAATGTATGAACGACGGAATAAACAGGAACGATGGGGTTATTAAGATCATCCCGGAGCCTACATTGCGTCGGCTTCCTTTATATTATCAATATTTGAACAAAACCGCTCAAAATGACGTAAACGGTTTTATTTCATGTACACAGATAGCCAATGATCTGGGATTTGTGCCTGTGCAGGTTCGCAAGGATATAGAGATGACTGGTGCCGTTGGCAGACCGAAGGTTGGTTACAATGTGGGTGAGCTTGCGAAGGCGATAGAGCATTTTTTGGGGTGGAACAATACGAGTGACGCGTTTTTGATCGGGGCGGGACATCTTGGTCTCGCGCTTTTGGGATATCCGGGTTTTAAAGATTATGGTGTTAATATCGTGGCGGCGTTCGACACGGATCCGAATAAAGTTGGTAAAGAGATACGCGGAAGGAAAATATTCCATATAAAAAAATTGCCGGAGATGACGAAAAGATTGAATATAAGGCTTGGCATATTGACCGTTCCCGGAGCGTATGTGCAGGAGATCGCGGATATGATGGTACAGGCGGGGATAAGAGGTATATGGAATTTCGCTCCGGTCAAAGTCACTGTGAAGGAGAACGTGATAGTGCAACATGAGAATCTGGCGTCTTCTTTAGCCGTTCTGTCAAAACGTCTTGCGACGGCGCTTGAAGCGAAAAAGGAGTAGTATATGAAGCTTAGAAAATTTCAGAAAGTATGTGAAATAATAGAGGCCAATGATCGGAAATCATCGCGGCTTATACCGATACTTCAGGCGGTTCAGGAGGAATACAGATATTTGCCGGAGGAGATACTGACCTTTATCGCGACGGCGCTTGATATTTCCCCCGCGAAGGTTTTTGGGGTAGCTACATTCTATTCGCATTTTACATTGAAGCCGAAAGGAAAATATATCGTGCGTATCTGTGACGGTACGGCGTGTCATGTTAAAGGTTCCATCAAATTGTTGGATGCATTACTGGCCAAACTTAAACTTACGGCTGAGGTGAACACGACCTCGGACATGATGTTCACGGTTGAGACTGTTTCGTGTCTCGGGGCGTGTGGGCTTGCTCCGGCCGTTGTGATAAACGATAAAGTCTACGGTCAGATGACGCCGGAAAAAGTCGTGACCGTGATAGACGGGATCATTGAGGAGGAAAAACATGCGAACACACGAGCTTGATCTCGACAGGATAAAAGAAGATTATTTGAAAAAGCAGGATAAAGTTTCCCGCAGGGTGATAGTGTGCGCCGGGACCGGCTGCGTTGCGAACGGTTCTTTGCCTGTGTACGAGGAATTCGTGACCACGCTTATGAAACATAATATTCGTGTCGCCGTGGAACTTAAAACGGAAGAGGAAGATGTTTATGTTTCTAAAAGCGGATGCCAGGGATTCTGTCAGATGGGCCCTTTGGTCACTATTTTGCCGGAAAGGATACTTTACACAAAGGTGAAGAAAGAGGATGTGGAAGAGATAATTTCCGCGACCTTGATCGGAGGCAAGGCGGTCGAAAGGCTTTTATATACCGATTCGAACACAAAGAAAAAATGTAAGGGTGTTAATGATATACAGTTTTACAAAAAACAGCATCGGTTTGTCCTGAAAGAATGCGGAATCATAGATCCCGAGGATGTGAATGAATATATAGCTAAGGACGGTTATAGAGCCGCACGCAAAGCGTGTTTAGAAATGAACGCCGAGTCTATATGCAAGGAAATACTCGATTCCGGGCTTCGCGGCCGTGGCGGCGGAGGTTTTCCGGCCGGCCGGAAATGGGATATCACGCGTGTTCAGAAAAACGCGAAGAAATATGTGATCTGTAACGGGGACGAGGGAGATCCTGGCGCTTTCATGGATAGAAGCGTCATGGAAGGGAATCCTCACAGTGTCATCGAAGGGATGATAATAGCTTCTTGTGCAATAGGCGCCGATGAAGGAGTTGTCTACGTAAGGGCCGAATATCCTCTTGCCGTTAAAAGGATGAGAAAAGCCGTTCTGGACGCGAATAAGATTGGGATACTTGGGAAAAATATTTTTGGTTCGGAGCATAGTTTTACGTTGAATGTTATGGAAGGCGCCGGGGCTTTTGTTTGCGGGGAGGAAACCGCGATGATCGCCTCGATAGAAGGAAAACGCGGTATGCCTTCGCCGAAACCGCCTTTTCCAGCGCAGAGCGGTCTTTGGGGAAAACCGACCGTTATAAATAACGTCGAGACGTTGGCCACGGTCCCGCTCATTATAAAGATGGGTGCGAAAGAATATAGAAAACTCGGGACCGCCGGTTCGCCGGGTACTAAAACGTTTGCGCTTACGGGCCATGTAGTGAATACGGGACTTATAGAAGTGCCGTTCGGGACCACGCTTAGAGAGATAGTTAATAATATCGCGGGCGGTGTGACCGACGACAAAGGAATGATATCGAATGAAGGTTTTAAAGCGGTACAGATCGGGGGTCCATCCGGAGGATGTCTTGTCGACGAGCATCTGGATCTCGCGATGGATTTCGATTCTTTGAAGAAGGCCGGAGCGATGGTGGGTTCCGGCGGGCTTGTCGTGATGAATAAAAGAACGTGCATGGTGTCGATCGCCCGGTTTTTTATGCAATTTACGCAGAATGAGTCCTGCGGAAAATGCGTCTTGTGCCGTGAAGGTACAAAACAGCTTTTGAACCTTTTGGACGATATAATCGAGGGCAGGGCTACGGACGAAACATTGGCGCTTCTTGAGCAGCTCGCGTACGCCGTTCAGAAAGGATCTCTGTGCGGACTTGGCAAAACGGCGCCGAATCCTGTTCTCTCCACGCTGAAATATTTCAGAAAAGAATATGAGGCGCATATCAAAGATAAATACTGCCCGACAGGGCAATGTAAGGCTTTGGCTAAATTCAGTATAAACGCCGCGCAGTGCAAGGGTTGCACATTGTGCGCCCGTAAGTGTCCCGTTGGGGCGATCAGCGGGGAAAAAGCCAAACCGCATGTTATCGATCAGAAAAAATGTATAAAATGCGGAGCGTGCGTCGCGGCTTGTAAATTCGGCGCGATCGGCGGAGGTGCGAAATGAAAAATCAGAATACGGTCATAATAGATGGTAGAGAGATCCCTATTGAAGGAGAGCGTAATCTTCTGGAAGTGATACGCAAGGCCGGTATAAATATCCCGACTTTCTGTTATCATTCGGAACTCAGTGTTTATGGGGCCTGTCGTTTGTGCATGGTGGATGTAGAGGGTAGGGGGCTTGTTTCATCGTGTTCTACGCCGCCCGAAGCGGGAATGAAGATAAGGACGAATACCGAAGAGATACGTTCGATGCGAAAGATCACGATAGAACTTTTGCTGGCGAACCATGACCAGAATTGTCCGACGTGTCCGAAGAACACTATGTGCCAGCTCCAGAATCTCGCTAAAAACCTGGGCATAAAAAAAGTACGTTTTAAAAACACGGCCGCTCGCGCGCCGATAGACGATACGTCTTTGTCTATCGTGCGCGATCCGAATAAATGTATTCTTTGCGGGGATTGCGTAAGGATGTGTTCCGAGGTGCAGGGTGTGGGTGTGATAGATTTCGCTTATCGCGGTTCGGAATCCATGGTGGTTCCGAGTTTCAAAAAGAATCTTGATAGCGTGGAGTGTGTTTATTGCGGGCAGTGCAGCAGGGTATGTCCGACAGGGGCTTTGACTCCTAAGCCTGAGACGGATCTTGTGTGGAAAGCTTTGGATGATAAGAAAAAAATAGTTGTCGCGCAGATAGCCCCGGCCGTTAGGGTGGCGATAGGAGAGATGTTCACGCTTCAGCCGGGCGTGACGACCACGGGTCAGATAATAACGGCGTTACGTTCTATGGGATTTGATAAGGTTTTTGACACGTCGTTTACGGCGGATCTGACCGTTATAGAAGAGGGCAATGAATTTTTGCAACGTGTTATCAAAGGAGAAAAATTACCGCTTTTCACTTCATGCTGCCCCGCGTGGGTCAAGTTTGCGGAACAGTATTATCCGGGATATTTGAAGAATCTTTCCAGCTGTCGTTCGCCGCAGCAGATGTTCGGTTCTTTGACGAAAGAAATGTTGTCTATGGAGCTTGGAGTTAAAAAAGAGGACATAGTGGTCGTGTCTATAATGCCGTGTACCGCTAAAAAATATGAGGCTAAGCGTCCGGAGTTCAAAAAAAGCGGGGTGTGGGACATAGATCATGTGATCACGACACAGGAACTGGGAACGATGATAGGTGAGGCGGGATTATGTTTCACGGATCTTGAACCCGGATCTTTCGATATGCCGTTCGGGTTCAAGACGGGCGGCGGCATCATTTTCGGGAATTCCGGCGGGGTCAGCGAAGCAGTCCTGAGATTTGTTACGGAAAAAGTACCAGGCGCGAAAACGGATTCTTATGAATTCACGCAGGCTCGCGGCCAGGAAGGAATAAGAGAGCTGACGGTCACGCTTAACGGGCGCACCGTGAAGATGGCGATAGTTAACGGTCTCGGCAATGCCAAAAAAATAATGGAGCGAATAAAAAATAAAGAAGCTGAGTATGATTTTGTAGAGGTCATGGCGTGCCCCGGCGGATGTATAGGCGGGGCGGGGCAACCTGTTTATCACGATAATCGGGTACGCGGGAAAAGGACGAAGGGCCTTTATGAGAACGACAGAATGCTTCAGCTTCACCGTCCGCAGGAGAACCCGTACATAGTGGAACTCTATAAGAAATCCCTTGAGGCCCCGGGCAGTCAGAAGGCGCATAACCTGCTGCACACGCATTACAAGGCGCGCAAACGTATTTTTAAAGAAGGTGTTACGATAAGCGGGACTTCCGGAACGACTGTGCCTCTTGAAGTGAGTATTTGTTTTGGCACAAGTTGTTTTCTTAAAGGCGCACAGAATCTTTTGCATCAAATTCTAGAATATATAAAGACGGTCGACATCGCGGATAAGGTGGAAGTAAAAGCGTCTTTCTGTTTTGAAAAATGCGACAGCGGGCCGATGATCCGTGTAGGTGACGTTGTTATAGAACACGCTACATTCGACAAGGTGCGAGCGGCAATGGAGACGGCCCTGGCGGGAGCGCATGGGAATAAGTAAAAATAAACCGGATGCTTAGGAGGCAATATGACGCAGGCGGGGAATAAACAGGTGGTTTTCACTCTGACCGCGCAGTGCCGTGATTGTTACCGGTGTTTAAGGGTGTGTCCGGTCAAAGCGATAAGAATGCGTGCTGGACAGGCCTATGTCGATCCGGAACGGTGTATCGCGTGCGGTACATGTATACGTGAATGTCCGCAGAAAGCGAAAACATTCCGCAGCGACATCGATGAAGCTAAGAAGATACTGGAATGTGGCGGAAAGATAGCCGTTAGTATCGCGCCGTCATATGTTACGGTTTATAATGAATGGCAACTTAAACGTTTGCCTTCCGCTTTGAGAAAACTCGGGTTCAGTTATATCGGGCACACTTCAGTGGGTGCTTATCATCTGGCTTGTTCCAGCGTGAGCTTTATAAAAGACAAAGGGACGGATGAAATCTATATATCCACCGCGTGTCCCGCCGTAGTTAATTACGTGGAAAGATACGCGCCGGATATGGTGAAAAAACTTATTCCGCTGGTTTCTCCCATGGTGGCGCATGGCAGGATATTAAAAGAAAAATTGGGCGTAGACACAAAAGTGATCTTTGTCGGGCCGTGTGTTGCCAAAAAAACCGAGCTTGAGACGGCCAAGAACGCCGAGGCCGTGGACCTTGTGCTTACTTTTAAGGAACTGAACGAGATGTTCCGTATGTACGGGGTGGATCTTGCCAGATGCGAGGAAAGTGATTTTGACGAATCCCCGGCTGGGGTCGCGCAGCTATACCCTCTTTCAGGAGGAATGCTTAAAACCGCCGGATTCGATACGGATTTTTTAAATCTTAATGTTCTTGCTGTTACAGGGTTCGATAACCTAAAACAGGCTTTGGGCGTTCACGTCCCGAAGGGAAAGAATGGATGTTTTGTTGAGCCTTTATTCTGTCCTGAAGGATGTATAAACGGGCCCGGCATCGATAACGATAAAAATGTTTTCGAGAGAAAACGTGATATTGTGGAATTCGCGCGGGAACACAAGTCCTCTATCCCGTCTGAACATTATGCGGATAATCTGCGCTATGCCGGATATAATGATAAAAGCGGGTTCGATAAGGAGATAATCCCGGAAGAAGAGATAATAAAGGTGCTTGAGCGCACGGGTAAGGCCGATCCTAAACAGCAGCTGAACTGCGGGGCGTGCGGATATTCGACCTGCCGTGAAAAAGCGATTGCCGTTATACGCGGTATGGCCGATCCCGAAATATGTATACCGTACATGCGGAGGCTGGCCGAGCTAAGGGGCGACCGCATATTGCAGCAAAGTCCGAACGGTATAGTGATATTGGACAGCAACCTGAACATCATTGGCATGAACCCGGCTTTTATGAAATTTTTTGTTTGTTCCAATTCGATACTTGGAAGGAATATCTCTTATCTTATGGATCCGTCCGCGTTCGAAAAACTCGCCGAGGGTACGGTGGATAATCTTGACATGGCGCTTACGTTCCCGACATATAGCCTGGTATGCCACACTCTTTTTTACGCGCTGCGCGAGGAGAAACAATTCGTAGGGATATTCGTCGATATCACCAATCTAAGGTCCAGCGAGGAAAAACTCGAGCAGATAAAATTACAGACCATTATGCAGGCCAAAGAACTTCTTGAGCATCAGATGAAGACTGCGCAGGGTATAGCCAAGTTTTTGGGCGAGACCACGGCGCGCGGCGAGGAACTGATTGAAAAATTAATGTCGCTGGACGATCATGATGAGACAAAAAAGAAATGAACATGAAACATTCGTGGATATTATCGAGTTGCAGGTCTCGAAGACCGGACAGAATGTCTCCGGCGACGTTATTTTCCGGGAACGCAGCGCGGAAGCCACTACGGTTATTCTTTGCGACGGGCTGGGGAGCGGAATAAAGGCGAATCTCGCCGCGAACATGGCCGCTTCGCGTATCGGGGAACTGTTGCGGCTGGGGCTGCCTGTAAGGCGTTCATGCGAACGCGTGGTGGGTACAATGCACAGCGCGAGGACGGAAGATATCCCGTTCGCGGCGTTTATCATAGCGCGCATAAGGCATGACGGCTTTGCCACTATACTTAGTTACGAAATGCCTATGCCGTTATTCGTTAAAGACGGTTTTTGTTACGTGCGTAAGCCACATTATTTCCCGCTTGGTAACGAAGTGGTCGGAGAGATAGGTATCATGATGAAACCCAGTGACGCGCTTATACTTGTTACGGACGGCGTAAGCCAGGCCGGTATGGGTGAGGGTGAATACAGGATGGGCTGGACGATGGAAGGTGTGTGCACGTATGTGAACGGTCTTTTGCGCGGTGGAGCGGATATAAAAGACCTCAGTCCGGCTATATTCAAAAATGTACGCGCGATATCGGGAGATACATATGGGGACGATACCTCGCTGGTCACGCTATTATGTCGGAACGCCGAGACTTTACATATCCTTACCGGTCTTCCGGAAAATAAAATGAGAGATAAAGATGTCATCCAGTCATTCGCTTCGCTTGGCGGGAAAAAAGTTGTTTGCGGATCTACAACCGCCGAGGTTGTCGCTCGGGTGCTGGATCGCAAGGTGGAATTATTCGATGTCCCCAAGGCGTATTATGAACCGCCGGCATACGCTATAGATGGTTTTGATTTGGTCACGGAAGGGGCGATAACCCTGAACCAGGCTTATAATATATTGGACGCGGATTGGGGTACATGTGATCTCCAATCGCCTGTTTCAGATCTGTGCCGTCTTATGAAAAGCGCCGATCGGATAAATTTCTGGGTAGGGGACGCGGTCAATAAAGCTCACGCCGATATAGTATTTAAACAGATGAATATTCTCCCCCGTCTAAAAATAGTAGAGCGTCTTGCCGATAAACTGCGGAATATGGAGAAATTGGTTACGGTTGAACATGTGGTGTAGAATAGAAGATCGACGGTTTGGTGTTTTTTGGGATAGTATAAAAATGAAAGGTGATGTTTTATGGCAAAAAAGATCGTTGCGTTTGTTGGGAGTTATCGTAAAGGTGGGATAAACGATCAGGCGGTTGACACTATACTGGGGACAATAAAGGGGGAGGGGATAGAGACGAATAAATATTATCTTACGGATATTGATATAGAGTTCTGCAAAAATTGCCGTATTTGCACAAAAGACGATCAGAATAAGATCCGGGGGAAATGTGTGATAAATGACGGAATGGAAAAAATATTCCAGGAAATAGATTCCGCGGATGGGATTATACTAGCTTCCCCGATAAATATCTTTACCGTAACGGCCGTGATGAAACGATTTTTGGAACGATGGGTTGTTTACGCTTATTGGCCGTGGGAACAACATGGCCCTAAACTGAGAATAAAGGAAAAAACAAAGAAAGCGGTCATAATCACATCCAGCGCCTGTCCCGGTATCATAGGGAATCTCCTGATGCCTAACGCGCGGCAGATATTGAAAGCGATGGCCGAAAGCGCGGGGGCGAAGGTTGTAAAGTCTTTATATTTTAGCGGTGTGTGTGTGGAAGAAAAACAACATTTGAACAGCCGCCAGATAAAAGATGCGCGCCATGCCGCAGGAATGCTGGTCGGATAAAAATAGATGGGGAGATGCAAGAGACTGTAAATTGTTGTCGCGATTGTATTCATCTCAGACAAATGCTAAAATAAATATACAATGGGGTAGGGAGCCTGTGCCGAGTTTTGAATAGGGAAGCTTTGAAATATTTGAGAATAACATAGGAATGCAAAAAATAAATATTTTTCAAAAGGTTCTCCCTGTGCGAAAATTCAATATCATTAAATATTATAACAATCTTCCAATACGGTTCAAACTGCTGGTTGGTTATGCCACTGTATTGGTTCTATTCCTTTCTATCAGCTACCTTGTTTTTTATCCTATAGTTCGTACCAGTATTGAAGCTAATATAGAAAGCAATCTGACGAACACCACGAGAATGATACTTGATCTGGTCAAAACGACGGCCAACACATCTGTTAAAAATTATCTCAGGGCTGTTGCTGAAAAAAACATGGAAATAGTTTCCAGGGTATATCAGATGTATCAGGAAGGCGCGCTCAGTGAGCTGCAAGCAAAAGAACTTGCCAAGTCACTATTATTGAGCCAGCGCATCGGGAGAACCGGATATTTGTACTGTAACGATACAAAAGGCGAACTTATCGTTCACCCCGTTTCGAAAATGGTCGGAGTGGCCAAGCCAGAAGATTTTCCGTTCATTCTTGAACAGCTAAAACGGAAAAAAGGTTACATGGAATATGAATGGCATGATTTTAAGGATCCCAAAAAGTCAAAGACCCGTCTCAAAGCCCTTTATATGGTGTATTTCGAACCCTGGGATTGGATTATCTCGGCGACGGCTTATAAGGAAGAATTCAATGAGCTTATTAACATCGATGATTTTAGCCACACTATAAAAGCAATGAGTTTCGGGCAGACCGGTTATTCTTTTGTTATGAATTCCCAAGGGGATATCATTATACATCCACATCTGCCTACCGGTACACAGTATGCTCATGTGGTCGGGGCTCAAAGTGATTTTTTTATAAAAGAGATCTGCCGAATGAAGAACGGTCGTATCACATACGTGTGGAAGAATTTAAATGAAAAAAGACAAAGAGAAAAACTGGCGTTTTTTAATTATATCCCGGAGCTTGACTGGATAGTGGTTTCCACCTGTTATGTGGAAGAGGTATATGCGCCGCTGATACAGATGCGGAACGTTTTTATTGCTATGGTGGTAGTTACTTTGGCGATGCTTTTTTTGCTGACGATATTTTATTCCTCATATATTGTGAATAGTCTTGATAAGTTGATAGCCGGGTTTAAGGCTGGTGGCGCCGGCGATCTTACCGTGCGATTAGATCATCTCGCGGATGACGAATTCGGTAAATTAATAGAAGGTTTTAATAATTTTATGAAGAAACTGGAGGAGTATAGATCATCTCTTCAAAAAGAGATAGAGTTGCGTAAAGAAGCGGATCTGGCTTCGCGTGAGAGTGGGGAATGTTTTTCAAAAGCTTTTCATTCGAGTCCCGTGTCGATCGCGTTGACGGATGTGGGGACCGCGAAATTTATTGATATGAACGAACGATGGGTGTCTCTGATCGGATATACACGGGATGAAATGGTCGGGCATCGCGCGAAAGAACTTGGGATCTGGTGCGATTTAAAAGTAAGAGATAACTTTCTCGCAGAGCTTCATAAAAACGGATCAGTGAAAGATGCCCCGGTTCAGATGAAAAACAAGTTTGGAAAGATCCTGGATCTGTTATTGTCCGCCGAACTGATAACCGTGGGAGGGCGAGACGTAATATTGTTTTCGGCGGCCGATGTCACTGAGCGTAAACGGGCCGAGGAGGAGTTAAAGAAAGCCTATGACGAGATGGAAAAACGTGTGGAAGAGAGGACAACGCAGTTGTCGGATTTAAATAAGAACCTTGAGAAAGAGATCTCTGAACGGAAAACGGCCGAGGGAAATGTGAGAAATGCGTATAACGAGCTGAAGATCATACAGGATCAATTGATACATTCCGAGAAAATGGCTACGGTCGGATTATTAGCGGCCGGTGTGGCACATGAAATTAATAACCCGGCGGGTTTTGTAATAAGTAATATTGATATACTGAAAGATTATACGAACGGGTTGTGTGAGATATTCAGAAAATATGAAGAAATGAGGATGTATTATAATGATAACCAAGCGGGGAAAACACCGGAATTTTTTAAAAAAATAGAAGAACTAAAGGAACGTTATGATTACAACATGATCATTTCCGATCTGCCCCGCTTAATAGGTGAATCTGTTGACGGTATGCGGCGCATTAAAAGGATAGTGACCGATCTTCGAAGTTTTTCCCGTTCGGATGAAGGGAATTTGCTTGAATCGGATGTACATGAGTTGATCCAATCTGCTATCAATATCGTTTGGAACGAGATCAAATATAAGGCGGATCTGATTAAAGAATATGGCGAGGTCCCGAAGATATATTGTAATCCGCACCAGATAAGTCAGGTGTTTCTTAATCTGTTGGTGAACGCAGCTCAGGCGATCACTGATAAGGGCAAAATAATAGTTAAAACATCGTCGGATGAGAAATATGTGATAATTGCAGTGTCTGATAACGGTTGCGGGATGACGGAAAAAGTAATCCGACATATTTTTGAACCGTTCTTTACCACAAAACCAGTGGGTAAAGGGACCGGGTTAGGCCTATCACTGGCATATAACATCATAAAAAGTCATAGAGGTGAAATATCCGTAGAGAGCCATCCGGGGGAAGGGACCACCTTTACCGTTCGTTTGCCGAAGGGAGCGTGAATGGAGAAAAAATATTCAATATTATTGATCGACGATGAGGAGTCTATTCTGCACGCGCTGGAGAGATTGTTCCATAGATTGTCTGATTGTAATATCCTGACCGAGACCGATCCCGAGAAAGCGCTGGAGATCGTGTCGAAACAGTCGATTGATCTTGTTATTTCGGATCAGAGAATGCCTGTGATGGAAGGGGTTAAATTGCTTAAAAAGGTGAAAGAGATCAGTCCCGATACTTTACGTATTTTGCTTAGTGGATATTCCGACATAGATTTGCTGGTGGGGGCCATAAATGAGGGGGAAGTCTTCCGTTTTGTGAGCAAACCATGGGATAATGAGGGGCTTTTAAGCATGGTGCAGTTCGCGCTAAAACAGCGTACCATTATGGGGGTCGTCGGAAGTGTGATCAACAAAATGCAGCAGCATGTCGAGAGTCAGGCGGTTTTTAAAATAAAAACCGTACATGATACCCGTAACGTGCGTATTCGTATGGAGGTTGATGAGACCATAGCCTCGCCTGAAAGGATAAAAAGGGCGGTAAATTTTTTACTGCGCGCCTTTACCGATCCGTTGGAAGGGAAAGACGGGGAAACTTTGAATTGTGTCGGCGGGGTGGTAGAGAATGCAGGCGGGAAAAAGATAGTTACGTTCGATCTTGGGAACGGGACCGTAAGGATAATAATCGATTTTCCATCAGCTATTGAAAATTGACCAGAATCAAAAAAAGGGGCGCCTAATAATATGAAAAAACATAAAATGTTGTTGATGGCCGTAATCGGCATGGTTTTATTCGCAAGTGTTTTCTTTATGTCTCCATTTGCCATGGCAAAAAAACATCACAAGTCTGGTGATCAGTACCAGCCGGATGAGGCTATTTTCACTAATCCGGAGGATATCGACACGACGTACGCGGATTGGATGGAAAAAAATAAGGATATCCTAAAAAATATGCCGATCAATCAGATCCCGTTATTGGGAAGTCATGACTCGGGTTCCTGTGATGTGAGTCCGGATAGCCCGCCATGTAAAGGATATTTGACACATTCAGGGCATCATATTCATAGAATGCCTAAAGGTTCCGATGTGACAAGTGCCAGATGTCAATCTGCGTCTATCAAGGATCAATTGCGTTATGGCGTTCGCTATCTGGACATGCGGATTGCCTGGCAGGACGGCGCTTACTGGATCGAGCATATGTGGATGTCAACGCCGTTACTTGGAGAAGAAGGTGTTTTCGCCGAGATCAAGGCGTTTTTACGCGAACATCCGCAGGAGGTCATCATTCTTCACATGCAGGAACTATATTCCGAAACTGGTAGAATGAACGATGACGAAGCGGAGGCATATTTTCAACTGATAAAACAAGAGTTCGGCGCGGCGCTTGCGTTGAAAGGCGATTTTGCCTCTACGACGATAGGCGATATCCGGGCGGCGGGTGCGAATATTATAGTCGTCGCGGACGTCGAAAGTTCGTCGGAACCATTTATCTGGTATGAACGTCAGGTTGATACCAAATGGATGAATAAGGAAGATTCTGTAGAATTAGCCGACGCCCTGAACGATAGGGTGATATCTGGTTGGCGGCGCGGCGACTGCGCGGATAAGTTGCGCGTATTGCAGGCTATGACCACGACCAAGCACAAAATTGTCAAGGCGCGTGAGACGAACGCCGAGATCAAAAAGCGGTTAGAGTCAGACTGGAAAGACGCTCCGATAAACGTGGTGCAAGTGGATGATTCGGTGAATTCAGGTATCATGCCGGTATTGATCAAACGGTTAAAACAGTAACTATGTTCGATCGACATGTTTTGGGATAGGTGTGAGTTTTGATAAACGGATCATTTTTTATATTTCGATATCATGTAAAATACATTCTGCGTAGTACATAATATAAAAAGGGGGAGATATGAAGTTCTGCGTCAGGGATATCAAATTTTATTGTTTTATCGTTTTGACGATGGTTGTTTTTTCGGCGAATGTATATGCCCAGCCGAAACAACCGCCTTCGGCCAAGGAGATGGTCGAACGAATGAAAAAAGAATTGAACCTGACCGATGAACAGGTTTCTCAGATCACGCCTGTGATTGAAGAAGAAATGAATACGATGAGATCCGTTATGGGGGAGCCTAAAGGCGGGGATAAGGAATCCGGCAGAAGCCAGATGGAAGCGATTCACCAAGAAACGGAAACAAAACTTGCACAGTATCTGACGAAAGATCAGCTAAATTCCTGGAAAAGCAAACGTCAGGGGCCTCCTCGAGGTAGATCGGGTGCAAATGATGGGTCGGGCGCCTCAAATGAAGGGCCAGGCGGGCCTGGTGGCGAGTCCGGGTTTTCAAATAGTGGTTCAGGAAATATGGATAGACCACCCGAACAGTCAGGCTCATCTGAGGAAAGCAAGCCGTCCATGAAAGATGTTTCGGCCGGAAAATCCAGTGAAGATTCTTCCGCTGTTCTGGTAAATTAAGTGCATCTCGGGACGTTTCTGAAAATAAGCATAAAACTGTCCCAGATCCAATCCCAGATCTGTCTCTTATCATCTATTCTCGATTTTCGATTCTCTCCGTGTTGCTTTTGCGAGTGAGATCGTTTGTATGAGCTGTTAAGGTAGTACGAACCGTTTTGCCGGCAGAGACTGCCTGGGAAGAAAAACGGTTCGTTGCTAACAAAATTGAAACTTCGTTTCAATTTTGGCTTTGACAACTTGATCCGCGCCGTGGAATTCGGGCGGCATACAGGAGGTACCGAATTAGCCGGACGAATTACACGACCCTCCGACCGGTCCTCCGAAGACAAATAGTATTAAATAGTTCGGCGAAGGAGGGAGGAGGGATTGGCACTTGGGTGGATAGAGGGTAGGTGCCAATGGCGCGGTGGACATGTAGAGAGTTGGTTTGGCGGATTGCGTTGGAGAACGGGGTACGGTGTCCGAGCATCGCATCCGGCAATTTGTGCTAAACAAATTGCCGGGAGACGCG
>DAONGE010000010.1:49189-54238 GCA_035403965.1 Candidatus Omnitrophota bacterium | reverse complement strand
TCTCGTTCAGGGAAGCTTGACACTTTAGCATATCATCTCGGATTTCCGCACGACACCTTCAATGCAATCCGGCTGTTCGGAATGTTCGAGCACTTGAGAAAAATATCCGCAAAAGATAAAAATATTTTACGCTTCAGCGAAGCATCAAACGCCTGGAGATCGAAAATAACAGGATATTTTTCTACAGCGCGCAGAACTTCCGAACAGGCGGAGGCGGGAATCTATAATATGAAAATCAGATGACTTTAATGTTATAGATGCCCGATAGAAGCATTCGGGCATGACATAGAGCGAGCGTCCACGGTAGAAAGAACATAAACTTCTCCGAACAACAAAATAGTTTCAGCGCGAGTCAAACCCCGGAAGATCAGAAATTAAAAGGCGAATCGGACATGCCCACCGTGGCTATATATAGGGAATTTTTACAGAGGCATTCAAACTTATTATAGCCGTTTTGTTTGGTCAGCGTGTGGTGGACCAGTCCCATTTCGGTTTTTGGATAGTTCCTTTTAAACGGGCGCTGCCGAGCGATCTTCCTGTTTTGATGATAGATGTCTGCATGGATTCGTCGGATTGCGCTTCTTCGGGGTTAATGAATTGATTTTTGAAATAGACGTTAAGTGTGCCATCGAAATTCACATAACCATCCGCTACCATTTCCACGCCGTCTCCCGATAATACGGCGTTAGTTGTGGACACTCGTTTATTCTCAATTGAAAAATCCAGCTCGGCCGCGTTTATTTTTAATACCTGGTCGGGCGCGAAAATGCTTTGTATGGCTACGTATATGTTCCCTACTATCGGGGTGAGAATAGGCAGGGGGCCGAGATCCGCTTTTGTTATTCGTAGGCTCCCGTTGCCCCACATCGTGGCGTTGTCAACGGCATTACCTTTTATGGAAAGGGAAGAGTGGGTTATCCCATAGACATCGGTATTCTTGTGGTCCAGGTCGTAGAGAAGTTTTCCTATTTCCATGTATTCCGTTTTGAACGAGAACATATAAGGAAAGCTCGGGTTATCAAGACGCATCTCAAAGTCGGAAAAGAAAGACCCGTTGTACAGGGATCCTTCCACGTCCTTTGTGTGAAGCGTGTTGTTGTCGAGTTTCAGCTTTCCGGACAATCCGCTGAATTTTATATTATTGAACCCGGCGTTCTCCAGTATAAATACCGAGGTGCCGTTGTAATGGCTTAAAAGGCTAAGAAAACCGAACATTTTGTTTTTTATGTTTTTTGTTACGGGGATCATGCCTTTTTTCAGGTCTATCGCGAAATACAGGGTTAATATTCCCGTATATTTATTTTTCATATCGTAAACGTTGTTCAGGAATTCTCCGAGGTTCATTTTTATTATTTTGCATTCCGCGCTTGAGATATAGGGTTTTCTGTCGTCTTTCAGTACGATCGCGACATTACCCGTTACATTCCCGTTATAGAATGAGCTTTTTAGGTTTTGTATCTTTAGGAATTTCCCAGAGAGGATAAATTCCGCCGTGAGTTCATTAAAATTCCAGTCGTTTATAAGTGCCTCTTCCCAACGTACCGAGGCGGTACCGGAATAGTTCCGTATCTCATTATAAAGATAAAGCCCTTTATCTTTAGCGAAATCGGCCGTGTTCTTGGCGTTTTTGTTGCGTGAAAGCGAAGTGTTCAGTGTCAACAGACCTACGTTGTCGTATTTTTCCCCGGTTACGTCGGTCAGCAAGGCCCCGATATCCATATTCTCAGTACGTACTTTTACGTGCGGTAGATAGATCGGGGATCTTCCATATAGAGGGATATCGAAGTCAGCCGAAAACGTGCCGTTGTACATGAAGCCGTTCAAATTTGAGACGAATAATGTATTCTCGCCAAGCGTTAATTTTCCGCCCAACTGTAGTATTTTAATATTTTGTATTTCGGCGTCGCTCAGCGTGAATGACATGTTCCCCGTGTAGTCTTTGAGATCATTCCAGAAATAAGTTTTTGGTTTTTTCGCGGATGCCGCGGGGGGTATGGCGCCTTCTTTTCTTTCGAGGGACGCCG
Source organism: Candidatus Omnitrophota bacterium (assembly GCA_035403965.1). Taxonomy (GTDB): domain Bacteria; phylum Omnitrophota; class Gorgyraeia; order Tantalellales; family Tantalellaceae; genus DAONGE01. Next base: position 52,214 of record DAONGE010000010.1, on the reverse strand, counting down.
TGAAAGACATGCGCCCCAGGCCTTTGTAAAAAGTTCCGGACGTGACGTGTAAGAACGATCTCAGGTCAAGATTTGTCACGTCCATATCTATCTTCGAAACGTAAGGAGTAGGGGCGTTGTCCAACTCCAGCGTGAAACCTGTTCGAAAAGAACCGTTGTAAAGTTTTCCGTTGATCTTATCTGCGATAAGTCGGGAATTTTCGAGTCTGAGATTACCTGACGCGCTGTTAATATCCATATTGGCCAATTCTATATCCCGCCAGTCTATCGTAATGTCCCCGGTATACCCGCGGAGAATTTTATAAAAGTCCGTTTCGCCGTTATTATCGTCCGAAGTTTTTTCATTATCCTGGAGATCTCCATGGGGTTCGGTCTGTGTTTTCTTTGTTAGTGACGCGTTGAACGATAATATGCCGAGTCCATCCTGTTTTTTATTGGTTGTAGACAGCAGGAAATTCCCTACGTTCATGTTCTGAACATCACATACTATTTCCGGCACTGAGAAACCGTTGTTTTTATCGTATAGAAGCGCTAAGTCCGCCCTAAAAGCGGCACCGTATAATATTCCTGAAAGGTCTTTGACGGAAATGCTCTCATCCTGCAAAAACACACGGCCCGAAAGCTCGCTGATATTGATTTTCCCGAAGAACGGATTTCTCAGACGGAACTCCGCCTGTACGTTATATTTCATTATTTCTTTGTATGGATCAGTTTGATTTGTCGATGGGGTGATATAACCTTGAGCGTTTTGGTCCAAGCTCCCGTCTTGCTGTTCGCGGAGCCGGGCCGTGATATTAAGATCAAGAGAGCCTGGCCTATCCTGTTTTTTACCTGTGACCGCCGCGAGAAAAGAGGCAAGATCCAGATTTTTTATTTCCGCAGCCAGGGACGAGATCGCTGGACCGTCTTTTGATAGCGTGTTTATTTCCATCTCCCCGGAAAGAGCTCCTTTGTATAGGCCGACCTTTGTATAATATAGTTTCAATTTTCCACCTGGAATAAAGTGCGCCTGAGTGGAAAATGAATCTATTTTAATATTGTCGTACGAAATATCTTTAGCGTTAAGCGCCGTATACAGGCTGAACTGGTTATTTGGTTTTAACGTAAGATCTATGGCTGCTTTCAGTTTTCCATCTATTTTTTTCGCCGCGATCATGCCCGCCAGTTTTTCGTTAACGGGGGAGAGACCTTTTACCGTGGTGTCGAGATATCCTTTTATATGGCTTTCCCGTTCGGGCGAAAAGGCGTTCTTTATTGTGCAGTCTACTCCGAAAAATTTTATAGACTCATATGCCCCGGATAACGCGTTTATGGTGATGTCGTTCCCGTCCTTTATGAATGTTCCGTTGAATTTAAGATCGCGTGCATTAATGCCGGCATGGTATGCAATATCCGCGGCAGTGGATTTGTCGAAAGACAACAGATATTCATTGCCGGTATAGCTGAAATGTATTTTGCCCCGGGTGAGGGAAAGTGTGTTCATGTCCACGGAACCGTTTATGTTTTTTACCGTGCCTTTTTCAAATGAGATGTCGCCGACAAGTATCGCGATATTGTCGATAAGGGCGAAAGAGCACGCTTCCCCGTAGTTCATGCCTTTTTTTGATGACGTGCGTAAGAGTGCGTTCAGCGAAATATATTTGGTGGTCAAACCTTTGATCTCCACAAGTGTAAAAAGTTGTTTCCGGACAAATAATAGAACAGGTTCAAAGGTTATAGACAGTCTTTTTATAGTCGCGTCCTTTTGTGTATCGGATCCCGGCGCGAATATGTTTATATCCCTGAAGATCAAGGTTTGAGGGGGTAGGTAACTTATGGAGCCTATTGTTATGTTCCTTTTAGCGGCTTTGGACAGCTCCGCGCATAGAACACTATTGGCTTTTTTTATCAGCGGTTCGCGATAAAAAACGTAGGTCCATGTTATGATAAGCAATATAACTGACAAAAATAGTATGAATATTCTCAAAAATCTCGACATGATGCTGGATTATATCACACGCTGACTATGCCTGCAAGGAAGGGGAGGGCGATGTGTGAGTATCTAGAAAAGTCAAGTATCATGTGTCAAGTGTCATGTATCAGAGAGGGCTGTCCCCAAAACTCCATAAATAGCTACGGGGGGCATGTCAGATTTACCGTTGTCCGATTAAAATTGAAAAGGCGAATCAGACATGCCCACCCGTAGCTCTGAAATACTGTGGTATGGCCCAGACTAGGACATCCCGGCACTTTTTCGAACATTACGTTCTCAGCTGCTATCCGCCTCGTCGTATGTAGTCATTTGCTCACTGGTTCGCAAACGACCTGAATGCTCCGAGGCTCCCTTCAAGTCCCAATAACAAATTGCAGTTAAATAAATGGGGTGAGTGAAGGGGCTTGAACCCTCGACGACCTGAGCCACAGTCAGGTGCTCTACCAGCTGAGCTACACTCACCACGAAGAGATTGTAAAGTGATATTTTATGGATAAGGGCATATTAAGTCAATAGAAAAGCGATTCTCGGGGTGAATAGTGTTGACTAATAAAAATGACGCTGATATAATCTTACACTCAATAATGGTAATCATTTAAAGATCCGTATATATGTTTTGTTCGCGTGAACGGGGAGTGGCGCAGCGGCTAGCGTACCTGCTTTGGGAGCAGGGAGTCGTGGGTTCAAATCCCACCTCCCCGACCAGTTTTGATAATAGAACAATTGGTGCTGAGAATGTGAATTAGTGAATATTCTCAAGACCTTATAAAGTGAGATTAGAAATTTTAGATTATATGATAATGCGGATGTGGCGGAACTGGCAGACGCGCAAGACTTAGGATCTTGTGGGCTTCCCGTGGGGGTTCAAATCCCTTCATCCGCACCAGTTTTCGCAATTGGTAAAGATATTTAAAGTACGCATCGTGTGCGCCCGTAGCTCATCTGGATAGAGCAACTGCCTTCTAAGCAGTAGGTTACAGGTTCGAGTCCTGTCGGGCGCGCCATTTTTCGCTTCGCTCAAAATGTGCCAAATTCGAACGAAATCAAACACAA
>DAONGE010000010.1:0-49089 GCA_035403965.1 Candidatus Omnitrophota bacterium | reverse complement strand
TCGTGAAAATAAATTTTCCCGAAAACTTCTCATTTCGGCACCGCGCCCGCCAGGGTAGCAGTTGATCTTACCGGAGATCCTGTCGGGCGCGCCAAATAAAAAAGGCTCTCGGATGAGAGCCTTTTTTATTTGCCCGGCAGGGCGGGTGGCGACTGAGGACGTAATGTCCGAAGGAGTGCCGGGGAGTCCTCGACCCGGCCCGACCGATTTATTTATCATGCAATGTGGATACTTTTATTGTGGCGCCATTTTTCGCTTCGCTCAAAATGTGCCAAATTCGAACGAAATCAAACACAAATTTGTCGTGCCTTCATTCGTCGTTTTCGTGAAAATAAATTTTCCCGAAAACTTCTCATTTCGGCACCGCGCCCGCCAGGGCGAGAAGGGGGGGCGGGTAGCGCGTTTTGAAGATAATTAGACAATGAGAAGTTTTAATTTATGCATTTGTAGCAAATGTTATTTGCAGATATACTTAGGGGGTGCTATCGTTTTTTCTTGATTTGCATAACTAAGGGGATAAAACATGAAGAAGGGTAATAAAAGTGTGGCAGATGCATCTTTTAACTCGACCGTTGCAAATAATGCCGAATTAGCCGAGCGTATGGCAAGTATTACCGAAGAATTAGAGGATATAGTACAGATAAGTAACGGCCAGAAACCGTTTAAAAGTGCTATTATTTCCAGGAATGAAATTATGTCAATGATCAGCGGTGAAAAAAAACACGGTGATGTCACAGGCGCTGATGCGTTTCGTATGATTGTGGTAAAGAATCTGTTGCAGGGAAGACTGCTATCGGTGGCGTATAAACTTGGCAAGTCTATAGTTGAGAGTCTTGATATTAGATCTGAAAAAGATATAGTTGAATGCGTTGGTGAATTTGGGATAAAAGTAAAAGTTAAAAATATCGGACCTGACAAGGTTTTGATTGAGCAAAATTCAGGGATAACGGCCAAGGGCGTTACCGGCGGAAGTGTGCCAATATGCTATTTTGAGGCCGGGATGTATTCCGGACTTTTGGAGAATATGTTCCACAAAAAAATGGATATTATTGAAACGAAATGCGCGTGTAAAGGGGATAAATTCTGCCAGTTTGAGATTTATGATCCGGATTCGAAACATGCAAATATGCGCCATATTTATCCGGTGGATATGTATGCGGGTGGAAACTTGAAACTTCTTACCTCACTTGCGGCTCATTCTGTAGCGGCGATAGAGAACGCCATAATTTTGGAAAAAACCAGAAAACAGGTTGTAATAGATGGGTTGACTGAGGTTTTTAATCGACGCTATTTTGAAAGTATGATAGATGTTGAGCTGAAACGTGCCCAGAGATACAAAATGCCGATATCTCTTTTTATGTTAGATGTAGACGATTTCAAAAAAATAAATGACAAATATGGTCACCAATGTGGTGATGAGGTTTTAAAGATAGTAGCTTCTACCCTTGTAGGGAACGTGCGGAATATTGATGTCGTTTCAAGATATGGCGGCGATGAATTTGCCATCATACTTCCGCAAACGGATGAACAGGGCGCACGGGTTGTGGCCGAACGCATAATAAAAAACATTTCAAATATAAAGGGCAGTTCAGGGCAGAAATCGATAAAGATCACGATCTCTATTGGCGGAGTTTCAATCAGGAAACCGAAGCCACAATGTAAAATAGCGGATATAGTCCGAAATGCCGACGAAAGTCTTTTTAAGGCCAAAATTGCCGGAAAGAATAAAGTCGAATTGGTATGGGAATAATGAGCAAAATGTCGGAAAATATAGAACTTCTGCAAGAAATCGAAAACGAGTTGTCTCGCATATTTCCGATGCATCTGGGGGTTAATAAAAAAAACGAACTGGTAAGGCTTATGTTTGAAATATGCCGGCGTGATTTCTCCCGGCCGGGCGATGTGTTGGCAGGTTTCAGTAAGACACAAGACGTTCCCGATGCAAAAGACGGTTTCTTCCATAAAATAAAAAAATATTTGGTAGGGATAAGATATCCTTCAGTTAAAAAAGATATGAAACTGCATCTCTTACCCATAAATGTGCCCGGGGATGCCGGGGTGTGCGATGAATGGGATGATGCTGTCTCTCCGCAGGAAATTTTTGTTGAAAATGTTGTGTCGAGAAATGAATGGACGCTGGATTTTTTATCACACTTTCCATTGGCAAAAGTAACAAGAATTGACGGTTTTAAAGATATTGTTAAGGGTGTGGATCATGCCGGGGCTGTCGAAAAGTACAATCAACGTCGCAAAAAAATATTTCTCGTGCGAAACAAAGATGCGTTTATTAAGATATGTCCGTGTACGAAAGGGTATCGGCGATGCGGATATTGGATATTGAACATCGGGTTCGGTTGCCCGATGGATTGTTCGTATTGTTTTTTGCAGCTATACAGCAACGCGCCCGGGTTCATACTGCCGGCCAATATTGACGAATATGTCGAGCATGTAAAAGATTTTGATTCAAAGGCCGCCGGCCGTGTAAGGATAGGTACCGGCGAATTTACGGATTCGCTCGCGCTTGATAGATACACCGGATATTCTTCCAGGCTTATCCCGGCATTCGGAAAATGTAAAAATCTTACGCTTGAGCTTAAAACCAAGCATGCTGATATCGATAACGTTCTTAATGAATCTCCGAATGATAATGTTGTTATATCCTGGTCGGTCAATGTTCCCGATCTGGCTGATAGATATGAAAAGGGTGGGGCCCCGATGAAAGATCGGCTCAATGCGGCCCGTGAAGCCGTGAAACGCGGATATAAAGTGGGGTTCCACTTTGACCCGATCATATATCATCGTGGATGGAAAGATGCGTACAAAAATGTTGTGTCGGATATTTTTTCGAACGAAGCGATGAGGAGAAATACGCTATGGATCAGCCTAGGTACTTTACGTTATGTCCCGGGTTTGAAACAAGTTGCTGAACAGAGATTCTCTGACAATAATCTTTATTATGACGGCGAATTTTTTGAGGATACCGACGGCAAAATGAGATATCCGCGTGAGATCAGACTCGATATTTACAGGGCGATGGCATCCTCGATAAAGGATATGAGCCCGGAATGCTGGGTGTATCTTTGCATGGAGCCCGAAGATATGTGGCGTGCCGCCGGAGTTGACTTAAGAACTTATAATAAAGGATAAGATAGTAACTATTGAGAATTGCCGTTACCGGACTTGCAATGTATAATGTTCTTGTGTAAATTAATACCAAAAAGAGAGATGTTAGATGAGATTCAAAATTAAATTTTCTTCGATAGCGGTCATTCTGTTTTTTTTGCTCGGGCAACTGAACCTGTGCGCCGTGGAAGAGACGGTTAAGGTCTTTTCCGTTAAAGGCGATGTAAAGGTCGTTCCTAAGGGGCGAAATATCGGTGTTGAATGTACGACAGGCATGACGCTTGTTTCAGGAGATTGGATAAAAACAGGCAAAGGAGCGCAAGTCTCCATCGCGTTCGATAAAGAAGCGAATAATGTTATCAATCTGGAGGAAAATAGTCTTGTTATAATTAAGCTGGATGGTTATTTTAAGATTCAGCTTCTTACAGGTCAGCTTTATGCTATGATCGAAGAGGTGAATAAAGGGGAATCGTTCAGGGTGCTTACTCCGTCTGTTGTTACTGAAGCGACCAGCAGCGGGCTTGGTGTTCGCAGCGATGGGACATATACGAACGTTATGGTTTTTGATAATAAAGCTGTGATCTGTGGTTTAAATAAGGACGGCAGTGTAAAAAAAGGCAAATTCTGGATAGAAGAGGGGTATCAGCGAAAAACCATAAATTTTCAGGACCCGGGTGAGCTTGAAGCCGTTCCTGATGCTGTATTATCATGGTTCAAAGAACAGGTAATTGCCCATCATCTGGCGCAGACAATGGCTCAGCAGAAGCCTTCGATAGCTGAGAAAAAACAGGACGAAGGTAATAATAAAGTCGAGTCGCAAGAAAAGAAAAAAGAAACCGGTGCCGGTAACGGGGCTGCTGATCAGTCATATAATCCCCGTGGCGTCGTCATAATAGACGGAGAGCAGGTAGATCTTTTGGAGTATCTCTATAAAGAAAGACTGAAACAACAGGGTGTATCCTCTCCGGCTAAAACCGTTTCTCCGGAACAAACGCAGAAATAATTTTTTGTGTAGTATATTATGTGCCGGGAGTCAGCGGTGGACAAGAACGAAAAAGAAAAAATCCTTCACGAATTATCGGGTATCAGTTCTGAGTCGTATGATCAGTTACTCTCCATGTTTATCCCTCAGGCGAAAGATAAAATTGTCCAGATAGAGAAATATGCCCAGAAAAAAGAATTTGAGAAAATTGCGGATCTTGCCCATACTATCAAGGGAACAGCGGCTAATCTAAGGTTGCAATCCGTTAAAATGGCTGCGTTGGAAGTTGAACTTACCGCGAAACGTCATGAAAATGTTATGGCCTGTCTGAAAATTCTCAGCGAACAGATATTGTCTTTGTAAAAGTGATCGCTATGTTTTTTGTGAAGATCCCGTGGTAATTTTCCGTCTCGAATTGAATTGCCATAAGAAATTTATATTTCTGACCAGAGGGGAAGATAATATGATTGTTAGTTGCCACATCTGACGGTCTGTGGTATAAGATTGTTCGGGTGTGCCTTGCCGCCTCTCCTGGTGCTGTAGATGTTTGGTGGGAATGGCTAAACCGGCGCATGAGGACGAGTAGTGGTGGTTTGTGCTGTTTGTAGTACGTTAGTTCTTTCATTTGTTGTTAATACCTTTTGTGTGCGCCCGTAGCTTCCCCCTGCGCCGTAGATATTTGGTGGGAGTGGCTAAACCGGCGCATGAGGACGAGTAGTGGTGGTTTGTGCTGTTTGTAGTACGTTAGTTCTTTCATTTGTTGTTAATACCTTTTGTGTGCGCCCGTAGCTCAGCTGGATAGAGTGACTGGCTTCGAACCAGCGGGTCGGGAGTTCGAATCTCCCCGGGCGCGCCAAAATATGAATTATGATTCACGATATTATGCCGTTGCGGAAGTTTTGTTATATTGCTACAATATCATGTATACATAATACGCGTCTCAGAGAAGATAACAGGGAGGTGTATCTATGCTGCAGCAATCAGGTAAACCTTGGAAACTACTGATCGTAGAGGATAACATCGTTGATTCTAAATTTCTTGTGGATCTTCTTCACGGTTCCGACTATGGTTCGGAAGCCAAAGCCGATATAAAATGCGCCGATAGTTTTCATGTATCGGAAGGACTTCTTAAAGCCGAATATTTTGATGCTATACTTTTGGATCTTAATCTGCCTGATACCAAGGGTCTAGATACTCTGAATAAAGTGAAAAACGTTAGACCCGATATCCCTATCGTTGTTATAAGCGGAGAATATAATGAAAGAGTTGGTGCCCAGATGATCGCGGCTGGCGCGCAGGATTATTTTATAAAGGGAAACTATGACGCGCAGCTTTTGCACAGATCTGTCGGGTATGCCATCGAACGGAAGAAACGGGAGACCGAAAAATCCCGTCGTGATGTGGAAATGGCCAGGGCAATAAAAGAGCTTAGGTGCCTTTATGATATTTACAACTTGGCCGGTTCGCAGAATGTGTCTATGGGCGGACTTATCCAGGGAATAACTAATATTATTTCTACGATATGGTGTGCGTCAGACGTGTCGTGTGTGACAATATCTTATCAGGGAAAAGAATATAGATGCAAAACATGTCGAAAAACAAAATGGTGCCAGTTTTCGGATATCAAGGTCCATGGGAAAGACTCAGGGGTCCTCGAAGTCTATTTCATGTCGGACCGGTTAGCTGATTCTGATAATATGAGATCATGTTCGCCTGAACGTGATTGGGTGAATTTTATTTCGCGCGAAATAGGTCCTGTGATTGAAAGAAAACTTTGGCAGGAAAACCTTATCGCGTCGGAGAACGCGTTAAAGGTTAAGAATAAAGAACTGCAGGATAGGTCTGGAGTATTAAAAGAGATTCTTTCTGAAGTGGAAAAGGAAAAAGAAGAGATTAGCGGGAAATTATATAACAGCATACAGGGGTCGCTTATGCCTATTTTGAATGGCATTGGCCGGAGCAAAGGTATTCTTAATGACAAAAAGATAATGTCGCTGAAAAAAGATCTGGAAAGTATCGTATCGGTTTTTGATCAGAACTTTTCGTTCATGAATGTGCGCTTAACGCCAAGGGAACAGGAAATATGCGATATGCTAAAGAACGGTATGAATAGCGGTAATATTTCCGAAGTATTGAGGATTACGTCCGGAGAAGTGGATGCTTATTGTGTTAAGATTAGAAAAAAGTTAGGTATTCAAAATAAACATATACATTTAGCGTCCTTTTTGAAGTCGATTTTTTAACATACATATGTAGAGTAGTAGTCCTTTTGATCTTTTATAATAAATACATTGATCTATTGTAAAACAAACATTTTTTTATTTTAACGTTCCATTTGGGTGTTTTATATGATAGACTTGTATCAGGTGCGATGAAAGGGCTACGATATGCCAAATAAAACGGACAAATACATGATGTTGATCGGGGTGTTGATCATAACCGTCTGTATCTCGGGGACGTGTTTTGCCGCGCCTGTAATTGTGACATATCAGGGGGATGTAAAGGTTGTGCGCGCGAATAGTAAAGTCGGGTATCAATGCACTCCGAAAATGCAATTAAAGGGAGAAGACTGGATTTCTACCGGCGAAAATTCATATGTTATCATTGCTTTTGACGATGCTGATAAAAATCGTATAAAAATGGATTCCAACAGCATTGCGGTGATCAAGGGGCAAGGATCGGTAATGCTTGAAATGATCAGCGGCGAACTGCTGGTAAGTTTGGGGTATGTTCCTGCCGGTTCAGAGTTTTCGTTAAAAACACCAAGTGGGGTATGTACGGCGCATGGCACCGGATGGTATATGGCAACTGACGGGTTCGCTACAGAAATACAGGTGTTCGAACATTGCGTACAGATGAGGGGAATAAATAAAGATGGTTCTCTCGGGGACGTGGTAGAAATACCTGAGGGGAATAAATGTATTACACGGAAATATGAGTCCCCTGCACTTGAGGGGGCTGTTCCTCAGACCAGAATTGAAGAATTGAGGAGTTTTATGGTCCCGGACTCAGGGGCGGAAGAAGAAATCTTTTTGGATGGAAGTGTTCCAACCGCGTATACGTCCGGGGACAGAAACGGTATTATTGAAATGAACGGTGTAGGGATAAACGTTGATGCTGCGCCTCAACATTCCAGTTCTAATTCTAATGAATCAAGATAAGCAAAAGCCAGGAATAATATTTGAATAGCCTTCTGATGAAAGTCTGCGCTTAGGGCACTTCTTTTATTGATTTTTGCTTTCCGCTATAATATAATTATTCGCAACTTCTTGTGCCGGTATTCCGGTACATATTGTGTAAGAATATCGGATATTTTCAAAAAAGGTTATGGGATAATGGCTTCTGAGCATACTGCTATATGGCAGTTTCTTCATAATAAAGTCGTGGTTACGACTTTTATGGGGTGGTTTATCGGGCAGACCGTTAAAGTTATAATCGGTGTTGTCAGGGAAAAACGCTTCAATTTCCGTTGGTTTGTAGGAACCGGCGGGATGCCGAGTTCGCATGCCTCGGGTGTGGTTGCACTTGCGACGAGTGTAGGGTTGCAGGAAGGTGTGGAAACCGCCCTTTTCGGGGTAACGCTGATGTTCGCCGTCGTGGTTATATGTGACGCGCAGGGGGTAAGGCTCGCTACCGGACGACAGGCTCGTATCTTGAATAAAATGCTAGAGGATATTTATTGGCAGAAAAAAGTTGAGCAGGACAGACTTAAGGAACTTATAGGGCATACGCCCATAGAAGTCATTGCCGGTATTTGTATAGGCTTATTGGTAGGATTTGTCTTTTGTGGTTTCTAAAAAAAGGGGATGAGTGTGAAATCGAAAAATTTTATAATTGGTATCGGTATCGTGGCGGTTATTGTGACAATATGGTCTTTTGCGGCAATAAGGTCGGCGCAGGCTCCAAGCGGTTCTCTCGATAAAATGGATAAAGCGGGATTTATATATGACCGCGCCAAGGAGCTTATGGAAACCGGAGATTCCGAGAAAGCGGTGAATAATTATACGGCGATCATAAAACAGTTTCCGGATTCGGAATATACCGAAAAATCTTTGAGAGATCTCGCATCATATTATTCTCAGAAAGGCGATTATTCAAAATCGTCATATTACAATAAACGGTTGCTTAAATCTTTCCCGGGGATCAAGGATGCTTCCGAAGTGCAGACAAAAGTGGACAATATTAATGTGGAAATGGTCAAGTCTCCGCAGACGACCGCTGATAGTTTTGAATATGTTGTGCAGAAAGGGGATTCGCTATATGCGCTGGCGAAAAAATACAACACGACGATAGGTCTCATTAAGCAGGCGAATCATCTTTCCAGCGATGTGATACGTTTGGGCCAGAAACTTAAGATCACAGTGGCGAAATTCAACATATTCGTTGATAAATCCAAGAATATACTGATCCTCAATAAGGATGGTGAGCCGTTCAAAACGTATACCGTTTCCACCGGAAAAAACAATTCGACTCCCGTTGGGACGTTTACAATTGTTGATAAAATGGTTACCCCTCCGTGGACAAAACCCGGCGTGGGAACCATAATGCCAGACGATCCAAGGTATGAACTTGGTAAGAGATGGATGGCGATATCATGCCAGGGGTATGGGATACACGGAACGAATGACGAAAATTCTATTGGAGGGCAAGTTACGGCGGGTTGTGTTCGTATGCACAACAACGATGTGATAGAACTCTATGATCTGGTGCCGGTGGGCACGCCGGTTGAGATAATTGACGGTACCGCGAGCGGAGAAAAAGCGGCAGATAACGCGGCTAAAAAATAAAATCTTTTGGAGAGAAAAATGGCGATAGTTCTGGAATTCGAGAAACCAATAATCGAGCTTGAGAAAAAGATAGAGGAACTTAGGAAATTCACGCAGAAAGAAGAGATAGATCTTTCTGACGAGATCACTAAGCTTACGGGGCGACTTGAACATTTGAGGAAAAATATCTTCGACAATCTTACCCCGTGGCAGAAAGTTCAGCTCGCACGCCATCCGAATCGTCCGTATACACTGGATTATGTTAGCATGATAATGGAAGGTTTTATGGAGATACATGGGGACCGGCATTTTGGGGACGACAGGGCGCTTATAACCGGTATTGCCCGTTTTGAAGGGCAAAGCGTGATGGTTATGGGACATCAAAAGGGGCGTGACACAAAAGAAAATCTTATGAGGAATTTCGGATGCGCGCATCCCGAAGGTTACCGTAAAGCGATGAGGCTTATGAACATGGCCGAAAAATATAAATTACCGATAGTCACTTTTATCGATACGCCCGGCGCGTATCCCGGAGTAGGTGCCGAGGAAAGAGGGCAGGCCGAGGCGATAGCGTACAATCTTAGAGCGATGTCTGGACTCACGGTTCCGATAGTAGTGTTTGTTATAGGCGAAGGTGGATCCGGTGGTGCGCTTGGTATAGGCGTTGGCGACAGGGTATTTGTTCTGGAAAACGCGTATTATTCGGTTATATCTCCGGAAGGGTGCGCCGCGATATTGTGGAAAGACAGAGCCAGAACGCCTGACGCTGCGATGTCGCTAAAACTGACGGGTGTCGATCTTTTAAAAATGGGTGTTATAGACGGGGTTATCCCGGAGCCGCTTGGCGGCGCGCATCGCAACCCGGAGGATACGGCCAAAGAAATAAAAAAGATGCTGAAGAAAAGTTTGGACGAGCTTTTACCTCTTCTGGTTGAAAAACTTGTAGAACAAAGGTACAATAAATACCGCGAAATAGGCGTATACAAGGAATAACATATACAAATGCCTGTTAAAAATTCGCAAAAGATCGAGAATAACAGCCGCTTACTGAAAGAGGTAAGTAAAGATCTTATTGTAAGCCTTAAAGATAAGGGTATCAACGAAGGGTTGTTGTTCGATATTCAGATAAGTTTTGAGGAAGCGCTTCGTAACGCCATGGTTCATGGCAATAAATCACGTGACGATAAAAAAGTAAAGATAGATACGGAAATACGGGATGATGAGGTGATCATCAGTGTTGAGGATGAAGGGGACGGTTTTGATCCGTCCAGACTTCCCGATCCGACGCAGGGTGATAATATTCTCCGTGAGGGTGGCCGTGGGGTGTATCTTATAAAACATCTTATGGACAATGTTAAGTTTGAATTGGGTGGCAGACGTATTGTAATGAGCAAGAAACTCAAAAAATAAAGTTATAAATGGAGGAAAAATGCAGATTAGAATCGAGGAAAACTCTGGAGTGTCCATCTGCAGAGTGAAGGGCGACATAGACATAAATACTTCTCCGGAAGTAAAAAAGTTTCTGGAGCCGGTCATACGCGGGAAGAAGAATAAAGTTATGATAGATTTCAGTGAGGTCAATTACGTGGATTCTTCGGGGCTCGCTACGCTTGTCGAAGTCCTCAAAAACATGAAGTTGTACGGCGGCAAACTTAAGTTGGTCAGCCTTTCTAGTAAAGTAATGGGTTTGTTTGAAATAACCAAGTTGAATAAACTCTTTGATATCAAAACGGATGAAAACTCCGCTTTGAGTTCTTTCTAACATCAGGTATTATTGTATACCGTTCGAGAAGAGATACCGTTCGGTGAACTAAAATAGAAAAAGGAAATAAAATGCGAAATCCTATTGAGGTTGTAGGAGGAATATTCCTGGGTGTTATGAAGGATATGGTTAGTATCCTTGCGCTTTTTTTTAACACTATTGCCTGGATATTCCTGGGGCCTTTCAAGGGAAAAGCAGCCAGCAGACAGAGTATATTCCAACAGATGGTTTTTGCCGGTGTACAGTCGGTTATAATAGTTTTCTTCATATCTATGTTCACGGGTATCGTTATCGCCATGCAGAGCGCTTATCAACTTAAGCAGCTTGGCGCGGTTATCTATGTGGCGGCCATGGTGAGTATAAGTATGGCCAGAGAGCTGGGGCCTGTTTTTACCGCGTTGGTCGTGGCCGGAAGGGTAGGGTCTGCGATTGCGGCTGAGTTAGGTACCATGAAGGTTTCAGAACAGATAGAGGCTCTTGAGACACTTGCTTTGGATCCTGTCAGATTTCTTGTAGTCCCGCGTTTTTTAGCTCTTGTGGTTATGATGCCTGTTCTTACCCTTATAGCCGACGCCATGGGTGTTGTGGGTGGCATGATCGTTGGAGTCTTTAACCTACAGCTCAACGTATATCGGTATATCACGTTCACGTTTGAATTCCTTACGTGGAAAGACGTGTGGACGGGGCTTATCAAAAGCATCGCTTTCGGGGTAGCCATCGCGATGATATCCTGCTATGTGGGGCTTAGGACCGGCGGCGGTGCCGAAGGCGTAGGTAAATCCACGACGTTGAGCGTCGTCATAAGTTTCATTATCGTGATATTTATAGATGTAATATTGACGGGATTGTTCTATTTTTCACAGGTGTAAATATTCACAAAGATTTGGAAGAGGAAAAAATGTTACAGACAGATGATAAAGAAGTTGTCGTAGAAGTAACAGATCTTGTGAAGGAATTTGCCGGGCGTCGCGTCCTGAACGGTATCAATATGAAGATATACCGCGGCGAGACGTTTGTCATAATGGGTGGTTCGGGTTGCGGGAAAAGCACGCTTTTGAGGCATGTCATCGGGAATATAAAGCCAACATCCGGGCGCGTAAAACTTCTTGGCACTGATATCACTGATCTTGTTGAGGAACAGCTTGACGATGTGCGCAAAAAGATTGGCATGTCGTTCCAATCTTCGGCTCTTTTTGATTCGATGAACGTAGGGGAGAACGTAAGTTTACCACTTAGAGAACATACAAAGTTGGATAAGACTGTCATCGATATTATGGTAAAGATGAAACTTGAGCTTGTCGGGCTCAGGGGCTTTGAGAACCTGATGCCGAGCGAGATATCCGGCGGTATGAAAAAGCGCGTGGGGCTGGCGAGAGCCATAGCCATGGACCCGCAGATAATCTTTTACGATGAACCTACCGCGGGGCTTGATCCGATCATGTCGGCGGTCATCGATAAACTGATCATCGATCTTTCTAAAAAACTTTCGATCACCAGTGTGGTCGTTACGCACGATATGAAAAGTGTTATGACGATAGCCGACAGAATAGCGATGTTGTATGAAGGTCGGGTGCTTGAGATAGGCACTCCTGTCGAGATAAAAAGGTCCAAGAACGAGATTGTTCAGCAATTTATAAACGGTAGTTTTGACGGACCGATAAAATTCTTTCAGGAAAAAGACGATTATCTGGAACAGCTTACTAAATAAAGTGCGGTATTAAATTAAATGTGCTAATAAAAGGAGTCAATATGAGGTTGTCCAACGAGTTGAAGGCCGGGGTCGTGATACTGGTCGGTATCGGTCTGATAGCGATGTTTTACGTAAGAACGTCTAAGGTCGAGACAAAAACCTATCAGATAAAAACGACTTTTGGATATGCCGGGGATCTTAAGAATAACGCGGTGGTGAAATTATCCGGGATCGAAGTTGGGCGGCTTAAATCGATCAACTTTCAATATGATCCGGATACAAAAGTGGAATGTGTTCTGGAACTTAAGGATGGCGTAAAGGTAAGAAAAGACGCCATCGCGTATATCGGTACAGCAGGTTTTGTGGGTGACGCCTACATAGGTATCACGGCCGGGGCGGCTAAGGAATTCGTATCACCGGATGAAGTGATCCCGAGTGAAGATCCGATACAGATGAGAGAGCTTTTAAAGAAGGCCGATAAGATAGCTTCGACGCTTGATGATACGTTGAAAGAGGTTAAGGGCCTGGCTGCCAACGCGAATACCGCCGTTACTAATTTTAATGGGATTCTCACTGACAATAAGAAAGGTATAAGCAATATCGTTTCTAATCTCGAGGGTACTACAAAGAATTTTGAGGAGTTCAGCGAGGATGTGAAGAAACATCCCTGGAAATTGCTGTTCAAAGGTGAATAACCCCGAAAAGTATGCGGACTGTCCGTTATCCGGGCAGTCCGTTTTTTTTATCCCTAAAAGTGTTCAATTGATAATGATTAAGGTTTAGGTTTTATCTTGCCACGATCGTAAGGGTGATGTTATTTCGCTATGGAAAAAGGAAAAGCAAGCATAGTGGGACGTATTGTCGCTTTTATAGTGATCGTGTTTTTTCTTTCCCTTTCATATCTGCGAGTGTTTGATGACTTTGAATACAATACGCTTGATTTCCGTTACATGCTTCGTCCTATTCAGCCTGTTAATAAAGACATAGCCATAATACATATCAGCGACGATACTATAACACAGCTTGGAGATTGGCCTATCCCGAGAAGGAACCATGCCCTTTTGATAAGCGCGTTGAAGTCAGCCGGTGTGAAGCTAATAGTGATGGATATTTTTTTTAGCGAAAAGACAGGCGACGATCAGATGCTGGCCGACGCGGCGCGTGAGGCCGGGAATGTCTATCTGCCGTATGTCCTTGATGTCTCGGGTAAAACTCCGGACGACCGTTGTTTTACCGCTTCGGGTTTTGCCGCTCCGCTTTTGCCGGAGTTGGAGTCAGCAGCGAAAGGAACAGGCTTCGTCAATGTGCTTCCGGACAGGGACGGAAAAGTCAGGCATGTTACGCCATTCATAGAGTATAAAGGCAAATACTACCCGCATATAACTTTTAGCGCGGTACTTCAGGAGATGGGGACTTCTTTTGATAAGGTAGAGATAGTGCCCGGTAAATATATGAAGTTGGAGAAAGGTCGGATCGTTCCGCTTGAGGAAAATTCAACTATGCTGGTCAATTATCCGGGACCATGGGTTCAGACATTTAGGCATTATTCTTACATCGATATTATTCAATCTTATCTTGCGCAGACGCTCGGACAACCGTCGATCATTGATCTTCAAGGGCTTAAAGGAAGCGTGTGCTATGTGGGGTTTACGGCGACGGCTTCTCCTGACGCGCATCCATCCCCGATAGAGCCAGTATACCCGGGGGTCGGGGTGCATGCGAGCCTTTATAACGGCTTAATGAACAACAGTTTTATCATTAGGTTGGACCGGATATGGAATATTGTGGCGCTGGTTTTTCTGTGGATCCTTACCGGGGCGATAGCGGTCAGGGCGCACAGAAAAAAGGCTTTTATTTATGTTTTTGTAGCAATAGCGGGTTATTTGATTTTTTCTATCGCGTTGTTTTCATTTTTTGGCGTGTGGATAGATATGTTTTATCCCGTTACCAGCGCTATCTGTGTGTATGGTGTGCTTACGTTCCAGAGATATCTAGATGAGACCAGAAAACGCGAGTTGCTCGAAAAAGAGCTGAATATAGCTAAAAATATACAGCAAAGTTTTCTGCCGGTAGAGATCCCTAAGACAGGTGGATTGGATATAGCCGTGGAAATGAAGACGGCAAGGCAGGTGGGAGGCGATCTTTACGATATAGTCGAGCTGGATAATGAAAAACTCGGCGTGATGATAGGGGATGTGTCTGGGAAAGGCGTCCCGGCCGCGCTTTTTATGGCGAAAGTCGTAAGTGTGTTTAAATCGTTTGTAAAAGGCGGCGCGTGTAACGAAGTGGTGAAAAGCGTGAACGAGAGATTGATAATCGAAAGCAACAGTAACTTATTTGTTACGCTGACGTATATGATATTCGATACCGCGAAAAGGACGGTCAGTTTCTCTATCGGTGGGCATTTGCCTACCATTGTTGTGAGCCGTGATGGCAATGTCAGGATATTCGCGGGAGAAGAGGGAACACCTCTCGGCCTTATGGAAGGGGATTTCAGCCGGGAAGAGTTCACATATGACGAAGGTGACCTTATCCTGTTATATACGGACGGTGTGACAGAGGCTATGACCGTTCGGAACGAGATGTTCGAGGAAAAGCGTTTAATAGATCTCGCCAAGACTCTGACCGGGAGATCTGCCGCGGAAGTCGTGACCGCCATTCATAAAAAGATAACCGAGTTCGCCGGCAAGGCC
Source organism: Candidatus Omnitrophota bacterium (assembly GCA_035403965.1). GTDB lineage: Bacteria > Omnitrophota > Gorgyraeia > Tantalellales > Tantalellaceae > DAONGE01. The sequence continues at coordinate 34,073 of DAONGE010000010.1, read as the reverse complement.
GAGCAGCACGACGACATAACGGTTTTAGCGATCCGCACCTGATCCGTAGTTTTATCCACTGCGTGATAGTTTTGTCCGGCATATTCGAGCCCTGCAGAGGTTTTGCCGTTATCCGAGTAAAAATAAATTATGCTACAGCGCGAATCAAACGCCGGGAGATCAGAAATGAAAAGGCAAACCGCGAAGCGCGCAGAAATGCCGGACAAAATACAGCGAATGGACAAAATACTGTTAATTTGTGAGTGATAAAATCCTGAAAGGTGCCGATCCCTTTGTCTTTGACGCATAATCTCTTTTGTGTTATGATTTTTCAGGAATTAAATAGTGGAACATTATTAGGTTGTTATTTAAGGAGGAAATATGTCTTTGAAACTCGAAAAAATAAAAGGTTTTACGCCTAGAAAAGGTCCGCTTCTTTTGATAATAATGGACGGCGTTGGCATCGGTAAGCATGACGAAACAGACGGCGTTTATGTGGCTAACGATCCGTGCCTGAAGAAACTTTTTAAAAGCGAGTTATATACCCAGCTTCAGGCTCACGGTAAGGCCGTAGGGCTTCCTTCGGATGAGGATATGGGGAACAGCGAAGTTGGACACAACGCGCTTGGCGCCGGCAGGGTTTTCGCTCAAGGTGCTAAGAGGGTGAACGCCGCTATCGGGGACGGTTCGATCTTTAGGACAGATCTTTGGAAACAGTTGGCTTCCGGGGCTAAAAATCCCGGAAAAACATTACATTTTATAGGTCTTTTGTCTGACGGCAATGTGCATTCGCATATAGCCCAGCTTTTCGCCATGGTGAATGAACTTGCTAAAGAAGGCGTTAGGCGGGTTAGGATACACGCGCTTCTTGACGGACGCGATGTCCCTGAGAGATCGGCCCTTGTATATCTTGAACAGACCGAGAATGTTCTTTCCAAGATAAATAAAGAAAAGGGTTTTGATTATCGCATAGCGTCCGGCGGAGGGAGAATGGTGACCACGATGGACCGGTATAACGCAGATTGGAGCGTCGTAAAAAGGGGCTGGGACGCGCATGTTTTAGGCAAAGGTAGATATTTTGGGTCTGCTAAGGAAGCGGTAGAAACATATTACAAAGAAGACCCTAAAATGACCGACCAATATATGGATTCATTTGTAGTGGCAGAGAACGGCAAGCCGGTCGGCACCATAAATGACGGTGATTCCGTAGTGTTTATAAATTTTAGAGGAGACCGTGCCATTGAGATGTCTCGAGCGTTCGACGAGGCGGATTTCAAGGAGTTCGACCGAGAACGGTACCCGAACGTTCTTTACGCCGGGATCATGGAGTATGACGGGGACTTGCATATACCTAAGCATTATCTTGTCAGCCCTCCGGAGATAGATCGAACGGTCAGCGAGTATCTGTGTTCGGCCGGGGTGAAAATGTTCGCGATATCTGAGACCCAAAAGTTCGGGCATGTGACATATTTCTGGAACGGGAATAAATCTGGATATATCTGTAAGGATCTTGAGGAGTATTTCGAGATACCGTCCGATAAGATACAGTTCGATAAAGCGCCTAAAATGAAAGCGGTAGAAATAACGGATAAAGTAATAGAATTGCTGGACAGCGGCAAATTCAGATTTGGCAGGCTGAATCTGGCCAACGGGGATATGGTCGGGCATACAGCCGTTCCCGAAGCGGTAATTACCGCGGTAGAGACCGTCGACGCGTGTGTGGCGAGAATGCTTGATGAAGTGAAAAAGCTGGGCGGCATAGCGTTGGTCACGGCCGATCACGGAAATTCGGACGAGATGTTCACAATAAACAAGAAAACCGGAAAGCATGAGCCGAAAACGGCGCATACGCTTAATCCGGTGCCGTTCGTGATATATGATCCGCAGTATAACGGCGAGTATAAAATGGCGAAGCTCGATAAGAAGGGGCTGTCGAACGTCGCCGCGACCATACTGAATCTTCTGGGTTACGAGAAGCCCGCCGATTACGATCCGTCGCTGATCGAATTCAAGGCATAGAATAATGACGCATTGAGTGGTATCTTGCGTTTCTTGGCGAAACGAGAAGTTCTGCCCGCAGACGATTTTCATATTCGGAGAATTTTCTGACAATTTTGGCGCCTGCGGAACTCGCCTTCCCATTATATTCCCGCCTTCGTCTGTTCGGAAGTTCTGCGCGCTTTAGAAAAATACCCTGTTATTTTAGATCTCCAGGCGTTTGATGCTTCGCTGAAGCGTAAAATATTTTTATCTTTTGCGGGTATTTTTCTTAAGTGCTCGAACATCTCGAACAGATGGATTGTGGGAAAAGCGTCTTTAAGGGTTACGTATATTTCCTAATGTGAAATTATGATAAAGAGAAGTTTGTGTTCTTTCGGACGTGGCATCGAGAGGCCGAGCGGGCACGGATCTCCGCGTTAGCGGAGAGAGCGAGGCCGAACGCTGAGCGAAGAAATCCTCGCAGGGGATTTCGAGCGCCCACGGTAGAAAGAACACAAACTTCTCTTTGCGAATTGGATATGTCCACCGCCGCTATGTTTATATTCGATAATACTTGATAATATTACATGATGCTAACAAGGCGCGGTCCGGAAATAGCTTGACTATTGACATTTATGGTAATAAAATTACTTGGGTTTTGCGCCGGAGTGGTGAAACTGGCAGACGCACGGGACTCAAAATCCCGCGAGGGCAACCTCATGTGGGTTCGATTCCCACCTCCGGCACCAATAAAAAAGGGAAACGTTTTTAACGTTTCCCTTTTTTATTTTACGAAAGCATTTTCGGGTAATTAATTGAGAAGTGAAAACAATTGACATCAAAACACGTGATGTTATAATACTTCGCAAGTTGATAATTTTGTGGGGCTGTAGCTCAGCTGGAAGAGCGCGTGCATGGCATGCATGAGGCCAGGGGTTCGAACCCCCTCAGCTCCACCATTGAAATACTGAGCCGGATACATTGACAACGTCGGATATTGAAAATATACTTTTAAGAGTACGGCTCGGATCCGCCGTTCCTGTGAGAACGGGTGAAATATAGATCGTGCAGTTTGGTGTCGGGTTTTTTTTAGCTCTGTTTTTTTTACTCAATCAAGAGTGAAAAACAAAAATGGAGGAAAAAGGAAGATGGAAGAGACGATAAACGAGCCGTTCGGTCCGCACCTGATGCTGGACCTGAGAGAATGTATCACAAAGAGACTGAAAGATTACAATCTTGTTTTTAACGTGTTGAACGAACTCCCCGAAATGATCGGAATGACCAAGATAACCCAGCCGTATGTATTCCCATATTCCGGCCTTGTCCCGGAAGATAAAGGGATAACCGGCGTGGTGGTCATAGCCGAGAGCCATATCTCGATACACACATTCCAGGAAAAGGATCATTGCTTTATCGATGTCTTTTCATGCAAGGATTTTGACGTGGATTTCGCGGAGAAATATCTTGTGAACACGTTCGGTTCGAAGAAATATGACAGGTATCTCGTATCAAGGGGCAAGCATTTTGCCCGTTATGGCCAGCCGGTTATGGCCGCATGTGTGAAATAAGCGGGCCGGAATGAAGAAAAAGATGTTTTTTGGCGGTAATGACATAAAAGAATACGTTGATCGAAAGAGTTCAGAGATAGCGATCTTCCCGGTCGCGTATGACGGAACTAGTACATGGATAAAAGGGGCCGATAAAGGCCCCTTTTCTATTATTGATGTTTCTCCGAATCTAGAATTTTACGACATTGAGACAGATTCTGAGGTTTATAAACACGGCATTTATACCGCGCCGGATATCCCGCTTGATTGTTCCCCGGAAGTTATGGTGAAAAGAGTCGAAAAAAAGACGCTCGAACTTATAGATGAGGGGAAATTCGTCGTGACGATAGGCGGCGAACATTCTATAAGCGCAGGTTCGGTAAAGGCCCATGTCTCGCGTTTCAAAGATGTGTCTGTGCTTCAGTTAGACGCGCATTCGGATCTTAGAAATGAATACGAAGGATCGCGTTATAATCATGCTTGTGTTATGGCGCGTGTGAAAGAAATGTGTCCTATCGCTCAGGTGGGGATAAGAAGCATGTGTGTCGAGGAAAAAGCGAATATGGACCGGGATAGGGTGTTTTTTGCTGAAAATATTGTTGGTAAGACCGGATGGTTTGAGAAGGTCGTAGATAAACTTTCGAAGAACGTATATGTCACAATAGATCTCGATGTGTTCGACCCATCGATAATGCCTTCCACCGGCACTCCGGAGCCGGGCGGGCTTAACTGGTATGAGGTCACTGGACTTCTCAGGGAAGTGTGTAAAAAGAGGAACGTGATCGGCTTCGATTGCGTGGAATTCTGTCCTAAAAAAGAGGACAAAAGCCCGGATTTCATCGCGGCAAAGCTGATTTATAAATTTCTGACATATATCTATTATTATCGAAAGAGTAATGTAGTATAATATCCTCCCGAAAAGTTTGTGAGAATTATTCCTATAAATATCAAAGAAAAGGCGGAGTATGTTTTACAATTTTACCGAGATAGAGAAAAAATGGCGTAAAAAATGGGAAGAAGAAGGCCTTTTTAAAGCGGACACTAAGGCCACAAAAAATAAGTACTACTGTCTAATGATGTTCCCGTATCCTTCGGCGGCGCTACACGTCGGCCACGGAAGGAATTACATAATCGGGGATGTGGTCGCGCGATATAAAATGATGAAGGGTTTCAACGTACTGACGCCTATGGGGTTCGACGCCTTCGGTCTTCCCGCCGAGAACGCTGCTATAAAAGGCGGCATGCATCCGAAAGAATCCACGCTTAAAAATATTGCCACGATGAAAAGACAGCTTAATTCATGGGGCGTCGGCTATGACTGGGATCGCGAGGTCATATCGTGCCTGCCTGAATATTACAAATGGACACAGTGGATATTCCTTAAACTCTACGAAAAAGGGCTCGCGTACCGTAAAAAGGCTTTTGTGAACTGGTGTCCTTCGTGTAATACCGTGCTTGCGAATGAACAGGTCGTGAACGGCGCTTGTGAAAGATGCGATACCGTTGTGGATCAGAAGGATCTTGAACAGTGGTTCTTCAAGATCACGGATTACGCGGCGACGCTTCTTAATGATATAGAAAAGCTCGGGAACTGGCCGGAAAAAGTCAAAACGATGCAGAAGAACTGGATCGGCAGGTCCGAGGGCGTGAATCTGGATTTCATCGTGGACGAGACGAACGAAAAGATCACATGTTTTACGACGCGTGTGGATACGATATTCGGATGTACATATATGGTACTTGCCGCGGAACATCCAATGCTGGACAAACTGATAGGTAATTCTCCGGATCGCGCGAAGATAATGGATTTTGTGAAGGATATACGGAATGAATCGAAGATCGAAAGAGCGCAGGATGGGGATAAAAAGGGGATATTTACCGGTAGGTACGTTATAAATCAGATAACCGGTAAAAAGATACCGCTTTGGATCGCCGACTACGTTTTGATGGAATACGGTACCGGCGCCGTTATGGCCGTTCCCGCGCATGACAGCCGGGATTTTAAATTCGCGAAGAAATACGCTCTCCCTATTGAAGTTGTTATAGATGATCCCAAAAGTCCGCTCGACGCGAAGACGATGAAGGAAGCCTTTGAGGACGAAGGGGTGCTTGTCAATTCCAGGGACTTCAACGGTATACCGAGCGCGAAAGCTAAAGAGAAAATAGCTGAGTATATGGAGAAAAACGGGATCGGCAAAAGATCGATACATTTCAGATTGAGAGATTGGCTGATATCCCGTCAGAGATATTGGGGCGCGCCGATACCTATGATATATTGCGAAAAATGCGGGATAGTGCCTGTTCCGGAGAAAGATCTTCCGGTGCTCTTACCGGAAGGCGTGCAATTTTTGCCGACGGGAGAATCCCCCCTTAAACACGCTAAAGATTTCGTGAACACAAAGTGTCCTACCTGCGGCTCCGCCGCCAGGCGTGAGATAGACACGATGGATACTTTTGTTGATTCCAGTTGGTATTTTTTAAGGTATATTTCGCCGAAAGATATGGATAAACCTTTTGAGAAAGATGATGTAAATAAATGGCTGCCGGTCGATCAGTATATCGGCGGTGTTGAACATGCCATACTGCACCTTTTGTACTCAAGATTCATAACTAAAGTACTGTATGACATGGGATTTATCTCGTTCGATGAACCGTTCAAACGTCTTTTTACGCAGGGCATGATCATTAAAGACGGCGCTAAGATGTCTAAATCCAAAGGTAACGTTGTAAGTCCCGACGCTTTAATAGAGAAATACGGCGCCGATACAGTCCGTCTTTACACATTGTTCATCGGGCCTCCTGAAAAAGATGCTGAATGGTCGGATCAGGGAGTGGAAGGGGCTTTCAGATTTTTAAGAAGGACCTGGGGGCTTCTCGAGATGATAGAAAAAGCCCCGGATGAAGCAGGCGATAAGGCCGCTACGGACGAACTTTTAAGAAAGATGCATCAAACAATAAAGAAGGTCACGGACGATATTGAAAGCGGTTTTTATTTTAATACGGCGATCAGCGCTCTTATGGAACTTGTTAATCAGGTGTATAGCGGCGTAAGCGTTAAAGGCGACGCGTGTTACGATAAAAAAACGCTGAAAACCGTTACTGAAAACCTTTTGCTTCTCGTTGCGCCGTTCGTTCCTCATATGGCGGAAGAGATGTGGGAGATAGTTGCCGCCGGCAAGAAAAGTGTTTTCAGAAATAGCTGGCCGGGATATGATCCCGCCATGCTTCTTTCCGACGAAGTGGAAGTCCCGGTGCAGATAAACGGCAGGATACGTGCGAAGATCACTATCGCGCGGGGGACAGACGAAGAAAAGGTCAAGAACGCCGTTCTTGCCGATGCCAAAGCGCAGGAATATCTAGGCGGGAAAGATATAGTTAAATGGGTTGTCGTTCCTGATAAACTAGTTAATATCGTTATTCGCGGGTAAGGTGAAAATAGAAAAAACAATCCGTTGATTAATTGTTGTTCCTGGGGCGGACCGAGCCGTCATTGCGTTTTTCAAGTATTAGAAAACTCAGGAAGAACGAAGAAAATATCATCTGTATGCCGATTATTGTCAGCGTTGTCGCCAGCATGGCGCTTTTTATCTCAAAAAGTTCGCCGAAATTCGAAAACACCCATTTCAGAAAGATGTGAATAAACACGCATACCCCAGCGGCGAAGAGCGCAAGCCCTGAGATTAGGCCTTTTTCCAAATGAAAGTTTTTGAGGAATCCCTCTATCTTCTTGTCGAATCTATCGAATCCGTTCAGATAAGAGAAAGCCCTCGAAAATATGCCCAGGCTTATGATTTGAAAACCAAGTATAGATAGTACCATGCCGAGTATGTTGAAATGATACAGTAAAGGGCGGGAGAATAACATCACGGTTCCCATCGACAGACCGACAACGAGCAGAAGCCCGATCGAAAGAAATATTACACCGGGTAAAAGATAAAGATAAGTCGGCGCGTATAACAACATGAAACGCATATGTCTCCACGCGTCGCGTAGCGATTCCAGTTTGGAGTCGCCTTTTCTCGGGTAATAATTTATTGGTACCTCGGTTATTTTTAGCTTTTCCTTAATCGCGTTCACTACCATTTCCGAGGCGAATTCCATGCCGGTCGTTTTTAACTGCATTCTTTTGTACGCGTCACGCGTGAATGAACGATAACCGCAGTGCGAGTCAGATATCCGTGTATGAAAAAAAATACGCAGGATCGAAGAAAGAATCGGATTGCCGATATAACGATGTGACCACGACATGGATCCTGGGAGCATGCTGCCTTTAAACCGTGATCCCATGACAAAATCAAAACCTTCTTCCAAAGGGCGGATGAAATCCTGTATTTGGGAGAGGTCATATGTGTCGTCCGCGTCGGCCATAACGATATAGTCGCCGTTACTGGCGTCCATACCCGTCAAATAAGCGTTACCGTATCCTTTTTTGGGTTCTCTGACCACTCTGGCGCCTTTTTCAAGCGAGATGTTCACAGAATTATCGGTTGAGCCGTTGTCGGAAACCACTATTTCATAAGGCATTCCCAGTTTATCGAGCGCGGATCGCGCTTTATCAATACAGGTGCCTATCCCTTTTTCCTCGTTAAGGCACGGAATGACGACAGATATTTTTTTTGTGGACATGCTGCTCTCCGTTTGATTTTTCTGAAGATAGTTTATCACATAAAACCGTGAAGTGAAATTATTTGTTAGCGGGGTCTCCCAAAACGCGCGGGGCATGCCCGATCCCTCATTCAGGGGACTTGGCGAAACGAGAAGGGATGGAGTGAATACGATTTCCCGGAGAATTTTATAACTATTTTGGGAAGGCTTGGAATGTGAATGACAAGGCCGCCGAGGACTGTTTGAGCTTTAACGGGACATACGTTCTGCCAAAGAACGAATGTCCCGTTAAAGCGAGTCCCGCAGGCGCCAAAATTGTTAGAAAATTCTCCGAAAAAGGGAATCGTCTGAACGACAGAGCTCTCGTTTCGCCAAGTCAACCGAACGGGAGGTTGCATGCATAGCCTACCATATCTATGCTGGAATAATATATTATTCAAATATCCACTGACGGGAAACGGGGAGTGTGACATAGTTTTGATTTGGGCGTTATCTTTTGGATCGGAATTATTGCTCGGATGTCTGCTCCATTTTGTTAATAGCATAGGGCATGATATAATTGATAAAAATTCAGCGGATTGTGAAAGGGAGAAAATGGATAAAATTATGATTTTTAAGAATGAAGATTTTTTGACGGAACTTTTAGAATGGGTCGCGCTTATTTCTATTTCTGTTATGCTTTTATTTCGCTTGTACGCGGCGTTCGTGGCTCAGCCGGTCGTCGGATATGATGACCGGCATTACAAGGGGCTGGCTAAATATTTCGAAGTTCACAAATCTGCCGCGCGATGTATAAAAGATTTTTTGTTGCCGAATACGGAAAAATTGGGGAATCGTACTATCGGATACCAGTCGTATCTTATTATAGGATTGAAATTTTTTAAGCAGTTTGATGCTGACAGGGTTATTCACGGGGCGAATGTTGTTTTGTATTTATTCCAGCTGTGTTTTGTGTATTTGATAGCCAGATGGATATGGAAAGAACCATGGTTTGCTTGCAGTATGGTTTTTTTGTATATGTCAATGCCAATAGTTTTTGGGGTCAATAGGTGGATAGTTACTGAGAATTATGTTTTTAGCGGGGTATTGGCGTTTGCCTTTTTCTCTTTGGCGATGGTTTTGTACAGGCCCGAATTAAGAGGTCAGAAATGGTTCGGTTTTGTCTTTAAGGAAATATTGATCCCTGCTGGGTGTGCTTATGGGATGGCGCTTTTTAGCACTTTACGGGAATATGCATTTCCGTGTTTTATTGCCGCTATATTTGTTGTGGCTGTGATGCTTATTTGGTCTAAACGGTGGGTAGCACTTGTCGTATTTTTTGCCGTCATATATCCTTTTGTGTCGGCCGGATTTGGTGTGTGTACGCAGATAATCAATAAGACTGTAGAAAAAACCGGAATTCTGCCTAATAAAACCGATCCTAATGTCGTAAAGTATGCCATACCTATGATCGTGTGGATAAGAATGCTGATCATTGATTCTTTCGGACCGGCCATGGCGGTATTTACGTTGGGCGGGTCTGTATGGATTTTATCTGAAGTGTGGCGTATTTTTTGTGGAGAAGCTAAAACGATGATAGATAAAGTAAAATGGCTGTTCAAGGATATCAACCTGTTTTTTATCGTCCAGGGATTTCTGTCTGCCGTGTTTTTGGGTGTGGTTTTTTTATCCCAGTATAAAGAATGCCGTACGACAATATTGCCGATAGTATGTGTATTTTTGTTTTTTCTGTATGGGATAAGGGTGTCCGGGATTTTTTTACAGAAGAACCGTAAATTATTTTTTAAAAAAGTCTTGTTCGTAGTAATTCTTTTGGCATGGGGGACTCAGGTATATCAGCTTTTTTTCGCTTTCGGCGGCGGTAAAGAATTCGCAATAAGGCCATATTATTTACCGACATATAACCATCCTTTTGGGATACGGGAATTAAACGGCCCAGGGGATACCCACATTATTGAATGAGAAAAGATAAAAAGAAATGAAAACGCTCTCCGAGATGCCGCCGCGGAGGGCGTTTTCATTTATGTAGTGATTTTTGTCACAATAAACATTGACAAGCCAGTCCTCAAATGATATATTTTAGCTGTTATTGTGAAAAAAAAGACAATAAAAGGCTCCCTATGATAACTAACAAAAAATGTATAGTCAGGTTGTCAAGGTACAAAAAAGCTCTTTACAGATTTAAAAATATTGGATTCGTCAAAGTTTTTTCGGATACACTTGCGGATGCCATAGGGGTGACGTCAGCTCAAGTTCGTAAAGATTTTTCACTTTTTGGTATTTCCGGAAATAAACGCGGTGGATACAACATAGACGAGTTGATCGACAAACTGCAGTCTATTCTGGGAAAAGACCAGGTGCAGCATGTTGTGGTCGTAGGTGTAGGGAATATCGGCCGCGCGCTTATGAATTATGGAGGGTTTGAAAAAGAAGGGATAAAGATAATAGCCGGGTTTGATATTGATCCGACGAAATTCCGCAGGGAAGATAAAGTTCCGATATTTCCGCTAGATGAGCTGAAAACTTTTGCGAAAGACCATAACGTGACTATCGGGATATTGTCCGTTCCGGACATCGCCGCGCAGCATGCCTCTGAGGTGATGTTGGAAGGTGGGATAAAGGGCATACTGAACTTTTCGTCGATACGTCTTAAAGGAAGAGAAGATTCTGTAATAAACAACGTGAATCTTGAGGCGGAAATAGAAAATCTTATTTATTTCGTAAATATTTCGGGAAAAGTAAAACCCGAGGATATTGAGGAATAGGTGTCTAGGAAACTGATAAAAAATTAAGGAGAAATAATGGTTACGCCACTTGAATTGATAAAGAAGAAAAAAGCAGAAGCGATCAATCGCATAATAAATGACGGCTATCTGTCGATGAAAAGGGTCTATGTAGGGATGGCGACGTGTGAGATCGCCGCTGGATCGAAAGAGGTCATGGATGTGTTCAAAGACGCTATAAAGAACGGTGTAAGCGGGATGTTTTTAAGCCAAAAAGGATGTGTCGGCCGTTGTAATCTGGAACCGACCGTTGAGGTCGTGGAAGAAGGAAAGATACCGGTAAAGTATGTTAAGGTTACCCCGGCGAAAGCCAAAGATATTATAGAAAGACATATCAAAAAAGGTGAAGTCATCAAAGAGTGGACGGTTCAGTAATATACAAAGGACGGCGAATGGGTATGGGAGAGTATGTAATAACTATATGTAGCGGATCCAATTGTGAGGGGCGTAATTCTAGGGCATTGGAGAGTGTTATAGCCAAGGAACTGGCGAAACGCGGGCTTGCGGATACGGTGACCGTAAGTGTTTCCGGATGTCTGGGAATGTGTGGAAAAGGTCCTGTGGTAATTGTGAACCCGCAATACACAATCTATAATTATGTGACAGAAAACGATATCCCGGAAATCATAGAGGAACATGTCTGTAAGGGGAAGCCGGTCGCTCGTCTTGCTGTCGTTGAGGATCATCTTTTTAACCGTTTTTACCGTGTTTTCGGGGATGTGAAGTTTTTCAGTAAACAAATGAGGATAGCGCTCCGTAATTGCGGGATAATAGATCCGGAGAATCTTGATGCATATCTTTCAGTTAGAGGCTATGAAGCGTTGGCGAAAGTGCTGACTAATATGGCGCCGCAAGAAGTCATTGCGGAAGTGAAGAAAGCGGGGCTAAGGGGAAGGGGCGGCGCGGGGTTCCCTACCGGAGTGAAATGGGAACTTACCGCTAAAGCTAAAAAAGAAGATAAAGTGGTAATATGCAATGCGGACGAGGGTGATCCGGGGGCCTTTATGGATAGAAGCGCCATCGAAGGCGATCCCCACACTGTTTTGGAAGGTATAATCATCGGCGGATATGCTGTTGGAGCGAAAAAAGGGTATGTTTATATAAGGGCCGAATATCCCTTGGCGATAAAACGTTTGGAAAGAGCTATCGATGACGCTAGAAAAGCGGGTTTTTTAGGTAACAACATAATGGGTTCGGATTTTTCATTCGATGTTGAGATAAAGCTTGGGGCAGGAGCTTTTGTGTGCGGGGAGGAGACGGCTCTGATCCATTCTATCGAAGGTTCTAGAGGAATGCCGCGCCCACGCCCACCGTATCCTTCAGAAGAGGGGCTTTTTGAAAAACCGACTTTGATAAATAACGTTGAGACATGGGCCAATATACCTGTTGTTATTCTTGACGGGGCAGAATGGTTCAGTTCGATCGGAACTCCGACGAGCAAAGGAACGAAGGTTTTTGCTTTGGCCGGCAAGGTTAAGAATACTGGGCTGGTAGAGGTTCCGATGGGAACGACGATAAGGGAAATAGTTTATGATATAGGCGGTGGTATCCCGAACGGTAAAAAAATTAAATCGGTACAGACCGGCGGCCCGTCGGGCGGATGTCTTACGGAGAGAGATCTCGATACCAAGATTGACTATGAATCGCTTGCTAAAGCCGGTTCGATAATGGGATCCGGCGGGATGATCGTTATCGACGAAGATTCCTGTATGGTCAAAATGGCTAAATTCTTTCTGGAGTTTACACAGAACGAGTCGTGCGGGAAGTGTACCCCTTGCCGTGAAGGTACGAAGAGGATGCTGGAAATATTGACCCGTATAACTGAAGGTAAAGGTGTGGAAGGGGATATAGAGAAACTGGAGAGACTTGGGAATATGATCAAAAAAGCGTCTCTTTGCGGTCTCGGGCAGTCTGCACCTAATCCGGTGCTTAGTACAATAAAGAATTTCCGTGAGGAATATGAAGAGCATATAAGCGGTGGTAAGTGCAGAGCAGGTGAATGTGCAACATTCCTTTCTTATGAGATAACTGACAAGTGTGTGGGATGTACGTCGTGTAAAAGGGTGTGTTCTGCAAAGGCAATATCGGGGGAACCCAAGAAAAAACACACGATAGATCCGGATAAATGTACTCGCTGTGGGCTTTGCTATTCTACTTGCAAATTTAAGGCGATAACCAAGCTGAATGATAGGAGAAAGTCATGAATGGGGAAGTGCGTAAAATAAAGATAATCATAAATAACAAACCCTATGAGGTTGATGCCGGCCAGACGATAATGCAGGCGGCCGATAAATTGGGGTTTCATATACCCAGGCTTTGTTATCATCCTAAACTTTCTATTGAAGGGGCATGCAGGGTTTGTATCGTTCAGGTAGAGGGGATGAGAAATTATGTGGCATCATGCGCATATCCTGTGTCCGATGGGATGAAGATATTTACGAACACTGAGGAGATACGTCGTGCTCGGCGTGATATAGTGGAACTTATACTTGATAATCATCCGCAGGATTGTCATACCTGCGAACGTGACGGGATATGTGAACTTCAGAGACTTGCGTACGCGATGGGCATAAGGCACCGTCATTTTGAAGGGGAAAGAAAAAGATATCCTAAGGACCTTTCATCGTTTTCTGTAGTAAGAAATCCTGAAAAATGTATTTTATGCGGTAGATGTGTCCGTATATGTTCAGAGATCCAGAAAGTTAACGCTTTGGGGCAGGCACATCGCGGTTTTCAGACCGTAGTTATGCCGGCGTACAATATGCCTTTCAGCGAGTCGGTTTGCAGCTGTTGCGGTCAGTGTATAAACGTATGTCCGACGGCCGCGTTCGTTGAGAAGAATAGTACACAGGAATTGTTCGCTAAGTTGAGTGATCCTTCTCTTATAAAAGTCGCGCAGATAGCGCCGTCGGTCAGAGCGGCTATTGGAGAGGCTTTTGGTTTGCCGCCGGGCCGGGCTATGGAAAAAGAATGCGCTGCGGCTTTGCGTAAATTGGGATTTGATTATGTTTTTGACACTCCTTTTTCGGCCGACTTGACTATTATGGAAGAGGCGAGCGAACTTCTGGAAAGGCTTAAAGGGCACGGGAAACTTCCGATGATAACGTCGTGTTCCAGCGCCTGGATGAAATGTATGGAACAGTTCTATCCGGATATGATTGAGAATATTTCGACGTGTAAATCTCCGATGTCGATGCAGAGCGCGTTGGTTAAAACTTATTTTGCCGAGAAGATAAAAGCCGATCCGAAAAAGATACTCAGTGTAGCAGTGATGTGCTGTACCGCGAAGAAATACGAAGCGGCACGCCCTGAACTATGCACTGACGGTGTGCCTGATACAGATATAGTCGTAACCACCAGAGAATTCGCGTGGATGGTAAAATCCGCCGGCATAGATTTTCTTCATATTCCGGGTGAGGAATTCGATCATCCGATGGGAAGGTCGTCCGGAGCAGGTGTGATTTTCGGGGCCACCGGTGGAGTTATGGAGGCGGCAATACGTACGGCTTATGAGCTGTATACGGGTGAAACCCTTATGGATATTGATATTATGCCGGTTCGCGGTATAACCGGGATAAAAGAAGGAGCGGTTAAAATGGGCGATGTCGAGGTTCGTGTAGCTGTCGCTCATGGTCTTGGCAACGCTATGAAACTGCTCGATATCGCTAAAAAGGATCCGAATAGATACCATTTTATAGAAATAATGGGTTGTCCCGGCGGTTGTATCGGCGGCGGTGGACAGCCGTATGCTGATTCAAATTCCATACCGCTTGATGAGGATTGTCTGCGTGCCCGCGCTAAAGCGTTATATGGGATAGATAAGGATAAAACCATCAGAAGAAGTAATGAAAACCCCGATATACAGCGTTTGTACAAAGAATTTCTTGGAAAACCGCTCGGGGAAAAATCGCATAAGCTGCTTCATACGCATTATGCCCCGAAATCTCCGCGCGGGATAATTGCGGAGAACATGAAAGTACGTTAACAATAATCTATTCTTAGGAGAAAGAAATGAACGTGACTGCAGGTCTTGATAAGAACAAGCTTGATGAGTTGAAAAAATATATGGAACTCAGGAAGAAAGAGGAATACAAAGAATCATATCTCATCGATATCCTCCATAAGGCGCAGGGTATATTCGGATATCTCAATCCGCAGGTGATGGATGAGATATCGGCCGCTATGAATATCCCTACCGCGCATATCTGGGGAGTTGCGACATTCTATCACTATTTTAAGCTTAAACCGTGCGGGAAATATATAATTTCGGTTTGTCTCGGGACGGCGTGTTATGTCAAAGGCGCCGAAGATGTGCTCGCAACGGTGAAAAAAGAGCTTGGTATCGAGTTGGGGCAGACTACGCAGGATATGTTGTTCACACTGCAGGAAACACGGTGTCTTGGCGCTTGTGGGCTTGCACCGGTCATGATGATAAACGATAAGATATACGGAGAACTTACCCGCCAGAAAGTAACCGAAATAATCAAGGACCTGAGACAGCGTGGTTAAACAACAACGGTTTTGAGGTATTCGCTCGATACATAGGGGGAGTATGGAAGGCAAAGTTCTCATGATAGATGATGACAAGGAATATACAGCCCTTATGTCTCTGTATCTCCGCAAAAAGGCATATGAAGTTGTAAGTGCCTCCAACGGGAAAGATGGCATAGAAAAAGCGCTAGCGGAAAGACCGGATATAATCATACTTGATGTGATGATGACCGCGTTGAACGAAGGGATCGAGACGGCCCTTGAGATAAAGAGGACCGACGGCATCAAGCATATACCTATCGTTTTGGTAACCGGGGTCAGTAAAGAAATGTCATTGCCATTTAAGATGGAAGCCGACCGAGATATTCTTCCGGCAGAAATTGTTTTAGAAAAACCTATCAGTCCGGAAAAACTCCTTAAAACAATAAAAGATGTATTAAGACGCAAACTATTGTCGTAAAATGCGGTTGTCATAACGCGTATCATCTGGTACTATTTTATGGGCAAAATATTACGATAATGTTTTTAGTTCTGATCTGAATCGAGGCGTAAAAATGAAAGTACTGGTAACTGGCTGTGGCGGACTTATAGGCTATGAGACTGTGAGATTCTATCTGGAGAACGGTGCTGAAGTCCTGGGGATAGACAACAATATGCGGCGGTATTTTTTCGGCGAAGGCGGGGACACTACCGGTAATATCAAATTTCTTCTGTCTCTTAAAAAAAAGTTTCGGAATTTAGAGATAGACATAAGAGATAGAGAAAAAGTATCGGATGTTTTCAAAGAGAATGGTCCGTTCGATCTGGTAGTTCATACTGCGGCGCAACCTTCGCATGACTGGGCAAAAAAAGAACCATTTGTCGATTTCGACGTTAATGCCGTGGGGACCCTAAACCTTCTGGAAGCTTTTCGCGTTCATTCGTCGGGAGGTGTGTTTGTTTTTACGTCCACAAATAAGGTTTACGGGGATAAACCTAATTACGTTGAAATGATCGAGCTTGAAAAAAGATATGAATACGCGGAAAAACAGGTTCTAGCGGGGGTATCGACCAATGGAATCAGCGAAAAAATGTCCATCGATGATTCAACACACAGTCTTTTCGGGGCGTCTAAGGCGGCGGCGGATATAACGGCGCAGGAATACGGCAGGTATTTTGGGCTTAAAGTCGGGGTTTTTAGAGGCGGGTGCCTTACCGGCCCTCAACATTCAGCCGTGGAGCTTCATGGATACTTAGCCTATGTCATCGATTGTGCCGTAAACGGTAAGAAATACACGGTTTTTGGATATAAAGGTAAACAGGTCCGCGATCAGATACACAGTAGTGACGTTGTGGCCGCGATCAACGAGTTTTTTAAAAATCCTGGAAAAGGCGTTGTATATAATCTCGGGGGGTGTAAGGGAAATTCCGTATCAATATTGGAAACGATAGATATATTGAAAAAGGATTTCGGTCTCACCTTGAATTATGTCTATGATGATCAGAACAGGATAGGCGATCATGTCTGCTATTACTCGGATATGTCGAAATTTAAAAAAGACTATCCGGAATGGAAGCTTAAAAAAAGTCTGCATGATATAATTGAGGAAATAGTGAAAATTAAAAAGGGAAAAACCCGATGAAAATTGAGCCGTCCGTGGAAAATATGCAATATTATATAAACAAAGACAGCGTAAGCCGGCATTTGAACATTGTTTCAAAAGAGTATGATCAGTGGAAGGAAAAAAACTCGTATTTTTATGGTGAGATAAAATCGTTTTTGCGCAGGAATGTCGCGCCGGGGAGTCGAGTGCTTGAAATAGGATGCCGCACGGGGGATATGCTTGCGGCCACGGAACCTTCTCGAGGTGTCGGTATCGATGTCAGCACCGAGATGATAGATATCGCCAGAAAGAAACATGCGAATTATGAGTTTATTTGCACTTATTATTCGCAGATCGAGGCTAAGGAGAAGTTCGATTATATCCTTCTGCTCAATGTGTTGGGCTATTCTTACGACGTTACCGAAGTGCTTGAGAATGTCCATAAATTCTGCCATTCGACGACGAAGATCATAATTACAACGACAAATCCCTGGTGGAGGCCTCTCTTCACACTTTCGGAAAAGCTAAAGATCAAGATGCCGTTCGGTCCGTATAACTTCATAGAAAAAAGGAACCTTACTAAAATAATCGAAGCAATGGATTTCTCCATTAATTCGTCGGGATTTCTTGCGCTGTGTCCGAAGAAGATCCCTTTACTGTCATATATCGCGAATAAGGTGCTAACTCGCGTAGGTGTAATAAATAAACTTTCTTTTGTGCAATACATGGTGTTAAGACCGGTTCCTGAAAATAAAACAGATCTAAATATGGGCTGTTCGGTTATTATCCCATGTTATAACGAAGCGGGAAATATTGCCCAGGCGGTTAAACGTGTCCCGAAGATGGGAAGTAATACGGAAATCATAGTTGTAAGCGACGGTAGCCAGGATGAAACGGCCGATATAGTCCGCGAGATGCAGAAAGATATGCCGGAGCTCAAACTTATAGATTATAGCCCGAACCATGGGAAAGGATATGCCGTTACTACCGGCTTTAACGCCGCTACGCAGGATATTATCATGATCCTTGACGCCGATATGTCGGTAATGCCGGAAGAATTGCCGAGATTTTTCAGTCTATTGAACAAAGGTGTCTGTGATTTTGTGAATGGTACCCGTTTGATATATCCTATGCAGGATCAGGCGATGAAACTGGCGAATCTTTTCGGTAACAAAATATTCAGTTTTATTATGACCTTTCTTACGGGGCAGAACCTTACTGATACGTTATGCGGGACAAAGGCGTTGTATAAGAAAGATTACAAACGTATAAAAATGGGAGTGGATAAATGGGGCGATTTCGATCTTCTTTTTGGTGCGGCAAAAAACGGTAGCAGGATACTTGAGGTTCCCGTCCATTATATGTCGCGTACGGCCGGCACGTCTAAAATGAAAGCTTTGAGTCACGGTATACATCTTATGAAAGTTTGCTTTAGGGGATTTAAAGAACTGGTGCTTGAGCTGTAATCGGTGTACGGCAGAATCCAGCAATGACAGTGACCATCGTTATTCCTCCGAATGATTTAAGACCGCTACAAGGAATATAGCTAACGGATAGAAATGCAGGACGAGGCGTGATATTGTGGTGAGCGTTCCCGTTCCCCCTATCCATAGGAAATTTTGAGTTAACAGTCCGTTGGCCGTATAAAACCCCAAGAATAGAAATAATGCCAATAGAGAGTAACGTGCTTCAGCGTTATTTTTGAGTTTGTTCCAGTAAGTGCAAATGCTGATGAGCAGGATGAACCATGTGATGTTCCAATTCCCGGTGAAAAACATATCGTAAAAAAAGGTCTTCATTATCAGCGGAATGCGTGCGAGATTCTGAATGGAGAAATCATAAAATATTTTTTCGGGAGTGAGATGCGCCACGATTTTGTAAACATGGTAATATGCGCAGATAAAGAAAGCCGGGATAATGAATTTTAAGGCGGATATCATTTTTCTTTTGACGGTAAAAGATTTTTTGAAGAATAACATCGCGGCCAAAAGCAGCGTAAAAACGGATAGATACGCCGTACCTTCTAGCTTTGTGAAAGTTGCGAAACCTGCTAAAATTGAGGAGATAATAAGATAATCGTCGTTTTCAGTGCGGTTCCAGTGGATAAGAAAAAGGATAGTGCCCGAAGTGTAATACATGAGGAATAAGTCGCGGTATGAGATGGTAGCGTGAAAAACCGGAAAATTTGAAGAGATGAAAATAAGAGTTCCAAGCAGCATCCATAAGCGGTTTGTGTACGTACGTATGAAATAGGCCAATAAAACCGTGAAAGAAAGGAATACAAAAGGAAAGATGATCTTTATCGTCTGGTCGTCCCATTCTCCTAGATTTATGCACCCCCATGTTTCGAGAAACGTTACATGTAGTGGATATGACGGGTGGCAAAGATTTTTTAGGTACGAGATAGACCTTTCGTAAAAAAACACTTTTGCTTTGAACGCGACGGCTGCAATAGCGTCCCATGTGTAAATGGGGATGTTTAGCGCCTTCCAGAAAATAAAGATAAGTACCCCGATCAAATAAACAGCCGTTACCGCTAATATTATTTTTTCTATTTGTGTCAGTTTCGGGAATATAAGTTTTTGTTTAAAAGAATGGCCGCTGAGATCTTTGCGTTTATAAATAAAGATTCCGCATGCCAACGAGACAAGGGCTATCGGTGTGTATATCGAAAATAAGGTATACGGGATGCGAAACATGCCGAGTAAAAGCATTGTCTGTGTCAGGATGCCGAGGCCGATCCCATATGATAAGGCTGCCATGACAGGAAATCCCATTCTGGCGCGTTTAAATAACGCGGTTATAAAAAGATAACCGGTAAAGCTAGGGATAAGTAAACTGAATAACATAAGGAGTATCTTTATAAAACCGTTTGTCATTTTGTGCGCTCCTCGGGGATCGCGATCGCGTAGTATTTCGCAACCCCTTTTAAGACCGGGAATTTTTGTGATACTTCCGCGGGAATATCTGGAGGTTTATTGCAATATATAATTGCGCACTCTTCCGGGCTATCCGATATATCGTTTATGTCCAAAGGGTACATGAAATATATCAGTCTTTCTTTTATGGCCAAACCGGGACCACGCGTTGTATCAAGATCGGAAATAAAACGTGCTTTATGGTTTCCGGGAAACGTGCTTTGACAGAAAGAAGAAAAAACGTAAGGGAACCCGAATAACATCGCTTTGCGCTCTGTGATATTTTTTCCGCCATATGTTTTGATCTCATCAATAAAAAGAAGGGTGCGGTTAAAGGACTGTAATAATGTGAATATAGCGAATACAGTCAATATGGATATGAAAATACATTTTTTGACCGGGACGGATTTTTTTAGCAGGGCGAATTTCTTGAGTATAAGGATCGAAGCACCAGCGCCAAAAATGAATGAAAAATATAAAACCATCATGAAATTTATATGACAGCAGGAGAAAACCGAGACTATGTTCATGTTGTTTACCGGGAAAAGGCCTCTGGTCAAAGCTAGCAGCGCGGTTTTGGTAAAGATCAAAAAGGAACAGAACAATAATAAAACGAACAATGATGTGACAGATACGACGGTGATATTCGGTATGTTTTTTCTGATCGATTGCCTTAACACAAAAATACCTTTTCTTCAGTTTGAGAACGTTATTTTGTTGTTTAAAGTAACGATTGTGATTGTACTACGTATTAGTGTGCAATTCAAGCTTGGGCTGAAACGGCGTATCTGAGAAATATCGTGTCGGCCTGGAAAAGATGCGAGATGTGTTGCGTTTTAAGAAAATGTTTTGAAAATGAGACAGGGAAAGGTACAATACAGGCAAGGTGTAAATTATACTGATCGGAGGTAACTATGCCGTTAACTGTAGATATGATGAAACGAAGCGAAAAAATAGTGGTCATAACGCCAAAGGGTAGAATAGACGCCGAGACCAATGAGATCTTTCAGAATAAAATGACAGATGCATTGCGATCGTGTCCCGAGACCATAGTAATAGATATGGAGGATGTGTATTATATCAACAGTTCGGGATTGGGGACTATACTGTCAGCATATCGTGAATTGAAAAAACATAATGGACACATAATCCTTACTCACCTCCAGCCGCAGATAAAGAAAGTATTCGATGTTCTAAAGGCTCTTCCGGCTCGCGCGATCTTCGAGAATATGAAAGAAGTCGACAAGTATTTTGAAGCTATTCAATCCGGTGACATATCGGACCAGACGCAATAGGCTTAAAGCCTGATATTTTTTTGAAAAGTAAGTTTGATCTTATTGGATGATGGTTTTGTTATAAGATCAGCGGCCGCGGTTATTGTCATATCGTTGACAGGCGTATCGTTGATCTGGGTAAGTTCATCCCCGGTGTCTATCCCGTAGTTCGAAAGATCCGAACTGCTTTCCACCTTTGAAACGAATAGACCAGAGTTGTTTTGTTCCAGCGAGAATCCGGCCGCGTCATAAAGCGAAGGCCGGGACAGTGAATTTTCATTGTTTATCCAGATGTTTACTTCTCGGGATACTACCAGATCTATAGCAGCGCCGCTTTTCTTCAGAATGATGCAGGATATATCGTATATTCCCATATAGCTTACATAAGAGTCGCCGACCATTATCAAAACATCGCTGTTTTTAAGTCCGGCATTATCTGCGCGTGATGCGGGAATGACCTGCCATATGATCTGTTTCATAACGGGGCTTGTTTTTTGCGACTTAGACGTGAATACTATCCCGAAAACATCGATCATCTTTTGTGAAAGTTCCGTATCTTTGCTGAGCACCTGATCATCATTTATTCCGTCCGGCATTTTATCCCGGATACGCTCATAGTTCTTTACTATTCCGATATTATCTGTTTTTTCGGCGGTAGGATTATTTGTGAACAAATATTTATCTACCTCAGCAAGCCCATCTATGGCTTCCTGTGAGGTAGGGTCGAGCATGAAAATTTTTTTGTACAGGTAGAAGGCTTTCGAAAAATCTTTTTTATTTTTTGCAAAATCCGCTAGCATGATCAAGTTTTGTTTTTCCGTCGTGTAGGCGATGCTCTTTATTTGTGACCAATCTATTGTTATGTTTTTTTCTGATGTGGCGAGGAGTATATTTTTTGCCGTTTTTTCGAGCACGACACCGTTAATAGTATTGTCATCGTTTGTATATACGGTATCGGCGAAGCTTGTATTAAAGGGAAAGTTAACAGTAATCAGGCATAATATGGAAAATACAGCGTTTGAAGATATGTGGTACATGTTATCACTATCAAAACGGGCAAATAAGGCCATTGCGAAACAACCTCCTTCTATGTTCATTATATAAAAACAACATCGAACGTACAATATTTTTTAAACGCCTTATTAAATTATTATGAAACATTTGACAAAGCCCCATCGTATCATTATTATTAAGGGTATAATATGTAGATAGCGTGCGCGAAAGGTTGTAATTTAACTTAAGGAGATATCCCGATGAGTTATTATAAACTTTTGGGATTTGAACGTGAGCCCTTTTCGACAAGTCCGGATCCTAGCTTTTTGTACCTGACACGTGAACATGATCTGGCCTTGACCAATGTCCTGATACAGATGCGTCTAAAGCGAGGCCTTAACGTCATATTGGGAGATGTTGGTACCGGAAAGACGACTTTGTCTCGGAAGTTGGTTACTGAGCTTAAGGAGCGGGATGACTTTGTTTTTCATATAATTCTGGACCCGACTTTTGAAAGCGAAAAAGAGTTTCTATACTCTTTGATACGCAATTATAACGTGCCTTTTAATCAGGATTTTCATGAAACTACTGTATCAAATGTCAGGAATGCTTTTGAGAGCTTCCTTTTGCATAAGAATCTGAATGAGAATAAAACTGTGGTTTTGATAATAGATGAGTCTCAAAAGCTTTCCGACAGCACGCTGGAGTCTTTAAGGGTGCTTTTGAACTATGAAACTAATGATTTTAAGCTTATCCAAATTGTGCTCATGGGACAGTTAGAGCTTTGTCCGAAGATCATAAAAATGCCTAATTTCTATGATAGGATAGATTTCCGGTATACATTGAACCCGCTTGGGTTCGAGGAAACAAAAGAGCTTATTGAATTTAGAATCCGTCAGGCAGGGTTCAAAGAACCACGCTATCTTTTCCTGGATGATGCGATTCGGGAGATATATTATGCGACAAAAGGCTATCCAAGGGGGATAATACGCAAGTGCCACAGTTGCTTGCGGGCCTTAATTATGAGTAAAACCAAAACGGCAGTTGACAGGGAATTGGTGTTGCAGGTCCTAAAGAATGATTCTGATGCTATATGGAACACGATGGCGGTTCAGCGGAAAGAGAGTTATTAAAGGCAATTGAGGCTGGTGCGGGTATCCCGTCTTCGGGGCCGGAACCAGTTAATGCTCCGAAGGCCGCTCCTCCGGTTAGTCCAAAAAAAGTTGTGAGTTTGGCTGGTGCGGCTGGGGCCGTGGAAAGCCGGCTTTCTTTTAGCTTTAATCAGGTTTTGAGCGGATATGTTTCAAGATTTAACAGCATAAGTCTCAGTGATGTTAAGAATTTTGTAGTCTTTTTGACGCTTGTGGCGGGAGCATGGGTAGTTATCGCTTTTGCACAGGGTTTTATAGCGCTTGAGAATATCCCGAAATTTGCAGTTGCGACAGAATCTCAGACCGAAGTTTCGGAAAAGACTTTTGCGATGGATGACTTTGCACATTATTCCGAAGTAATCGGTGGCCGTAATATTTTTAAGGCTGCACAAAAGAAGGCTGACGGAGCGGCTGCGGTGCCTATCCTGAATACGTTGGCCCAAAATCTTAAGATAGTCGGTTTGTCGTGGTTCCCAGAGAAATCGCAGCGTTTTGCTATGATCGAAGACTCTAATACGGGAATTACATATTTTCTAGCTGAAGGGGATTCATTATTGTCATTCGTTGTATACAAAATTGGGAAAAGTAGTGTTACATTGAGATACCGAGGCGGAGAGCAAGAAGTAGAACTGAGATAAAAGGATACAAAATGACCTTGTTTAGAGCCGGGAGTAAGGGGATTTTTCATAATACGTTGAGATTGGCTTTATGTGTAAGCGTAGCCGTAGCGACCATTTTTTGTCTTCCGTTCAAGAGTTTTTCCGAGCCAACGTTGGTTACCTCGGTGGATATGGAAAAGAAACTATCGCAGACAATATCGCTTGACCTGCGAGACATGAATGTAGTGGATGTTTATAAATTTCTTGCGGTGAAGGGCAATTTTAACGTATCGATTAGCAAGAATATCAAAGGGCGTGTGACTCTGTATCTGAGTGATGTTACGATCCGCGATACTCTCGATATAATCACAATAGCCAACAATTTAGGATATAAATTCATCGGCGACAACATAATTTACGTTATGACCGAAGAAGAATATATTAGTATGTACGGAGAGCGTTTCAGTGATATGCGCGAGGTCAAAATTGTCTATATAAAATATGCAAAACCCGCATATGTGCTTGAAACGTTGAAAAATATAAAAAGTGACATAGGTAAAGTGGTAATAGACGGCGATACCGGGTCAGTTGTGCTTATCGACACACGTGAGAACCTTATAAAGATGGAGGAAGCTATTAAAAGCGTAGACCATCCTTTGGAAATGAGGATTTTTAATCTCAGATATGCCGATGCTGATGACGCCGCAAAAAAACTTAAAAAGGAATTGGATAATAAATCAGTTGGTTCTGTAGAGGCTGACACAAGATCGAACAGGCTCATCGTTAAGGCTTTCCCTGAAAGAATGAAAGAAGTCGAGGAAATGGTGAAGGCTATAGACGTCAAAACCAAGGCTGTTTTGATCGATGTTCAAATCCTGAAAGTTACCATAAATCCCGCTATAGCTATGGGGGTGGATTGGGAAGCTGTTTTTAACCAATTATCATGCACGGATATACGGACATATGTGCCTTTCCCAGGGATTACGAATGTTAATGATTATATAAAAATTGCCGTCGGGGATACGTCACAAGGACGACATGTGGATTTTCGGGTACTTAAAAATGTGGTTGCCACAAAAGTGCTGGCAAGCCCAAGTATAATGGTTGTTAACAACAAAGAAGCCCGTATTCATATAGGCGATAAATTGGCATATGTCACAACGACAACTATTGGTGCTGGTGATAGCCAAAGAACAAACGAAGAGATACACTATATCGATGTTGGAGTACAGTTTAAGGTTACACCGACGATAAACGAAGATGGCGTTATTGTTATGCAAATCGCGCCTGAAATATCCTCGCGTAGTGGGACCTTAGAGACGCCACAGGGATCGGAAGTCCCTCTTATAAACTCCACGCTTGTTGAAACCAGTGTTATTTCAAAGGATGGACAGACTATAATTATCGGTGGTTTGAAGGAAGATCAGAAGGAACAGACCAGACAAGGTGTGCCTTATCTGATGGATATACCATGGCTGGGGAAGGCTTTTTCAAGCGTTTCGGATTCGAAGACGCAAACCGAGATCGCGATATTACTGACACCGCATATTGTTAACGACAATACGGAATATATGAAGCAAAAAATTGCAGATCAGCGGACGATAATGGCGGATAAAACCTATTGAAAAAAATGGAGAGGTTTATGCAGAAAGCTAAGCATTTCGGTGTGGCAATATCTATAATCACTTTGGCATTCTTTGTGTCCCCAGCGTTGTTATACGCTGGAGAGGAAAATACTGGAAATGTTCCAGAAATCAGTCTGGATAAGACGTTGCGGACCTTGGAAGATTCGTTCAAAAAAACTTCAGAAGAAAATAAAAAATTAAAAAAGGAAAATGACTCTGTCGCAAAAGAAAATGAGCAGTTGAAGAGTAAAATGACGCAGTTAGAAGATGAAATGAAGAAACTTTCTCAGCAGGGTAAAGATGCGGAACGTTCGGCGAAAGAACTGAACGTTAAGACGGAGATGTATACAAAACGTATCAACCAGTTAAGCAGTGATCTCGAAGAGATGAAAACGAACGAAAAGAAAATTAAAGAGGAAAATGAGAAGCTGAACGATATGGTTGGTAAGTTGAAGTCAGGGAAACCCCAAGACGAATATGTTGAAAAAATGAAAAAGATAGGGGAAAAGGCCGAAAATTCGCAGAAGGCAATGCAGGAAGTCGCGGCTGAATATGAACAATTAAAGAATGAAACTGGTAAAGTTCATTATAATTTGGGCAATCTTTATTTCAAAAACGGGGAGTATCAGAAAGCTGTTCAAGAGTATGAGATGGCTGTTAAACTTATTCCGAAAGATCCTGACGTATATTATAACCTTGCGCTTACGTACGATTATTATGTCAAAGACCCAGCGAAGGCATACAAATGTTATGAAACTTATATAACATTACAGCCTAAGACGGAATTTTTCGATTTTATTAAGAAGAGGATGGCACTTGCCGAAGCTGGTTCAAAAATGGACGATTCATATGATCCGGATGCCCCGAAACTCTGATTAATTGCGGGTTGTAGGTGTTTGTCGCATCCGCAAATTCCTGAAAATATTCAAAAATTTGTGACCATTGTCGCGGGATCTCTGCCTGTTTAAAAGCTACTTTTATAACTGTCAAACAAAATCTAACTTTTTAAAAGCTAGATTCTGTATTTAGTTTGCAAATCTTAATATTGTATGGTATAATTCAATTATTGTTTAACCTCACCTTTCTTGAACTTCGGTAGTGAGCTCATGGGTGGAATTTTGCGTTCTAAACAAAATAAGGAGTTGTTTCTCGTAGTTTGCATCACAGTGAGACTTAGGGAAGATATGAAATGACAAAAATGTGGCAAGAAATGGGAAATGGAATAACGTTGTTCCAGATAGGTCGTTGCGATAAACATAACATTCTTGTGTCGGGGGAAGCACATAGTATGACAACAGTTAAATATTTAATAAAAATAATTGCGAAATCTAGTTTTTCGCGTATAATTATAAATTATAACTTTCAGCTAACAATGATCATTAATATGCTATATATAACAATCAAATATAATTTTAACGTTTTCGACGGATTCAAAAAGACCGTTTTCGCGGTCGTGTTTTTTCTCTTCTGTTTAACTCCACACAGTTATGCCAACGATCTGCGCATAGAAAATGTTGTCATTGATTCAACGGATTCCGAGCAAAAAGTGGCTGATATTGTTTTTGACCTTTCGTGGGAAAATTCATGGCGTAACATGACGAATTGGGACGCGGCGTGGATATTTGTGAAATATTCAACAGATGCCGGCTTAACATGGAGCCACGCTACATTGAAGACTTCTGGTACCAATCCGTCAGGATTTGACAGTGGGGATGGAACGAAAACAGATATTATTGTTTCTTCGGACAAAAAGGGATGTTTTGTTCAGCGTTCTTTTGTTGGATCTGGCAAGGTGGCGATCTCTGAATTGCGGCTTTTATGGGATTGGGGAACTGACGGGCTTAAAGCACAGGACAGTGTGCGAATAAAAGTTTTTGGTGTTGAAATGGTCTATATCCCGGAAAAAAGTTTTTACATTGGGGATGGAAACAATACCACCGAGTCCCAGTATGCGTTTCATGCCGGGGCAACAAATGCTGCGGTACAGATAACCAACGCTTTGGTCGGAAATATTCGCGTTGATGCTGGAGCATCTGATGATGCTCAAATTACCGGTTCGGGGATCGGTATAGACGGTGATGGAGGGGTGGATACGAACAATGACGGGAATATTGATAACGCAAATTTTCCGGTAGGATACGAAGCGTTCTATGCAATGAAATACGAAATCACCGAAGGACAATGGGTGGATTTCTTTAATACATTGAATCAAAATCAGCGTGACGTCAGGGACATAACTTCTTCATCCGGGAAAAACAGTGATGCGGTAGTTGATCGTAATACAGTCGGTTGGGGCGGATTAGGCGATGCTTCAACGCAGAGGACGGATCGGGCTTGCGGATATCTCTCTTGGATGGATTTATGTGCATATGCGGATTGGGCAGCGCTTCGTCCTTTGACAGAACTTGAATTTGAAAAAGCTGCGCGCGGATCAAATACGCCGAATCTTAACGAATACGCATGGGGATCGGATAGCGTGGTCGCGGCCCGAGCGATTAGTGGAAGTGAAGATGGTACCGAAACAATTTCAACCTCTGGCGCAAATTGTTGCTACGACAATGTCGCGTTTTCCGGTGGAGACGGCGGGAATGGTCCCGTTCGTGCTGGAATATTTGCTACAGAAATATCGACACGTGAAGATGCGGGCGCCGGATACTACGGAGTGATGGAACTTTCGGGGAATTTGTCGGAACGGTGTGTTACGCTGGGAAATAGTGCCGGAAGAAAATTCGCAGGGAGTAACGGAGACGGGGCGTTAAATTTACAGTCAGGGTTCGAAGGTAATGCCACGAATTCGGATTGGCCGGGATATGTCGAAAGTCAGGGAGTTGTTGGCGCTGCCGGTTCGGGGTTGAAAGGAGGAAACTGGCAAGATACAGATGTTGCCGGTCTTCAACTTTCTTACAGAGGCAAAGCGTCTCAGAATGACGATTCACGACAAAGCGGTTTTGGCGGGAGATGCGCTAGAACCGCTCAATAATTTTTAAGTGAGATAAAAATGAAAAAAAATAAAAAAACAAATTATGCGGTTTTAACGGGGACAATCCTGTTGCTGGGAAATTTTTTCTTTCCGGTGTTTAGCTATGCGAACGGTCTTAAGATAGAGAACGGGACGGTTGTGGAAGAAAATACTTCGAGCGGGACAGCGACTATTCAGTTTGACATTACGTGGAATAATTCCTGGAAAGATAATGTTAATTTTGATGCGGTGTGGGTGTTCGCGAAATATTCTACTGACGGCGGAGTAACATGGGAACATGTGACATTGAAAGAATCCGGGATAGATCCTTCAGGGACGTCTGCTGGAACCGGAACGGATGTTGAGATATTTGTTCCGTCCGATAAAAAAGGGTGTTTCATCCAAAGGGTTTCTAATTTAACCGGCACAGTCAGTGTTGATAGCGTTAAGATCGTATGGGATTACTTAACGGATGGGGTAAGTAGTGATGAATTGAAGAATGTCGGAATCAAGTTATTTGGCGTGGAAATGGTCTATATTCCAGAAGGGGCTTTTTATGCCGGAGATTCAACGAGTACCGCAGGTTTTACGCAAGGGAGCGGAGATACCGATCCATGGTATGTTGAGAGCGAAAAAGCTATCAGTGTAGAGAACACCGGCTCTAACGGATATTACTACGTAACGGCCGGGAATGCACAAGAGAACGCGACGGGTTCGGAGTTTGTGCTACCCGTTTCATACGCTAAAGGGTATTCGGCGATTTATGTGATGAAAAACGAAATAACAGAGGGACAGTGGGTAGGATTCTTTAATTCTCTTACGACCGCGCAAAAAACTAATCGCGACATAACCGGAACTAGCGGGAAGAACAGTGATGCCATTGTAAACCGTAATACGATTTCGTGGACTTCCGAAGAAGCGACAACAACACGTCCCGATAGGGCATGCGGTTATCTTTCGTGGGCGGATCTCTGCGCGTATGCTGATTGGGCGGCGTTAAGGCCGATGACGGAACTTGAGTTTGAAAAAATTTGTAGAGGAGAAGATATCTCTGCGGTTTCGGGAGAATTGGCTTGGGGGAACACGATAATTACGGCGGCAACAAATATTTCCGGTGAGGAAAATGGGACTGAAGTACTTTCAAATGCGGAGGCGAACTGTTGTTATGGGAGCCAGACGTTTTCGGGAGGAGACGGCGGGAGTGGTCCTTTGAGAGCAGGAATATTCGCAACATCAAGTTCAACTCGGCAACAGGCGGGTGCTGGATATTATGGGGCGCTTGAATTTAGCGGAAATCTTTGGGAGAGATGCGTGACTTTGGGGAATGCGACAGGCAGGGCTTTCCTTTCGACGAACGGTGATGGTTCTCTCGAAAGTACAAGTGGTTTTGAAGGAAATGCTACAAACAGTGATTGGCCCGGATATCAGGCTGGGCAAGGCGTGAGCGGCGCAACCGGCTCTGGGTTCAAGGGCGGTTCTTGGCTCGAGACTACTACAAATTTTAATGCCGTTTCAAATAGATCCAAGGCGGCGAATATAAACGCTAACAGGACCAGCGATTCTGGCGGACGTTGTGTCAGGTCCGCACAGTAAAAGGTTGAGATAATCTGATGGAGTATTCGATCCGAAAAAACAAAAAGATGAACGCTGCAGAAAAAGCGTTAAGGGTAGCTGTTTCCCTTGCTTTTTTTGCTACGCATCTTTTAGTGGAACCTCTTTATGCGGCGGAGTTCAAGGGCGGAAGCTATGACGGCTATACCGAACTTGACATGAGCCAGTCCATGTTCAGAGGCGGTTCGTATGATGGTTATGCTTCCGGACAAACATCTTCCGATGCGACGGTAGGGTATGGAGAACCGTATAAACTTTCTTTTTCAGTTTCTCCTTCGACGGTTATTCACTTTAAACCTTTCGACAGACAACCAGTAGTTGAAATTCAGGACGCCAATGGCAATGTGATCATTGATGATAATTCCACAGAAGTTACATTAAGCATTAATAACAATCCAGGAGCAGGATCGCTATATGGCACAGTAACACTTGTGGCGGTCAATGGTGTGGTTACTTACACAGATGTTGGAATAACTAAACCTGGCAATATGTATACGTTGTTAGCATCCGCATCAGGGCTTCTTTCCGCCACATCGGATGCGTTTGACATATTGGCGGCGACCGGTCCAAAATCTGATGTTGTGTGGAACGGTTCAAATTATTATGTGAGGGCGTGGGTAGAGCAAGACGGAGCGGCAGTCACTTTGGGCAGTTCTTCAACATGTAGTGTGACGATATATAAACCAGATGGAACAAGTGAAGCAACCCCTTCAATGTCGTTGGTCACGACCGGCGATTTTGCAAATAAAATGTTCTATGGGACATGGAGCCCTAGTAGCACAAAAATTTCGTATTATGCAAGTGTCGTCATCGTGGATTCAAAAGATAAAAATGAGTATCAGTCGTTTGTTGTTTACGATGTTGTTCGTCTTGATACAGAAGCCATAAACTGGTATGACATTTCAAACCTTATGACGACTACGTCGAGTATTTCTTCACAAACGAGTTCGATCAATTGGGATGACGTTCGCGCAATAAAAGCCAAAACAGATACGATAAATTGGGAAGCGGTCGAAACTATCATATCAGCAGTCGGGGGTAGAGAAAACGAAACTTTATATGAGCAGGCGGGCCAGATTTTAAGCTTGATAGGAAATTATAGCGATACTTCTGCGCAAAATACACTTTTTGGGAAAATAGCGCAACAGACAGCATGGCTGGATGGTGTTAACTGGGCTGGGATTGAAGAGTTGTCGAAAGCACAAATTAACTGGGGTGGGGTCAGAGTAATGAGCCAGTCTCAGGTGAATTGGGATAATTTACGAACATTGACGCAGGCCGATGTGAACTGGGACGATCTAAAGGTTATGACTCAAAGAGGTATAAATTGGTCTGATATCGCGTCAATGACACGAGCAGGGATTGACTGGAGTGACGTTCAAAAAATGCATGCAGCTGGAATAAACTGGGACGATTTGGCTATCATGACAGGGGCCAGAGTTAACTGGTCGGAAACGATTGATTGGAATAATTTGCGATTATTGACAAACGCTGGGGTTAACTGGAATGATCTCTCCATTATGACTGAGACGGGCATAAATTGGTCTGATTGGCAGGTTATGACCACGGTTGGAGTAAATTGGGATGATGTCCAAAAAATGACAGTTGCTGGAGTGAATTGGTCGGAACTCAACGCCATGTCGGAATCAGGGATAAACTGGGGAGATATCCAATCATTGTCGGAAGCAGGTGTAAACTGGAGTGATATTGAAGTTATGACGATATCCGGTATCAATTGGAACGATATCCAGTCTTTGACTGAACGAGGGATAAACTGGGGAAATCTGCAAAATCTTACAGAAGCCGGGATTAATTGGACAAATGTACAGAATTTGTCAGAAGCGGGCGTTAATTGGAAAAACATACAAGTTTTGTCGGAATCCGGGATAAATTGGAATGATCTTCAAGTTCTCACGGACAGTGGGATGAATTGGGGAGATTTACGCACAATGACAGAAAGTGGGGTCAATTGGGCGCATATTCAGACATTTAGTGAGTCCGGAATAAATTGGCGTAATATACAAAGCCTTAGTGAAAGTGGAGTAAATTGGACTAATTTGCAAATAATGAGTGAGGCTGGAATAAATTGGTTCAATGTCCAAGTTATGACTGAATCTGGCATAAATTGGTTTGATCTACAGCCAATGACAGAGGCGGGTATAAACTGGAAGAATATTCAGTCATTAACCGAAAGCGGAATAAACTGGAATAATATGCAAATGATGACGGAAACAGGTATTAACTGGAGTAACATTCAGTCGATGTCTGAAGCAGGGGTAAATTGGTACAATGTGCAAGTGTTAACAGAGGCTGGAATAAATTGGGCCGATGTTCAGAAGATCTCGAAAAGTGGCATTAATTGGAAAGAAGTAACAGTGATAAGTGAGTCCGGAGTGAACTGGGCAAGCATAATGGGATTGACGAAAGCTGGGATGAATTGGTTCGGTATTCAAAATATGAGCGAAGCCGGGATTAATTGGACCGACGTTCAGTATTTATCAGAAGCGGGTGTTAACTGGGCTGATGTTCAGTCAATGACTGAGAGAGGTGTTAACTGGTTAGATATGCAATTTTTAACGTCGGCAGGGATAAACTGGCGGGATGTCGGGATGTTGACGGCGGCAGGTGTAAATTGGAATGATTTAAAGGGAATGACTGAAGGCGGGATTAATTGGCAAAACCTACAGAAATTAACGGAAGCTGGCATAAATTGGAATAATATTCAGTTGATGACGGAAAGTGGAATAAACTGGAGTAACTTACAGCCGCTGACGGAAGCCGGAATTAATTGGAACAATATCCAGACAATGACGGAGAGTGGGATAAACTGGAGCAACGTACAGCCTATGACAGAATCGGGGATAAATTGGCATAATCTTCAAACTATGTCAGAGAGTGGGATAAATTGGGCGAATGTGCAAACAATGACAGAAGCAGGCATAAACTGGGCGAATGTGCAGACAGTTAGTGAAAGTGGAATAAATTGGAATGATGTGTGGAAATTGAGTGAAAGCGGAGTGAATTGGGAGAATTTACAGGTAATGACAAAAACCGGGATAAATTGGGAAGATGTACAAAATTTAACTGAGAGTGGCATAAATTGGTCAAGCATACAGCAATTAACGAATAGTGGTATTAATTGGGATGATTTGCAGATAATGAGTCGAAGCGGGATTAACTGGGCGACCGTGCAGGGTATGACAGAGGCGGGAATTAACTGGAATAACATCCAAACCATGACAGAAAGTGGAATAAATTGGGGCAATTTGCAACCAATGACAGAGAGTGGGATTAACTGGAGAAATATTCAACTTATGACGGAAGCAGGAATAAATTGGAGTAATATCCAGACGATGACGGAGTCAGGGATAAACTGGGCTAACTTACAGCCGATGACAGAGAGTGGGATAAATTGGAGTAATATCCAGACGATGACGGAGTCGGGAATAAACTGGGCTAACTTACAGCCGATGACGGAGAGCGGAATAAATTGGAATAATATCCAGTTAATGACGGAGAGTGGGATAAACTGGAACAATATCCAGACGATGACTGAATCTGGGATAAACTGGAGCAATATCCAGGCAATGACCGAAGCAGGGATCAACTGGGCTAATTTGCAACCGATGACGGAGAGCGGGATAAACTGGAGCAACATTCAAGCAATGACGGCAAGTGGGATCAATTGGCGGAATATTCAGTCGATGACAGAGACAGGAATTAATTGGGCAAACTTACAACCGATGACTGAGGCAGGAATAAATTGGAGTAATATCCAGACGATGACAGAGAGTGGGATAAATTGGAGTAATTTACAGCCGATGACTGAGAGCGGAATAAACTGGAGTAATGTTCAGACAATGACAGAAACCGGTATTAACTGGGCGAATTTACAGCCAATGACGGAGGCAGGAATAAATTGGAGTAATATTCAAACGATGACAGAGTCTGGAATAAACTGGGCTAACTTACAGC
>DAONGE010000009.1:0-56029 GCA_035403965.1 Candidatus Omnitrophota bacterium | reverse complement strand
TTTCTCGAAACGCGCAGGATGACGCACGACATCTAAGAGGTAGACAGTAGACTCGGCGTCGCTTAGTTTCTCGCAATTGACAATGAAAAGGCGAATCGGACATATCCCCCGTAGCTCGGCCGGAGCCCCATTTTTTTTGCAGCCGGATCGTAAAACCGGGAATAGTAGCGTTATTTCCGGCGCATGTTTCTTATTTATTATAATTGACAAAAGGGGCGCGGAAATGTATACTTGAAGCAAAGTGGTACAAAGTGGAGGGAAGTGGAGTGTTCTACGGAGAATATCTACATGCGATAGACGCAAAGGGCCGCGTGATAATTCCAGCGGGGTTCAGGAGCGTTATGTCCGATAAAGATATAAAAAAATTATTCGTAACTCGAGGTCTTGATGAATGTCTTTTTGTTTTCGGTGAGAACGAGTGGCGCGCGCAGGAAGAGAAATTTAAATCGATGACCTTTATGAAAAAAGACGTGCGTAAATTCAAAAGGCTTTTTTTCTCAGGCGCGTCCGAAACCGCTCCTGACGGGCAGTGGAGAATATTGATACCGGATTACTTGAGGGAATACGCCGGGCTGAAACGCGATATAAAAATAATCGGAGTTTCAGATCGTATTGAGATATGGGACAGAACAAAGTGGGATGAATTCTATAAATTCTCGAAAGAGAATTATGAGGATATCGCGGAACAGTTGATTGTAGAATAGGTGAGACAAATATTAGGGGGCGATCATGTATAAAAAATACGCCATAAATTTTCATAAAAAACAGGTAGAGTTCGTAAACTGTGTGAATATGGTGGAGCGTGTGAAAAAAGCGCGGGCGTTGCCTGCGGGTGTTTCGCATCTCGGCGTGAAAAGGTATGTGGTAACAGCATCTGGAGAAGGTAAAGGGCGATACTTTGTGGTTAAAGATGACCGCGCGTGAGCGCGGCAACAAAAGGTTTTGATCTAAATGGGGCATATCCCTGTTCTTTTACAAAAAGTCATTGATCTTATGAATTTGCGTCCGGGGAGTACGATAGTCGACGCGACTTTCGGCGGAGGTGGGCATTCGGCCGAGATATTAAATTGGATCATGCCGGGTGGTAAGCTTGTGGCGTTTGATAAAGATGAAGCGGCGGAAGAACGAGTTGATGAAATGGCAAAAAAATTTGGTGAAAATTTTTTATTTATCAACGAGGACTTTAGACATATGACGACAATGTTAAAAGAAAGAAATATTCACAAAATAGATGGGGCATTGTTTGATCTGGGTATGTCTTCGTTTCACATTGATGATCCGAACAGAGGTTTTAGTTTTTTAACTGATGGACCTCTTGACATGCGCTTCGATAAGAGGCATACTTTATCAACAAAAGACATTATAAATAGATATAGTAAAGCGGATATCGCCGATATTATTAGAAATTACGGTGAAGAGCGTTATGCGAATATAATTGCAGGGCGTATATGTGATGCGCGCAGAAAAAAACAAATAACGACAACTGCTGAATTAGCCGACATAATCAAGAACGCAGTTGGATGGAAATATCGCGGTCAGAAAATACATCCGGCAGCGAGAAGTTTTCAGGCACTCAGGATTTTTGTTAACGATGAGTTGACTGCCGCGGAAGAAGGAATAAACGCCGCGATGAACATGATGAACAGCGGTGCGCGGATATGCGTAATATCGTTTCATTCGCTGGAAGACAGGATAGTGAAAAATATTTTCAGAGGCCGGGCAAAAGACGGTGGTTTTAAACTGATAACAAAAAAACCGCTGGTTCCGGATGATGATGAAATTAAAATGAATTCGCGGGCTAGAAGCGCAAAATTGCGGGTTGCGGAGAGGGTATAATGGCGATACAAAGAGTATTTATGATCTGTATTTATTTGACTGTAGTAGCGGTGGGCTATGTCCACCAAAAAGTGGAAATAACTAAGGCTGGCTACTGCCTTCAGGAAAGTAAGAAATGTCTCGCCGAGCAGATCGATCAGAATTCCAGACTTTTGTACAATCTTGCGAAGCTTGAGTCCCCGAAAAATTTGCTCGCCGCTGTTGACGCGGAAAAGGTAAAATTCGCGAACCAGCGCGTTGTTGTTTGCAATAACGGTGTTGCCGACAGAATAGAGTCAGGAAAGAGCGGTTCGAATAACGGATTGGTTAGTCGCTTTATGGACCTTTTTATGTCGAGCGCGGAAGCTAAATCTCATAATTAAAATTTATTCTATCTTCGAAGAGGAGCAATGTTCAGAACGCGTCAGTACGCCGTTTTTTTTGTTTTTGTCGCTATACTTTTCGCTTTTGTTTTTCGTTTGTTTTTCATACAGGTGATCAGTTACGACCGTTTTGCTGACCTTGCGGAAAAACAACACAATAATCTTCTCACCATACAGCCCGCGCGCGGTACGATATACGATCGATATCTTGAGCCTCTGGCCATTAGTCTGACAATATCCAGTGTTTTTGCCGATCCAAGACAGGTTAGCGATAGAAATAAAACCGCGGACATATTGGCGAAGATCATTGGTGCCGACAAACAGGAACTTTTAAAACAGCTTAACAAAACGAATAAAGGTTTTGTGTGGCTGAAAAGAAAGATTACCCCTGAGGCCGCGCAAAAGATAAAATCTTTACGTCTAGTAGGGATATATCTTGCCGAGGAAAGCAAACGGAATTATCCGAATGAAAATATGGCCTGTCACATAGTCGGTTTCGCGGGCATGGATAATAACGGACTTGACGGGATAGAATTACTTTTGGACAGTAAACTAAAAGGTCGACCGGGATGCAGACAGCTTTTACGTGACGCTCGGATGAAACCTATCATGTATGATCCAAAGGAATTTATCCCGGCGCAGAATGGATATAACGTTGTGTTGAATATTGACAGCGTCATACAGGTCATAGTGGAAGAAGAACTGGCAAAGATGGCGCAGAAGTTTAATGCGTCCGGAGCATCGGTCGTGATCATGGACCCGAATACCGGTCAGATATTAGCTTTGGCTAATTATCCGTCATTCGATCTTAATAAACCCGGGAAAGCGTCGCGTGACATTATGACAGACACTGTTGTGTCGCGCATATTTGAACCGGGTAGTGTTTTTAAGGTTGTGACGGCCAGTGCCGCGCTTGATAAAGGCGTGTGCAGCGTGAATGATACATTCGATTGTGAAATGGGTAACTATAACGTGCGTGGAAGAATATTGCATGATTATCACGCGTACGGGATGCTGGACTTCACGAATGTCGTTGCTAAATCCAGCAATATCGGTGTGTGTAAGATCGCGATGAAACTGGGAGATAAAAACCTTTATGATTACATTAAACAGTTTGGTTTTGGAGATAAGACTGATATAGATCTGCCCGGAGAGATCGGAGGGATATGTAGACCGCCGCGTGAATGGTCGCGAAGCGATATCACCACGATACCGATGGGACAAGGAGTCGCCGTTACGTCAATACAACTCGCCTGCGCTATCAGCGTTATCGCCAACGGCGGATATCTGGTGAGACCCTATGTGATTGATCGCATTACTACGTGGGAAGGGGACGAGATATTTAAAAATTCCACGCTCATTAAACGTAAAGTTTTGAAGGCCGAAACCTGTACGAAAATGAAAAAGATTTTACGGGAAGCAGTGAAAGTCGGAACTGGGAAATTGGCGAATTCCAAAGAATACGAAATATGCGGGAAAACCGGTACGGCGCAGATGGTCAATCCGGCCGGAGGATATTTCGACAGCAAATATCACGCAACGTTCATAGGGTTCGCTCCGATGGATAAACCGCGCATAGCTATGGTGGTTACGGCTTCCGATCCTCATCCGGTTCATTTTGGCGGTAACGTAGCCGGACCGACATTCAAGAATATCACAGAGAGAGTTTTGCAGTATCTGGAATCAAACACGGATGGTACTCATGCGTTCAAAAAAGAAGGGAAAGACGGTGAAAAACACTGATCTTGAATGCGAAGTTAAGATCGATAGGTGCGCGGAGCGATCCGTGGATATTGTCGATATCGTCGGGATCATAGGTCGTGATCCGGAAAAAGTGAAGACTGATTCCCGCAAAGTAAGAAAAGGGGATATGTTTGTCGCGATCAAAGGTACGTTCAACGACGGACATGATTTTATTTCCGATGTCGTAAAGAGTGGCGCCGCGGTGGTAGTTTGTGACCATGCGCCGGACGATATGTTGGATAACGGAGGAGAAACGCGTATCGCGATAGTGAATGATACGAAAAAAGCGATGGGGGCGATAGCGAAAAATATTTTTAACGATCCTGTGTCAAAACTTAAGATGTATGGGGTTACAGGCACGAACGGGAAAACGACATCGGTGTTCCTGACGCACAAAATACTCTCGTTGGCGGGCGTGCCAAGCGGGATAGTAAGTACGGTCTATAATATAACGAAGGACGAATATAAAGTAAAAGCGACTATGACTACTCCGGACATCGTGGCGCTCTATGGTTTTTTATCAGCTATGCGCGCGAATCATAAGGATGCCGCCGTAGTTGAGATATCAAGCCACGCGCTTTCGCAGGAAAGGGTATGCGGGCTTGAGCTGGATAGCGCGATATTCACGAACATTACGCCGGAACATCTTGATTACCACAAGACAATGGAAAATTATCTGAACGATAAAATGAAGATATTCAATATGCTGCGTAAAGACGGGATCGGGGTGATGAACGTTGATGACGATACGATACGTAAGGTTGCCTGCAAAAACACCGTAGGTCGGACAATAACGTTCGGCATAGACAATAACGCCGATGTGATGGCCTCCGATATAAGACTTTCGGCGTCGTCGACCGAGTTTACCGTACAATCGAAAGATTTTAAATCGTTTCATGTGAAGACGAAACTTATAGGGATGCATAATGTTTATAATATTCTTGGGGTCACGGCGTCTCTTTTGTATACCGGCGTTGACAGCGCTTTTATAAAGAAAGGTTGTGAATTATTCCACAGCGTTCCGGGGCGTCTCAGTCAAATAAGCACTAATGCGCCTTTTAAGGTGTTCGTGGATTATGCGCATACCCCTGACGCGCTGGAACGTACGCTCCGTTGCATGAGGTCGTTGTCCGAAAAGAAACTTATTGCCGTGTTCGGGTGCGGCGGAAACCGTGATCGGACAAAGCGTCCGGTTATGGGAAAGCTCGCCGCTGAAATATGTGATCAGGTGTATGTGACCAGCGATAATCCGCGTAACGAGCGTCCGGAAGACATAATAAATGAGATAGAAAAAGGAATGACAGGTAAAAAGAACTATAGCCTGATAACAAAACGCGAAGATGCCATAGCGAAGGCGATCAAGCTTGCGTCGCA
The DNA here is from genome assembly GCA_035403965.1 of Candidatus Omnitrophota bacterium. Lineage (GTDB taxonomy): Bacteria > Omnitrophota > Gorgyraeia > Tantalellales > Tantalellaceae > DAONGE01. Next base: position 50,714 of record DAONGE010000009.1, on the reverse strand, counting down.
GGGTGATATAATCGTTATTGCCGGTAAAGGGCACGAGAATTATCAGATAATCGGCGAGAAAATGCTGCATTTTGACGATAAGGAAGTGGCGAGCCTCGTGCTTCGTGAAATGGGATATGCAGTGCGGAATAAATAATATTTCCGGTCTGTCAAAATAAACGTTTGGGAAAGCATAAATAATGATCAGTATGGATCTGAAAGAAATAAGGCACATCGTTGGGGGACGGTTTCTGCGTTCCGATGACAGAAAAGAAATTAAAAGTTTTTCGATAGATTCCAGAACGATAAATCCCGCCGATATTTTCATTGCGATAAAGGGGAAAAATCACGATGGTCACGACCATATTCATGAAGCCATAGAGAAAGGAGCTTCCGGTATCATCGCTGAGAGGCCGTGTTCCGAAGATCTGATGGATAAGGTTGGAAATTATATGCTCGTGGAAGACTCTCTTAAGGCGATGTGGGCGATTGCCAGTGCTTTGCGTGCAAAAAAGAACATCCCCTTTATTTGTATTACCGGGACAAACGGGAAGACGACCGTAAAAGAAATCCTTTCACATATTTTATCCGCAAAGTACAATGTTCTGAAGACGCAGGGATCTTTTAATAACTTGATCGGTATAAGTCTTACTTCATTTTTTTTGAGCCCCGAACATGATATCGCCGTTTTTGAGACCGGAACTAATCATCCGGGTGAGATCGCGGAACTTTCAGCAATGATAAGGCCGGAAGCCGCGGTAATAACGGGTATCGGTGATGGGCATATGGAGTTCTTCGGTACGCGTGAGGGTGTGTTTAGGGAAAAGATATCGCTTTTGGATAACCTTTCCCCCGGGGGTACGGCATTTTTGAATAATGACGATCTTTTTCTTTCGTGTTATGTCAAACGCGGCGTAAAAATAAAATATTTCGGGCGGCTTTCCGGTAGTGATTATGAGATAAGGGATATTATTGCCGAAGACGAAGGGTATACGTTCTCGTTAAACGGAGAAAAATACCGGATACCGTTCGACGGAAAACACAACATTTACAACGCAACGGCAGCGATAGCCGTTGCGCGGTATTTTGGTGTGGAGCCGGAGGCGATAAACGAAAGGCTGAAAACCGCGACTTTGCCGAAAATGAGACTTGAAAAGGTGAAAATAAACGGGATAGTATTCATAAACGATTCTTATAATGCAAACCCCGTGTCGTTCGAAAGTGCGATAGAGACGTTATCGGATATAAAGACAAAAGGGAAAAAATGGGTTATCGCCGGAAATATGCTGGAACTTGGTGGACAAAGCGCGGACTTCCACCGGAAGCTTGGCATGCGTATTGCCGCGCGTAAATTTGATATGCTTGTTACGCTGGGGGATATAGCCGCGGATATCGCACAGGGCGCTTTATCTGCCGGCATGGATGAAAAAAAAGTGTATATGAAAAATGGTCATGCGGAAATCTATGAACATATAAAACGTACAGCGGAGCCGGGCGATGTTATATTGCTGAAAGGTTCCCGCGGCGCCAAAATGGAGGAGATACTGAAATGTTTTACCACCTCTTGTACCCATTGAAGGAGTTCTGGTTCGGATTCAATATTTTTAAATATATATCGTTCCGGGCGGGGATGGCGGCGCTTACGGCGTTTTTGATCTGTATGGTGTTCGGGCCGGCGATAATCGACGCTTTGCGTCGTCTCAAAATAGGCCAGGTCGTCAGAAAAGAGCATGTGGAAAAACTTACTGAATTCCACAATAAAAAAGAAGGCACGCCGACGATGGGCGGGCTTATGGTGATAATATCGGTTCTAATATCGTCTATACTCTGGTGCAGGCTAGATAATGATTTTGTTATTCTTGTGCTAGGCGGCATGATATGGCTGGGGCTTGTGGGTTTCGCGGACGATTATATTAAGCTCGTTACGAAGAACGCGAAAGGCGTAAAAGGCGAGACAAAGATATTTGGCCAGGTTCTCCTGGCGTTGATCGTAGGGATATTTGTCATAAAAAACAAATATATAGGAGCCGATCTTTATCTGCCGTTCATGAAGGATGCGGTTGTAAATCTTGGTTTGTTCTACGTGATTTTTGTTTTGCTTGTTATCGTCGGGTCTTCGAACGCTGTAAATCTTACGGACGGGCTTGACGGTCTGGCTATCGGATGTGTATTATTTGTCGCTTCGACATTTGCGATAATGACATACGTGACAGGTCATGCAGTGATCAGCAAGTATCTGCAGATATTTTATCTGCCTGGATCGGGAGAACTGACATGTCTTTGCGGAGCTCTTGTCGGCGCTAGCATGGGTTTTTTATGGTTTAATAGCTATCCGGCGAATGTATTTATGGGGGACACGGGTTCGTTATCTATAGGAGGGACCCTGGCGATAATAAGCGTTTTGATAAAAAAAGAATTTTTACTTGTGATTGTGGGAGGTATATTTGTGGTAGAATCCCTCTCTGTAATATTGCAGGTTATTTCATATAAAACGACGAAGAAGAGGATATTTCTGATGTCGCCGATACATCATCATTTCCAGATCAAAGGATGGGCGGAATCCAAGATCACGGTAAGGTTTTGGATAATTTCGGCGATATTGGCGATTATAGGGCTGGCTTCGCTGAAGGTCAGATAAAGGATACAGGGAACAGTATGATACCGAATATTTCTATGGTAAAGGGCAGGCATTTTCTTGTTGTAGGGTTGGGTGGAAGCGGATATGCTGCGGCCGATTTTCTTTTGAAGCATGGGGCGATCGTAAAAATAACCGAGAGTGTTTCGGGTGAGAACATAGAAAAACGTGCCGATGAATTACGGAAGAAAGGCGTGAGGGTCGAAACAGGAAAACATACGAAAGATTTTTGTTGCGACGCTGAAATGATAGTCGTTTCGCCCGGTGTTGATATAAGGGATAAGGCTTTGCGTGGGGCAGTACCTGCGAATGTACCGCTGATAGGGGAACTTGAACTGGGTGCGATGTTCACGCCATGTCCGATTATCGCTATAACCGGGACGAACGGAAAAAGTACGGTCACTGAACTTATCGGAGATATTATGGCGAAGTCCGGGAAACATACCGTAGTGTGCGGTAATATAGGAACTCCGTTGACAGCCGTCGTGGATACGATGAACGCCGACAGCGTGGCCGTTATCGAAGTGAGTTCATTCCAGCTTGAGACCATAAAGACATTTCGTCCTAAGGTAGCAATTCTTTTGAACGTAACGGAAGACCATTATGATCGTCATGAAAATCTCGAGGAATACAAAAAATCTAAATTTAGGATATTCATGAACCAAGGGAAAGACGATTGGGCGATATTGCATTCTGATTTTAAGAATGACGGGCTTGTGGAAAAAATTAATAGCGGGGTGGTTTTTTATTGCGACGGTCTCGGTCCGGTCGTTACGTGCGGTAATAGCATCGTGGAGATTGACGGAAAAAACGAACATAAAATAATAGATATCCCGGAGCTGCCGATAAAGGGGACACACAACATTGAAAATGCGTTATGTTCCATACTTGCAGCGCGATTAGCGGGCGCCGATCGTTCGGGTATGCGCGAGGCGATTATGTCGTTCAAACCGTTACATCATAGGTTTGAGACCGTAACGGTATTCCGCGGAGTGGAATTCATAGACGATTCGAAGGCGACGAATATCGACGCGACGAAGCGGGCGCTGGAATCACTTACGCGTAAAACAGTTTTGATAGCCGGAGGCAAGGATAAAGGCGGAGATTACAGAACGATCGCGGAGCTTGTGAGGGAAAAGGTAAAGAACGTGGTTGTTATCGGCGAAGCAGCTTCGAAGATCACCGATGCGTATAAAGGGATCGTGCCGATAACTCCCGCAAAAACCATGGCTGACGCCGTGCGGATCGCCGCGGGGAAAGCATCTGACGGGGAAGTTGTTCTGCTTGCGCCTATGTGCTCAAGCTTTGACATGTTCTCCGATTATAAACAGCGTGGTAATATTTTTAGGCAGGAAGTAATGGATTATTGTAAAGCCAATTCAAAATAAGGATATACATACGAAATGGACAGTAACGGGAAAATAGTTTTTGTCGTGGTAACGGTGCTTGTAATGATCGGTATCGTGATGATCTATTCGTCAAGCGGGATATACGCGTACAAGGCATATGGCGACAGTCTCTTCTTTGTGAAACGGCATTTATGTTATCTTGCGATCGGGGTTTTGGCGGCGCTCTTTTTCATGTCTATACCTCAGAAGGCGATACGTGATAATTCGAAATTTATGATGCTGTTCACGTTCGCTCTTTTATTCGCGGTACTTATTCCTGGTATCGGAGTTCAGGCTGGCGGTGCGCGCAGGTGGATACGCATAGCCGGGCTTGGTTTTCAGCCGTCCGAAGTGGCGAAATTAGCTGTGATACTTTATCTGGCGGATTTTTCCAGCAGAAAGCGATATATCATGGGGCGTTTTCGCGAAGGTTTTTTGCCGGCATGCGTCGTGCTGTTGATGACGGCAGGGATGGTGGTATTGGAGCCCGATCTTGGGACGTCGGTCGCGATAAGTTTTGTAGGGTTCACTATGCTTTTTATTTCCGGGATGGACGCTAGATATGTGACGGCGGTCCTTGCTACGGCTATACCCGCGCTTTGGGGATTGATATTGATCGCACCGTACAGGATAAGGCGAATGACGACGTTTGTGGATCCCTGGAACGATCCGAAAGGTGCAGGTTTCCAGCTGGTACAATCGTTTATTGCGCTTGGTTCGGGTGGACTATGCGGCGTGGGGCTTGGTGCGTCAAAACAGAAACTATTTTATCTCCCACAGTCGCATACGGATTTTATTTATTCGATAATCGGCGAAGAACTTGGTTTTCTCGGAGCGTTGACGGTGTTGCTTCTGTTCGTCGTGCTTATATGGTACTCGTTGCGTGTAGCATTTAAGATAAAGGATTTGTATATGTCGCGTGTGGTGTTCGGCATCAGCGCGATGATCGCGTTCGAGGCGATAGTGAATATGGGTGTATCCATGGGGGCTTTGCCCACAAAAGGGTTACCGCTTCCTTTTATAAGCTACGGAGGAAGTTCGTTGGTAGTTCATTTGGCCGCCGTAGGGATTTTGCTTAATTTTTCACGAGGGGTAGAATAGATGAAGGTTATACTTGCTTCCGGTGGCAGCGGCGGGCACATATTCCCGTCTGTAGCTTTAGCCGGAGCGTTGGAAAAACAAGGTGTCGAGGAGATATATTTTGTCTCGAGTAAACGTCGTCTGGATAAAAGTATACTCGGGAAGACAAAATATAAATGCTTTTTCCTTTCGATAAATCCGATGCCGTTCAGTAAAAATCCACTGAAGTGGTTGGTTTTTCTGATAAAGTTCGTCTGGGATACTTTGAGGTCGTTTCTGATATTGGTTAGAATACGACCTGTCGCCGTTGTGGGATTTGGAGGGTATTCTTCCGGTCCGATAACCCGGTGCGCGGCTATGCTACATATCCCTGTGGCGATACATGAACAGAATTTTGTTCCGGGCAGGGCAAATATAATCCTTGCGAAGGTCGCGGATCTTATCGCGGTAAGTTTTAGCGACGACGAAAAACATTTTTCCGGTTGCAAAGGGAAAGTGGTTTTTACCGGTAACCCGATCAGGAATAATATGCTGATCGATAATAAGGAAGAAGCTGCTCGGTTCTTGGGGCTTGATCCGGCTAAACCTACGGTTCTTATAATGGGAGGGAGCCAGGGGGCGACATTTCTAAACAATACCGCACAAGCTGCTGCGGGTATCATTTCTGCGAAGCTCCATGACAATGTGCAGTTTGTTCATCTTACGGGTAACGCGAATTTTGACGCCGTCAACCGTGCATATCTCGACGGTAAACTTAACGCTAAAGCGATAGCGTTTCTGGATAAAATGGAAATGGCTTATAGCGCGGCGGATGTCGCGATAAGCCGATCGGGCGCGGCGGCTATATTCGAATTGGCGTTTTATGGGATTCCGATGATACTTGTGCCGTATCCGAACCCGAAAAACAGCCAGAGAAATAACGCGATGTATTTTTCAAATCATGGCGCTGCGATATACCGAGAGGAAAGCGATCTTTCCGCGGAGTCGCTGGCGGATGAAGCGGTGAAGATACTGACGGATATCGATGTTTGGAAAAAGATGTCGAAAGCTTCGCTTTCGCTTGCGAGACCTGAGGCGGCGGATGTATTGGCATCTGAAGTCATAAAACTAGGAAGGAACGGAAGATAGCAATGACCGGCGGGGGAAGAGTCCATTTCGTAGGCATAGGAGGAATAGGGATGAGCGGTTTGGCCGATATTCTTATATCCAGAGGAACATCGGTTTCCGGATCCGATCTTAAAACGAACAGCATAACTGACAAACTTGAGAAGAAAGGTGCGCTTATAAAAAAAGGGCATCACGCCGCTAATGTGCCAGCGGATACGTCTCTCATGGTGGTTTCATTCTGCATAGACGAAGCAAATCCCGAAGTGCAGGTCGCGCAGGAAAAAGGTATCCCGATAATCATAAGGTCGGAGCTTCTCAAAAACGTTCTTTCCACTGCTGATACGTCGGTTGTCGTGACAGGGACGCACGGTAAGACCACTACAAGCGCACTTGTGGCGTCTATTATGGAATTCTGTGGCGAAGACCCGACTGTGATCGTAGGCGGCGAGATGGAACGGTTCGGAAGTAACTCGAAGACGGGGCGCGAGGATCTGATCGTTGCTGAACTGGACGAGAGCGACAGTTTTTTTAGGAACGACCGTGTTACGCACGCGATAGTTACGAATCTTGAACGCGAACATATGGAGAATTACGGCACGTTCGAGAATCTTTTGGCCGCATATACAGAATTTATTATGAGGATCCCCGAGACTGGGATGCTGGCGTATAACGCCGATGATCCCGCGCTTAGCGGCATAGTCGGTGGGGTGAAGGCGAAAAAAATACCATTCGGGATGAAATATAGAAAAGGGATAAGATATTCATGCGATGATGTAACTTGCGCTAAGGTGATATCGTTCGATCTTCTTCGTTCTGGCAAGGCAATCGCGCGCGTGGAGAATGAAAACGTAATAGGTTTGCACAATGTTATGAATATGACCGCCGCTGCAGGCCTTTGTATCGAGATGGGGCTTGATGTGGACAGCGTCATTGAGGCTATATCGCGGTTTAAAAATGTGCGTCGCAGGTTCGATCTTGTGGGAGAAGCGGGTGGCGTGGAGATAAGAGAGGATTACGCGCATCATCCGACTGAATTAAGCGCCGTGATAAAGGCCGCCAGAGAATATTCGGACGGCCGGGTGATAGCCGTGTTTCAGCCACATCGTCATTCCAGGACGAACGATCTTGCTGATGAGTTTGTCAGATGTTTTGAAGGAGCCGATGTTCTTATAGCCACGGAAATATATTCGGCTCATGAAAAAAAGACCGAAGGGATCGGCATCAAGGAGATTTTGGACCGGATGGATGCTAAAAAGTTTTCCTTGATAAAAATGCTTTCTAAAGAGAAAATAGCGGAGTATGTTTCCGGTATCGTCGAGAAAAACGATGTTGTGCTTATTTTGGGTGCGGGCGATATCCGGGAGATTTCCCTCCCAATGTTGGATCTGGTAAAGAAAAAGTTTGCGGTTTAAGACAAGGATCGCGGACAGAGAGGAAAAAGATGAGTGCGGTCATGGATAAAGTAAAAGGGAAAAAAATAGGGGTTCTTGCCGGAGGATGCTCCAGCGAACGCGATGTCAGTCTTAGAAGTGGTAAGGCTGTTTTTGATGCTTTGTCCAAAGCCGGTATCGACACGGTATTTGTGGATATAAAGGATGAATCGTTATCGTTTCTTCGTCAAAATATGTTCGATGTGGCTTTTATCGCGCTGCATGGTAAGTTCGGCGAGGATGGAACGATTCAGGCTATGTTCGAGGAACGGAATATCCCTTACACCGGTTCCGGTTCCGCAGCTTCGCGTACGGCGCTTGATAAGATAGCGTCGAAACGGAAATTCGAAGCGGCGGGGATATCGGTACCTCGCTGTTATTTTCTGGATGAAAAAGGCGGTTATCCGGCCGATATAAAATATCCGTGCGTGGTTAAGCCGCAGTATGAGGGTTCCAGTGTAGGGCTTACGATTGTCAACTCCGGATCGGGGATGGAAGGTGCGATAGAAAAAGCCAAACCATGCGGGGGCCGTGTCATGATAGAGGAGTTCATAGAAGGCCGAGAATTGACGGTAGGTATTCTTCGCGACAAAGCGTTGCCGGTAGTGGAGATCGTGGCGGTAGGCGGAGTTTATGATTTTAACGCGAAATATAAAGCGACGACTACGAAATATATCGCGCCAGCCGATTTGGATCAAAACGATGCGCGTCGCGCGCAGGACCTTGCCGAGCGAGCGCATAATGCGTTAGGGTGTCGGTCTTTTTCAAGGGTAGATATAAGGATGAAACCGGACGGTGCGATGTATGTCCTTGAGGTGAACACGATACCCGGACTTACGGAAAGAAGTCTGCTCCCGATGGCGGCTAAGGCTGCGGGCCTTGATTTTACCGGGCTTTGCGGTGAGATATTGCTGAGCGCGCTGAAATAATTAAGGAAAGGCGGAATAATGGCCAGAAGAAAAAAGAACTCCAGGAACTCAAAAAACGGTTTTTCACCGTTGATGATATTTAAGAACAAGGTGTTTTTGTTCTTCCTTTTTGTTTCGGCAGTTTTGTGGGGCATTTATTACGCGCTGAACCTGTTTGTTTTCGAAAGCCAATTTTTTCAGGTAAAACAGATCATCGTCGAACGTGAAAAGAACGTGGTTTTTACCGGTGTCGAAAAAAGACTGAGCGAGCTGTATCTCGGGCGCAATATATTCCGCGTGGATCTGGATCAGTTGGCGGAATATCTTACCAAGAATTTCCCTCAGTTCAAAAAGGTTGAGGTGCGGCGTATAATGCCGGACCGGATCGAGATATACACGATAGTGCGTATGCCTGTTGCGTACATCGACAGTGGTAAAGGGATATTTATCGATAAGGACGGATATGTGTCAAGCGTTGGCGGCGATCCGAAAGGTCTTGTGAAGATAAAAGGCATAAAGTCGCTTGTGAAGATATCAAATCCCGGGGATAAGGTGCGCATCGGGGCGATGGAAAAAGTGATTCTGCTTATTGAGGTCCTAAAAGAAAAAGATTTTACGAAAAAATATAGCGTCGAGAGTGTAGACGCGGCGGATAAGAACAATCTTGTGCTTAATGTCAACGGTATCAGCGTGAAAATGGGGAATGATAACTTTGCCGGCAAGGTGTCGAAGCTTGGAGAGATCCTTAACGATCCTTCTATAAAACCGGAAGAGATAAGCTATGTAGATCTCAGGTTCGAAAAAGCCGTTATATCGCCGAGATCATAGTGATAAAAGCAAGGGGAGAACGAATGGACGATAATTTTGCTGTTTTAGACTTGAAATGTAACAGTGTGTCGGCTGTTCTTGCCCGATGGGGAAAGAACGGGGAATATATACTTGAGGGATCGTCCAGATGCGATTCACGGGGATTGCATAAAGGAGTTATCACCGATATGACTCTGGCGACGGATTCTATCGTTGAGGTATTGCAGGCACTAAAACAGAAAACAGGTAAGCGTTTCCGCGATGTCTATACAAGTATCAGTTCTCCTTCTGTGGAGGTCATCGCGTCGTCCGGAACTATTCTTCTTTCGCGTTACGGACGTGAAATAGCGCGTCAGGATGTCGAGAAATGCATCAATTACGCGGCTGTGATTAAACTTTCGCTGGATAGAGAGATATTGCACAAGCTTGTCAGGAATTTTACGATAGACGGAGAGCGTGGGATAAAGAATCCGCAGGGGCTTGAGGGAGTTAAGCTTTCGGCCGAGGTCAGTATAGTAACCATCGATTCTTCATCACTCAAAAATATAGCCAAATGTGTTGCGCTCGCAGGATACACGTTGCGTGGATCCATCCTTTCCGGGCTGGCCATATCGTTCAAGGTGCTTTCTCCCGAGCAGATAAAAAAGGGTATAGCTCTCGTGAACATGTGTAAACATATGACCGAGATGATGACGTTCCATGACGGTGCGCTTATGGGGTGCAGGATATTGCAGTTGGGGGTTAATGATATACTTGGTTGGGCAGGCGAACAGTCTGAAGGTCCTCTGGGCACATTGTTGTCCACTTTTAACTCTATGCCGGCGTGGGATATGATCAATGACGTAATGGTGACCGGTGACGTGGGGCTTGATGAAGGAGTGTTGGAACGTATTGAAAAGGCCACGGGGCGGACCGTCAAATACGGGACATATGTCCCTAAGCCTTTTGAGAATCTGCACGAAGAATCTATCGGGTGCATCGGGAACCTCGGTATGCTTGATTTTATGAAAGATACCAAGGAAGCTCGGGAATCCGGAGCCGGCCCGATGAGAAAAATATTCAATGACATGGTCAATTTCATCGATAAGTATTTTTGAGCGCGCCATACCCATAGCTACGGCAGACAGGCCCGATCCCGAAAGAACACAAACTTCTCATTATCGTACCTGCCCATCCCAAGTCATCCATGATCCCTCATTCAGGGTACTTGGCGAAACGAGAAGTGATGGAGTGAATACGATTTCCCGGAGAATTTTATAACTATTTTGGGAAGGCTTGGAATGTGAATGACAAGGCCGCCGAGGACTGTTTGAGCTTTAACGGGACATACGTTCTGCCAAAGAACGAATGTCCCGTTAAAGCGAGTCCCGCAGGCGCCAAAATTGTTAGAAAATTCTCCGAAAAAGGAAATCGTCTGAACGACCGAGCTTCTCATTTCGCCACGTCAACCGAACGGGAGATTGTATATATAGCACGGCAGGTATGCCCGCCGGGGCTATGTGCGGGTGCTGCATAGCAATTCAAATCTATTTGCCGTGATCACATGAGCCATAGTGCTGATATTCCTAATAAATTGACTTTATATTAAAATTATGATACGTTCTACATCTAACACGCTTTGAACACAGGAGTTATTATTCATGAAAGATCTGCGAATAGGTGTTATGGGCTGCGGGAATATGGGCAAGGCCATTGTAAAGGGTCTTGTTTCAAAGGGTATTGTCCCGGCCGGGAATATCATGGTGAATGACCGGGATGAGTCCCGCTCATCCGCTGTTTCCGCGATGTTCCGCGGCGTTAAACGTGGGGATGTTCCTAAGCTGATGGCGTCTTCGCGGTACATTCTGCTTGCCGTTAAACCCCAGGATTCTCAGATACTGCTGGAAGAATTGTGCGGATACGCGCGTTCGCATGTTTTTATTTCTATCATGGCAGGGATAACGATAGGTAGCCTTAATAAGCGTCTTGGACCTAAGGTCGCTGTGGTTCGCGCGATGCCGAATATGGCGGCGAGGATAGGCGAAAGTGTTACGGCCGTGAGTTTTAATAAATCCGTAAAGAATACAAGAGATATTAAACTGATCTTTTCAAGCATCGGCGATGTGGTCGAGGTGAAAGAAAATCAGATGGACACGGTTACCGCGGTTTCGGGAAGCGGTCCAGCGTATCTATTCTACCTTGCCGAAGCCATGATCAGATCTGCTGAACGGCATGGCATAAAAGGCGATTCGGCCAGGCGTCTTGTAACGCAGACTTTGTACGGCGCGTCGGCCCTATTGAGAGCGGAGGCGAAAACCGCGCCGGGTGAGCTTGTTGCGGCGGTTGCGTCTAAAGGCGGGACCACTGAACGGGCGCTCGCTGTTTTTGAGGAGAAAGAGATGGCTGTGATCATAGATCTGGCAATATCAATGGCTAAAAAGAGATCCGGAGAACTCTCGAAAGGATAAATATGTTCATTGTCGTGGAATTGTTACGCAGTCTCGCTTTACTGGTGTCGCTTGTGGTAAGCGTGTTATCGTTCCTGTTGGTTATCAGGGTCATATTGTCGTGGGTGAACGCGGATCCGTATAATGAAATAGTCAGCATTATATACAAGACGACAGATCCTATATTGCGGCCGTTGCAGGCTTTGCCGCTCAGGTTCGGAGGACTGGATTTTTCGCCTATTCTGGCGTTTATCCTCCTGAGCTTTATAAAGAATGTTGTTCTGAATCTTATATTTTTTATCGGATCACGTATTGGGGCGTAAGGAACAATAAAATGAGGCTGGAACTCAAGGTCTATCCCGGTTCAGGTCGGGAAGAACTGGTGGAAAAAGACGGCGTGCTGAAGGCATACGTGAAAGCCGCTCCTGATAAGGGAAAAGCTAACAAGGATCTTATTGAATTGATAGCGGATAGATACAATGTTCCGAAAAGTCATGTGCGTATCGTGACTGGGATGACATCTAGAAAAAAAATCGTGGAGGTGCTTGTCTGATGGCTAAGATAGGGGTTTTAGGCGGAAGCGCTCTTTACAAGATTGAGGATCTTAAAGTTACGAAACGCGTTAAGGTCAAAACGCCTTTTGGCGACCCTTCGGACGAGTTTATCGTCGGTAAACTTTGCGGTAAGGACGTTATTTTCATGCCGAGACACGGCCGTGATCATAGTTTTTTACCGTCCGAAGTGAATTACAGAGCTAACATATACGGGTTCAAAGTGCTTGGCGTGGATGCGATAGTATCTATCTCCGCGGTCGGAAGCCTCAAAGAGGATATAAAACCTCTGGATGTACTTCTGGTGGATCAGTTCATTGATAGAACCAACCATGCACGTGAGATGACGTTTTTCGGGGACGGTATCGTTGCGCATGTGCCGATGGCCGAGCCGGTTTGCAAAGAACTCCGTAATATCATCTATAGTTCGAACAAGAAACTTAACGTGACGATGCATAATGGCGGTACGTATCTGAATATGGAAGGGCCGGCCTTTTCGACGAAGGCCGAATCGTTTCTTTACAAAAGCTGGGGAGCAGATGTTATCGGTATGACTAACTTGCCGGAAGCGCGTCTCGCGCGTGAAGCTGGGATGTGCTATGCATCTATCGCTATGATAACCGATTATGACTGCTGGTATGTGGGCGGCGATGTCGATACGGTTTCAGCTGATATGGTAATGCAGAACCTTACGAAAAATGTAGAGAACGCGAAACGAATACTGAAGAATTTTGTGCAGGCTGTGCCTGACAAATTATCGTGTCATTGCAATGAAGCGCTTAAAAATTCCATAGTGACGCGTAAAGGTGCTGTGCCGAAAAGTACACTGAAAAAATTAAAACCGATACTCGAAGGGTTTATATAAGAAACAACGGTGATAAAAAATGGAAAAGAAAGAAGAAGCTGCGAAATATAAAGATACTTTGAATCTGCCAAAGACCTCATTCCCGATGAAGGCTGAGCTGCCGATCCGTGAGCCAAAGATGCTTAAAGAATGGGAAAAGAACGTTCTTTATAACTCTATCATCGCAAAAAGGAAGAATTCCGGGAAACAGTTTATTCTGCATGACGGGCCGCCGTATGCCAACGGGCATATCCATATGGGGCATGTTCTGAACAAAATATTGAAGGATATCTGCGTCAAATACAATACGATGAAGGGTTGCTACGCGCCTTATGTTCCGGGCTGGGATTGCCACGGTCTTCCGGTCGAACATCAGCTTTTTAAAGAACTGAATATGACCAAGGCCGATATCGGTCAGGTGGAATTCAGGAAAAAAGCGTATAAATACGCGATGAAATTCGTTAAGATCCAAGCCGACGAGTTCAAACGTCTCGGCATATTCGGTGATTGGGATAATCCGTATCTAACCCTGACAAGGGATTATGAATCGGCTATCTTGGAGGCACTGGGGGATTTGTATGAAAAAGGGTTTGTATATAAAGGTCTTAAACCCGTGAATTGGTGCAAGACTTGCGAAACGGCGCTTGCTGAGGCCGAGGTGGAGTATGAGGACAAGGTATCCCCGTCGATTTATGTTAAGTTCGCTGCTTATTCCGAAATATCCGGGAAAAAAGTAAACCTGATCGTGTGGACTACCACACCGTGGACTTTGTTGGCCAACGTGGCTGTGGCGCTTCATCCCGATCTGGAATATTCTTATGTGGATGTCGGCAAAGAGATTTGGGTTATGCAGTCCGGTCTGTCGCGAGGCATACTTGAAAAGCTAAAAATCAGCAACGCCAATACGTTGAAAACACTTTACGGTAAAGAGATCGTAACGGATATAAAAAAAGTAAGACATCCTTTTATCGAACGTGATTCGGTTCTGGTTACGGCTGAATATGTTACATGTGAAGACGGTTCGGGATGTGTGCATATCGCGCCTGGGCATGGTCAGGACGATTATTTTACCGGAAAAAAATACGGTCTTGAAGTGCTTGTGCCCGTTAACAACAGCGGAAAATTCACAAAGGATACAGGTGAATTCAGCGGCATGGACGTTTTTGCGGCGAATCCCGTAATAATAGAGAAGTTGCGGGCGAACGGGACTTTGCTTATGTCGCAGGATATCACGCATTCATATCCGCATTGCTGGCGTTGTAAAGAACCCATAATATTCCGTGCAACAGAACAATGGTTCATGGGTATAGACCGCGCCGGACTACGCGGAAAAATGAAGGAAGCGATAAAAAAAGACGTTGAATGGGTGCCTGCCATGGGAGCGGATCGTATCGGTGCCATGGTGGAGAATAGGCCCGACTGGTGCCTTTCGCGACAGAGATACTGGGGTGTTCCGATCCCGGCTTTTGTCTGTGAATCGTGTGGGGAAACATTTACGAACTCCGTGATAATAAAAAAAGTAGCGGAACTTGCCAAAACAAAAGGTGCCGATGCGTGGTTCGAGGAACCTGCTGGGACTTTTCTTCCCGCCGGTACAGTATGTGCGAAGTGCGGTGGGAAAAGTTTTAAAAAAGAAGAAGATATTCTCGACGTATGGTTTGATTCCGGCGTGAGCCATCAGGCCGTGCTTAAAAATCGGCCGGAACTTTCGTTCCCGGCGGATTTGTATCTTGAAGGATCGGATCAGCACCGGGGATGGTTTCAGTCGGCGCTGATAACGTCCATGGGAATAGAGGGACGTCCGCCGTACAGAAAGGTCCTGACGCACGGATTTGTCGTTGACGGTGAAGGCAAAAAGATGTCCAAGTCGATAGGGAATGTAATAAGTCCGCAGGATATCATGAAAGACTTTGGCGCCGATGTACTCAGATTATGGGTGGCGTCCAGTGATTATGAAGGCGACATTAAGTTGTCGTCGGAAATACTTGCGCGTTTGGCGGACGGTTATCGTAAAATAAGGAATACGTCGAAATATTTGTTGAGTAATCTCTATGATTTCGATCCTTCCCGTGACGTTGTCGCCCACGAACGGATGTCGGAACAGGATAAATGGATTTTATCGAGGCTTCATAAACTGGTCGCCGATTCCGAGACGTATTATGAAAAATGCGAATTTCATAAAGTATACCGCGCGGTATACGATTTTTGTGTTTATGAGGTAAGCGCTTTTTACCTTGACGTTTCCAAGGATATATTGTATATATTTTCACCGGGTTCTTTGGAACGCAGGTCGGCGCAAACCGCAATATTTCATATATTGAATTCACTTGTGCGCATTCTGGCGCCGATACTTGTTTTTACATCCGATGAAATATGGACTCACATGAACTTGCCCGGCAAGGATATGAGCGTTCATATGGCTGATTGGCCTAATGTCAAAAGAGACATGGCTGGATGGAGGAACGAGGCACTGGATGAAAAATGGGCTAAGATCCTTGGTATACGCGATGCGGTCATGAAATTTATCGAAGAGCGTCGTGAGAAAGGGCATATAGGCAGTTCCCTTGAGGTGGCGGTTAGATTCTACGCGAACGATGAGAACGTAAAAGCGTTTGTTAAGGAGAATATAGATATTTTCCCGCTTTTATTTAGGGTTTCACAGGCCGAGATAGTAGAATGTGAAGCGAAAGATATGGAAAACGCCGAGAAATACGGTTTGAAGATTGGTATAGAAAAAGCTTCCGGGGCGAAGTGCCCGAGATGCTGGAATTACAGTATGACGGTAGGCAAAGGTGATAATTTTAGCGAACTCTGTGAACGTTGTAGAAGCGTTATGATAGAAAGGAGCCGATAATGGTCAAAAAGAAAATGCAGCAAAAAGGCACCGTGGGAAAAGATAAAACAGGTGCGAAGTCCGCAAAGCCGACCCCTAAGAATTTTCGCATAAAAATCAAATCGGTTCCGAAGGTTAAGTTGAGCAAAGAAATGCTCAAAGTCCGAGAGTCTCTTATCCGTGAGAAAGAGGGGCTTCTGGAAGAGTTCCTTAAAATGAAGGGTGAGTCGCTTGGAACGTCCAGTAAGGATGCTTCCGGTGACCTTTCAGGTTATTCTTTTCATATGGCGGATATGGCTTCAGATCTTTATGACAGGGAATTGTCGCTTGAGATAACCGAAACAGAGAGGGAAAGGCTCTACGCGCTGGACGACGCGATTAAACGTATTGACGAAGGGTCTTACGGCAAATGCGATATGTGCGGCGGAGAGATTCCTAAACTGCGTTTAAAGGCGATGCCACAGGCGCAATACTGTATAAAATGCCAGCAAAAACGCGAAAATATTGGGGAATAATATTTTTTCTATCGTGCGTACCGTTGATTCTTGCCGCCGATCGGGTGACTAAAATATTTGTCATGGACCGTCTCGGCGTATCCGAAAGCATCCCGGTAATAAAAAATATTTTTCATATCACATTAGTCTATAACACAGGCGCGGCTTTCGGCATTTTTAGAACACATCCCGGATCCTTCGCATTGGTGAGCATTTGCGCTATTCTCGCGATGATCTTGTTCCTGGTGTCCCGTTATTCTAAACTTTCATTTCTTGAAAAAACAGCCATCTTATTCATAATCGGAGGGGCCGGAGGGAACCTGATAGACAGGATCGTTTACGGGCATGTGATAGATTTTCTGGATTTTATGATATGGCCGGTTTTTAATATTGCCGACAGTTTTATCACGATCGGGGTCACTATTCTTGTGCTTGATATTTTTTTGAATAAGCGGCATCATGACGTGTTGGATGCAAAAGGGGATCTCCGTGCATAGAGTGCTTTTCAGTATAGGGTCTTTTGACGTGTACAGCTACGGTTTTTTTGTGGCGCTAGCTTTTCTTGTCTGTGTTCTGTTGATGAAAAAAGATTCCGAACGCGCCGGAATAGCTTTCGACCGCGTTCTGGATTGCATAATCTGGACTCTGATCCTCGGACTTTTCGGGGGGAGAATACTTTTTGTTGTTATTAATTGGCGGGATTACATAGAACATCCGATACGAATACTGGCCTTTCGCGAAGGAGGGATGGCTTTCCAGGGAAGTCTTATTTTAGGAATAGTCGCTTCAGCGATCGTGTGTCGTGTGCACAAGGTGCCGTATCTAAAATTTCTGGATATAATGGCCCCATACGCAGCTTTAGGGCAGGCTATCGGCAGGATAGGGTGTTTTATGAACGGTTGCTGTTATGGCAGAGAAACGCATTCCGCGATCCATGTGGTGTTTCCTGCTGACGGTATTCAGCGGATTCCAGTCCAGCTATATTATACTTTCGCGCTTTCAGTGATATACATTATCCTTTTGCGTGTACGTTCGGCGCAAGTTCGGGATGGTGTGGTTTCGTGCACGTATCTTGTCTTGTTCTCCATGGTAGGGTTTTTTATGGAATTCCTGCGGGCGGATAATCCCGGTATATTTTTCTGTTTGACGTTATCGCAACTTATATTCGCCGGATTGTTTCTGACCGGGATCGGCGGGCTTCTGCTGATAAAAAAATTAAAAATAATAAAATGATATGGAAAAGCAAAAAAAGATAAAATTAAAAATCGGGCTGGAGTATTCCGGTATGCGCATAGATAAATGTGTCTCTGTAAATCTTGGAGAGGAATATTCGCGTACGTATATAAAAGATCTTATAGACCAGGGACAGATGACGGTTAACGGGAAGAACGAAAAACCTAAATATATCGTTAAAGAAGGGGATGTTGTCGAACTTACGATAATTCCCCCGGAACCGTTGCGTGCGGCCCCGGAATATATCCCGCTTAACATAATTTTTGAGGATGATTGGATAATAGTTTTAAATAAGCCGGCCGGACTCGTCGTTCATCCGGGTTCCGGCAATAAGAACGGGACTCTTGTTAACGCGCTTTTGTATTACGCCGACCGTTTGGCCGATACAGGCGATGAACTGAGACCCGGTATCGTGCATCGATTGGATAAAGACACTTCGGGCGTGATCGTAATAGCGAAGAACGAACGGGCTTTGCGGTCTCTGGCGAAACAATTTCAGAAAAGGGCGATCACTAAAAAATATATTGCGGTGGTAAAGGGTGTAATTTCACACGATAGCGGTGTGGTCGACGCGCCGATAGCGAGGCACAAGATCGACAGACATAAAATGGACGTTGTTGACGATGAAGATGAAGGAAGAAACGCGCGAACGGTGTATCGCGTTGTGAAAAGATTTTCAGACTGTACTCTTGTCGAAGTTCATCCCGAAACAGGAAGGACTCATCAGATACGTGTTCATATGAAACACATCGGGCATCCGGTGCTTGGTGACGCGGTATATGGAGGGAAATCCCCGGATATCCCGCGACAGGCACTTCATGCGGAAACACTGGGTTTTACACATCCTGACAGCGGTAAATATGTGGAGTTCCATGCGCCTGTCCCGGATGATATAATGAAAGTAATAAAACAACGGGACAAAAGGTGATGTTCATGGAATGGAAAATAGGACCGGCCGCTAAATTGAAGGGTGAAATAACGGTGCCGCCGGATAAGAGTATATCTCACAGGGCTGTTATGTTTGGCTCGATAGCGAAAGGCGCAATGACCGTGCGAAATTTTCTTCGTGGCGGAGATTGTTTGTCTACGCTGGGAGTGTTCAAAGCGATGGGTGTGGACGCCTCGATTCGTGGCAACGAAGTTCATATCAAAGGGAACGGACTTAGAGGGCTTAGCGCGCCTGCCGGACCGGTGGATCTGGGAAATTCGGGGACAAGTATGCGAATTATACCGGGGATAATCGCCGGGCAGGATTTTAGTGTGGTTTTTACCGGAGATCCTTCTCTTTCAAAAAGGCCGATGGCAAGGATAATGAAACCGCTTCGTCAAATGGGTGTAGAGATCGATGCGATCGAGGGCGGAGAACATGCCCCGTTGAAAATTACGGGTAAAGGGAGAAAGCTTAAGGCGATAAAATATGATCTGCCGGTCGCCAGCGCGCAGGTCAAGTCGTGCGTGCTTTCCGCCGGATTATACGCGGACGGTACAACTATCGTTACCGAACCGTTTCAGTCGCGTGATCATACTGAACGTATGTTGAAATATTTTGGGGCCGGTTTAAAATGCAACGGTCTTTCTACTGAAATAACTGGGGGACGTGAACTTTGGGCTAAGGATATCGATGTGCCGGGAGATATCTCTAGTGCCGCTTTTTTTATGGTCGCCGGAGTGATAGTGGAGGGATCGGATGTCGTTCTTAAAAATGTCGGGATGAATCCGACGCGGCGGGGAATCATCGATGTGCTTGAAAGAATGGGCGCGAGACTTGATATCCTGGACCTGCGTGAAAGTGTAGAACCTACTGCCGATATCCGTGTCAGATATTCTGCTCTAAAGGGGTGCCGTGTTGAAGCGAGAGAGATCCCTCTTTTGATAGACGAGATCCCGATAATTTTGGTGGCCGCTTCAGTTGCAGAAGGCAGGACTGTTATAGAAGGTATAGGCGAATTGAAAGTGAAAGAGACGGATAGGGTAAAAAGTATGACGACGAATCTTGCGAAAATGGGAGCGCGTC
This sequence comes from Candidatus Omnitrophota bacterium, assembly GCA_035403965.1. Lineage (GTDB taxonomy): Bacteria > Omnitrophota > Gorgyraeia > Tantalellales > Tantalellaceae > DAONGE01. The sequence continues at coordinate 30,985 of DAONGE010000009.1, read as the reverse complement.
TGTTTTCGGAAGGGGAGTTGTTGATAGCCGAAGGCGGGGTTAAAAGATTTGCGCATTCGGTGTTTGAAAGTTATGGCGACCACCGCACCGCGATGAGTGCCGCCGTGGCATCGCTGATATCAGACGGTGAAAATTTTATAAAAGATACGGCGTGCGTGGATACTTCATATCCGGATTTTATGAAAGATCTTCATAAATTGGCATATTAGAAGGTTTTCGGATATAAAAAAAGTTTGACAAAGGAATATGTATTTGATACTATCTATTCAATAAATTTTGTGAACTGAATCATAATTATCCTTATATTTATTTTTAGATAAAAGACAGGTTGAGATGATACAGAAACTTGTAAATCGTGTCATGGAAGGAATAGTAGGTTTTTTTTCCAGCGACATCGGTATAGATCTCGGTACTGCTTCCACTCTGGTTTACCTCAAGAATGAAGGGATAGTTCTCTGTGAACCTTCCGTAGTCGCCGTTGAAGCCGGCACCAGCAACGTTTTGGCTGTAGGAGAAGAGGCCAAAAGGATGCTTGGGAGGACTCCCGGCAACATAGTCGCGATACGCCCTATGAGAGACGGTGTCATAGCGGATTTTGATATAACCGAAAGTATGTTGCGTTATTTTATAAAAAAAGTTCATAGTTCAAAAAATCTGATACGCCCTCGTATCGTAGTTGCCGTCCCATCGGGTATAACCGAGGTGGAGCGAAGGGCCGTTAAAGATTCCGCCATACATGCTGGCGCACGTGAGGTTTTTATGATAGAGGAACCTGTGGCCGCAGCGATAGGGGTGGGGCTGCCGATACAGGAGCCGTCGGGGAACATGATAATCGATATAGGCGGCGGTACTACGGAACTTGCGGTTATATCTCTTGCGGGTATCGTATTTTCGAAATCCATACGTATCGGCGGGGACGAATTGGACGAATCGATAATGAATTATCTCAAACGTACATACAATCTCATGGTCGGGGAAAGAACGGCCGAGGAGATCAAGATCCGCATAGGATCAGCATATCCTTTAGAAGAAGAATTGACAATGGAAGTGCGCGGGCGTGATGTGGTCGCCGGTCTTCCTAAAATGATAACGATCAATAGCGAAGAAATAAGAGAAGCGTTGTCGGAACCGATAGCGCAGATCGTAGAAGCTGTACGGATAACACTTGAAAAGACTCCGCCGGAGCTTTCCGCTGATCTTATTGAAAAAGGTCTTGTTCTCGCGGGTGGCGGGTCGCTGTTAAGAGGGCTTGATAAACTTATCGCGGAGGAAACGGGGCTTCCTGTTCATCTTGCGGATGATCCTCTTACCGCGGTAGTGCTTGGTACGGGCAAAGTGTTAAGCGAGTTGAGTTATCTGAAAAAGCTTACGGTATCTCCGAAACTCCAGAGATAGAGCTGATTGGCCAAAGTGTCAAAGATATTTCCAGGACAAAAAAACCTTTTCATCTTCGCGGTCATTATCGCCGCTGTTTTTTTTGCTTCAGCGAATCCCGGTCTTATTCCGGGCGTACGGCGGGCGGCCGCTAATATCATATCCTTTCCCGGAACTGTTCTAAAAAGTGTCTCATGGTATTTTTCCAGTAAGCGCGTTCTTCTTGATGAAAATAAAAAACTTCGTAACGATAATGACGGACTACATTTGGAAATAGCCAGGCTTGATGAAGTGAATAATGAAAACGTACGCCTCAGGGAAATACTGGATATCCGCAAACAACTGCCTGTAAATACTATAGCCGCCGAAGTCATCGCCCGTGAGCCGAATGACTGGACCGGAGCGTTCATGATAAATAAAGGTACAAAAGACGGGCTTAAAAACGAATGCGCGGTTTGTTCGATGAAAGGACTTTTGGGCAAGGTGGTGGATCCGGGAGAAGATACGAGTTTTGTCGTTCTTCTTACTCATCCGGCTTTTAAGGTGGGGGCTACGATAAAAGATACGCGAGTGAATGGGATCGTGGTAGGTGACGGGAAGGGGATGGCCCGGATGCTGTATATCCCGATGGATGCAAATATCGAAAAAGGCGCTGTAGTTGTCACTTCAGCGTTGAGCCGTATTTTTCCGCGTGGGATATTGATAGGAAAAGTCGTTTCGGTAGGGGTGAGCAATACTGGACTATATAAATATGCAGTTATAAAACCTTTTGCTAATTTCTTTGACGAGGAAGAAGTATTATGCGTTCTGTAGACGAAAGACAGAATATCTTTGTGCTTTCGTTGGTCCTTTTTACGGCACTTTTCATACAAGTGCATGTCCTGCGGTATTATTCGTGGCTTCCGGATCTTGTTCTCCTTGTAGTTGTTTTCGCCGGGGTACACGGCGGATCCAGCTACGGGCTCATCGCCGGTTTTGCGGGAGGGATAGCGCGGGGCCTTTTTTCAGTATATCTTTTGCCGATAGACGTGTTTGTTTTCCCCACCATCGGGATTATCGCCGCGGTCGTATCGCGTATGTTTAATAAAGACAGCGCTGTGACACAGCTTCTTGTTACGGCAGCAGCGATGTTTTTTTTGATATTCGCACATATTATGTATCTGAAGGTCGTTTCGGACAATAATCTTATGCTGGCCGCGTCATATGCTAAAAGCTGGAAAAGTATAATTGTGACGGTTATCGTTGCTCCATTCGTGTATTCTATTCTCAAAGAGTTTTGGAGGATAGATGAATGAGATAAGACTAAAAATATTTACGCGGATACTCATTGTCATGCTTTTATTTTTGTGCTCCGGGCTTTTTTATACCCAGGTCGTTAAATATGAAATATACCGTCATTTGTCCGAGGGCAACAGGATCAGGGTTATCCCGTTAATGGCTCGTCGTGGTGCGATATATGACCGTACCGGCAGGCCAATGGTAAAGGACGAATTGTGTTTTGAGGTTTCTGTAATATATAGTCAGATAAAAAATAGGCCTGCTTTGGAAGCCGCTCTCTCGGAAGTGCTTAATATGAATGTAGAAACTGTTCATAAGTGTATCGGAAAGAGCCGGGCCAAACCCTTTTCAGCCGTGAGTGTGATCCCGGATATAGGCGAAAAAGGAGCGATACAGCTTGAAGAAATAGAGCTGGCCCATCCCGGGCTTTTTGTTCAGGTGTCAACGAAACGCCGGTATCTTTACGGACCGATAGGCGCGAATGTGTTCGGATATTTGGGTTATATGGGGCGTGAGGAGTATGAAAAATTAAAAGATTTTGGATATCAGGTTAAAGATCTTGTTGGTAAGAGCGGCCTTGAAAGGTATTACGAAACATATCTCAGAGGGGCATATGGCGGTAAACAGATAGAAGTAAACAGCTCTGGCAGGGAGATCGGTGTACTAGGATATAAAGAACCTGTAGCAGGAAAGGACCTTTATACGACTATAGATGCCGAATTGCAGGAGTACTGCGATAATTTAATGGCGGATAAGAACGGCGCGGTTGTTGTTATGGATCCTAGGAACGGAGCTATTCTCGCCATGGTCAGTTCTCCGGAATATGACCCGACGGTGTTCATCGAACGCAAAGACCCCGCCGTTATAAAAAGGCTGCTGAATGATGCCAATTATCCGATGCTTAACAGGGTGGTCAGCGGGACATATCCGCCTGGCTCGGTTTTTAAGCTTATCGTCGCGGTAAGTGCGCTTGAAGAAGGGAAGATAAACGATTCTACATGCGTGAATTGTACCGGTTCTATTAAAGTCGGAGAGACAGAATTCAAATGCGCGCATATTCACGGTACACAGAATCTGACGGATGCGATCGCTAATTCCTGTAATATGTTTTTTTACAGGACGGGATTGATGGTTGGGGAGGATGAGATCTCCAAGTATGCGAAAGAATTCGGTTTTGGCGAAAAGACAGGGATAGATCTTCCCGGCGAGGCGAAAGGCGTGGTGCCGGATAAAGAATGGAAAAAGAAAACATATAATACAGGTTGGTACAAAGGTGAGACTGTGAATTTTTCGATAGGACAGGGATACCTTCTTGTTACTCCGATACAGGTCGCGAAAATGCTGAGTGTTTTCGCGAACGATGGATATATCGTGAAACCGTTTTTAGTTAAAAAGATAGAAGACGTGGACATGGCATATCAGCACCATCCGGAGAAGATCGCCGTCTCTGAAAGTTCCATCCAGAGAGTCCGGCAAGGGATGAAAAACTGTGTTAATGGAGGCGGTACGGGCGTCGGCGCGAAGCTCCAGGATGTTTTGGTGGCAGGTAAGACTGGGACAGCGCAAACCTCGCGCGGAAAAACGCACGGATGGTTTGCCGGCTTTGCCCCATATGACGACGCGAGACTGGTTGTGGTGGTTTTTGACGAGTATGGCGCGCGAAGCGGGGCGTATGCTGCGGAATTGTCGGGCATGATATTTCAGGAAGCGAAGCGGTTGGGTATAATCTAACTGAATATAAAGGATAATATGTCGCAAAGGCGGGGACGGATAGATAATGTTTTACTTTTCGCTACGATGGCTATCGCGGTGGCGGGATTGTTCTTTCTTTACAGCGCTACGTTCGAACCGGGGAAATCATCATATGAGATACATAACCTTGTGATACGGCAGTGCATATGGATAGGCGTGGGGTTTCTTGTGCTTTTTAGCGTGGCTCACATGGATTATATCCGCGTTCTGGATTTTTCGTATCTTGCCTATTTTATAAATTTACTCATGTTGGCATACCTGTTGCTTTTTGGCGGCGAAAGGTATGGAGCAAAACGCTGGATAGATGTCGGGTTCTTTTCGCTCCAACCTTCCGAGTTTGTGAAGATAACCATGATATTCGCGCTTTCCACGTTTTTAGGTCAGAGGCGCGATCGGGCGGGTTCTCTTGATAATTTTATTTATGCGATGCTCGTCGTCGCTCCTGCGTTCATTCTTATATTTCTTCAGCCGGATCTCGGGACGGCTCTTATACTGGTGCCCATATTGTTCGCGATATTGCTGGTTTCAGGAGAAAATATAAAATATATGATCGTCACGTTTTTGGCTGGGATTGCCAGTATGCCGATCGCATGGCATTTTTTGAAAGGATATCAGCGGAACAGACTGATGGTCTTTATTAACCCGAACGCCGATCCTCTCGGTTCGGGATATACAATAATTCAGTCGAAGATAGCGATCGGATCCGGAGGACTAACCGGAAAAGGCTGGTTGAACGGAACACAGAATTATCTGAAATTCCTGCCGGAAAAGCATACGGATTTTATTTTTTCGACCATCGGTGAGGAATGGGGTTTTATCGGTGCGTTGGCGCTTGTGGGACTTTTTTCTTTTGTGATAGCGCGCGGCGTGCGGATTATATCCGAGACCGACGATGTCTATGGGAAAGCCATAGCTACTGGGATCGTAACGTTATTGTCGTTCCAGGTGCTTGTGAATATTTCTATGACGATTGGGCTTATGCCGGTTGTGGGCATACCTTTGCCGCTTATTAGTTACGGCGGTTCAAATGTTTTGGCGACGTTGATCGGAATCGGCTTGTTGCTGAGCGTAAGTAGGCGTCGATACAGGTGAGTGATATGATAAATTTTAACGAAATCTTCAACAAGGTTCAGCGTCCCGGACGTTACATCGGAGGAGAGGTGAACTCTGTTCGTAAAGAACATTCCGAAGAAAAAATCTCTATCGCTCTGGCATATCCAGATATCTATGAAGTCGGGATGAGTTATTTAGGGCTTCGTATTTTGTATCATTTGCTGAACGAGATGGACGATGTGGTGTGCGAGAGGGTATTTACGCCGTGGTCGGATATGGAAAACGAAATGTTAAATAGCGGGCTTAAACTGTTCGGACTTGAAACAAGGCGAGAGGTTGATAAATTCGACATAGTCGGATTTTCTCTTTCGTATGAATTGACATATACGAATGTTCTGAACATGCTGAAGCTTTCGGGAATACCGGTACGTGGCCAGGACCGCGGAGATAAGGATCCCTTGATTATCGCCGGGGGAGCTTGTTGCTATAATCCTGAGCCGATGAGCGATTTTATTGATATTTTCTTTATCGGTGACGCGGAAGAGACACTGCCTGTTTTTGTAGAACGGTATCGTGGTCTAAAAGGTAAATATCCACGGAAGGAAATGCTGGAAAAATTTGCGGATCTCCCCGGCATATATATCCCGTCGCTGTATGAAGATAAGTTTGACGGAGACAACTTCCAGGGACTTTATCCTAAGACGAGTTCGGCCCCGCGTTTCATAAAAAAAGGTTACATCACGGATCTCGATTCCGCCTATTATCCAACTCGGCAGATCGTACCGTTCATCAAGATAGTTCATGACCGCTTTGCCGTGGAAATAATGCGGGGTTGCCCGAATAAATGCCGTTTTTGCCAGGCCACCGTGATAAATCGTCCTGTCCGGATAAGAAAGGCCGATACGATAAAACGAATATGTGCGGAAACATGCGCGAATACCGGTTATGACCAATTTGCGCTTTTGTCATTATCAAGCGTAAATTATCCAGGGTTGCCGCATCTGGTTAAAGACCTGACAGATGAGTTCAGACCTGGAGGGATCAGCATATCAATCCCGTCGCTGCGTATAGACGATTCATTTTATGAATTGCCGGAGATAATCGCTTCCGTAAAAAAAACCGGTCTTACTTTCGCGCCGGAGTCGGCGGAACCCGCCATCCAGAAGGCAATAGGGAAGTCGATGGATCGTGATGTTCTTTTGCGTTCGGCATCTGTAGCATACGAAAAAGGGTGGCAGAAACTCAAACTTTATTTTATGGTCGGGTTCCCTCTTGATATAGATACGGAGGTTCGGGAAATAGCTGTCCTTTCAAAAGAGATCTCAGATCTTAAAAGAAAATATTCCAAGTCTCCCGCCGAATTGAAGGTTAGCGTGAATCCGTTCGTTCCGAAACCACATACGCCGTTCCAGTGGTTCGGTATGCGAGACAGAGAACATCTTCTGAGCGCGAAGAGCAATCTGCTTTTTTATCGTTCACGAAGGATCGCATATGAGTTCTATGATGTTGATCGTGCGATGCTGGAAGCCTGCCTTTCGCGAGGAGACCGGCGTATGGGCAAGGTTATATACGACGCGTGGGCCGGAGGGGCGAGAATGGACAGCTGGGACGATTGTTTTAATCTTTCAGTGTGGGAAAAGGCTTTCCATGATAATCACTTGAACAGGGAACAGCTTGCCATGAAACGGTACGAGTTGGAGGCTCCGTTGCCATGGTCGCATATAAAAACTAACGTCGAAGATGCTTTTCTCAAAGCTGAACTTAAGGATAGCGGTTTCTACTGCCCATAAACTTATTAATATTATTATATTGCTCTGCCGGACTTTTTCTTGAATATCCGCATTTTGACTTTGATTATCGTGTAGTGTATCCTTGAATACGTTATTGATCATCGGCATATACCGGCCTGGACTGCAACAAAAACCCGATGTGTTTGGGAAAGGTTGTTTTACTACATACTTTTTAAGGGGGAAATATGAATGATATCTTGCAGAAATTACTTGTCGATATGATAAAAAAGGATGCGTCTGACCTGCATATTACCGCTAATACGCCGATCAATTACAGAATAGACGGGGATCTTGTCGCTGCTACCGATCATGCATTATCTCCGGACGACGCTAAAAGTATAATTTTCAGTCTTCTTGACGATGAACAAATATTGCGGTTCGAAAAAGAAAGAGAATTGGATTTTGCGTTCTCCATCAGCGATTCGGCGCGATATCGTGCGAATATATTTTATCAAAGGGGATTTGTGGGATGTGCGATACGTATGATCCCGTACAAGATCCGCGGGATCTCCGAGTGCGGGCTTCCTGAACAGGTGCTGAAGGAGTTTTGTAAAGCGTCGAAAGGTCTGATACTTATCACAGGAGCCACTGGTAGCGGTAAATCCACTACTATGGCGGCTATGATAGACGAGATAAACAGTACGCGTAAATGTCATATAGTTACCGTGGAAGATCCGATAGAATTTGTTCATCAGAACAAAAAATCTGTTATTGACCAGAGAGAGGTCCATAGCGATACCAAATCGTTTCCGGACGCGCTTAGACACGTATTGCGGCAGGACCCCGATGTTATACTGATCGGAGAGCTCCGTGATCTGGAAAGTATACATCAGGCTATGGTTATAGCCGATACGGGGCATCTTGTGTTCGGTACGCTCCATACATCGGATAGTATACAGACAATAAACCGTATTATCGACGTTTTCCCTGCACATCAGCAAAAGCAGATACGTACACAGCTTTCGTTCGTTCTTATTGGTGTTATTTCTCAGCAGCTTATTCCGAAAATGGATAAGGGGCGGGTACTTGCGGCGGAAGTCCTTATTGTGACGTCGCCGGTCAAAAGTATGGTAAGGGACGAGAGGGTGCATCAGATATATTCTACCTTGCAGACATCAAGCAAGATAGGGATGCAGACCATGAATCAGTCGCTGGTCGCTCTTTTTCGTAAAGGCGTGATATCACATGATGATATGATTTCTTCGTCGTCTGACGTGGAAGAACTTTTACGCATGCTTGAGTCGCCTGTTGGAAGATAGTAATGGCCAAAAGGAGGGAATGTGATCCCAAAAAAAAGAACAGATGAACGTCTGGGCGAGATGCTGCTACGGCAGGGAATCATAAGCGAAAAGCAGCTGGAAGAAGCGCTTAATATCCAGGATAAAGACGGCGGTCTTTTAGGAGAGAATTTTATCAAGCTCGGGTATGTCAGCGAAAGAGAGATCGCCCAGGCAATCGTCTCGCAGTATGGATTCCCCTACATGCCGCTGGCGAATTATGATATTAATCCGGAAGCGGTAAAACTGGTTCCTGAAGAGATCTCTAGACGGTACAGCGTTGTTCCTTTGGATGTTATCGGTGATATCATTATCGTGGCGATGCCCAATCCGCTTGATAAAAAATGCATAGATGAACTTGAAAAAATAACCGGTAAAAAAGTACATATCTTTCTGACCGTCGTATCCGGCGTTGTCGAGGCGATCAATAAAATTTATAAACCTAAAGCATAGGCGGAGAATTTAATGCCAATTGACGGGAAAGTCTGCGAAATATTACTGTCTAAAGGGAAACTTACACCCGATGACATGAAAAAGGCGGGCGAGATCTATACCGCTAAAGGCGGCCGTCTATGCGACATCCTTGTGAAAATAGGTGTCCTGTCGAAAGCAGATATTCTTGCCGTTGTAAATGAGATAACCGGTTATCCGCTTATTACGCTTTCACGCCTGCATGTTGACGAGGATTTGTTGAAAATAATACCGAAGCGTATCGCCGATCAGTATCAGGTGGTCCCTGTTTCGCGTCTTGGAAATTTTCTGACGATCGCGATGGTGGATCCATTGAATATATTCGCTATAGATGATATCAAGGCTCTGACGAAGCTGGAAATAAGCCCTGTGATAGCCGATCGCGACGATATGAAAGATGCGATCAGCAGTTTTTGGGATAAATCCGCCGGAGATCAGATAAACGAGATAGTGGACGGCCTTGCCGGGGCGGAAATGGAGATGGTCGCCGAGGAAAAGGATGAAATGTCTTCCGGCGAGCTTTTACGCATCATTGAGGAAACGCCGGTAATAAAACTTACGAATATGATATTGAGTCAGGCTGTGAAGGAAAAGGCCAGCGATGTTCTGATTGAGCCCATGGAGAACGGTTTTCGTGTAAGGTATCGTATAGATGGAGTTCTTTATATAAAACATACTCCACCAAAAAAATATCATTGTGCTCTGATCTCGCGGTTAAAGGTCATGGCGAATCTGAATATCGCGGAAAGACGCCTGCCTCAGGATGGACGTCTTCAGTTACGCATAGAGGATAGACCTATAGATTTTAGGCTCGCTATCATGCCGTCAATATCCGGGGAAAAGGCTTCTTTGAGAATTTTGGATAAAGAACAGACCTTGGTTGAAATAGAAAAATTGGGATTGAGCGATCATGATCTTAACGTGATATGCGCGAACAGCGAGAAACCTCACGGCATGGTTCTTGTATGCGGCCCGACAGGGTCAGGCAAAACAACCACGCTGTATTCGATTCTTAAACATTTGGACAGCCCCGGGAAAAATCTTGTTACCGTCGAGGACCCTGTGGAGTATGAGCTTAAAGGAATAAATCAGGTCTCGGTGAATACCGAGATAGGGCTTACGTTCGCGGGCTGTCTTCGCGCTATTTTAAGGCAGGACCCCGACATAATTCTTTTGGGCGAGATCAGAGACCTGGAGACCGTAGATATCGCTATCAAGGCCGCGCTTACCGGTCATATGGTTCTTTCCACGTTGCATACGAATACGGCCTGCGGATCCATCGTAAGACTTGTGAATATGGGCGTAGAACCGTTTCTTATCGCTTCGTCAGTCGTGATGATAGTTGCGCAACGTCTTATACGGCGTATCTGTCAGGAATGTCGGCAGCCGTATACGCCGTCTGAAGAGATCGCTAAAAAATATGGACTGTACGATAAAAACGGCAAAATTGCCACTATCTATAAACCCGGCGCGTGTTCAAGATGTATGAATTCTGGATACAAAGGGAGAATCGCTATAGTTGAATGTCTCGAGGTTACCCCGGTGATAAAGGACATGTTCTTCAAACATGCGGGTGAGCATGAGCTTGAGAAACAGGGGCGATCCGAGGGGATGGTAACTTTGCGTGAAAACGGGATCAGAAATGTTCTGTTGGGGATTACTTCGCTTGAAGAAGTTCTTCGTGTTACTGCGGAGGATAGGAAAATATAGATGGGATCTACATTGCAAAAAAAAATAGTCGGAACTCTTCTTTCGTCAGGGAAACTGTCGAAGGAGAAATACGATAGCTTTATTAAAAAATTCCAGCCTAAGGATGACGATATCCTTCAAAAGATAGTGGAGGCCGGAGTAGTTTCGGAAAGAGATATCCTGGTCGTCATCAGCCGGGAAGTGGGGATACCTCCTATCGATCTTTCAAAAGTGAAGTTCGAGGAAGATGTGATGCGAATGATCCCGGAAAAACTCGCGAAAAAGTATGATCTGATAGTAGTCTCGCGGGTGGGCGAAAATATGACGGTCGCAGTTAACGATCCGACGGATATCGTAGCTTTGGACGATGTTAGATCGGTTACGCATTGCCAGATAAGTCTTGTGCTTGCCACCTTAAGCGATATTCATGCCGCCATGAAAAATTACGCGAGGAAAGCCGAAGAAGCGGCACCGTCTATAGATGAAACCGCGCTAACGGACGATACAGGCGTTGAAGTGGTCGCAAAAGGGGAGGAAACCGGTACCTTTGATATGTCTATCGAAGGCGGAGACAGTGCTCCGGTTACAAAAGTTGTAACCGTGCTGATCAGCGAAGCGATAAAACGTCGTGCTAGCGATCTTCATATTGAGCCTCAAGAAAAGAATCTGCGGGTGCGCTATAGGATAGACGGGGAATTACATACGGCGTTTGAACTGCCGAAAAAAAATCAGAATGCCGTTCTGGCCAGACTGAAGATCATGTCGAACTTGGATATCACCGAGAACCGTGTGCCTCAGGACGGACGATTTAGGATAAAACTGGAAGGTAAGGAGATCGATTTCAGGGTATCTTCTTTGCCTACCATATTCGGGAATAAGATAGTAATGAGGGCACTGGATAAACAAAACTTGTCCGTCGGATTAGAAACGCTGGGTTTTTTGCCGGATGCGATGTCTGATTTCAAAAAAGCCCTGGCACATCCGTATGGGATCATTCTTGTTACCGGGCCTACGGGAAGCGGTAAATCCACTACGTTGTATTCGGTACTTAACGAAATGAACGTTCCGACCAGGAACATTGTCACCGTAGAGGACCCAGTAGAATATCAGGTCGGCGGGATAACTCAAATGCCTGTTCAAAGCGACATTGGGCTTGATTTCGCGTCGGGTCTCAGATCGATACTCAGACAGAGTCCGGATGTTATTATGATAGGGGAAATACGTGATTTTGAGACGGCCGATATAGCCATAAAAGCGTCACTGACCGGGCATATGGTGTTATCCACTCTGCATACAAATGATTCCGTTGGGGCGATAACTCGCTTGGCGAACATGGGAGTGGAACCGTTCCTTATTGCGTCCAGTCTCATTATGGCATGCGCGCAGCGGCTTGTACGGCGTATATGTCCACATTGTAAAAGTGAGGCAAATATCCCGGACGAGGTTATAAAGGAGCTCAGTGCGAAATATCCCGCTGTCGGCGGAGTGGGGAAATTTTATGCCGGCAAAGGATGTGCGAAATGCAATAACACCGGATATCATGGAAGAATAGCGATACTCGAAACACTGCTGTTGGATGATACTATACGTGAAATGATAAACAAAGAAAAATCCGAAGAGGAAATCAAACGGTATTTAAAAACCAGAAATTTTAGGAATTTGAGAGAGAATGCTATTATTAATTTTTGTAAAGGGGTTACGACCCTTGAGGAAGTATTCAGGGTTACATAGTATACCGGTGTTATCAAAAAGGAACGGTGCTAAATGATGAAATTTACTTATACGGCTCGGGACCAGTCCGGGCATACCGTAAAGGGTAATATCGAGGCCAATGACAAAAAACAGGCGATGGATACGATCAGAGCCAAAAATCTTATGTTGTTGAGACTTGAGGTCGCCAAAGGAGGAGGGCTCAACCTTTCGTTTTTGAGTGGTAAAAGTAGAGTAACTATGGATGAGCTAGTTGTTTTTTTTAGACAATTAGCTACGATGATCGATTCCGGGATTCCGATAGTCGCGTCACTGGATATTTTGAAAGATCAATCTGAAAATCCCACTCTTAAAGGAGTCCTTACGGATGTCAGGGATGGCGTGAATACCGGTGCGAGTCTTTCTGACGCTATGATGAAACACACGAACGTATTCAGTTCTCTTTTTGTGAACATGGTGAAGGCTGGTGAGTCCAGCGGTACGCTCGATGCGATACTGGATAGGATCGCGGCATATATTGAAAAAACAAGCGCATTGCAGGCTAAGATCAAATCCGCTCTTGTTTATCCTGCGGTTGTGTCTGGGATGGCGGTTGTGATAACTCTGGTACTGATCATAAAGGTTATTCCGGTTTTTAAGGATATATTTTCGGGTTTCGGAGCAAAATTGCCGACGCCGACCCAGATATTGATCAATATCAGTGATTTCATGCGGGGATATATTTGGCTTATGGGCATAATCGTCGCCGCGATCGTGGCGCTGGCAAAGTGGTATTACAGTACGCCAAAAGGGAAATTGACGATTGACGGATTGAAGCTGAAAGCCCCGGTTTTCGGCCCTCTTATGAACAAGGTCGCGATAAGTAAATTTACCAGAACATTGAGTACGCTTGTGAAAAGCGGGGTCCCAATACTCGCGGCGCTTGAAATAGTCGCTAAAACCGCAGGTAATACAGCCGTGGAATTGGCCATTAACAATGTAAGGGACAGTGTCCGTGACGGAGAGAGTATAGCGGCGCCGTTGGAACGAAGCGGTATATTTCCGTCTATGGTTACGAGGATGGTCGCCGTAGGGGAAAAAAGCGGTCAGTTGGAGAAAATGTTGACTAAGATCGCTGATTTTTATGATGCACAGGTAGATACGGCGGTCGACGGCCTGACGAGTTTAATCGAACCGTTCATTATCGCTTTTCTCGGTATTGTGATCGGAACTATAGTTATGTGTATGTTTTTGCCGATATTCCAGATCACAAGTGTGGTCAATGTATAGTAGAAAATGGTAGTAAAATTGCAAAAATTTGCCTTTTTGGGTACACAGGGTATACTTTATTTTAGTAGTTGAGATGCGATCTTTGAAAGGAGGTGTATGACCATGAAGATCAGAACAGTTCTCGGAAGAAAGGGTTTCACGCTCGTCGAAATTATGATAGTCGTCGCAATTATAGGTTTATTAGCGGCGGTCGCGATCCCGAACTTCATGAGGGCTCGTCAGCAAGCTCAGCGTAATGCGTGTATTGCCAACCTGAAACAGGTCGACGGTGCAAAAACATTGTGGGCGCTTGATACAGGTAACACAGGGACTCCGGATTGGACGGACCTGGTTACAGCCTACATTAAAGCACAGCCGAGCTGCGCAGGCGGCGGTACATATTCGATTAACGCTGTTGACGAGGATCCTACATGTACAGTTTCGGGACACGCGCTGTAATCGTTTGCGATTGCGTGTTAACCTAAAAAGGGCGGATTTTAATCCGCCCTTTTTGTTTAGTAAGCCATCAGAACACCAGAACTTGTCGGCGGCGGGGTCTTATGTTTATGTGTAAAATATGAAAAAGTTATTTGTCTTTTTTTGCTTTTCTCCTCCGTTCGGTATATTATTTAAATGTAAGTTAAAACCCGTAAAGTTGGCATTGTAGCTGTGAAATACGTTCTTAGGAAGGTGTGAAAATGAAGAAAATTTACCTGCCTGATAATTACTGTCATTTTTATAACGTTATGATACCTGCGATACATATTATGTTTCCCAGTAACAAAAGGTCATGTTTAAATGTTTATTGTGGAATTGGGGGATCAGTTGTCAATGGATAAATATTTCAGAAAAATAGCACAGTTATTTGTGACAGTATGTTTCAGCCTGCAGATCCTTGTGGCTGACGGGTGGACAAAATCCGGGGAACTGCCGCCGGTATATAGTGACGGTGCTATTGAAAATGCGGATCTATTTGCCGCTGTCGATGCTACGAATTTTAGCATCCCGGCACATCTCGGTGAAGTGAAATTGTCATACAAAGGAAAGAGCGATAAATTCGTTGTGCATATACAGGATGCACATTGTAATCCCTACGCTCAGAAAAAGATCGCAGATATTATCGGTTATTTGAATACCGAGTATGGATTCCGGCTGGTCAATCTTGAAGGCGGGGTAGGCGAATATGATCTTTCGGTATTTTGGTCAATGAGTGGAAAGGAAATAAGACGCGAAGTCGCGGAATATTTTATGAAACGCGGAGAGGTGACTGGCGCCGAATATTTTGCGATAAATAATCCGGGAATAGTATATCTGTGGGGCGTTGAGGATAAGGATCTGTATCTCGCAAATCTTAAAGTATATAAGGAATCTTTTTCATATCGCGATGAAATAGAAAAATATCTAAAAGAGCTTTCGTATATTGTCGATAATCTGAAGCGTCACATATATTCGGCCGATCTGTTTGAAATGGACGCGATGTACGGCGAATATAAAACTAAAGGGGCAGAGTTTAGGAAATATTTTGATTATCTTGTCAATAAAGCCGTAGTTTTACATATCGGCCTGGATGGATTCCCCAATATTGAGATGTTGGCTAAGACTATAAAAAGCGAATCGGGCGTGAATTTTGATAAAGCTAACGATGAACGTGAAAACCTGGTAAAGGAGCTGAATAAAAAAATATCAAGGGCCGAAACAGAAGAAGTTATCAGCCGGACAATGGAATTTAAAACAAAAAAAATAACCAAGAACGATTTTTACAAATTTTTGTTCGACAAAGCGGCGCAGGTGAATATAGACCTTCGTAAATTTCCTGCTCTTTCAAACTATGTGGATTATGTGTCGATGTACGAAAAGATAGATCGTGGGAAAGTTATTGACGAACTTGGTACGCTTGAGAATGCGATAAAGATAAAGATCTACAGGAATTCTAACGAGCGCGAGTTGAATCTGCTTTCAAGGAACCTCATACTTTTAGATAGCATATTCGAAATAAATCTTACTAAAACCGATTTTAGATATTATGACGCTAATCGTGACTCCTTTCGTGTTGAGCGTTTCATGGATTTTTATGAAAAAGAAGCGCCTAAATATAAAATGACGTTTAAACCCGATGCGACTATAGCCAAACTGGACGATTATCGGGAATCCATATCCGTATTCTATGATTATTCGTTCAAAAGAGACGGCGCGTTTCTTAAAAACATGAAATTCGCTTCGGCAGGAAAGAAAGAACCCGGAGAAGGCATGAAGCTTGCTATCATTGTGACAGGCGGTTTTCACGCCGAGAATTACTGCGAGCTTTTGAAAAAAGAGGATATTTCGTATGTGTCTATTCTCCCTCGCTTTACTACGGATAAAACGTGGAAGAATCCTTATTTTGAGCTTTTGGCCGGAGAGACGCCGAGCGTTCAGCAGACCTTGCGGTCGGCTCTTCTTAAAACATCACGTATGATGGCTATAGCCAGCAGATTGAACCCTCTTCTTTTGGATGCCGTTACCGGTGACGAACGTAACAGTGTGTCGTTCCGGATGGCTGCGAAAATAATGGAAAAATTATTCGCTGCGAATAAAAACGTGAAGTTCTTAAGGGTCGTGGATAATGTCGGACAATCCGTGCTTATTGTCGATCGGAACGGTGATCCTGTTAAGACTATTCCGGAAGGGGCTAATGTTATAGAGGAATATTTTGTATCGCTGCAAGCGGCGGCCATAGTTGAGGTTTTAGAAAACTCGGCGATGATACTGGATTCGGGGATCGAATATGAGAAATTAGCGGATCAAACATGGGTAATACGTGCGGATGGCGCTAAAATAAAATATACAAACGACGCGTATGGAAAAAGCAATACGGATTGGTTCTTGGATAAACTGAAAATATTCGCCGGCGATTATATACGGGACGAGAAATGGGAGGAAAAAGGGATAAGGGTGAGCATCCCGGGGCGTGGTTCAGACGAGTTTATGTTTATTTTCCCTGCCGGATATTCTGAAAATATGCTGGACGATGAGATGCAAAAATTCCAGGAATCTTTGCAGAAAAGTTTTGATAAATTTACAGTGCTTGTGATTGATAGAGCGCTTACGCCGGATGAAGAGGCTGTCCTGAATAGTAAGATTAGTGGAATAGATGCGTCATACTTCAGCACTTCGGCCGTTCTGAAAGATGGGGAGGAAAAAGGAAAGACAAAAATAATATGCCCGCGTGATAAAATTGATGACATAACAGGAATGTCCGGAATAGAAGGTATTTCGGAGGCGTTGGTAACGAAAATGAGGAGTGTGTATCTGCCGATGGGGGCCGCGCGTAAACAGGCTGGTGAAAAATACCCGGCGACGATGCGCGCTGATTGGATACAGGAGGATTATAAGGACTTGCCGTTCGAAGAAGGCGGTATGTTATTGATGTTCGCCGAGCCGAAAGAAAGAGAAAAAGTCGCGGAACCGCCGATAGCTGGCATGGATAAAATAAACGCTGCAGTCAAAGAGAAGGGTAAGGCAGTAAAAAATTCTAAATTTTTGAAAGATCTCGAAAACAAATATCACAACGATATCGAAAAGGGGATATTGCACGGTGATAACGAGAAAAGATATATGGAGGCGTTGAAAGAGGCGGAAAATTACGGGATATACGCAAGGTCTTTATTGGGGACCATAATAAATGAGCTCATTCAAAAACCGAAGGATCATATAGGAGAATTCTATTTGGTTCGCGGCCCGCCGGATGCGATATATAAGGTATCGGTAGATGCGGAAGGGGTATTTCATCTTTCTAAAACGATATTTTACTATCAGGCTTCGGACGAAAGCAGCGAAAATACAAGACAGCGTTTTGAGGAGGGCGTGCGGCCGGGACAACCCCGAAGTTTGGATGCAAGCCTTGACGGTATGGCGGCGAATCCGCTTGTAGGGTTTAAAGGTATAAATACCGCGTATGGTCACACTGGGGCCGATAGTGTTATTAAGGCGCTGCTTATGAATGCTTACGGTGTTTGTGACGAAAATATCGGGAAACCTGCTGATGAGATGATGTCGCTGGCCACGCGTCTTAATGTCAGAGAAGGGAATAACGCGGTATTTTCTGCCGAAGGCGACCAGTTCGGAGTTATTCTTGCCGTTGCACATGTTGATTCGACGAGCATCGGAGAAGATAAAAGTGTGGATGGCTATATCAGTCGTGTCGACAAGCTTTTAGATGCGAGGGATGTTACTAAACCGGTTTCGGTCAAACGGGAAACCTATAATGGTAACGCGTTCAAGGATAACAAAGACTATATCGACAATGAGACGAATACGGCGATAAACGACGATATTAATAGGATGACGTATTTGCGTATGACGGAAAAGGACAGAGGAGAGGATCAGTTAAAGAAATCCGACGAGTTGTTGGATAAAAAGATAAAAGGCCGTCGCGCGCTAAAGCTTTATGATATCGCACAGTCTTTGCTTTCACCGATGGTGGCGATGATCCGTGGTGATGCAGCGACGTATCTGATAGAACCGTCGATATCCGAGGACGACAAATCCCCGATCATGAGTCTTCTGAAAGCGGAAGAAAGAACGGTCGGCAAGAAAGGGGTACGTGTTTACGCCCGGAGTTATGATGCGTCTGACAAATGGTTTGAAGATCCCGAAATGGAAGAAGATGGTAAAATAATGGCGAGTCTCAAAAAACAGATAAAAGATGTACTGCCTAAATTTAGGAAGGATGTGGAAAACGATAAAGGAAGTGGAATATATCTCACTCGTATGGTCATCCCGCTTGTATTTAAAGCTGAAGACACAGGGAAGGCCGAAAAGGTGAAAGAAGCGCTGAAAACATATTTGCGCGAACAAGGCATTTCAGAAGTTGATATTAACGGGGTTGTACGGTTTGAGGTTAGAAATATCGAAGATATAAGGTATTTGAATACGACCGTAGATATGATCACTGATCTGGCGGGCGCCGAAATAGACCGTTACGGAGAGGATAAAGCCTATAAACCTGAGAATATGCCGGCAGGCCTGGCCGAAAATTATCTGCGTTTAATGGAAGAAAATCTTGAAAACTTTGATGAGATTAAAAAAGACCTTGGGATTACAGCTTTCTCTGTTGAGGCGGCTCGCATATTCGTGACTAAGATTTTCTTTGATGGTATCATGAAGATACGAAAGATAGACTGGGAGGGTATAAAGCAGTGGAAATCGAACCAGGACGCTATCCTCAGGTCGCTGTAATATCAAATCAAAAAAATGATGGCCCACTTGTGTAAAAGGAACATGCCGTGGGATCCTTTCTTTTGTCCCTAATATGTATGGAAAGGAAAAATAGCTACGGCAGATATGCCAGATCCGCCGTTATCCGACTAAAAATAATTTACGTTACGGCGCGAGTCAAACGCCGGGAGATCAGAAATGAAAAGGAGGATAGGGCATATCTGCCGCAGCTATTCCTTGCTTGCCTAAAAATATTTTTCATGGTAAATTTATCGCATTATGAAGAACAATAAATCGTTCTTGTTTCTCATGGGCGGAATTGTGTGCCTTTTTCTAATCACGTTCTCGATCACGTGCCGCGTCTTCGAATCGGATTTCGCGGAAGCCACTATCGACTGGTTCTCTTTTCTTGCCGGGATCTTTCTCGCTGCCGAGGGGACCACAAAGATCGTAAAAGAGCGTAAAACCGCGAATCTCGCCAATCAGTGCTCGCGTCTTTTCAGGGTGATAATAGGTACATGCGTTTTCACGATACACCTTCTTCAATTCATGCGGAAAATCTAACGTTCAAAGATTTTGATATAATATTGCTTTGTCCGGATTTAGTATTATAATACTATCTTATAAGCGGGGTGGCGATGAAAGCTCGTGAGCCTTATGTTGCGGGACAGTTCTATCCCGGGGATAAAAACCGGTTATCTGAGATTTTATCGGGTTATATCGTAGGTAAAAAAGATAAGATCGATGCTATCGGGGCCGTATCTCCGCATGCGGGATATATTTATTCAGGCAAGGTCGCTGGAAAACTTTTTGGCGCTATCGAACCGAAAGATACATATATTGTGCTTAGCCCTAACCATACGGGGTATGGCGCATGTTATTCTATGAGTCCCAGACCATGGAGGACTTTACTTGGTGTGGCTCAGCTTGACGATGAGATCGCCCGTTTCATCGAGGAAGGGACGAGTCTTATTGTGCCGGACGATGAGGCGCATTATTATGAACATGCGGTCGAAGTTCAGTTGCCGTTTATTCAAAGTGTCGCGCCAGACGCTAAAATTGTGGCGATTACGATGTCACATGGTGATATGGCTGAATTGAGGGAAGTGGCTGCGGCCATAAGCGGTGCAATCAAAAAAAGCAAAAGAAGTGCTATGATAATTGCCAGTAGCGATATGACACACTATGAGCCACGGATCGCCGCTAAGATGAAAGACGATCTGGCGATCCGGGAAATGCTGAAACTGGACGCGAAAGGTCTTATAAAGGTTGTTGAAGACAACGATATAACAATGTGCGGTTATATACCGGCTGCTGTAATGCTTATGGCGGCTTGCGATCTTGGGGCGCACGAGGCAAAACTCGTGGATTATGCCGATAGCGGGGATGGGACTCATGACCTGTCTCAGGTTGTCGGTTATGCCGGGGTCGCGGTATATTGAAACAGGAGAAGTAAAATGATATCTAAAAAACGCGGGATATTTACAAAGAAAAAACTGGTTCTTGCCCTGGGCGGCGGCGCCGCAAGAGGGCTTTGCAATTTAGGGGTTCTTAAAGCCATAGAACGGCATTTTGGCCGAGACAAATTCCCTTTTGATCTTGTGATAGGGACCAGTATAGGAAGTCTTGTCGGAGGCGCCTATTGTGCGGGGCTTCCTCTGGAAGAACTTGAACAAAAAGCATTGAAATTCACGTGGCCGAATCTTGTTGATTTCGCTCTTCATCCGACCGGCTTTATAAAAGGGGATAAGCTTGAGACGCTTATAACCGAACTTGTCGGCGGGAAACGGTTTGAGGATCTTAAGATTCCTTTCGCGCTTACTACTACCGATCTCCAGAACGGCGAAGAACTTATCCATACGTCGGGAGACCTAGTTAGACTTGTAAGGGCCAGTTGTTCTTGGCCGGGATTCTTTTCGTCTGTGGATGTGGATGGGCGTATGCTGGTAGACGGAGGCCTCAGAAATTCGGTTCCCACAAAAGCGGCATATCTTTTAGGCGGTACGTTTGTTGTGGCGGTGAACCCGGGTTTTGCGATATCGAGTGAAAAGATCGACAATGCGTTCAAGGCGCTTGCGCAGTCTATTCAGATCATGGGGGAGGAGCTCAACGCATATCAGGCATATGCGGCGGATCTGGCTATATGCCCGGAAATAAAAAATGTTGACCAGTTCGGGTTTGATAAGTCGGAGTACATTATGAAACAGGGAGATATCGCGGCCGAAGCCGTTATGGAAAAACTAAAAAGAAAGTTGATGATAAGAAGGATAATCTGAGGGGATGACATGACGGATAACGATGTCAAGATCGATTTTAGTATGTTTTTGTCTGGGCTTTTTGCCGAGGGGCTTATGTCTCTAGGGCTCATCGAGAACCCTTTGACCGGCAAAAAAGAAAAAAATCTTGATCAGGCCAGGTATCTGATTGATACACTGGATATGCTTAAGCAAAAAACGGCAGGGAATCTTACAGAAGACGAAGCGCACGCGTTGGAACGCGGGTTGTATGAACTCCGTATGGCGTATATTTCATTTTCAAAAGAATCTTCGCCGGGTGTTGTCCCCGGTACGGCCGGAGAAACGCCAAATAAAGGGAAAATAATAATCTAGAAAGGTACAAGTGAAAGAAAAGCTCTCGCTTTTAATAAAAATATTTGTCAGCTTCGGACTTCTGGCTATTCTGCTTTGGATGATGCGTAAGGATTTCGGTGGCATAGTATCGACGATAGCGACTTGTGATATGAGGTTCGTTCTTATCTCTATTTTTATTTTTCTTTTAAACGCAGTTGTAGTGTCGTATCGGCTCCAGCTTATCTTTCACGGTGAAGATATTTCCGTGACCCTTATGGAATGCATTCAATTGACTTTTCTCGGATATTTTTTTAATAACTTCATGCCTACCGCTGTCGGTGGGGATCTTGTCAAAGCTTATTATGCGTCGCGTAACAGTGCGAGCAAGATAAAAGCTTATGCCAGTGTAATGATGGACAGGGTTATCGGGCTGTATTCTTTTCTAATTGTGGCGGCCGTCGCAATCCTTATCGACCGAGGACGCTTCGATCAGCCTGTTATAAAGGTGGCCATTCTTTCGTCATTGTTGGGCGGAGTCGTAGTGTTCATTATTTTGATGAGCTCGCGCATTGCTAAAATGATGGAAAGATTATTCATGAAAATGAGTTTGGGGAATCTTGGGGCGCAGCTTGATTCTTTGTATAAGATCGTTCACGATTATCGTAATCGATTGGATATAGTTTTTAAATCGCTCTTGGTTTCGATCGTGTCACAGGTGATGTATATCTATACGGTGTATCTTTTTTTTCTGGCGTTACATTGCGATATCGAGCTTAGCATTTTGTATCTGATAATGCCTGTAGTTTCGTTTGTTAGCATGATCCCTTCGATAGGGGGGTTGGGAGTAAGGGAAGGCGCGATGGTTGCATTTTTTACCCCGATTGTTGGCAGGGGGTCTGCCTTTGCGGTGAGTGTTCTTCTCCTTCTGGGACTTTTTGTTACAAGTATTATCGGTGGATTTTTCTATGTGCATTGGATGATATTCCGGGAAAACGGAAAGGGAAAGCATATTCATGCGGGTACGCCGGACCATAAGCGGAGGGAAAAATGAAAAAGATCCTTGTTATACACGGGCCCAATCTAGACCTTTTAGGAAAGCGTGAAAATAATATATACGGTGATGAAACGATAGATGATATAAATAAAGCCATACAAAAATCCGCCCGCGATGAAAAAATTGAATGTGAGTTTTTTCAGTCGAATCACGAGGGCGATATAGTTGAGAAAATCGGTAGATCAAAGGCCGATGGAATATTGATCAATCCGGCGGCTTATACACATACGAGTGTCGCAATAAGGGACGCTGTAAGTGCAAAAAATATCCCAGTTGTAGAAGTGCACATCTCGAATATATATGCGCGGGAGGAATTTCGCCATAAATCGCTGATTGCGCCGGTGGCTATCGGGCAGATCAGCGGCTTTGGGAAGAACAGCTATCTTCTCGGGTTAAAAGCCCTTTCGGATATCATAAATAAAAAATAACGAGTTGTATTGCTAAAGGGAAAGAATGAACGATCTCTGCCGGAACGGTATTTTGTCCAGAATAAAGGCGCGTATCAGATCGAGCGACGCGATCGATGGGATTTTACTTACCCACGAAGCCGATGTTATGTATGCGGCTGGTTTTTTTTCGGGTGGTGCGCTTTTGCTGATAACCGGGGATGCTATGCCGGTATTTTTTATCGATACTATGAATGCGCCCCTTGCCATGGCAATGTTGAAAAATGTTATGGTACGTATTGTGGCCGGGTCCGCATCTGTTAAACTGCCAGAAATATTGAAGCGGAAAAAGGTGAAAAAATTAGGGATTAATGGCGCGTATGCGACTATGTCTTTAGAAGCGGTTATCAAGAACGCTCGACCTGCGGTAGATATCGTAAAATGTCCGCCGATTTTGGAAAATATGCGCGTTCAAAAATCAGAAAGTGAAATAAGACTTATCAGACATCTGGCCAGGGAAACCGTGAAGATATGGAATGATGTCCATACCGAAATGCGCCCGGGGATGTCGGAGATAGCGCTTGCGTCTTTGATAGATTCTATGATCAGAACTCGAGGGTACTATAATTCGTTCAAAACGATATCTGCGGTAGGGGCAAATACGGCTTATCCGCATGCGGTTCCGACAAAAAAGAAACTTACGGATGGGGCTCATGGTGTCTTTGATTTCGGAATACAGTTCAACGGGTATTGTTCTGACTTGACAAGAGTATTGGTGACAGGTAGAATAAGCCCCAAAATTAAGAGGCTGTATGACGCCGTGCTATTTGCCCACGATAATGCTATTCAAAAGTTGGAGCCGGGTGTGAAGATAGGCGAAGTAGTTCGTGGGGTTAATAAGTATTTTAAAGACAAAGGTTTAGGCTCGTATATTTGCCATTCTTTGGGGCACGGGGTGGGGCTTGATATTCATGAGGCCCCGCATCTTAGGGAATCGTCGGAAGAGGTTTTAAGAGAAGGAATGATAGTGACGATAGAACCCGGTTTGTATGCTGCCGGGATAGGTGGGATCAGGATAGAGGATATGATATTAATAACCGCGAAGGGACGAGAGGTGTTGACACGATGATAAGTGCTAATCATTTAAAACCGGGATCAGTGATAAAATATAATAATCAGATGCATGTTGTGGTCGAGGCCAATCATCATAAACCTGGCAAGGGAGCGACGATTATCAGGGCGAAACTGCGTAATCTTAAAACAGGGATACTTACTCCTGACACTTTACGTCCGGAAGATATGTTTGAAGACGCCCATTTGGAACAGCGTGCCATGCAATACCTGTATAAAGACGATCTTGGGTATTGCCTCATGGATGAAAAAACTTATGAACAAGTGCATGTTTCAAAAGAAAATATGGGCGAGACGCTCGATTATGTGAAAGAGAATATGGTTGTGACGGCCAGTTTTTGCGACGGGGAGATCATCATTGTCATGCCACCGATACATGTAGATCTTAAAATTATCGAGACTGAACCTGGTGTCAGGGGCAATACAGTAGCCGGAGGGTCGAAACCGGCAAAGCTTGAGACGGGGAAAGTCATAAGAGTTCCTCTTTTTATAGAGACCGGAGAGGTCATAAAGGTTGATACACGTACCGCAGAGTATGTTGAAAGAGTGTGATACTGTTTTTGACCCGGTTTTATCATGCTTGAGCAGTTACTAAAAAGCGAGGTATGGTATGCAGAAAGCGAAAAGGAGTGACATGAATATCAAGAAGATACAGGAACTCATCGAGTTGATGAATAATAACGATCTGGCGGAGATCGCGATCGAGCAGGAAGGATCGAAGGTGAAACTTGTTAAGAAAGGCGCCGGATCTGCTGAACAGCGGATAATATCGATACCGCAGGCGGTAAGTGCGCAGCAGTCTGCTGCTGAGGCCATAGCACAGCCCGCGTCTGCCGAAAAAAACCCTGAGAACAACAAGAATCTTTCCGAAATAAAAGCCCCGATGGTAGGTACTTTCTACAGGGCCCCGTCCCCTGAGGCGGAACCATATGCACAGGTCGGGAATATAATACATAAAGGTGATGTTCTTTGCATAGTTGAAGCGATGAAATTGATGAACGAGGTTAAATCGGAGATCGACGGTAAGATCATGCGTATCCTTGTCGAGAACGCGGAACCTGTCGAATTCGGCCAGGTTATGTTCCTGGTAGAACCACTTTAAACAACCAACATTAACGGGGAAAGATCATAATGTTCTCAAAAATTCTCATCGCTAATAGAGGCGAAATAGCTTTAAGGGTCATACGGGCTTGCAAGGAAATGGGGATAAAGACCGTAGCTGTTTATTCTGAAGCGGATGCGGATTCATTGCACGTAAAATTTGCGAACGAAGCTGTTTGCATCGGCAAGGCACCTGCCAATATGAGTTATCTCAATATCCCGAACATAATAAGCGCGGCCGAGGTGACGGATGTTGAAGCCATACATCCGGGTTATGGTTTTCTGGCGGAAGACGCGCATTTCGCCGAAATATGCGAATCATGCGATATCCGTTTTATCGGGCCAACTCCTGAAAATATGCGTATGATGGGCGATAAAATGGTGGCGAAAAAAACGGCGGAAGAAATAGGGGTTCCCGTTATACCTGGTTCTAAAGACGTAATTAAAACACAGGAAGACGCTCTTAAAGAGGCAAAGAGGATCAAGTATCCCGTTATCATAAAGGCTTCGGCCGGCGGCGGGGGGAAAGGGATGCGCGTATGTCACAATGACGTGCGTCTTGTAGGCGCTTTTCTTACGGCTCGCAGTGAGGCGGAGGCGGCGTTCGGTAATCCCGAGGTTTATATGGAAAAATATATCGAAGCCCCCAGGCATGTGGAGATACAGATACTGGCGGATTCGAAGGGGAATGTCGTCCATTTGGGCGAAAGGGACTGTACGGTCCAGCGTCGTCACCAGAAACTTATAGAAGAATCTCCGTCGGTGGCGATTTCTGACAAGATGCGCCAGAAGATGTGCGAGGCTGCGGTAAAAGTGGCTAAAACCGTTAATTATCGCGGGGCTGGGACTATAGAGTTCCTTGTCTCAGGCGAAGACTTCTATTTTATGGAAATGAACACGCGTATACAGGTAGAGCATCCTGTGACGGAACTTGTTACCGGTATTGATATAGTGAAAGAACAGATCAAGATAGCCGCTGGACATAAATTGTCGTTTGCCCAGGAGGATATTAAAAACGAAGGATGTGCAATAGAGTGCCGTATAAACGCGGAAGATCCGAATAATAATTTTTGTCCGAGTCCGGGGAAGATATCGGCGCTGTATGTCCCGGGTGGATTAGGGGTCAGGGTGGATACGCATGTTTATGTCGGGTATTCAATACCGCCTTATTATGATTCTATGATAGCTAAGCTTATAACGCATGGAAAAACAAGAAAAGATGCGATCAAGACTATGCTTAGGGCACTCGATGAGTTTGTTGTGGAGCCGATAAAAACGACTACGGAATTCCACCGCAGGGTGTTGAATGATACCGATTTCCAGAATGGCGATATATCGACGCATTTTGTCGAGAAATTTTTTCCTAAGGTCGAAGCATAGATCTAAACAAGGGCGGCGTTTCCCGCGCCGAGAGGGGGCTGTATGGACCTTGTACGAAGGATAGTAGCGCTGGTTTTCCTTTTTGTCATGGTGATCACCGGTACTATGATTGTTCTGGCGTTTGTTAATCAGGTTCCGGCGGATGTTATCAAGAACGGGCTGGATGCTATCTACGCTAATTCCGATCTGCAGCTTGCCGGTATTATTTACGGCGGGATTTTCATTATTACCGGAATAATCGTCCCGTACAGACTTTTGAAAGCTATACATCGGAACAAATTGATAACATTCCAGAACCCTGACGGGGAAGTGACCGTGTCGATTTATGCCATAGAAGATTATGTGCGTAAAGTCATTAAAAGCATGAGTGATATCAATTCTGCCCGGGCGTATGTAACCTATGGGCGTAAAGGGATTAACATCGTCAGTGAGATTACAATTGGTGCAGGTTCCAATGTTTCGGCTATAACGGAGCGCATACAGATGGAAGTAAAGAGCAAGGTGCAGGCAATGCTCGGCGTTGATGAAAAGATAGAGATATCGATACGTATAAACAAAATTTTCGGAGAAGTGGAACCGGGTGAGTTGGTCCCTGCGCAGAAACCGGAGGCCGTTTCTCGTCCTTATCAATATCTGTGATTCTGATCGAACGGTGATATATGGCGTTTGAAAACGAAATAAAAAAATATTTTAATGAATGTATGGATGCGGAGCGGGATTTTGCTTCCGATGCCGATTGTATTAAAAAAGTGGCTGATGCGGCCGATATGCTGATAAAATGTTTTAAGTCGGGCGGCAAAGTTCTTATTTTAGGTAATGGGGGAAGTGCTTCGGACGCCCAGCATATGGCAGCCGAGCTTGTCGTGAGGTTTGAAAAAGAGAGAAAAAGCCTGCCGTGCATAGCGTTGACTGCGGATACGGCTAATCTGACCGCTACAGGCAACGACTATTCGTTTGAAAGGGTATTCAGCCGGCAAATAGAATCTCTTGCGGTAAAAGGGGATGTGGTTATTGCTATTTCGACAAGCGGTAATTCGCCGAACGTTCTGGAGGCTGTGCGTGTCGCGCGTGTTAAAGAAGCCAAGGTGATATCTTTAGGGGGCAAGGACGGCGGGAAATTGGCCGGTATGACGGATATCCCGATAATTGTTAAGAATAACGTGACCGCCCGTGTGCAAGAAGTACACATTCTTATTATCCATATAATTTGTAAACTGATAGACGAGGCATTCTAAATATGTCTGTGCAAAAAATAAAAAAATTGTCCGAGCTCGCTGCGATTCTGAATGCGGAGAAAAAGGACGGTAAGGTAGTCGGTTTTACCAACGGGTGTTTTGATGTTCTGCATGTGGGACATGTGAGATATCTTGCCGAAGCACGAAAAGAATGTGACATCCTTGTGGTGGGTGTCAATAGCGATGATTCTGTCCGGCGCTTGAAAGGTCCAGAAAGGCCGCTTAACGGGCAGGATGAACGGATGGAAGTGCTTTCAGCTCTTGAGACTGTGAATTATTTGGTGGTTTTCGGAGAGGATACCCCGTTTGAATTGATCAATAAACTTATGCCTAATATATTATTCAAAGGCGGCGATTGGGACGAAAGTTCGGTAGTGGGCGGAGATATCGTCAAAGCCGCAGGCGGGAAAGTGAAAATTATAAAATATGTGGATGGTTACTCCACAACAGGGCTTATAAAGAAGATATCTTCAGACAAGATTACGGGAAAAAAGAACGGTATACAGAACAGGTGATAAAAATGGATAACGGTGTATTCAGGATAATCGACGCGAATTTTAACAGAGTTATGGAAGGCATAAGGGTATGCGAAGACATCGTAAGGTTTTCGTCAAATGACGAGGAGTTGACGCGTAAACTAAAAGATCTTCGTCATGGGGTTTTTTCGGCGATAAAGGCGTTCCGGAAGGAACATATAAAAAAACTCGTTATGGCGCGCGATACGAATGATGTCGGGATGAAAAGTACGAGGACAGAGAAACGCCGCGATAACCTTGTCGATCTGTTCCTTGCCAATACGCAGAGGGGGAAAGAGTCTTTGCGTGTGTTGGAAGAAGTTCTGAAACTTTTTCATCAGGATATGTCTCAAAAATTTAAGAAATTCAGGTTTAAACTTTACGAAATAGAGAAAATAGCTGTAAAAGAGCTCGAAACAATCGGCCAGAAAAAATGAATGGTATATGCCTCTCATGAGTATTCACGCCGGGCAAAGGGAAAAATGATAAAAATAAACAAAAAAACTTTGAAATATATATCAACGATCGAGCATATGTCGTGTTCGGAACTTGAAAAGAATATTGCCGCCGGATATACGGTTATCCCCAAAAATAATAGTCACAAGCTCGCGAAACCTTGCGCAATCGGTAAAGGACTTGCAACCAAGGTGAATGCGAATATCGGTTTGTCAAAAGGGAACTCCAATATTAATGACGAACTTAAGAAAATGGAAATTGCGGTCAAGGCTGGTACAGATACGGTAATGGATTTGTCCACTGGGCCGGATCTCATGAAGGCTTTGCGCAAAATAATGTCTGAGTGTCCTGTGCCGGTCGGTACGGTTCCGGTTTATGCGCTTGCCTGTAACGAAAAAAAACGCATAGCGTCGCTGAAAGAGAAGGATTTTTTACGCGTCGTAGAGGAAGAAGCGGTCGAAGGAGTGGATTTCTTTACCATCCATGCCGGGATACGTATGGATGCCGTTAAATATATTTCCACAAGACCGCGTCTTATAAATATCGTAAGCAGAGGCGGATCTATCCTGGCCGCGTGGATGATAACTAATGGTAAAGAAAATCCGTACTATACATATTTCGACGAAGTTTTGGATATCCTGAAAAAATATAATGTTACTCTAAGCTTGGGGGATAGCTTGCGTCCGGGATCTATACTGGACGCTACTGATAAATTGCAGATACAGGAACTTGTTGTGCTCGGTGAACTGCAAAAAAAGGCACTTTCCAGAGGTGTGCAGGTTATGATCGAAGGTCCTGGGCATGTCCCGCTTGATCAGATAGAGGCGAATGTTAAACTTGAGAAATCAATATGTAACGGCGCCCCTTTTTATGTGCTTGGTCCGCTTGTGACCGATGCGGCTCCGGGGTATGATCACATCGTTTCGGCGATAGGCGGCGCGATAGCCGCTTCGCACGGTGCGGATTATTTATGCTATGTGACGCCGGCGGAGCATCTTAAACTGCCGGATATAGATGATGTTCGTCGTGGGGTTATTGCGTCAAAGATAGCGGCGCATGCGGCGGATATAGTGAAAAAGGTGCCGGGTGCGGTTGACCGCGACATCGAGATGTCTAAAGCAAGAGCAAGACGGGATTGGAAAACACAGTTCAAATTTGCGATAGATCCAGTTCTTCCCACGGAACTTAGAAAAAGTTCCAATCTTGGTACTGAAGATGTATGCACGATGTGCTCTGATTATTGTTCGATGAAAATAACAGAGGAGACGGTCCTTGCGGCGCAAGACAAAAGGGGTGGGAAATGAGACTTACGGTGATAGGAACGGTGGCCTTTGACAGTGTAGAGACTGCCCATGGCAAACGTGACATGGCTTTAGGCGGTTCGGCGACGTATGCGTCGTTAAGCGCTTCTTTTTTCTCGCCCGTTAATCTGATTAGCGTGGTCGGGACGGATTTTCCGGAAAAATATCTCAAGATGTTCAAGTCACACGGAGTGGACATATCAGGCGTCGAAATGAAAGAGGGGAAGACTTTTTACTGGAAAGCCAGGTATGACGCGGACTTCGCATATGCGACTACGCTTGATACGCAGCTGAACGTATTCGCGGACTTCGAACCATCCATACCCAAAATAGTTAAACCGTCTGATAACCTTCTTCTTGCGAATATCGATCCCGATTTTCAGGAATATATTTTTAGGAATATAAAACCGACCGGATTGGTGGCGTGCGATACGATGAACTTGTGGATTAATACGAAAAAAACGTCGCTGCTAAAGCTTCTGAAAAAAGTGGATATTTTGCTTTTGAACGATGCGGAGGCCCGAATGCTTTCCGGTGAAAAAAATCTTATGTCCGCTGCCAAATGTATTGCTTCACATGGTGCGAAAATGGTGGTAATTAAGAAGGGTGAGCACGGGGCGCTGTATTTTCATAACGGTTTGAAGGCTATAGTCCCTGCGTATCTATTGGAGTCAATAAGCGATCCTACAGGGGCCGGGGATACGTTTGCCGGAGGGATGATGGGATATCTGTCCCGGAAAACAAAAGTAACCGATACGGACTTGAGGAGATCACTTATGTATGGTAGTATATTGGCGTCTTTTACGGTCCAAAAATTCAGCGCTGACGGATTGCTGAATATTAGGAAAAATGATGTGGAGAGAAGATATAAACATTTCTCGCAGCTTCTAAAAAATTAGATAGATATGCGAGCGTAGTTCAGTGGTAGAACTCCAGCTTCCCAAGCTGGTAATGTGGGTTCGATTCCCATCGCTCGCTCCAAATTCGCTTCGAGAATTTTAAAAAGGACGGCTAAAGA
>DAONGE010000008.1:0-59091 GCA_035403965.1 Candidatus Omnitrophota bacterium | reverse complement strand
CTCCTTTCGGTATTATTGTACCAAAAGTGTTACCTAATTACTGAGCATTTACAACAGATCTGATCTTAACGTTGGGACAGGTCTGGGATTGATTTTGGAAACGTCCCGATCTAGCGTCGGTACGCGCCGCTTTTGATGCGGGCGATCCATTTTGGGTTCGCGAGATACCATTTGATCGTTTTTTTGATACCTTCGTTGAAACCGGTAGCCGGGGACCAACCCAATTCGTTTTTTATCTTTGTCGCGTCTATCGCGTAACGCCGGTCATGCCCGAGCCTATCCGTCACAAATTCTATCAGGGTTTCCGGTTTGTTCAGCTCTTTCAATATGGTCTTTACTATATCGATGTTCTTCCATTCGTTATTTCCGCCGATATTGTACACTTCCCCCACACGGCCTTTGTGCAGAACGGTGTCGATCGCCGAGCAGTGATCCTCGACAAATAACCAATCGCGTACATTCAAACCGTCGCCGTAAACAGGCAGGCTTTTGTCGTTCAGCGCATTAGTTATCATAAGCGGTATAAGTTTCTCCGGGAACTGATACGGCCCATAATTATTTGAGCACCTCGTTATCACTCCGGGGAACTTATATGTCTCACAATACGCCCTGACCAGATGATCGCTGGAGGCCTTGCTTGCCGAATAAGGGCTATTCGGGCTTATCGGACTTTTTTCCGTAAAATATCCCGCAGAACCAAGACTTCCATACACCTCGTCTGTGGAAACATGCACGAATTTTTTAATTTTATTTTCCCTCGCCAGCTCAAGAAGCATATGTGTCCCGACGATATTCGTTTTTATAAATACTTCCGACCTCTTTATGCTCCTATCCACATGCGACTCCGCGGCGAAATGAACGACATAATCCACGTTTTTCATAACGGCTTTCACATCGTTCCTTTTTGCTATATTGCCCTTAACGAACTTGTATCGTTTATCAGAAGCTATATCCCTTAGGTTATCCGGATTACCGGCATATGTAAGCGCGTCAAAGTTCACGATCTTATAGTTCTTATATTTTTTGAGCATATACCGCACAAAATTCGACCCTATAAAACCCGAACCACCTGTGACCATAATAATTTGTTGTTCTGACTTCAAACTCGCTCCTTATATTTTTTAGATCACTTCAGTGATGTCTCGGATCTTACGATCTGATCCCGGCTTAATAATTTTTTACGCACGGATCGTTCGCTCTTAGTAAGAACAGAATAGGTAAGACGATTGGCCTCTTCAAGCCAATCAAGCCGTGCGGCTACGGATGAACTCTGGAATTTCAGTATCATTTCCAGAAAGCGTTTATTTTCTTCTTTTACTGTCTTTTTTATCATTCCTATCCCTGTGATAAATTAGCATCTTCAACATTCTAATATCGTCGAGATCCGTCTCCCGTTTAACTTCCCATTTCATGGTAATCAGGTCTTCCATCGACACTATAGGGATCGATATCCCTCTGCCCTTTTTAACAACCCTGCGCTTATACGCTTCTTCAAAGCTTACGGGCGATACAAGCAATATATCGACTTCCATGAACGGCTCTTTTTTATTATAAAAAGTATACGCCGTAAGATTCCTGTTTTTTATCCACGCTTCCCGTTTTTCCCGGTCCGCGAGATGCTCGGCGTTACCCGGGAGACGATTCGTATATTTCAAAGACGTCAGAACGGTCACGATCTTTTTCAGATTCACGTCGTCAGCCGCGACAAGAACGTCAAGGTCCGGCGTCATACGCGGTACGCCGTGCAAATTCACCGCAAGCCCTCCGGCGACAAGATATTGGATCTTATTTTTGTTGAACGCCTTAAAAACGGATTCGTAATACATTAACTTGCCTTTTAAACGTTATCACGAACGACATTATTATATTTGAAATAACCCACGCAGTCAACCGGCTTTACTTTATTTAACGTAAGTTAAATTAATCACACTTTAATAATTTATCAGCTGATCGTTATTAAAACGATCCCGGCCACGACAAGAAGCGTCCCGATTAATTTCATACGGTCGATCTCCTCGCCCAGAAAAATTTTAGCTGAAAAAAGAATAATAAGGTACTGAATACTTCCTAAAGGAAAAACCAGACTGAGATCCCCCTGGGAAAGGGCTATTATCCAAGCGACAAGCCCAAGCCCCATCAACACGAACCCCACCCATATCGCAGGACGTTTGATAACATCGGCGATAAAACGCCCGTGGCCTTCTATATTTCCCAGTTTATGCGTCCCAAGCTCATTCGTGGTTTTTTTGAACAGGATATGCCCCGCCGCGGTGAATATTTCGGCTATCAGGACTATTAATACGATCTTAAGCACAGGATGCTACCTTTCTCGGAGTGTTTTTACTTTGTGTCACAAAATGGATTCCCAAAATTATCAAAGCGATCCCGATCCACCTTAATAATCCCACGTGTTCACCAAGAAATATCACCGCAGCTATCGGCACCAGAATATAGCAGGTACTTCCCACTGGCATAGCGACGCTGAGATCCACTTTGTACAATACAGCTATCCAAATAAAAAAGTTCAGCGTATATATCAATATACCGATCCACAAAAGCAGTGATGTGGAATTTCTGGCTATGAATTCCACTATATTCCCGAATGTCACGCTATCGATGCCGGTCTGGATAAGTCCTTTTTTCATTATAAGCTGGGACAAAGTATCCCCGATATCGTTCAGAATGATCAAAAAAAACACTTTAAAAGTAAGGCGTTCATTTAGCATGTCTGCGCTCTTTCTTTACTTCTTTAAGTACTGGATCGAAATTCTCAAATTTTAAAAAATTACATAAAAGGTCGAACACCGGACGAAGCATACTATTCCGGAGCTTCACGTAAAAATAGAACGGAACAAAATCGAAACCGAGCCTCCGTTTAGGTTCATACCCCGTAAACCCCATCTCATATTTTGGGATCTTGTGTTTTATGCACCAATTAATCATATCACGGAATTTCACAAAATAAAGATGGTATTTATGCGCTACAGAATAGTCCAACCCGACATAATAGTCCAAGAAAAGATCCTTAGATATAAAACAAAAAAGAAATGTCACAAGTTTACCGTCGATACGCCAAAGAAAATAACGCGAATTTTGCGGCATGTTCTTTGATATATTTATAAAAAAATCGATCGGCAGCAATTCGAATCTCATATCATGACGTTCCACGATATCAAGATACAATTTATACACATCTTTCAGCGCTTCGCCTTCAAGACGAACAACTTCCTCAAAGTCTATTTTGACCTTACCGTCCACCTTTTTAAATTTCCGCCTCAGATCATATCTATTTCCGCCTGAAAGGGTATTGAGATATTCCTCAAAATCCTTGAACCACACGTTAAGAATCGTGGTAGGAAGCCCTTCTATTTTTTTAAACCCTTCTTTCTGTATCGGATCCAACACAGCGCAGGCGGCCTGATCAAAATCCTTAAAAGCGATAACCGATGCCCTGTTTTTTTTAGCCATCTGCTCCATGCGCCGCATAATAACCTTCACGACCTTATCGGCGTCATGCGCGATACCTATTTGTCCTTGCCCGATCGGCATCCCGCATACAAAAGCGCGGATACTGAATATCCGAGGCATGACCTTGCATATCGCGTTAGATATACGCCGCAAAGGGCCGTTGATACTTGTATCAAGAGAATAATCTAGGAGAAAACACGGCGCCGCGCCGACCGGCTTTTTTTGTTCATACACAATGATATAATAAAACGCAAATTGATCGATGTTCGACTCATCCAGCGTTCTAAAAAAATCATACCCTTCCAGAACATTAGGATAAACAGCGTTCCAGTGTTCTTTCGGAATATCCGATATCTTTCGCGTTACTATCGTACGGAACGGCGTCCGTTTATGCCGGCGTGATATTTTCATTTAAACCTTTCATAGTAGGATCAGAAAACATTAATCAATATAATACCTTACCTGGAATAAAAATAAAAAATAATTATACGATTTTATGTCTAAAGACTTACATTGACCAAAAGGACGGCAATAATAATTTTTGCGGCCGGATCCACAGGAATAACAGAAGGGATCACTTACCCACCCCGTCCTTGCCGTCTTTTTGTTAAGCGGCAAGGACGGGAGAACTGTTTTAAAGTTTCATCAACGTCAACCACCATTGCATAATGTTATAAAAATTTGGGACTAGATATCCCGCGGCGGTAGCCGTACTAAGAAGCGTTCCTGATGCATTATAAAAATTTGTGGCAGTACTTGTCACTTTGATCTTGCTTTTTAACGTTCCTCCGATATACTGCCATATTTCCGTCAGTGTCCCATCCGCATCATACACGGTAATATTCTGCACCGAATATGAAGTACCAGAAGTACCTACACAATCATACTGAAACTCGCTGAGCCTGCCGGTAAAATCCGTATCAGAAGCATAAGTATACTTATACAAAATACTGGTGACGACAGTCGGGGTCATAACGGAGGATACTATCTTGTAAGTAACAGCGTTTCCCGTGACTAAACGGCCGAGTGAATCCTTACTTACGATAACCATTCCGTTAGCACCATAATACTCCTTAACCCCTTTGTAATACCTTGTCCATCCCAGCAGATTACCGTTATCGTCATAATTGTACACATCCTTTGTCCAGCTTTTTTGAAATCCGACTCCGCGCGGACATTCCGCCGTTGTGTACGTTATTCCAAGGATCTTTCCATTAGTATCATATGTCCTCTGTTCGTTTGGTATGGTATATGACGAAAAATACGCTGGGATGGAATACACGCCCTTATCGGTTTTGGTATACAATGCGATCGCCGTCAGGTTCGATATGATATCATCGCCATAGCCACTGCTAGCGACCGTAGTCGATCCACTATAATCGATCTCAATACGAACTTTCGATCCGGATTCATTCAATTTGATAATACGCACTTTCGAAGCGTCCCCTTGAGCGACCACCCAGTTATACTCAACAATGTTCGTTCCTGCCGCTGATATACTTGATGATGCATCAAGTTCGAACACTTTTGTCGCAGTATGTTCATAATAGATAGTAGCGATAGACAACGGGGTTTCATACAGAACTGACCGAGTACCTGAATCAAAATAATCCACACCTAAAGTCCCGGTCTCAGGCTGACTGACCATTTTCAACTGCGGCAAAGACGGTATCGTATCGAGCGTCATCGCATACGCGGCTTTGACCATAGCCATCGCATCAATTTCGGCACTCACGTTAAAGCTGGGATATGATTCCCGCGAAAGATATTTTTCCGGATCCGCATTCATGCGCGTCCAATGGTCTAAATACACTATTGTCGCCAACAAAAGACCGTTCTCTTTAAGATAATCATACACCTCTTTTTTGAAAGCACCTGCGGTCTTCATATAAGCTTCTACCGCGGCAGCTTCGCTATGGGAAGACCCCATCGATGAATACACATAAGCAACTTTTCCGATGTTAAATTCCGCGTCTCTTCTCCCGTCGCTTACATGCCCAGGGGAAAACGCCATGGAACAACCATCTTTACTCACAAATGCGTTATACAAGCTGGTCATCAGCTTCCCACTATTGTTAAGCATCGCTTTAGTAACATTATCTCCACCGGCGACCGTATACGCAGTCGATGAATTTGTGAATATAACATCATCACCCTCGTCACACACGCACAAACCATATGAAGCACTTGCGCCGACATCTATTTGCTCAGAATAAGAAGCATTCACACTGGCATGCCATCCATCCGCGTTACGGTATACGATATCCGAGTAACCGTGTATTTCGTTCTCATGTGCTTTAATAAAAGCCGTAAACTCGCTAGTTCCTGTCACAACAGGCGGTAACGTTACCGTCATGTTTATCGTCTTTGTTGATTTATGTCCATCGGCGTCTATCGCGGTGAACGTAAATTCATATTTACCTAATTCTTCGTCAACTCCGGGATACCAGAAAAACTCTCCTGTAAGATTGTCATAATAATAATCGGTTATAGATGCGGTATAATCCACGCCGTCTTTCTTAACTGACGTCATAGACACAACAACGTCTTTTCCGCCTTCGTCAACCGCTGATATGTTTGTCACCAATTTTCTCTGATGATTACCGCTGCCATAAACTAGAACATCGGAAGGCGCCGTAAAAACAGGAACCGTTGTTTGAGTAGTGGCCAGACTTTTCACTATAACGTTAAAAGTCTGGGAACTATCCCCGGAATGCACGGTCAATATATATGTCCCCGTTTTTGTCGGGGTCCAGATCTCCTGTTGATATATGTTAGTCGTAGGACTTGCGTAAAAATCAGACCAATTTAACTGCGAAGATATATCGGAACCGCTTGAAGTCGTCCCAGTAACATATATCCCCACGTTCGCCGTATCAAGATCTGTAGCGAACACCCCGAAGTTCAACGGCACCCCAGTAGTCCATACCATATCTTTAACCGGCGAGACCACAGCGGGATCATCGATATAATTTATCCTAAGATCTATAGAATGAACCGTTGCCGGATCCACATCAGACGTATATTTTATTGTAACCGTTCTGTCCGTCATTCCCTCCCAATAGATACTCCATGACGGCGTAAAATAATATTTTGAGGTTGAGCCGTCTACCGACGTGAATGTCCCGCAATTTGACCCAACTGTTCCGGAAATAACGAACTGGGTCCCTGCCGTGAACTTTGAAAAATCGATCTGTCCTCCATCATCAGACACTACAACGGAACTATTTGCCGATCCCACAAAGACTATGACCGGAGACGCTTGCCCTATCCCGTCACTTACTGAAAACGTGACCGTATCCCCAGCCGAATCAAAGCTGGTGCCAGGTGTGTATATCCATTTTGAACGATCCGTCGCGTCCTGCACAACTGTACCTTTCGTCGGAGCGGTTGTAACGGTATATACCATTGACGACGCGGATTGTTCAGCGTCTTTCGTATCTATAGAAATAGTCCTCGTATTATCCGCGTTATTGAACACGTACGCGCTACACGTAGGCACGGTGTTCAAAACCGTCGGAGCATTGACCCTCAATAGTACAGTAGCCGCTGCGGAATATTCAGTGTTATCCTTGATCTTGAACTGGAAGGTATCAGTCCCTACATACCCGGCAACCGGTGTATATATGTATATATTCGCGGTTGAGGTCGCGGTTAAAGTACCATGTGCGGGCTGCGATACCAACGTGTACGTCAGCGTTTCTGAATCCGGGGTTCTCCCACCTAAAATGACTGTGGTGGTATTTTTTACATCAACGATCTGTGAAAACGCTATCGGGAGATCTGTAACCTTTGAAATTTTCAATGTCACTTTGGCCAACTCCGAATACACCCCGTCGGAAGTAACGGTTCTAAAAGTAAACTCATCTGACCCTGCTACATTACTAAGCGGAGTATATATATATTTTGACGCATCCCCATCAACAGCCGTAAGAATACCCTTAGTGGGATTGTTCACTACAACATAACTGAGAGGCCTTCCGCTGGGATCCGTTCCGGTCAAAGTTATGGTCTGGGAACTATCTTCCAGCATTGATACGGTCTGCGCATTAGCGACCGGGATGGTGGTACTGGCCTCTTTTGTGGTAAAGGTCATATCATCCGATACAGATATATTACCAGCGCTATCCTTGGATATAACCCTATAATGATATGTGGCCACCGCTGTAAGCCCGGTTATAGCCTGACTATGTTGTGTAACTAAAGACGAAAGTAAATTGGTAGTTGTGCCATACGATGTCGTAAGTCCGTATTCTATCTGCGTAGTCGCGGTTTCAATGGTTGTCCAGCTGATATTAGCCGAGGTCGCTTCCACCGATGACGAAGCAACAGCGGATATTGCTGGTGCAATCGTATCTAATTTTATACTCCAGGTAGCCACCGTCTGATTTCCGGCCGCGTCTTTTATAGTTCTAGTGATCGTATTATTGCCCTCGCTAGCTAGTGTCACTGATTCCTCAACCGTTTTACCATCCACGCTGTATTGCAATGCGTACGTCGGATTATTCGTCAAGGAAGCGCTCACTAATGACACTACCGGTGCGACAGTATCCAGGGTTATTTCCCATGTTTTAGTGGTTTTGTTCCCGGCGGTATCCATCGCATCCCTTATTATCGTGTTCACTCCCTCGCTAAGCGTTATATTCTCTTCACAGATCACGCCATCTACTGTATATGTAAGTTTATAATTCGAAGAATTCGTCAACACCGTGCTTGTAAGGGTCACTTCCGGAGGAACGGTATCTTTTATTTCGATACTAACTATCGCCACTTCGGACGTCGCGAGACCATCATTCACGGTATATGTGAACGAATCCGTCCCACTAAACCCCGCCGCGGGAGTATAAACGAATTTCGCGGCATTGTTAGCGTCACTAACGATCGTTCCATGCTGCGGCTGCGTTACGATAGTATATGTTAGTATCGCGGATTCCTCATCAGTTCCCACAAGCGTGATATTAAGATCCGTATCCTGATTAACCGCAAGAGTTTGCCCCTGCGCAACTGGAACTGTATTGTCTGTTTTAATGGCGAATATATGCGTAACAACCTCTGTAGTTCCAACAACCCACTTAGCCAATACGCTATTTCCCGTATCAGACGATCCCCCTGAAACCGTCGTGTATATAAATTTCATTGCTTCAGTCGTCCCGTTTGCATATTGCTTTGTCGCCGTCAAAGTCCCCGGATAAAATGTTGTCCTTATTGCCGACCCGTCCGTGGGATTCACTCCGTAAGTTTTTATTACTCTCGTCAAAACATTATTAGCGTATGTAAACGACAATGTCGTTTTATTTGCGTCCGCCGCGACCTGTTTTGTTATATAACCATTTGCATCAAAATACTGCAAAGTCCCATCTGATAATGTACGCTGACTAAGCCACTTGTTACCTGTCATCGTAATCCCCGGGGTCACAACCTTTGTCGTTGTATCAGCATTTAGTCCTGCATATGTAAATTTAAAACTATAATATGATGCATCCGAATACCTTTCACTTGCTATCAACTTCACCAGGTCATATGTAATACTGATCGCCGAACCATCTGTCGGATTAACACCATAAGTTTTAGTTATCTTCGTCAGAGCATTATTCGTATAGCTGAAAGATAACGTGGTTTTATTCGCATCATTTGTTATCTGCCTTGTGATATCGCCATTTGAGTTGAAATACTGCAATGTCCCATTGGCCAGCGTGCGCTGTGAAAGCCATTTATTACCAACGATTGTTATCGACGGTGTCACAAAACCGGTAGTCGTATCGGCACTTAAACCCGCAAACGTTATATTCCCAGAATAATATGACCCATCTGCATATTTCTCACTTAGAGTTAACTTAACCAGATCATAGGTGATACTTAGCGCGGCCCCATTTGTAGGTGTTTTCCCGCAGGTCTGCGTTATCTTAGTCAAAGCACCATTAGTATAGGTAAAGGACAGCGTAGTTTTATTCGCATCATTGGATATCTGTCTGGTCATATTACCATTCGTATCAAAATATTGGACCGTTCCGTCAGAAAGACTGCGCTGAACCAATATTTTGGTTCCCGTTAAAGTGGCCTGCCACACCACCACCCCTTTTTCATTTTCGGCCAATGGCGAATATGTAAACTTCGATTGATAATATGAACCATCCGCGTCAATTTCCGTAGCTGTCATAGTAAGCAAGTTATATGTGATACTTATTGCGGGATCGTCCACTGCGACTGTCTTTCGCGTCTTAACAACCTTCGTCAAAACATTACTAGTATATGTAAAAGCTAAAGTCGTTTTATATGTGTCATTCAATATCTGTTTAGTAACATTGCCATATGAGTCATAATATTTAACCGTTCCGTCTGATAAAGTACGACGCAATAATGTTTTATTGTCGCTCACTGACGATTGCCAGATAACAACTCCGGTACCATCGACATATATCGCCGAGTACGTAAACCCAGCTGCGTATACCGATCCATCAGAATATGTCTCTTCGGTTTTCAATGTGCTCATATTGAAGATCGTGCTTTTAGCTGCGCCTGCCGGGACTGACGCACTGTATGTTTGTGTCACCGTTGTCAATTCCTCTCCCGTATATCTAAAAGCGAGAGTCGTCCTATTTGTATCATTATTTATCTGTTTTGTGATCAGGCCAGTTGTTGTGTTAAAATATTGTATAACCCCGTTGGACAATGTTACCTTCCCCGTGGTATTCATAAGATCGGACGAAATATGTAGTCCACTTTTTGACTCGTCCGTTGAGTTGACGAAATTCTCAACTTCATTTTTCGTGCTAACGGCGGTTTGAACAGCACTTTGATTAGACGTATTTGACTCGGAAATTACAGTGCTGGTATTTATTGTGGTACTTAACGTATTGTCCCCATAACATATATAGGAGCCGTTCATAAGCGATAAACACAAAAGGACCGATATAAATTTATTGGGCTTCATTTAATCCTCCTTTTATCGTGATCTTACTTGTTTGTCTCTAAACAGTTTTTAAAAGTCCTTAGCCATTTTACCAAAACTATCTTTTATTTCGCCTACATCAAAGTTTACCCAAATACACGAGGAAAGCAAAAAAGAATATCATGCTTTTTTAATGTCTAACAAATGTGAGCATTTCCGCTAACTAAAACAGATCGTGATTTTGTATAAAAATACGGGAAAGAATCATACTGCCGTAAATTAATGCACCTTACATAAGCCCTAAAATCCTGAATTTAGGCCCCTTGCGTACAACTTAAGTCGATTTATGTCCGGCCAATCAGTCATGGAAAAATTCGGGAACACACTGTTATTGTGAAAAAGCGGCTCGTCCATTATTTCTTTGATATATCGATCAGCCATCGCGGTTCCAGGAACGGGTGAAAATTCACTTAAAGACACCATCCCTCCTTGCGAATGGACAAAGTCCACCGCTTCTTTCACTTCAATAAGACTGCTACCAGGCGCCCCTAATAAAAGGTATGTGGAGAATTCACCTTTCTTATATCCCGCCTCTTTCAGATTGTTCACCGCTTCGGTGTATTCTTCTTTCGTCACTTTAGAATGCCAGGTATTTTCTTTATCGCGGGAAACCGTTTCAAGGCTCACAATAGGGGAGACAAATCCCGAGCCCTTCATCATGCGCGCCACATCCTTAGAGATAAAGCGCGCGTGCAAACCGTTCGGAGTGTAAAATTCCGCCTTTATGTTTATATCTATAATATTACTAAGATATTCCTTTATGTAGGCCTGATCAAAAAGCAGGGCATCGTCATAAAAAGCGAATTTACGGATACCCTTTTCATATAATTCGGATATTTCCTCTAAAGCCCTGTTCATATTCTTTAGCATAAAAGGAGGTGATATCTGTTTTTGAGCGCAGTATACACAATCATATGGGCATCCCAAAGATATACGTAAAACAGCATAAACCGGATCGTTATACAAACCATAATCAGCGTTCTCGTCAAGAACAGTTCCCGGAGAGAGATCTATCCCGCATCCCAGAGCATCAGAAAGTTTAGAAAGATTCTTTGTATGAATGACCTCATCCGCGCCGCTTTTTTTGACAGCATGATCATAACAAAGGCTCGCGTATGTCCCGCCAAGGATGATCCGAGTTCCACCGTATTTTTCACGCAAGATCCTTATCATATCAAAAACCCCGGGATACCAATAGGTCATCCCGGACGAAACAAGAATGTAATCAAACTTCTGCTCGGGTAATAACCCTTTAAGAACGGCAAGTGGGATACCATACCTTTTGTACTTACGCGGGATACGTTTCAAAACCACGGGTTTAAGGATATTTTCCGAATGGAATTTACCGGTACCGTTCCGTGAAGTTTTCGCATCATTTTTAACGGACGGATGTCCTCTATCCAAGGTATCGATAAAGGTCACATCCCAGCCGGAGCGTTTTAATATCCCGGCGATTTTTATGAATCCCCAGGGTTTCAGCCAAAAATCATATGCGGCAAAATCATATATCCATGGGTTAATAAGAAGTAATTTTCCTGCCATATCTTACCGTTCTGAACCGACTTTCGACATGGCCTGTTCTATCACCGATTTTATATCCTCCGGAGAGGATATCTTATTCACGACTGGAACATCCCATGTATCAAGCCCGTATATTTTTTTATGCCCTATCTCTGAAAAACATATTTCGGACAAAGTCCCGTATTCGCCGGATATAGCTACAACTATATCGCCCGCGCCAGCCACCAAAGTATTCCGTGAATACCCCATATCGGACGGAATAACGATATCGACATATCGGTTCGCCACTTCTTTTTTATTACCCGGAACGATCCCTATCGTAAGACCTCCCGCTTTTTTCGCTCCACGGCAGGCTGATTCCATAACCCCGCCTAAACCTCCCGAAACAAGCACCGCCCCGGACTCGGCGATTATCTCTCCCACACGCTCGGCTATCGCTGCGACCTTCTCGTCGCATTTATGCCCGCCGATTACTGACACCATGAATTTTCTTTTTCCCATTTTTCCCTTTCAAACGATAATCCTCAGATTTCACTTTTCGCTACCGAGTTCTATCTTTATCTCGGGGCATTCACGCAATGTATTGTGAATAAGGCATTTTGAAGCCGCGGCAAGCATCGCGTTCTTCCTATCACCAAGAGCTGTTTTAGGCGTATTGATTACGGCCGAAATCCGCCCCACTCTGTTCCCGTCGGCCGACAGGTCCCAATCCATATCTATCGAAAATCCGGATGTCTCAAGGCCCGCGTTCTTCAGATATGCCGTCGCAAAAATTCCCATGCATGAACCGAGAGAAGCCACCAGATATTCCGGCGGCATCGGAGCGGTGTTATCCCCGCCTTTTTCCTGCGGCACGTCCACCGCTATCTCAAAACCCCGTGTTTCAGCGACAAATTTCCTTTTCCCTTCGAAATTGATCCGCATCTTCATGGATAACCGCCTTTCTTGTGAACTGTTATCAACTATCCGCCACTTTCTCCGAAAATATTATATAATATCCCGATGATTATGTCGCCAAACTTATTTTCCGTTATAATCCCGACTTATAACCGGGAAGAATTCCTGAAAAAGGCCGTTGATTCCGTACTTGCTCAGACATACGGCGGTTTTGAATTGATCATAATTGACGACGGATCAATGGATGGAACAAAAAACCTCATATCTTCTTACAATGACAAAAGGATCGTGTATCGCTACCAAGACAATAAGGGCGTATCACGGGCCAGAAATCACGGGCTGTCACTGACCCAAAACGAACATATCGTGTTTTTGGATTCCGATGATTGGTGGGACATAAACAAACTCAAGGTCGCGGACGAATATATCAATAATTTCCCAGACATAAAAATATTCCACACAAATGAAATATGGTTCAGCGGAGGCAACCTGCTTTCCCAGAAACCAAAACACAAAAAACCTACGGGCCACGTATATAAAAACGCTCTCCCACTTTGTTGTATAAGCATATCTACGGTCGTCATCCATCGAAGCGTATTCGACGAAGTGGGCACTTTCGACGAGGATCTGGAAGCCTGCGAAGATTATGATTTCTGGCTACGCGCCACGAATAAATTCGAGGTAAAACTCATAGAAGCCCCTCTTACGCTGAAAGACGGCGGCAGGCCGGATCAGCTTTCGTTCAAGATATGGGGATTAGACAGGTTCCGGATCAAGGCTCTTCAGAAAATGATAGATTCCGGAAAACTAGA
The DNA here is from genome assembly GCA_035403965.1 of Candidatus Omnitrophota bacterium. Lineage (GTDB taxonomy): Bacteria > Omnitrophota > Gorgyraeia > Tantalellales > Tantalellaceae > DAONGE01. The sequence continues at coordinate 45,444 of DAONGE010000008.1, read as the reverse complement.
TCCTGAAAACAATATTATTACGCGGAACGAGCTCGCAAAAAAATGCCTCATATTCGCGCAAGGCTCAGAAAAACACGGTAAAAGTGAAGAAGGCGCCTATTATCGCGGCTTAGCCGCGAAATACTCGGTCAAAAACGATTAAAACACCGATTAGACACGCCCGGACCTATCCATATCCTTAGCATAAGCTATCATACGCATCGGGAAAGGTATAACGATACCCTCCTTTTTATATCTGATATGCAGACGTTTTATGAACTCATGTTTAAGTTCTGACATATCGGTGAATTCTTTAACACGCATGACAACGTTAAGATCTATACTGGAATCGTTCAAGGTATGGAATCTAATTACCGGATCAAAGCTACGGACCGCGCCCTTAGCGGCCTGCATGGCATCCTTCGCCACCTCAAGCGTAACCTTTTCGACAAAAGAAAGATCCGAGCCGTAATCCACACCTACCTTCACGACAACAGCCATCTCTTTTTCCGGATAGTGATAATTCATTATGCGCGAATTGACAAGGGCCTTATTCGGCAACACTATAATGTTATTTGAAAGGGTTCTTACCCAGGTCGAGCGCCAGCTGATATTCTCTACTATCCCTTCTTCGCCGGACTCAAGTTTGATAAACTGCCCGATCGATATCGGTTTATCTATTATAAGTTGTATGCCTGAAAAAAAATTTTCAAGCGTCGGTTGTAACGCCAGCGCTACCGCCAAAGATCCTATACCGAGAGAAGCCAATATCGGCGCGATAGAGACCCCGAAATTATCCAACAAAATAAGAAAACCTATTCCTACCACAAGTATCCGTATAACCAGCTTGATCATTCCGAGCGACCCCTGCAGAGCGTGTATGGCAAGAAAATAATTTGAGACAAGCCCGTTCAGGAATTTCTCAAAGAACATGACAAGAGCCACGATCACTATAGCTTTAAACGTTACATTGACCATATTGAGAATATCGGACGGCATAGTCGCGCCAAAGGTATTCTGCAACACAAAAACACCACTGGCTAATATGAAAAGTATAAGCGGCATATTCAACGCCTCAAGAAAGATATCATCCATCTTTGTAGCCGTATGCGCAGCAAGATTCCTTATTTTAATATAAAATAATTTTTTGGCCAAAAGAAGCACTGCGACCCACAACACATACGCTACCGGCAGATAAACGATCGGCGCTACACTTATCCCGAAAAATATCATATCTTTCATATCCGTCCCCTTTTTGCTTTCTTCATAAAAAAACGGGGCAAGCCGTTTATCAAAGCCTGCCCCGTCTAATCAACTCTCTTTTCTATTATGCTTTCCCGGCGCTGCCAAGTACATGCTCATTTTTATGCTTGTACATTTTAACAAGCTCTTCACGTGCAGGTCCTAAATACTTACGCGGATCGAACTCGCCCGGTTTAGTCGCGAATACTTCGCGTATCTTAGCCGTCATGGCAAGCCGTCCATCGCTGTCTATATTTATCTTACACACGGCGGAAGCCGCGGCCTTTCTAAGCTGTTCCTCAGGCACGCCAACCGCGTTATCCATTTTGCCGCCGTATTTATTGATCATTTCCACGTATTCCGGCATTACTGAACTCGCGCCATGAAGAACTATCGGAAAACCCGGTATCCTTTTCTCGCATTCTTCCAATATATCGAATCTGAGAGGCGGAACCGACTCTCCCGGTTTTATCTTGAACTTGTACGCGCCGTGTGATGTCCCGATCGATATCGCCAAGCTGTCTACCCCTGTTTTCTTGACAAAGTCCTCAACTTCCTCGGGCTTCGTGTAGTGTGTCTGCTCATGACTCACTTCGTCCTCTATCCCCGCAAGAACCCCGAGCTCTCCCTCAACAGTGACATCGTGTTTATGCGCGTACTCAACGACCTTTTTCGTAAGTATCACGTTATCCGCGTATTTGTGAGCCGAACCATCTATCATAACGGAAGAAAAACCGCTTTCAATACATGAAACGCACAATTCATACGTATCGCCATGGTCAAGGTGAAGAGCGACCGGGATGCTAACACCCGCGTCCTTAATTATTTCCATAGCGCCCTTAGCCATATGCCTTAGCAGTATCTGATTGGCGTATTTCCTCGCCCCGCTTGACACCTGCAGTATGAACGGAGACTTCGTTTCGATACAGGCCGTGACTATAGCCTGCAATTGTTCCATATTGTTAAAATTGTACGCTGGAATAGCGTATTTACCCTTCATAGCCTTGGCGAACATCTCGCGTGTGTTTACTAAACCCAACTCTTTATACGAAACCATGATCTCACCCTTCCTTTTGAATTTGTTTTAGAAAAGCGCCATTCTCTTTGAGACATTTATTCTACCAACTTTTTCATGCAATACAAGAAAAAAATATTCCGAATGCCATCATTCCTAATCCGCTAAACACTATGTGTATACGGTATAGAATTGTCTTCACGCAAAGCAATTTGTAATTTTTCAGTACCTGGCGAAACGAGAAGTTTTGGAGTGAACACGATTCCCCGGAGAATTTTATGACTATTTTGGGAAGGTTTGGAATACAAATGACAAAGCCGCCGAGGACTGTTTGAGCTTTAACGGGGCATACGTTCCGATAAAGAACGAATGACCCGTTAAAGCGAGTTCCGCAGGCGCCAAAATAGTCAGAAAATTCTCCAAAAAAGGGAATCGTCTGAACAACAAAACTTCTCGTTTCACCAGATAATATGCAGTGCAATTAAACTGAAGGATCGCGAATAATCAAAAAAAGGGCGGGATGTTTTACACACCCCGCCCTTTTTGACCAACCTTACCGGCGCTATTAAACCAGCCCGTGCGCCATCATAGCCTTAGCAACCTTCATGAAACCTGCTATATTCGCACCGTTCACAAGGTTACCCGGCGTACCGTATTCTTCTGACGCCTGTTTTGCCGAGTTATGGATGTTTATCATGATGTTGTGCAATTTTTCGTCGACCTCATTGAACGTCCACGCAAGACGCTGCGAGTTCTGCGACATCTCAAGACCCGATGTTGCGACTCCACCCGCGTTAGCGGCTTTACCCGGACCGAAAGATATCTTGCTATCGATGAATATCTTCACGGCTTCCGGAGTGGAAGGCATATTCGCGCCTTCGGCGACGGCTATACAACCGTTCTTAACCAGAATCTCGGCAGATTTGCCGTCAAGCTCGTTCTGCGTCGCGCAAGGAAGAGCTATGTCACAGTCCACGGTCCAGATATTCCCACCCTCAACATATTTCGCAGACTTGTGTTCCTTTGCATATTCCTTGATACGTTTACGTTCAACTTCTTTGAGCTGTTTTACCGTAGCCAGATCTATGCCGTGTTTATCAAAAATGAAACCGTTCGAATCCGACATAGCAACTACTTTCGCGCCAAGCTGTGTAGCCTTTTCATGCGCGTATATCGCGACGTTACCCGAACCGGATATTACGACCGTTTTCCCGGCAAATGCCTCGCCTCTGTCTTTTAGCATCTCTTCGCAGAAATAAACGCACCCATAACCCGTCGCCTCGGTACGAGCAAGAGATCCTCCGTACACAAGACCTTTTCCTGTCAGAACACCGTTGAACAACGTAGTAAGCTTTTTCCACTGTCCGAACATATAACCGATCTCACGTCCGCCGGTCCCAATATCACCAGCCGGCACATCCGTGTCCGCGCCGATATGACGGAACAATTCACTCATAAAACTCTGACAGAATCTCATAACCTCGGAATCCGATTTCCCTTTCGGGTCGAAATCCGAACCGCCTTTGGCACCGCCCATCATAAGGCCGGTGAGAGAGTTCTTGAATACCTGCTCAAAACCTAAAAATTTTATTATCCCTAAGTAAACCGAAGGATGAAGACGTATACCGCCTTTATAAGGCCCAATGGCCGAATTGAACTGTATCCTGAAACCACGGTTCACGTGCATCTTTCCTTTATCGTCCTGCCACGGCACTCTGAAAATGATCTGTCTTTCGGGTTCGGATATACGCTCAAGCAGCGCGGCTTCGCGGAATTCCGGATGCCTGTTTATTACGGGTTTTAACGATTCAAAAACCTCGGTCACAGCCTGTATAAACTCAGCTTCTCCCGGATTTCGTTTTTTTACCGTTTCGATCACTTGTTCCACATAATCCGACTTAACGGCTACGTGCGGAACTGACGCTTTTGCTGCATTCTTCTGCTTTGCCATTGTGTTTCCTCCTATTTTGTTTTGACATCACGGCACTATCAATAGCTGAAAGTGCGAATCGCGTGAACATTAAATGTCTATTTTTTAGTCACATACCTCACAAAAAAAAGACGCTCCCCTCCTAAAATATAAGGAAGAGAACGCCTTTGTCTCTTGAGTTACAAGGATACTTCTTTGTATCCGCCTAATCATTATTTCTTACGCAAAACCATAAGTCAAGATAAAACATCTAAACATTATTTCGAGGACAAATATTCGTCCATCGCGCGAGCCGCGACTTTCCCGGCCCCCATGGCCGCAATAACAGTCGCCGCTCCGGTAACGATATCCCCACCGGCGAATACATCCGGGATATTCGTATGCCCCTTATCGTCCGCCGTGATATTTCCGCGTTTATTTGTCGTCAACCCCTGTATGCTGGCGATAAGAAGCGGATTGGGTCCGTTCCCAATAGCCATTATCACAGTTTCAACCGGCATTTCAAACTCCGAACCTTCTATCGGTACTGGTCTCGGACGTCCGCTTGAATCCGGCTCTCCAAGTTTATTTTTTATACACACCAGACTTTTTATATTCCCCTTCTCGTCTCCGAGTATTTTTACCGGATTCGTAAGAAGATGTAATTCCACACCTTCCTGCTTGGCATGATGTATCTCATCTATCCTGGCCGGCATTTCCGCTTCTGTGCGGCGATAAACGATATATACCTTTTCCGCGCCGAGCCTCAACGCGCAACGCGCCGAATCCATCGCCACGTTACCGGCCCCGACAACCGCTACTCTTTTCCCGACCGTAACAGGCGTATCATACTCGGGGAAACGGTATGCCTTCATAAGATTGACCCTGGTAAGAAATTCATTGGCCGAATAAACGCCGCTGAGATTCTCGCCTTCTATCCCCATGAACCACGGAAGTCCGGCTCCCGTGCCGATAAAAAACGCCTCAAAGCCCTCTTTCCTGAGATCATCGAGCGTACTCGTTTTTCCTACGACAAAATTCATTTTAAGTTCCACGCCGAGTTTTTTTATCTCATCGACTTCTTTATAAACTATGTCTTTCGGAAGCCTGAATTCCGGAATACCGTAAACAAGCACCCCGCCCGGACGATGCAATGCTTCGAACAACGTGACCCTGTATCCTTTTTTGGCCAGATCCGAAGCGCATGTAAGGCCTGAAGGCCCGGCGCCGATCACAGCGACTTTTTTCCCGTGCCGCGCGATCGTTGCTACAGAACCGGATCCATTGTCGGCGTTCGCCCTGTCCGTATCAGCCGCGAACCTTTCAAGGTTCCCGATCTTTACGGGCCCTTTACCGGTTTTTTGGAGCACGCAGTTCTTTTCGCACTGATCCTCCTGCGGGCATACACGGCCGCAAACCGCGGGAAGCGTATTTGTGTTTTTTATGACATTGACTGCATCCTTGAACCGTTTTTCTTTTATGGCTTTTATGAAAGTGGGGATATCAACTTCCGCGGGACATCCGGCCACGCACGGAGGCTTTTTACATCCGAGACAACGAGCCGCTTCTTTCAAAGCCTCTTCTTCGCTGTATCCGTAAGGGACTTCCTTGAAGTTCTTTCTTCTTTCTTCCGGAGCTTGTTCTCTCATCCTGACATGCGTAAATTTTTCGTTATTATCCACGGCCTAGTCCTATTCTGCATTTTTCGCCATATCTTTCCAACGCAAGTTTTTCCTTATCCTTATAACGGGCCTGCCTTACCATAAGCTCGTCGAAATCGACAAGATGCCCGTCAAATTCCGGACCGTCGACACAACAAAACTTCGTCTGGTTGTCATACTGTACGCGGCACCCGCCGCACATTCCCGTCCCGTCTATCATTATGGAATTGAGCGAAACCATCGTACGGACACCTTTGGCCTTGGTCATCACGGATACCATCTTCATCATTATGATCGGACCGATGGCAAAAACAAGATCGTATCTGTCTTTTTCTATCAATTCTTTAAGAACGTCAGTAACAAACCCTTTGCGCCCGTGCGAACCGTCGTCTGTAGTAATGAATACCTTGTCACAGAAGCCTCGTATCTCGTCCTCGCATATCACAAGTTCCTTATTGCGCGCGCCGATGATGACCGTCACATCGTTACCGTCTTCCTTCAGCGCTTTAGCTATCGGATACGCCTCGGCCGTCCCAACCCCACCGCCGATACAAATGACTTTACCGATATTTTTCGTCTTTGTCGCGTGACCCAAAGGCCCTACAACATCGTTGATATTATCGCCTACGTTCATCGTGCAAAGTTTTTTTGTGCTGACGCCTATTGCCTGGCACACAACGGTGACCGTACCGCGTGAACGGTCATAGTCATAGATAGTAAGTGGGAATCTTTCGCCGAATTCGTCGATGCAGAATATCACGAACTGCCCTGCGTGCGCGGACCGCGCGATATCAGGGGCCTCAAACTCGATAAGAGTGATATCCTGATTAAGTTGTTTCTTTTTTGTGATTCTGTACATATTCACCTCGCAAGATTTAGCTAATTATGAGGCATTTATTTTTAATAGTCAAGGGCAAAAAAGTGAAGCGCGGGATTCTATCATGAAAGTTTATTGCGCCAAATGAAGACTTTATCATGAGGACGCGCCACAAACGGGACCTTAATAGCAACTTCCTGGCCTTTTTGTGCGGACCGTACGCTCGTGTGATCTTTCTCAAGACCATCAACTTTAATAAATCCCGCCGGGGTCGTATTCCCGTAGATCAATATCTCGTCACCTATTTTTAAACCACCGTTATTCAAGCGAACACTGGCAACACCTATCTTTTTATAAAATGTCACTACCTCGCCGAGATAAACTTTCTCATAGATGTTCTCGGGTTCGCGACTCCGCCGTCCATCCGGCTCTCCAAGATAAAATCCGGACGATAGCCCGCGGTTATACACCTCGCCGAGGCGTTCATATAATTTTTTCTTCAGATCTGGATCAAGCCGTCCGTCAAAAAAAGCGTCTATCGCTTCACGGTAAACCGCCGTGACCACTTTCACGTATTCCGGCGCTCGAGTCCTTCCTTCTATTTTAAAAGCCGAGACGCCGATTTTTATAAGATCGTCTATTATCCCGACCGCGCAAACATCGTTCGGGCTTAGGACATAATCTTTACCGATCACATATTTAAGTCCGTCCTGCTCGTCCGTAATTGTATATTCCCTGCGGCACGGTTGAACACATTCACCCCGGTTAGCCGATTTCCCGAACGAGACCTGCGACATGAAACATCGACCCGAGATACTTACGCACATCGCTCCGTGTATAAAAACCTCGACTGAGCATTTAAGCTTATCTTTTTTGATGCGATCTATGATATTCTTTATTTTCACCAGAGAGCACTCCCTCGCGAGCACTATCCGTTTCACACCAAGTGACGAATAAAATTTAACGGCATCATAATTCGCCACACTCGCCTGCGTCGAAAGATGAACATTCAGTCCAAGGCTTGAAGCAAGTTTAAGAACGGCCGTATCCCACAGGACCACTCCGTCAACTTTAGCGTCAGCGGCGTTCCTTAGTATTTTTTTGATCTTAGGCAGTTCATCGTCAAAAACAACGACATTCAGCGTGAGATATCCTTTTTTTCCGGCGTCATGCAGATATTTCATGATCTTTTTCATCTCGAACGCGTCGAAATTAGACGCTGAGGCGCGCATATTAAGGCCTTTTACACCGAAATACACGCTGTCGGCGCCCGACTCGACCGCGCCGCGCATCGCGCTCCAATCTCCGGCGGGAGAAACAAGTTCCGGCTTAGAATACTTCTTCATCTTGCGCTCTCCATGCTGGATCCACGATACACAAAAATTCCAGGGTTTTCTTCCCGGTGTTCTTTATATATTGCCGCGAATGGGGCGGGATATATATCGTATCCCCCGCTTTCACTTTCGCGGATCCTTTATCAATATGCATAAGGCCCCTGCCGTTAACAATATAATAAACCTCGGACGTACGCAATTTGTGCGGAGTCGACGCAAGCCCGGGTTTAAGTGTGGCATGCGCCAAACTATACCTGAACGCCGCCTTCATTTTATCGGGGTGAAGCATCTCGCGGAGAACACAGTGGTCCCCTGATATGAATTTCTCACATTTTTTGAGTGGTATCACTTTCATATTATCCCTTTCTCCTGCCAGCCTCAACCGTTCTTAAGATCTATGTATCCCTCGCGTATCCTTGAGACGCTTCTGAAAATATTGGATTTCACGTTTATCTTCGGGTTTGATCTTTCCACCTCGCGTATCAGATCCTTTACGAACTTGCGTTTACTGTCACCGGCAAGCCGGCACTGGCATGTCCGGCCGTAAAAACCGTTCTCTTTCGAGAATTTCGCCGTCATCTCCTCTTCAACATAACAAAGCGGACGAATTATGATAACCTCTCCTCCAAAAAGTTCCTGTCTGGGATTCATCGCCGATATCTCACCGTTATAAAAAAGGTTCATAAGCATTGTCTCAACAATGTCGTCTTTATGGTGTCCGAGCGCTACTTTGTTGCAACCTAATTTATCCGCGGCCTTGAACAAGGTTTTACGCCTATTCCACGCACACCAGAAGCATCCGGACTTTACTTTTTTATCGTCGGGGATCTTTATTTTTTTTATTTTGTACTTAACGCCGATAGTTTCAAAAACTTCCCGCAGGAATTTTTCATGTTCTTCGGGCTCGGACTGGATATCGGTAAGCACATGATACGCGATAATATCAAATTTGACCGGCGCCCAGCCCTGTATATCTTTCAGAAATTTAAGCAGTGTAAGGCTATCCTTGCCGCCTGAGACCCCCACCAGTATTTTATCGCCTTCTTCGATCAGTTTGTAATCGTGTATGGCTTTGCCGATCCTGGAGTTTATTTTAACCCCTATATTCGATAATTTTTTCATTTAGCCTTTCTGTCTTCCCGAATGTTATTTTCTTATCATGATCAGCATCATCTTGAACCGCTTTTCGGCCTTTAAAGAATGTGTCACACCGGCCGGCATTATGACTAGTTCGCCTTTTTTAACGATCTTCTTTTTTCCGCCGATCGTGATACTTGCCTCTCCCTCCGCCACGAATACCGTAGCGTCGAACGGAGCGGTATGTTCACTGAGGCCCTGCCCTTTATCAAAAGCAAATAAAGTCAAAGTACCTGTTCCTTTATCAAGAAGGGTTTTGCTTATTACCGAGTCTTTTGAATACCCGATACATCCGGCCAGTTTTATAGCCTTCCCTTTATTATCACCAGCTCGTTCATTATTTTTTTTCATTGCGAACCTTCTCCCTGGATTTGTCATTTTAAAACACGGCCGGAAATTTTTCGTCCAATTCAGCGTATATTAGTATAGTATCCCACTGAAAATTAAGCAACGCCCCGGTCCATAAAAACAAAAAGGCCGGACAATAATGTCCGGCCTTTGTTTTTTATTCAGATCGAATTATTTCGCGAATTTTCTTCTTATCCCAAAGATCACAGCACCGATCCCGAACAATACGGATGAAACCGGCTCAGGAGTAGAAGGGATATCAACCCCACCTTGTGCTTTATACGCTTCCAACTCATACAAGTGTGCGAACTCTGTGCCGCCTGTAACCTCAAATTTCAGATATCTGGCAGCAGCCCCGTCAAAATTGATACTATCCCAATAATCGCTCGAAGTATCCTTTAAAGATCCTGATGTCATAAGTCCCCATGCCGACGTAAGATTGCTGTCCCACGCGCTGGACTCCGTGCTATAGTAAAGGTTATAGTTGATGTAGCTGAGCCTCGTTCCCATTAAAGTATCCTTCCCATACAGATCGATATGTGAAAGATTCTGTACACTGCCAAGATCTACCATAAGATAGTATGGATTTGAACTTGACCCCCACCATATCGCGCTCCACTGGGAATCTTTATTCCCATCAACCGCTAATGACGCGAAATATGATTGAAAAATACTGTTCGCTTTAACGCTCGCGTTCAACGCGATATTATCTTCAGCGAACGCGGAAACCGAAACCAAAACTAAACTTACCATTATCAGTGCGAATATTCTTTTTACCATGATCACTCCTTTGATTTAATAACTGAACCAATGTAACTTTGCATTTATTTTACAATTTTAGTAAAAATTTATCAACATAAATCTGATTTTATTTTTGAATTTACTCATCCGGACAGAAATGTGGGATATACAAACATCCACCAGCTTAACGCCCCCAAAGTCTGAACTTCGGGGGCGTCATTTTTATTTTGTATACATGGCTTTCAATTGTTCGATACTTGGAAATTCCGTATAATACTCACCCTGCGGCCCAATAAAACCGCTCCCGGATCTTTTCAAAGTCACCGGCGTATATGTTCCCTGTGAATTCGGGACATTTACCGTAAAAGAATCCGTCGACGCTTTTACTTCTACCGACTGAACAGCGGCATTTTGAGTCGGCTGACTAGTCTGCTGTGTCTGAACAGTTTGCGATTGAACTACCTGTGCATTTTGAACAGTTTGTACCGGCGTAGTCACTGTCTGAACCGTCTGCACAGGCACCGCGGAATCTGTAATGATCACTTGAGCCGGCTGCGCGACTACGGGTGTAGTCGCATAAGTCACTCCATTGACATTATAATAGGTAACACCGTTGACAATAACAGGCTGACAGGTCACGGGAATTACCGGTGCGTTTACCACAACATATCCGCCTGAACAGGTCCGGTAATATACATTGTTGTAATAATAGTACGAAACACCATCCACCACAACAACAGTACTACGCGGCGGGATCGAAGCAAGAACAGTGCCAACAGCTACTGCGGTCATTGCCGCCCCGAACCAGAACCAACCAGGCCCCGGTCCAGGTCCCCAACCAGGTCCCGGACCGCATGGACCAGGACCTGGACCATGCCCATGACCTCTATCGGCATAAGCGGACAAATTCGCTGAAACTGAAAATACCAAAACCAACATTAAAATCAAAACCTTAAATGTTTTGCCCTTCAATAAGTAAGTAATCATAGAAACCTCCGTCCTTTGCAATTTTAGACAATGATTATCGTAAAAAAGTTCCATTTTTTGAAAATTATCGCGTTTGCGATCTAAGTATGAAGCTACCTGGAACAAGGTTTTGGGAAAGCGGTTCTTAATTGTATGTAGCAGTGTCTTTGAATTATCTTAAAGGAATAAAAAAGATCCCGCCTCCTCTCTGCCCCCGCATTGAGGAAACGGGATCTTTTTCACACCTTCCTGCATCCACTTCAAATTCGGTCTTTTTGGTCTTTCTAAATACAGCCACTTTTAACTTTTTTATCGGCTAAATTTATTATAGCACTTTCCTTAATATTGTCAATTACTTTATTTCTAACTATTTTTTACGCTAATCCATATATTTCTCGTCGTTTTGTTTTTCCCTAATACCTATTGAAAAATCATGGATTCGATGATAATATTTGTTCCATGAAAGCGAAACATATCTTGTTAACGGCTATCCTGATCGCAACGTTCCTTTCTTCAAACGCATACGCGATATTTCTTTTAGATCGAGAAGAAACCTTAAATGTCCCGGGAGGGAAAAAACAGGACGTACTCGTGAATAACATAACCGGCAAAGTCACGATGTACAAAAACAACGGCATCTGGAACGACAATAACGAAAGCTACCTGAAACAGCTTCAGCGATTATATGAACTTCAGAGCAAACACAAAAATCGAAAACCCGGCTACTACGACGAATAGTCCCCAACTTGTAGCACACAGATCATTCACACTTAAATACAAAACTGATGATTGTCTTTTTGTGTCATACGTGCTGTTTCTCGTCGTTAAATATTTGAGTACAAAGTTGTTCCTGCATGGCTACGGGGGACATGTCCCCCGTAGCCATTGGAAAAGATCGGAAATATACTTAAACCTTAAAAACGCTTTATCGACAATTAGTCTGTTCGGAATGTTCGAGCACTTAAGAAAAATACCCGCAAAAGATAAAAATATTTTACGCTTCAGCGAAGCATCAAACGCCTGGAGTTCAAAAATAACAGGGTATTTTTCTAAAGGGCGCAGAACTTCCGAACAGGCGAATAGAAGATATACCTGGGAGGGCGTGTTCCGCAGGTGCCAAAATTGTCAGAAAATTCTCCAAAATCGGGAGATTGGCATTACTTAACACATGGCTCACTCCGCAACATTGGTTGAGGGCCACATGACACTATTTTTTATATTCTGCCAATAGTTCGGAAAGGATCGCGCTTGAGGAACCTGAAGGGAATATCTTTTTTAGATCGGATGAGATGCTATCATCGTCTCGCGACAAAGTTCTCTGGGATCTTTCGCTCTCTAGCTTTTCTATCCTGGCGTTCTTTTCATTGATGAGGGTAATGACTTCACCCAAAAAAGCGCGCAGGACCTCTTCCCATTCGCGATATCTTTCATTCATATGTTCAATTTTACAAAGGGTTTCTTCGATGCATCTTATGCGCGAGGACATTTCTTCCTGTATGGAACTTAGTTTATTGTCGTATTGTTCTTTAATGAGATCGATACGGGCTTTCTCAAGGTCTATCCCTGAGAACCATTTTTTGAGAGCGTCTATTTTATTTTCAAGGTCATGGAAACGAATATCCACAACCTCATCCTGGGGGGATCTTTCGGACAACCCCTGTTCCGGTGAGGAAAGTAACCCGAATCTTTTGAGAGATCTTGTCACTTCCACCAACCACCTCTTTTACCTTGATAAGTACTGAACGGTAAAAACCATGGTCTTGGGATTCAGTATAACACCAAACCGGGAATAAATCAATTTCTGCGCGTCCGGCCGGGAGATCCTGCGTGCTTCACAATTTGCCTTTTCATTTCTGATCTCCCGGTGTTTGACTCGCGCCGTAGCGTAAATTATTTTTAATCGGATAACGGCAAATCGTTCCAGTACTCGGATCCCCCGGCCGGACGCTCTAAAGAAGTTGAAGTTTGAAACGTTCCCTCTCCAAACTCCCATCCCCTAACTCCTAATTAAATTTGGATCAAAAAACTGAAATTCTAACCGGGAGTAAATCGAAAATCGAGAATAGCAGATAAGTGGTAGCGTTATTTCGAGGGATTGGGATCATTTGACCTCCGCAAAATACAGGGCTATGGAAATCATACGCACACGGATTAAAGGACTAATAATAAACAATTTGGGGGAAGAAATTCGAGATTCGAAATTCGAGGATAAGTGGTAGCGGGGAGTGGACTTGAACCACCGACACTACGGGTATGAGCCGTATGCTCTAACCAGCTGAGCTACCCCGCCACAGTGTAAAATTCCGAATCATTATATGGGAATATGACTACTTTGTCAATCTTGCACCGTGCAATTGACCTGCCCACCCCTGACCCCGGACACATAAAACATGATACATGACACTTTAAAAAACTTCCTACCCAACCACTTCCTCTATCCATCCCCCGCCTATCACCAGATCCCCGTCATAAAAAACCGCGGCCTGGCCCGGGGTCGGCGCGAATTGCGGCTCGGCAAACTCAACGAGCACATCGTCTTTCTCTCTTACCGTAACGGCCGCTTTTGTTTTCGGAGTAGCGTATCTTATTTTGGCCATTGTTTCGAAAGGTTTTGAGTATTCGCTCTCGTCTATGAACCAGTTCATCCCTTTAAGGCGCACGGCCTTACGCATCGCGTGTTCTCTGGGACCTAAGACAACAACATTTTTCACGGTATCGATCTTAAGGACATAAACCGGCTCGCCCATCGCGACCCCGAGACCTTTGCGTTGCCCGATGGTGTACGACGCGATCCCCTCGTGTTTTCCGACGACCTTACCGGACATATCCACTATATTTCCGGGAGTAAAGGCTTTCACCCCTATTTTCGCAAGATACTTCCTATAATCGCCGTCCGCCGTCGCGAAACAAATATCCTGGCTTTCCTCACGGTTCGCCGACATAAAACCGTTCTTTTTAGCGATGGCCCTTACCTGATCCTTTGTGTATTCACCGACCGGGAAATCAATAAAAGAAAGTGCGTCCTTAGCAATATCGTATAAAAAATATGTCTGATCTTTTTTGCGGTCCACCGCCTCAGCGATAAAATACCTGCCGTCTTTATTCACTATGCGCGCATAATGCCCGGTAGCGATACGCTCGGCACCGATCTGTCTGGCTTTTGAAAGCAAATGTCCGAATTTAACCTTACTGTTACAGAAAACACACGGATTCGGGGTTCTCCCTTTAGCGTACTCTTCGGCGAAATATCCGGTGACCTCCCGTGCGAATTCTTCCGAAAGGTTTACCACATAATACGGAACATCCAGGTCTTCCGCCACACTGCGTGCATACTGTATCGACTCGAGCGAACAGCACAGCTTTTCACCAGCCGCACCGCACTCCTCGGTCGGCCATGTCTTCATCGTAAGCCCTATAACATCATATCCTTTATTTTTCAGCTCTATCGCGGCGACGCTTGAATCTACGCCGCCCGACATCGCGACTGCTACTCTCATATAACCTCTTTTATTTTTATATCCGGACCGGATCAGGAAAGCGCGTTCAGTACCTGCTCAAAATCTATATATTGCCGGGCCATATCCACAACTAATTTCACCTTATTTTTGTCGCGCGATTTTATCTTCACGCTCAGATCGTGTATACGCGCCGCGACCTCATATGTATTGTACCTGCTGACAAGCGTCGGAATATCCGCTTCCCGGAGCATGTTAAAGATACGTCTCGGAGGATTTATCCCTCCGGACAACACAATGCCCGTCATATGCCTTTTTATTTTATATCGTCCCGTATGCATTTTCATGAATAACGTGATTAGATCAAGCCGATCACCGGGAGTTATCATCAAACAATCATCCTCAAAATACTGTACCGCATCCTTTACTTCCATGGCACCGACCAGTATTTTTTTCATCTGCCTTGAAAGGTACTGTTCGCCGCATATCACATGCATATCCAGTTCTTCACGTATATCTTGTAAAGTAGGCGCGTCTAAAGTATCAAAATACGGCAAAACGCCTATAACGTTCACTCCGAGCCGCTCAAGACCTCGCCGTGCATAACTGGCGATCTTTTCATATTTATCGGCTTTTACCTTGTTAACAACGACACCGGCAAGTTTCACGTTATATTTGTCAAAAAGCGCTTTATTAAGCATCACTTCGTCTATCGGATTACCTATACCTCCTGACGAAACCAGAATGACCTTCGCATCAAGCATATTCGCGACCTGGGCGTTGGAAAGGTCAAACACGGACCCCACTCCCGCGTGTCCCGTACCTTCGATGACAACGACATCAGACTGCTCGCTTATGCGCGAGAAAGAATCACGTATCTCTTGTGAAAGATCTCCCGCAATAGCACCGTCGATAAAACGCTCAGTATATCCTTTCTCCACCGCTATCGGGGACATATCCTTTATCGCAAAACCAAAATTGAATATTCTCTGCATGAGTACAGCGTCTTCATCCACTTTAAAACCATTCTCGATAAGGTAACGCTGGCCTACCGGTTTTATAAAACCCACCCTCTCGAAATGCTCCTTAAAAACCGAAACAATCCCGAGCGAGACCGTGGTCTTACCGACATTCTGTTTGGTAGCGGCGATAAATATACGTTTTGGTTTCCGCGCTCCCAGCGACATAACTTTTTCTAAAGTTTCCTTGCAGGTCTTTTTTACGTCCATATATCACTTCCCGGAATGGAACGAATGCGCGTCATCCGGAAAAGCACCGGTCTCAACTTCTTTTTTGAATGACCGTAATGCCTCCGTAATAGCCGAATTGACATTCGTATACTGTTTTACGAATTTCGGAACGAATTTATCGAAATATCCGACGATGTCATATGTAACAAGCACCTGCCCGTCGCAGTCAGATCCCGCGCCTATGCCAATAGTGGGTATTTTTAATCTCGCCGTTATTTTTTTTGAAAGTTCGACCGGCACGCATTCAAGTATGATAGCGAAACATCCCGCTTTTTCCAGCGCGAGAGCGCTATCTAACAGATGCGACGCGGACTCCGCGTCTTTCCCCTGCACCTTATATCCGCCAAGCTGGCCGATGGTCTGAGGCGTAAGGCCGACATGCCCGATAACAGATATCCCGGACCGATATATTGCCTGTGCCCGGCCGGGCGCGTGTTCACACCATTCTATTTTTACAGCGTCACATCCCGCATCCTTCACGAAACGCCCGGCGTTCCTTATCGCCTCTTCGTCACTCGCCTGATATGACATGAACGGCATATCACCTATAAGAAAAGCCCTTTCCGTCCCGCGGCGCACTGCTTTTGTATGATGTATCATGTCTTCCATCGTGACCGGCACCGTGGAATCATATCCGAGCACGACCATCCCCAGGGAATCTCCGACTAAAATCGCGTCAACCCCGGAAGCATCTATGAGTTTAGCCATCGAGTAATCATATGCCGTAAGCATAGTAATTTTTGAGCCGGTTTCTTTCTTTTTTCTGAAATCTAGTACGGTGAACTTATCCTTATTCATGGGATGGTCCTTTCCCGGTGGAAGGAAAAATTACCTGACGCCGGATTTGTCCAAAACTTTCGCTACAAGATGATTTGCACGGATAGGCATAAAATGAATACCGTCGCATCTCTCGCGGAGAGCCGACATAAGGTCCGCCGCGATAGCGACGGATTCTTCCGTTATATCGGTCGTCTTCTCAAGTCTCTGCATAATACTTTCAGGTATAAAAACACCCGGTATGTGATCGTTCATATACTGCGCCATTTTTAGGGATTTTATCGGTACTATTCCACCCAAGAGCCGTATCTTGTCCCTAAAGTGAGAGATACTGTTGAGAAATATCTCGAATTTTTTTATGTCGAATATCGCCTGTGTCTGGAAGAAAAAAGCGCCGGCTTCTATTTTTTTCTCCATCTTTATTATTTCCGGTTCAAGAGGTTCCGCCCCGGGATTCACTACGGCGCCGACACAAAAAGACGGCGCGCTTTCAAGGCGCTTGCCCGCAAGGTCGTATCCTTCCTGCAAAGATTTTATGGCACTCAGCAGGTTAACGGAATCAAGATCATACACCGGTTTCGCGGCAGGATGATCGCCTAAAAGAGGATGATCGCCCGTCATAACAAGAATATTTTTTATCCCCAGCACCCCGGCCGACAAGACATCAGACTGAAGCGCGATCCGGTTCCTGTCGCGGCATGTCACCTGGCATATCGGTTCATATCCGTTATCAAGAAGCGTCTTGCTGGCCGCAATAGAACCGAGCCTCATTACCGCACTTTGTTGATCGGTAACGTTCACAGCGTCTACTCTTCCGCGTACGGATTTAAGTTCTTCGATTATTCCCGTCATAGACACGCCTTTAGGCGGCCCGATCTCGGTCGTTATAACAAATATTTTCTCGTCGAGTTTTTCTTTAAATGTTTTCATGCTGTGTCCTGTACGCCCTTAAAACGTTCCTCATTAAAATAGCCACAGTTATCGGTCCAACCCCGCCCGGAACTGGCGTTATAAGCGACGCTTTATCTTTCACACCGTTAAAATCCACATCCCCTGTGATCTTTCCCGCGACATTATTGATGCCAACGTCTATAACTATTGCCCCTTCTTTTATCCAATCGCTTTTTACCATTTCACTTTTCCCAACGGCAACAACGAGTATATCGGCGCGCCTTGTATAATCCTGTATATGCCCTATTTTAGCCGTGCCGATGTGACATACCGACGTAGTCGCGGTTTCGTTGAGCATCATAAGGCTTAACGGTTTCCCTACTATCGGGGAATGCCCGATAATAACCACATCCTTACCATACAAATCTATCTTGTGATAACTTAATATCTTCATTACCGCGCCGGGTGTGCATGGAACAATGTCGGCCTCGCGGCGGAATATTCTGCCAAGATTGCACGGATGTGTCCCTTCGGCGTCTTTCTCGGGATTTATCGCCGATATTACCTTATCGTGATCTATTCCCGCCGGCAGAGGATGCTGTATAATAACGGCGGTTACTGACGGATCGACGTTAAGCGCGCCTATTTTTTTCATAAGCTCGCTCTGTGTGACGCTGCCGCTGAGTTTGCACGTCTCAAATACTATGCCGGTATTCGCCGCGGCCTGAGTCTGGGCTTTTATATATATCTCGGACCCGTCACATGTCCCCGCTATTACAGAAACTAGCTTCGGCAAAGGCCGAGAAGACGCCTTAAGCGCCGCGCATTTTTCGCACACGGCGGTCTGTATTTCTTTGGCGATCATGCGTCCGTCAACCAATTGCGCCATTTTATTCCTTTCAGATACGAAGAGCTGCGTCCAATTTTTGTTCAATTTCAGATAAAGAACCCTTCACCATTTTAGACATCTCCCCCAGCTCGGTCTCATATCCAGCTT
The DNA here is from genome assembly GCA_035403965.1 of Candidatus Omnitrophota bacterium. Classification (GTDB taxonomy): domain Bacteria; phylum Omnitrophota; class Gorgyraeia; order Tantalellales; family Tantalellaceae; genus DAONGE01. The sequence continues at coordinate 26,925 of DAONGE010000008.1, read as the reverse complement.
TAAACGCATTATCCTTTATATACTTCAAGTTCACGCGCACGTTGTATAAAGCCGAAAAGAATGCTCCTTCGAGCATATGCACCGCACACCCTACGTCAGTAATAAGGTTCTTGTTCCCAGCCTCCACTAGGAATAAAGCGATCTCCATACAGGAACAACTTTCGCGGCATATACGCATCGGCACTCCAGCAGCTCTTTTGTATTTATCTTCCGCATCGGCGCCATCTTTCAGAACGGACATAAGTTCCTCAAAAGCGATACAGTCTTCATCTATGATTTTAACCAGAGTTTCCAGGATTTTATCCTGTCTGGCTTTAAGTACTATCAGATCTTCATTCTTAGACGCATTATCCTTTTTTATCGAATAATTAAGAACCATCATGTTAAGAGCCGCGCCGACGGAAGCCACCAAAGCCGCTGCGCTACCACCGCCCGGCACCATTTTTTTATCGGAAAGGTCCTTGAGATATACATACAACGATTCGCTCAAATAGGAGCTAACATCCATTTTACATTATCCCCTTGTTCTTGCCTGTTTTAAGATCTATGTCTATTTTCTCAAGCCGCGGATTTTTCGGAAGTTCCGGCATGCTCGTCATACCATCACACCTGGCGACAATATAACCGGCGCCGTTAAAAGCCTCCACATTTTCAACGCTGAGCGTGAATCCGCGCGGTCTGCCTTTTCTTTTCGGATTATCCGAAAGTGAAAGATGCGTCTTGGCTATACTTATCGGGAGTTGATCGAGTTTCGCATTCTCTATCAACGCCATCTCTTTCACAGCTTCCTCGGAATATTTAACCTCGGTCGCGCCGTACATCGACTTTCCGATACGCTCTATCTTGTTGCGTATGCTCATATCGACCGGATACATGTACCTGAACGCGGATTTTTCCTTGGATGCTTCGATCACCTGTTTCGCCAGATCATGCGCCCCTTTACTGCCAATTTTGTACGCCTCACTTACCGCAACGCGCACGTTCAGAGCCTGAGCTCTTCGTATAACTACATCCACCTCTTTCTTAGAATCACTGTCGAACCTATTGACACAAACGACTATAGGTATCCCGAACATTTTAAGGTTCTCAACCTGTTTTTCAAGATTCGAGCACCCCCGGTCAACGGCAGAAAGATCCTCTCTCTTCAATTCGTCAGGGAGATGACCGTTCTTCATCGCGAAATCTCCGCTGTGCATTTTAAGCGCCCTTACCGAACAGTTGATAACGGCTACGTCCGGCTTCATCCCGCTTTGTCTGCATTTTATATCGAAATATTTTTCCGCCCCGAGATCCGCGCCAAAACCTGTCTCTACCACAGCGTATTCCGACAGCTTAAGCGCCATAAGATCCGCGATCAAAGATCCTGAACCATGGATCATATTTGAAAAAGAACATGTGTGCATAAAAGCCAGCGTGTGCTCCGAAGTCTGCACTATATTCGGATTAAGCGCCTCCCGCAAAACAACAGCCATGGCACCGGCCACTTTCAATTCCTCGGCCGTAATAGGTTTGCCACTCTCGCTGTACCCTACAACAACGCTGCCGAGTTTAGCGCGCAGTTGTTTTAGATTTTTTGAAAGTCCCAATATGGCCATACATTCGCACGCGCCGGTTATATCGACTCCGGTGCGTCTATTAACACCGTGCAGTTTCCCGCCTCCGCCTATCGTAACGTTCCTGAGCGATCTGTCGCACATATCTACGGCTCTATGCCATGTAATATGATCCTTATTAAACTTGCAGGTATTCCCCCAGAAAAAATTATTATCAAGAACCGCCGCGCACATATTCTGCGCTGCTTCTACCGCGTGGAAATCCGAAACCATATGAAGATTTATCTCTTCGGCGGGCATAAGCTGTGCGAACCCTCCGCCGGTAGCGCCGCCTTTCATACTAAAAAGAGGACCGTACGCGGACTGCATCATGCTGGCCACTGACTTTTTGCCCATTTTATTGAAAGCCATGGAAAGCGCTATCGTATTCACGGTCTGACCTTCGCCTACCATAGTCGGCGTGATCGACGTCATAACTATAAGCTTCCCGTCTTTTTTATTTTTAAAGGATTCTTCAAGAAGATCGGCCGGTACCTTCGCGACGTATTTACTCTGCAGTTTAAGGCTTTTGGCAGGGATGCCTGCTTTCTTGGCTATCTCTTCGATAGGCCTGGGCATGATCTCTGACACTACCCGTTCGTCATGATTAAGACTCATAGGTTCTCCTTTTTTTCAATACGTGATGAAATGCGCGGATTTAAAACGCCGCGGTCGCGTTCTTCCCTCCAAAAGGTCCGAAACTTAAACGATGTATCGGCGAAAGCCCCGCTTTGTTTATGGCGTCGATATGGGCTTTTGTTCCGTACCCTTTATGCTTTGCAAAACCGTAAAGAGGATATTTTTTATCCTCTTCATCCATTATTCTGTCTCTGGTAACTTTAGCTACGATAGAAGCACATGCGATCGATGTGCTTTTGCTTTCACCGGCTATAAGGCATGTTCTTTTTTGCGGCACTTTTACGTTCATTCTACTGCCGTCGATCAACAAATAATCAGGATTGTTCTTAAGCGCCGCCACGGCCCGTTCCATGGCCAAAAGGGTAGCGTTCAGAATATTAAATTTATCTATTTCTTCCACACTGGCCATGCCAACCCCGACATCGCATTTTTCAAATATCTCTTTATAAGAACGTTCCCTGCTTCTCGCGGTCATTTTTTTTGAATCGTCCATGCGTTCCAAAAAATTCCTGTCGTTCACTACAACAGCGGCCGCAACCACTGGGCCCGCGAGAGGACCTCGCCCGGCTTCGTCTATACCCGCCACGATCCGGTGCCCCTCGTCCATGGCCGCCTGCTCGTAAGAAAATCGCAGGCTGTACTTCCCTAAAGAAGTATTATTCTCCAAGCTTCTCTTTTACCTTTGTGGCCTTTTTACCGGTTCTTTCCCTGAGATAATATAGTTTCGACCGGCGTGTTTTACCCTGCTTAGTGACCTCGATACTCTCGATAAGCGGCGAATACAACGGGAATACCCTTTCAACGCCTTCACCGTACGATATTCTCCTTACCGTGAACATCTCGTTGATACCGGTCCCTTTTTTCCCGATCACGACCCCGCTGAAAAGCTGAACGCGGGTCTTATCGCCTTCGGTTATCCTGAACGATACGTCCACGGAATCACCGACCTCAAAAACGTATTTGTTCTCTTTTTTATGTTTCTTCTCAAAATTTTCCATTATGCTGCTGTTACTCATTACTTCCTCCTTTAAATGACCGACTGACACCGGCCAGTTTTCATCAAGATTCTTTATTTTTTTTGTTCTCCAGAAGATCCGGCCGGCGATCTCTTGTCCGTTCCACGGCCTTCTGTTTTTTCCATTTCTCTATTTTTTTCGGGTCTCCGCACAAAAGCACTTCAGGGACTTTCATCCCTTTGTACTCGGCGGGCCTCGTATATTGTGGGTACTCTAACATCCCGTTCTCAAAAGATTCCTCATGCAAAGAACTCATTCTTCCGAGAACACCCGGGATTAGCCTGATAACCGCGTCACACACTACCATAGCCGGGAGCTCTCCGCCTGTTAGAACATAATCACCTATGGAGATCTCGTTGTCCACCATTCCGCGTATCCTTTCGTCCACGCCCTCATAGTGCCCGCACAAAAATACCAGATGATCGTACTCTGCCAAAGACCGCGCTAGTTTCTGTTCGAACTTCTGCCCCTGAGGCGTCATTAATATCACCCGAGACCGCGCGTTTTTTTTAATTTCCCCTTTTATTTCCGCAAGAGCCTCATCTACCGGCTCTACCTTCATCACCATCCCAGGACCACCGCCGAACGGTTTATCGTCCGCCGTTCGGTGTCTGTCGTGTGTCCAATCCCTGAGATCGCGTACCGTTATTTCTACCAAACCCTTCTTTTTCGCCAGTTTCAGCATCGACTCTTCCATCGCGCCTTTGAACATACCGGGAAAAAGAGTAATGATATCGATCCGCATCGTTTTACTTACAGTACTTTTTTATGATGCTTTTCACCGTCTCGGACGGCCTCGCCCCGTTCTTGATCCAATAGTCGACTCTGTCCTTTTTTATCGTAACCTGTTCACCCTTTTTTTTCGGATCATAGTTTCCTATTTCTTCAAGGATCTTTCCGCCTCGAGCTTTGGGTTTGCAGATAGCCACTATACGGAAAAACGGCGTCTTTTTCGTTCCGAACATCTTCATTCTTAAAGCCACTTCCATGTACTTTTCCTCCTGGTTAATATTACCGGTCTCTAAGCCGTTAAACCTTACGGCTCTTTTTCCGTTTTCTGTTCTTTCACACGCCATATCTTAGCTCCAACCGCCGAAAGCTTTTCCTCGATCTTTTCGTACCCGCGGTCAATATGATAAACCCTCGATATCTCAGTCTCGCCCTCGGCGACTAACCCAGCAAGAACAAGTCCTGCGGATGCCCTGAGATCCGACGCCATGACCGGCGCACCGCTAAGCGCCTTCACTCCGTGCACTATAGCTGTGGAACCTTCAAGCATTATGTTAGCGCCCATTCTATTCAATTCGCTTATGTGTATAAATCTTTCCGGATATATTTTTTCCGTTATTACGCTAATCCCGTCGCTTATGGTCGCTATGCTCATCATCTGCGCCTGAAGATCCGTCGGGAAACCGGGATAAGTGTTCGTGGTTATATGTGTAGCTTTTAAAAGCCCACCCACATGCGAAACTTCCACACCATTATCCATTTCTTCGACATTAACACCGATCTCTTTCAATTTATCTATCAAAGCGAGATTATGAATAACCCGCGCATCCTCGACAAAAAGACGACCGCCCGTTATCGCCGCCGCCATCATATATGTACCAGCCTCGATACGATCAGGTATTATCGAATACTCCGCGCCCTTCAGTTTTTTTACGCCACTTATACACAATGTCGGAGTTCCAATTCCGTGTATCTTCGCTCCAAGCGCCACAAGAAAATTCGCGAGATCCGTAACCTCCGGCTCGCATGCCGCATTTTCTATTATGGTTTCGCCCTCAGCAAGAACAGCGGCCATCATTGTATTATCGGTTCCTAAAACACTCGAACCGAAATGCCCGCCCAGATATACCTTGCTGCCAATAAGCCTTTTAGATCTGGCCTTCGCGGTAAGATATCCTTCTCTGACGGATATATCCGCGCCAAGTCCTCTCAAACCCTTTATGTGTAGATCGATCGGACGGGGGCCGATAACGCATCCGCCGGGAAACGAAACCTTCGCGTCTCCGTATTTCGCGAGTATCGGTCCAAGCACCACTATCGAAGCCCTCATCGTGCTGACAAGATCGTAACTGGCGACCCGATTCGTAACTTCTCCAGCCTTTACAATGACCGTATCCCCGACGCGTTCGGCGCCACGCCCTAAAGCGTTTAGGATCTTTATCATCGTATTCACATCGCGAAGATCCGGAACGTTCTTTATTTTACATTCCTCGCTTGTCAAAAGACACGCGGCGAGAATAGGCAGACATGAGTTTTTAGAACCGCTTACCTTCACGGTCCCGGTCAGTCTTTTCCCGCCTTCTATTACCAACTTATCCATTTTTAAGTTTCCACCCGGTTATCACACGTTCAAATCCGTTAAAATCCCTGTGCCCTTTTATATTCTGAAACCCATATTCTGAAAAAATCTTTTTAACATTTTCAGACTGATCATACCCTATTTCCAAAGCAGTAAAACCTCCGTCTTTTAAATATCCCGGGATTTCTTTGGCCAGAATATTTATGTGATCCATTCCTTCTTCGCTTGAGTACAATGCCATTTTAGGTTCGGCTTTTACCCAGGCATCGGTCTTTTCGTAATCTTTTTTCGAAACATACGGGGGATTGGAAACTATTGCGTCGTATTCTTCTATCCCACCGTCCCGCAAAAAATCGAACATATTCGAATGAACAAATTTTACTCTACCGTCAAGCCCCAGCCTCTTCGCGTTCTCCTCGGCTACTTTTAACGCGTCCGTCGAAAGATCGACAGCCGTTATCTGCGTGTCCGACACCATTTTCGCTATCGCCAACGCTATCGCCCCGCTGCCGGTACACATATCCAGTATACGCGCTTTACAGAAATCTTTTTCTTCACAGTATCTCGCGACGATCTCCACCAAAAGCGCCGTTTCCGGCCTAGGGATAAACACCCTGGGATCGACCTTAATTTCCAACCCCATAAAATTCACAAAACCATCTTCGTATTGAAAAGGAACAGTCTCGGAATATTCCCTCATTTGTCCACCGACTGCAATTTCAGTTTTCTGTCCTCTTCTATCAGAGCGTCTATAAGCTCGTCCATCTTCCCATCCATAAAAACAGGAAGGTTATAAAGCGAAACCTTTATCCGGTGATCGGTGACCCTGTTCTCAGGAAAATTATACGTTCTGATCTTTTCCGACCTGTCCCCGGTCCCCACCTGCTTTTTTCGTTCGGCCGAAATTTCTTTCGCCTGCACCAGTTTCATCTGTTCAAGTAGTCGCGCTTTCAGAACCCGCATCGCCTTCGCCTTGTTCTTATGCTGGCTCCGTTCATCCTGACAGCTAACAACAAGCCCCGACGGTAAATGCGTTATACGTATCGCCGAATCCGTCGTGTTAACGTGCTGCCCGCCCGCGCCAGAAGATCTATATGTGTCTATCTTCAAATCCTGAGGATTTATCTCAAGATCCACATCCTCCGGTTCCGGCAGAACAGCGACCGTAGCCGCCGAAGTATGTATCCTTCCGGACGCTTCGGTCTCCGGCACTCGCTGAACCCTGTGTGTTCCCATCTCGAACTGGAGAAACTTAAAAACGTTATGGCCCTCAACGGAAAATATTATTTCCTTATAGCCGCCAAGTTCCGATTCGCTCATTCCCATCACGGACGTCTTCCAACCTTTAGAAGCCGCGAACTTCGTGTACATTTTATAAAGATCCGCGGCAAAAAGACTGGCCTCTATCCCGCCCGTCCCGGCGCGCACTTCCATGATAACGTTCCGCTTATAATCCGCGGTGTTCTCATTCAGCAAAATGTCCTCAATATCGCGCTTTTTCGCTTCCAGAGCGCTGACGATAGTGGGGAGCTCGGCCGAAGCGAGAGCGTAATACTCGCTTTTCGCATCTTCCTCTTCCAATATCTTTTCCAAAGAGCTTTTTTCTTTTTCAAGAACCGAATATTTTTCGAATTCGGTTATAAGTTCCTTAAGATCCGCATATTCCTTGGATTTTTTTCGAAAACCCTCTTTGTCAGCCAAAAGCTCCGGAGATGAAAGCTCCTTCTCCAGTTGCTCAAACTGTTTCTTTTTCTCTAAAAGTTCATCAAACATTATCCGTCGATCACATTAACGCTTTGAATGCGCCTTTAAGATTATTCATTCATTGTCGGTCAAATCGCACGATGTACTTAAAAACCCGATGATATTATTTCCCAGCGTCTTTTTTCGCGCCGTAACGTTTTGTAAAACGATCCACCATACCGGCGGAATCAACGAGTTTCTGTTTTCCCGTGAAATACGGATGACATTTTGAACATATTTCAACGTGAACATTTTTCTTAGTAGATTTTGTGTGAACCGTATTTCCACACGCGCATACTATAGTTGCGTCTACGTACTCCGGATGTATACCTTTCTTCACTTCTAACCTCCTGTAACCTTTCTATTTTTAAGTACTTAAAGAAATATGTCATATTGTACTAAAAAGAAACAAAATATCAAGTGATTTATTTGATATTTTGTTCCAACAGAAAACATATCGGACAAAAACCACAAACTTGCTTTTTTCCTAACAGTCCCCGGTAAAATATTACAGCTTACTCATATTTTCCAGAAATTCTTTGTTCGATTTTGTCTTTCTCATCCTATCGATCAAAAGCTGCATGGATTCCGCGCTATCAAGGTCAGACAGCGCTTTACGCATAAGCCATATTCTCTGAAGTTCATCTTTCTTTATCAAAAGTTCCTCTTTACGCGTGTTCGACTTTTTGATATCGATAGCCGGATATATCCTTCTCTGGAACAGCGACCTATCCAGCTGTATTTCCATGTTGCCGGTACCTTTGAACTCTTCAAAAATAACGTCATCCATCCTGCTTCCGGTCTCGACAAGCGCCGTGGCGATTATCGTAAGGCTTCCGCCTTCTTCGATGTTACGGGCAGTCCCGAAAAATCTTTTCGGTTCATGAAGCGCGTTCGAATCCACTCCACCGGAAAGTATCTTTCCGGAATGAGGAGCCACCGTATTATACGCACGCGCGAGACGCGTGATGGAATCAAGAAGTATAACAACGTCCTGTTTATGCTCCACGAGGCGCTTAGCTTTTTCGATCACCATCGAAGCGACTTGAGTATGCCGCTGTGCCGGTTCATCGAACGTTGAGCTAATAACCTCAGCCTTTACGGAACGTTGCATATCGGTAACTTCTTCCGGCCTTTCATCGATAAGCAGTATGAACAATTTAACGTCGGGACAATTATTGCTGATCGCGTTGGCGAATTTCTGAAGAAGCACCGTTTTCCCGCTGTACGGCGGAGCTACTATAAGCCCTCTCTGTCCTTTCCCGACCGGGGTCAAAAGGTCCATTATCCTCATCGAGATCTCTTCGGATGTCGTTTCAAGAACGAATCTATCGTTGGGATAAAGCGGCGTCAGGTTCTCGAACAATATCCTGTTACGCGCGGTTTCCGGATCCTCAAAATTAACGGCCTCGACCTTTAAAAGAGCGAAATATCTTTCGCCTTCTTTCGGCGGACGGACCTGTCCGCTAACCGTATCACCGGTTTTCAGATTAAATCTGCGTATCTGTGATGGAGACACGTAAATATCGTCCGGACACGGAAGATAATTATAATCCGGACTCCTAAGAAAACCGAAACCATCGTCCAGGACTTCAAGCACACCCTGCCCATACGCAAGTCCGCTTTTTTCGACACGCGCCTGCAATATCTTGAAAATAAGATCATGCTTTTTTAATCCGCTTAGACCGTTGATGCCAAGATTCTTCGCGAGATCCGAAAGCTCCGATATTTTCATGTTTTTAAGTTTTACGATGTTGAGTTCAGGCCCATGCACCCCGTTGTTCTGTGGAGCCGGAGCCGATGGCGCCGCCGGTGCTGACTGCGCAGACTGCGCAACTTCCCCTTCCTGTTCCTGAGTTCTCCTGCTTCTTACAGGTCTTGAATCTTTTTCCATAACTTTTCCACTCCTTGTTTTGTATTATCTCTATTCCCGTTATTATCAATGACAAAATCCGCGAGTTTCTTCTTTTCCTCGATAGGCATCTGCGCATCTATAATGCCTCTCGTCTCTTCTTCCTTAAACCCACGGGATGAAGCCCTTTTTATCACGGTTTCCGGATCAGCGGCAACCACTACCACAAGATCCACTGTATCGGCAAGCCCCGTTTCAAATAAAAGCGGAGCGTCGATCACTACTATTCCGTCAACGACGGATTCATATTCTTTTTTTATCTCCCGGATGATCGCCGGATGCATCACATCGTTAAGTCGGGACAATTTTTTTTCGTCGTTGAACACTATCTTTCTAAGTTTCTTTCTGTCGATCTTGCCATTCGACAAAATCCCGGCGCCGAACACCGCGACAAGTTCATTTTTTACGCCCGCATTCTTCTCAAGCAGGCTGTGGCCAATTCTATCGGCGTCTATCTTCACGGCGCCTTTTGCCTCCAGCATATCCGATACCGTACTCTTCCCGGACGCAAATATGCCTGTAATACCTATGACCTTGACCTTTTTCATAATAAGAGTTACCCCAGATCTTCCATGTCAAGCCAGTTCGACCCGCACTCAACATCCACCTTTAGAGGAACTTTAAGTTCCATAACGGATTCCATCGTACGTTTTATTTTTTCCCCAACCTCTTTTTTGTCAGAGACAGGTACGTCGAAAATAAGTTCGTCATGGACCTGCAGCAACATTTTGGTATCAGTGTTCTTGAACACCTCATGACATCTAAGCATAGCAAGTTTTATAAGATCGGCCGCAGATCCCTGCACAGGCGTATTTATCGCAGCCCGTTCCGCGAAACCTTTTATATTCTGATTAGTACTGTTTATTTCCGAGATAAATCTTCTGCGGTTAAGCAATGTAACCACATATCCGTTCGCCCGGCAGAAATCCAAAGTGTCGTCGATAAAATTTTTCACACCTTCGTATCTTTCAAAATATGATTTAATAAAATTTTCAGCCTCGGACATACTTATCCCAAGGTCTTTAGCCAATCGAAAAGCCCCCATACCATAAACTATGCCAAAATTAACGGTCTTGGCCATACCCCGCATTTCGTCTGTTACCGCGTCTATCGGGACATTGAAGATCAGCGAAGCTGTATATTTATGCACATCTTCGCTGTTCTCAAAAGCCTTTGAAAGATTTCTATCCCCGGAAAGATGCGCTAGCACCCTAAGCTCTATTTGAGAATAATCCGCGGCGATAAGCACGCGTTTCTTTCCGCCAGGTACAAATGCACGCCTTATTTCCTTGCCCCTTTCGGTCCGTATCGGTATATTCTGGAGGTTCGGTTCGCTGGAAGAAAGTCTTCCGGTCGCCGTCACTGCCTGGTTGAAATGCGTATGTAACCTGGATGTTTTTTTATCCGTCATATCAAGGATCGGTTCGTAATACGTTGTTTTAAGTTTATTAAGCGCTCTATACTCTAGTATCATCGCAGGTAATTCATGCTTCTGCGCAAGTTTTAAAAGAACAGACTCGTCGGTACTCACTCCGGTCTTTGTTTTTTTACCAGGCTGAAGGTTCATCTTATCAAAAAGTATATGCTGCAACTGCTTCGGGGAATTAATATTGAATTCACCACCTGCCGACTCATATATTTTACCGCTGATCGTCTCGATCTCTTTTTGGACCTTCTCGGACATTTTCCCCACATATACCGTGTCTATCCCTATACCTTCTTCCTCCATCACGGCAAGAACAGGCACTAGCGGCATCTCTACATCGTTGAAGAGTTGATCCAATTGTTTTTTAGTCATTTCGTCCTGATGCGACAGATATAGTCTATATATAACATCCGCTCTCTCACAAAATTTCTTATGGTCGTCTGATTTTTTTTGTGAAAAATCAAGCGTCGCCTGGCCTTTATCGTCCCACAAAACATCGCCTTTATCACAGATAAAAGTATATTCCAGACACCGCGCAGCCATGTTTTCCAGATCCCGGCCGTTCACCGCTGGTTCCAGAAGATAATCCGATATCATCACGTCAAAAAGTTTTCCGCCGATATCATAACCGGATTTTTTTAAAAGTATCATATCGGATTTTATATCGTATCCTATTTTGAGAGATTTCTCCCCGGACAAAATATCCTTTAACTCCTCAGCTGCGCCCAAAACCGATATATACCACGACTTTCCCTTTTCCCAGGAAAATGCCACACCTTTGATCTCTCCATCCGTTATATCCAGGCTGAAAGCGATATCTTTAAGTTTTTTGATTTTATTCAAAATACTGGGCACTTCTTTTTCTGAAACAAAAAAATATTCACATTCCTCATGTACGGTAATTTTCACTGGCAATGCCGCATTTAGTTCCTTAAGAAGTGTTCTGAATTCGAATTCCCGATAAAGTTCAGCCAGTTTTTCCGTATCCGGGGAAGAAGCCCTCATAGCGTCGATATCAAGTTCCACAGGTACATCCCAATACAAGGTCACCAATTCTTTGCTCAAAAAAGCCATATCTCGCCCACGTTCAAGCTTACCCCGTACATTATCTGATTTTATCTTTTCAAAATTTTCATACAGCTTTTCAATGGTTCCGTATTCCGATATCAATTTCTGGGCCGTCACCTGGCCGATTCCCTCTACTCCCGGAACATTATCACTGGCATCCCCCATAAGCGCCATAAGATCTATCATCGCCCCGGGCAAAACCCCGTATTTCTTCAGAACTTCGTCCGCGTTATACGATTTACTTTCCTTTATATGTGGGCTCAGAACCGTTATATCGTCATCCACCAGTTGAAGCGCGTCCTTATCCGCGGATACAATAACGACCTGATATCCTTCTTTTTTGGCCTTTTCGGCGAGGGTGGCGATAATATCGTCCGCCTCATACCCTTGCTTTTCGTACATCTTTATCCTATTCGCCGCGATGATCTCCTTGATACGCGGCATCTGATCCACAAGACTTTCCGGCATAGGTTTACGCTGTATTTTGTATTCCGCGAACTTCTCATGACGTTTGGTCGGACCTTTAAGATCAAAAACAACAGCCAGCATCTCCGGGCTATTTTCCTTTATCAGCTTATTCAGCATGTTTATCACGCCGTATATGGCGTTGGTGGGCATACCTTTCGATGTGGCCAGGTCCTGTATAGCGTAAAACGCCCTATAACAAAATGAATTGCCGTCTATAAAAAAAATCTTTTCGCTTTTTTTACCCATTTTTATTGATAACCTTAAAAGGTCGGAAGTATCTCATATGATAGAATGACTGGATTTTTATGTTTCTACATTCGCCCTGAAAGCGGCGAAACGGACAACAAAACCTTTTCTGTTATTTTGGATTTGAAATTGAAATGTATTACTGACAATTTATTATATTCACGTTCCAGTATAAGTCAAGCGATTTTCTTAAATATCTGAAACCCGGATTTTAAACACCTACCAACTTATCAAGCCGCAACCTCATTCTGGAGATCACACACTCACATTCTTCCCTGCCTCCGGCGCATACATCCGCATACAATTCGTCCAGATCACGCCTAAACACTTCGGCCTCGCTTCGCCTTTTTCCGCTATCCGCCCTTAATTTCACGGCCATCATGTTGACAGCCTCGGCTATATCTTTGAGTTCGTCCCTTTCCCTCAGTTTCAGCACACCTTCATAATGTCCGCCGGCCATTTTGTTCAAATGCCTCTTTATTCTGAACATAGGTCCGGCGATCCTGCTGGAAAGCATAAGTCCCACCAACATGACAAGAGGACACAAACATAAAAGACGCAAAAACAGCACGGTGTTAACATTGTTCACAATCTCAAGAAGAAAACTCTGCGGATACACGGCGGCCAGTTTCTCTCCCATCATAAGCCACGCCGTGACATAAACGGTATACCCCGCCAAAAAGGCCACAATGAACATGAACGCCACAATAGAGATCACATAACGGATCTGAAAACGCTGGGCTATCAAAAGCCTCGTCCTTCTCATTATCTCACTCATGTCCGTCCTCCTTTGCCCAAAGGTTTATGGTACGATGAATGGTAAACTCCATTTCCTTTCCCTGTTCATTCTTAATAAGTTTCCTCACGTCGGCGATCGGCATATATGAAACCTCCCGGCCGTTAACAGCGAACACGATGTCCTCTTGCCGGATACTGGCTCGCTTGAACGGGCCGTTTTCCGATAGATCTCGGACAACTAGCCCTCTCTCAGTAATCACGATATCGGCGCCTATAACATCTCTGACTCCGTCGAAAAACCCAGGGATACCGGATTTTGATTTTCCGGCATTGACTTTGATCTTCCTTTGCAATAAAACCGTACTTTCATACGGCCCCGCGATTATCTCCGCCACATCAATCACATCCATATAAGCAGCCATTTCACCCCACACGGCAATGATCTCATCGCCCTGCCGCGGCCCCCCGTTATTAGCCACAACCCCGCCCCGGGGTACATGCGGGCCCAATTTTACATATTTATCACCCTGCATGAGCATAAAACCGATCTTTTTCTGGGCTTTATCGATAACATCAACCGATTTTTCGTTGCTTCCTTCCTCGTCATTTCTTTTTTCAATCGCTCGTTCGATATCGCGATTCGGTTCAGAATACAGAAATTTGTAAAGGAACACCTCACGTTCCTTAGCTTCCTGATTGGCAGTTTCTATCTTTAAAACATCCCTGTAAGTGTAGTATGCTTTTACGTACTGTTTTCTTTTTACTTCGTTTCTGGCCCTCTGCAAAAGTTCACGATATTCATCATCATAAAAAGCACCTTTTACCGCGGACTTCATGTAATATCGCTCTCCACCGGCGGTAGAAATAACAATGCGGTCCTTATATTCGTTAAGTATCAAACCTTTTACTTTTTCTCCGCTTTTGAGAAGAAGCGTATCGGCGCATGAAAAATCAGCGCTTGAAGACGATATCAACAGACACAGGACGAACCTATAGATTAATTTCATCTTTATCGGTAATTGCTGAACGGATATCAAAACAATATTCTAAAACCCACGTCAAAACACCTCGCGGGACAATAATATCATTTGCTATTGAAGATAATGATAACAAGCACGGCGATGATCACGCTTGAAATAAGATAAAAATCATAGAAATAAAAGAAATCGAGAACACGATCGGTCAACGAATTGTTTTTAAAATTTATAACAGCATTGTGCCGCTCTTTGACTTTTGACCTCACTATTTGTGACGGGATCCTGTCATTATCGCTTATACTGGAAGATATCTCGGAGCGTATAGCATCTATCTGGTCTTTTCTAAAACGGAGAAATTCTCCGCCTACTTTATAACCGGATATAACCCCTTCTTTTACGAGCACGTTCACCTTATCCTCGCTTATACCCAAATATTCTGCCAATTCTTCGATAGTCAGCAACTTCTCCGGCATCGGAAATTACCTCACTTTACCCTGTGTGACCCATTCATCCACTTTATTCTTATCAAATATCCATTCGCCGTTATCGTTCATCGCCGGCAAAATACCCGTGGCGGCCCATTCGTTGATCTTTTCCATGTTAACTTCGAGATATCGGGCTACCTGATACACAGTCATAAGTTCAGCGAGATTGTTAAGTATCGCAACGCTTTCCATTTTCAATCTGCCGTTTATAATGGCGCCTTCCTGTGCGGAAAAAGCCGGAGACACTATATCTCCTTCGATCTTTGCTGTCGCGTCCACACGGACTACTTTTTCGGCCCTAATATTGCCCGTCACAGTTCCGGCTATTTCAATAACCTCTCCGTTGATATCCGCTTTAACAACAGCCTGGCTCCCTATTACAAGTTTTCCTTTAGCGTTAAGCGAACCTTCAAACTTACCGTTAATTTTTATGTTTACAGGGTCATCAAAACGAAGCGTTCCCTGCATTGCGGCGCTTATATCTAAAAATTTCTCTTCAGTCTGTAAAACCGTCTTTAGCTCTTCTCTTTCACGTCTTCGCATCTTGACCTCCTTTCAAAACTCTTAAAATATTTAACTTTATTATACACTATGCAAACACAAGTTAAAACTATTTTCTGTTCTTTCCATTGTTTCCGTTGTCATCTTTAAGTTCAAGATGACGTTCGAATTTCGAAAGGAAAAGAACTATTAAAACGATAACCGTCGTAATAACCGCGATAGTATAAAGCCCTACACCAACTGCCATCCCTATAGCGGCCACCGCCCATATACTCGCCGCCGTGGTAAGTCCCTGTATCGACGCGTCACCCCGTATAATCGCACCGGCACCGAGAAAACCTATGCCCGTGACAATATTCGACGCGATACGTGCTGGATCGCTGGCCCCGATGTTACTGTACGCCTGAGCCATAAGGATAGAAACTATCGTGAACAGTGTAGATCCGATGCACACCAGCATATGTGTCCTAAATCCAGCCGGACGCCCGTGCCATTCACGCTCAAAACCTATCAATCCCGCGAGAACTCCTGACAGTACCATTCTTATTACCATGGTCATAACATCCATATTCATACCCTCCGCATTTATATCTCAACATTCAAATAAAGATCCGACTTCACGCCTTTTATATACAACATTTCACCCAGAAAAGCCGTCATCGCACCGTTATCCGTACAATACTGTCTATCCGGCATAAAAAGCTCTACCCCTTCTTCCCTGCATCTTTCTTCGACAACACCACGTATGGCAGAATTACACAAAACTCCCCCTCCTACAACGAACCGTTTCATTCCTGTCCTATCGGCTGCGTCCGCGATCTTCCGATCTATTATATCGGTAACGGCACGCTGGAAAGAAAAACATACCCTATCCTTTTCGTCCTCAGTTTTTTTCGCATCCTTCCAGTAATACATTATGGCGGTCTTTATTCCACTGAAACTGAAATCAATGCCAGGACTTTCTTTCATGAACGAACGCGGGAATTTTATCTCTTGTCGACCTCCGTTCCGCTTCGCTCTTTCCTCGACAACCGGCCCTCCGGGATATCCGAGCCCTAATATTTTCGCCACTTTATCATAAGCCTCGCCTACGGCGTCATCCAATGTCTCTCCAAGTATGTCTCCGCGTAAGATATCCGAAAAATCATATATAGTCGTATGCCCGCCGGAAATTATCATCCCGGTAAAAGGCAACATATCCTGGACTTTCACATTTTTGCCGATAAAAGCTGAAAACACATGGCTATACAGATGATTTACTCCCACAAGCGGAATATTTAACGCGTAACTCAGCGATTTCGCGAACGATATCCCTACAAGAAGCGAACCCGGCAACCCCGGACCTTTCGTTACGGCTATAAGTTCTATATCCTTCGGAGTCAGCCCGGCATCATCCATGGATTTTTTGAAAACGGTATAAATATATTCGGTATGATATCTGGAAGCTATCTCGGGAACCACCCCTCCGTACTGGGAATGGAGATGAACGCTGGACGACACCTCATTGGACAGGACCTTGCCGTCCTTTACAACGGCGATGGCCGTCTCGTCACATGATGTTTCTATGCCAATGGTGATCATTAAGCCTCTTATTCTTCCACTACTTCGGAAAGCTTAACAAACCTGATATTCTCTTCAGCGAATTCCGGCATTATTTCCAAAAGTGCTTCTATCGTAGCGGACCGGTCATGCCCTATCGCCACCGCGAAGCCGTTCTTTAAAGCGATATCACGCGCCCTTTTCATCTGCTTTATCACTTCGCTCTTAGTCTGAACATCATCGAGAAACACGTCACGTTTCGCGCACGGAATCCCCATCTTCTCCGCAAGTTTGTATCCGACAGAACCTCCGGATGTAAGACTGTCCAAAAAAAACATATTACGTCTATTTATTTCTTCAAGAACGATTTTCATCACACGTTCCGACTTTGTAGCTTTCGATCCCATATGATTATTGACCCCTTTTGCGCCTTGCACGGAATCAAGATCGTCCGAAAATATCGTCCGTACCGTCTTAGGATCCATAGTTGTCATTATAGTATTTTTCTCGAGGCCTACCCGCGATGATTCCGGTTCCATCGGAAAATGTAGTATAACCTCATTCCCGGTTTTCCCGGCCAGATCCACGGCATCGGAAGTATATTCTTTATTGGGCAGAACCGAAAATGTCACCGGATATTTTATTCTGGATAAACGCGCGAAATTGGCTTTTGTATATCCGAAATCATCGAGAACGATCGCTATGCGCGCTCCTCTAACCGGTTTCGCTTTACCAGGAACAATCGGCTGTACGGAAGATTCCGTCTTCCCTTTCGCCTTTTCAGGCGTAACAACTTTAGGGGCAGATATCTTCCCTCCGGGAACTATGATATTCCCTACTATGGCGGTACAAACGATATTACCGCGCATCAAAACATCATACCGCATTCCACCTGTATTTTTCCCGTCGGGATCATATATGGACTGACGGCAGGAAGAACCCCTTATCCCTTTTATCTCGTCTCTTATCTCGGCCAATATCCCGGAATCCTTGCACACGACATCCGGACGATATACATATGTAACCGTCCTACCATACAGGTTACCTTTATGCCATGTAACAGCATCCTGAAACATCACACAACTGTCGGTAAGCCCGTGTGATCTGAGAACAGTAGAAACTTTTTCTTCGATAGTAGTGATGACAGTATTTATATTTCGCGGCATTACCAGACTTAACAGTATAACCGCCCCCGCGATAACTCCCACAAACTGCCATAATTGTTTAGGTTTGAAACGTCTCCTGCGAGCCATTGACTTATTTCCCTTCTGACGGAAGACCGCTCTTGTAACTCTCGTATAATTTTATACCCTTTAGGACATTGATAGCCGCAGCAAGCTGATTATCATATTCGGATATCTCCTGATCTTTTTTACCTTCCTTGTCCGTTCCGGCGGACTGATTGTTATCCGTAACGGCAGGAGTTGTCTTGTCTTTTATTTTTTCTGGCAATTTTCCGTTCGTCGCCGTAATCTTTTCCGAGTTGTTATTTCTTTTCGCGTCCTCTTTTTCCACTTCCAGTTCTTCAAAGATCTCATCAACGCTTTTAAGATCTTCCGGTTTTTTCCCGCCGGTCTCGGCCACATATTTAACGGTTATATCCGGATCTACGCCTTTTTCATTGATATTTTTACCCGACGGCGTAAAATAATTCGCCGTGGTCAGTCTGAGCCCCGCCCCGTCCCGAAGAGGGATAACGGTCTGCACCGACCCTTTACCGAACGTACGTTCGCCGATAATAAGCGCCCTTTTATTGTCCTTCATAGCTCCCGCAAATATTTCCGCCGCGCTGGCGGAACCAGCGTCAACCACGACAACAATCGGCATATCCTTAAATCCGGAAGTATTTTTAGACCTAAATTCCATTTTGCTTTCCGGAGTTCTTCCCTGGGTATAAACTATCAACTTACCAGGTTCAAGAAAAAGTTCCGAAACATCCACAGCCGCATCAAGAAGCCCGCCCGGATTATTTCTGAGATCCATAACAAAACTTTTAGCTCCGTTATTCAAAAGTTCCTTAACGGCTTTTTCCAGATCTTCGCCTGTTTTTTCCTGAAACTCCGCTATACGGATATAACCGATATCGCCTTCTATAATCTTTTTGTCCTTTATGCTTTTAAGCACTATAACCGCTCGCTCAATCTCGAATTTAATAACCTTACTTTCTCCTTCCCGGACCACGGAAAGATTGACCTTTGTACCCGGTTTACCTCGAAGTTTTTTAACGGCTCCATCCAGCGTAATATCTCTCGTTATCTCATCGCCGATCTTCACTATTTTGTCCTGAGATTTAAGACCGGCAGCAGAAGCGGGTGTATCGTCCATTACCGCAATTATCGTAAGTATACCTTTCCGAACTCCAACCTCTATCCCGATACCACCGAACTCCCCGCGGGTCTCATCCGTCAGATCTTTGTAATCTTCAGGCTGCAAAAATTGACTATAACCGTCAAGTTTATCCACCATACCTTTTATGGCGCCGTACACAAGATCCTTGACCTTTATCTCGGTCACATAATCCGCGTTTATAAGCGTAAGGGCGTCAGCAAAAAGCTGGACTTCCTGAAAAAGCTCTTTGCCATTAAAATTTTTTACCGGGCCTTCTGCCTGCACCAACCCGGCGACAACAAGACATGCGACTAATACTACGCCCAAAAATATCTTGTTTATCTTTTTCATAGGCGATGTTTCTCCTTATTTGGTATGCGTATTAAAAATTATCCGACAAGTTTTGACCGGAGGATCTCGTTAGCCATTCTGGGATTGGCTTTCCCTTTAGACATTTTCATAACCTGTCCGACCAGAAAACTTATCGCATTCTCTTTCCCTGCTTTAAGATCTTCCACACTCTTCGGATTGGCGGCTATTACCTGATCGACTATTTTTTCTATCTCACCCTGATCGGATACCTGACGAAGTCCCTTTTCGGCCACTATACTTTCTGGCTTTTTGCCGGTATCAATACATTCCCTTAATACTTCCTTGGCCACAAGATAGCTCAACGCCCCTTCTTTTGCCATTTTAACAAGGCTCGCGAGATCCGCAGGCGCAAGTTTCAACCCCGCGATATCCACACCGCGCTCATTCATATGCATCATCACTTCGCCTTTTACCCAATTCGCGACATTCTGCGCGTCATTGAACCCCTTGACCACATCTTCATAAAAATCAGCGACTTCTCTTTCAAGAATTATTACCTCAATATCTTTCTTGTCGAGTTTATACACATTCATAAAACGTTCAAATTTTTTATCCGGCAATTCCGGTAGGGATAAACGGATATCCTCCATCAGATCGTGAGATATCTCGAACGGAACAAGATCGGGTTCCGGAAAATATCGGTAATCATGGGATTCTTCTTTGGCACGCATCGAAGCGGTGACACCTTTTTTATCGTCCCAGAGCCGGGTTTCCATCATTATTTTTTCCCCATCTTCAAGAAGATCCATCTGTCTATCTTCCTCATGCGTAAGCGCGTCCTTGACGGCCTTGAACGAATTCATGTTCTTTATTTCCACCTTCGTACCGAGTTTTTTCTCTCCTCTAAGGCGTACAGAAATATTCGCGTCGCATCTCAAGCTTCCTTCTTCCATATTACAATCCGACGCGCCGAGATATTTGATTATCTGTTTAAGCACGGTAAGATAGGAATGCGCTTCCTGCGGCGTTCTGATATCCGGTTCCGAAACTATCTCCAGAAGCGGCGTACCGGTACGATTCAGATCGACAAGACTGTATACCCCTCCAGTATCGTGCATAAGTTTTCCCGCGTCCTCTTCCATGTGAGCGCGCGTCACGCCTATTCTTTTTGCCGAACCGTCTTCAAGCTCGATATCGATACACCCTTTAAAAGCAAGCGGCATATCGTACTGACTGATCTGATAGTTTTTTGGCAGATCCGGATAGTAGTAATTCTTTCGATCGAATTTCATATTTTTCTGAATATCACAACCGAGCGCCAACGCGATCTTTATAGAAAGCGCAAGGGCCTGTTTATTCAGAACCGGCAGGACACCCGGCATGCCGAGACAAACCGGACATACCTGCGTATTCGGCCCCGCACCAAAAAGGTTACTGCAACCGCAGAACACCTTGGTCTTCGTGTTCAGCTGGACATGAACTTCCAGCCCTATAACTGTTTCATATTTGTCTCTATAGCTCATTTTTCATCTCTCACACGCCCTGTTCGAACGCGTAGGCCACGTTAAATAAAGTCTCTTCCGCAAAAGGTTTGGCCATGAACTGTATCCCTACAGGGAGACCTTTTTTGTCCTTCCCACACGGGACAGATATGGCCGGTATTCCCGCCATATTCGCGGATATGGTAAAAATATCGGATAAATACATCTGCAAAGGATCGTCCATACGCTCGCCTATTTTGAACGCCGTGGTCGGAGAAGTCGGAGTAACGACACAATCGCATACGCTGAAAACTTTTTTAAAATCATCCGAGATTTTAGTGCGTACTTTCTGCGCCTTTAGATAATATGCGTCATAATAACCGCTACTCAACGAATATGTTCCCAGAAGTATACGTCGTTTCGACTCCTGGCCGAATCCTTCGGTACGTGAAGCAGTATACATTTCCACCAGATCCGCGGCATTCTTGCTGCGATATCCGTAATGCACACCATCATAACGGGCAAGATTCGAACTCGCTTCGGCCGGCGCGATAATATAATAACAACTCACCGCGTATTTCGTATGCGGCAGCGACACATCCACGATTTTAGCCCCCATACTCTTGAGCGTCTTTATCGCCGCCTGGATATTCTCAAGAACATCTTTTTCTATACCATCTATAAAATACTCTTTCGGAACGCCGATTGTCATTCCGTTTATATCTTTTTTTAACGCATTAACATATTTTGGGACTTCGATGTTCACGGACGTGGAGTCTTTTTCGTCGTAACCGGCAATGATCTCAAGCATTTCGGCGCTATCCGTAACGTTCCGCGTTATCGGACCTATCTGATCAAGACTCGACGCGAAAGCGATGAGACCGTAACGTGAAACTCGGCCGTACGTCGGTTTTAAACCTACAACGCCGCACATCGACGCGGGCTGCCTTATAGAACCGCCGGTGTCCGACCCTAAAGCGGCCGCTACCTGACCCGACGCCACTATAGCCACTGAACCGCCGCTTGATCCCCCCGGTATCCTTGAAAGATCGTGGGGATTTTTTGTCGGTCCATAACAGGAAGTTTCGCAAGACGAGCCGAACGCGAATTCGTCCATATTCGCACGGGCGAAAAGTACCGCGCCATTTGACGTAAGTTTCTCTATAACCGTTGCATTGTAAGGAGGTCTAAAGCCCTGCAGTATGCGCGAAGCACATGTAGTAAGCTCACCTTCAATACAGATATTGTCTTTTATCCCGATCGGAATACCCCAAAGTCTTCCATCCGTCTGGCATTTATTCTGTTCTGCGCGTGAGACAATACTTTTTTTGTCTATTTCGATAAAACCTTTTATCTCACGATCCATATCCTTAGCACGGTCGACAAAAATTCCGGTAAAATCACCGATGGATTTATTTGCTTTTTTGATCCATTCCCTGAAACCTTTTATGCCGGAAGAGGTCAAAGTATCCATTTATATCACCCTCGGAACCCTGAAAAAATCGCCCTGTTTGTCAGGCGCATTACTAAGCGCTTTATCGGGTGATAAAGAAGTTTTTACCAGATCTTCGCGGAAAACATTTTTCATGGAAGGAAGTACATGGGATGTAGGCTGGGTATCCGCGGTATCCACCTCATTGAGTTGGGTGATATAGCCGAGTATCTCCCCAATCTGTTTCTTGTATTTGGCTACATCCTCATCGCTGAAAGACAACCGCGAAAGTTTCGCGACATACCTCACAACGTCCTCGGTTATAGCCCCGTTATCGTTAGATCTTTCTGATTTCATATCGTTCAAAGTTAACACAATCCGGAATAAATGTCAATAAACAGGAAGCTGGCCTCTTATTATATTTATATATTAAAGTTATATTTGCCTTCGTGAACAACGTCACATATACGCGCATAATCCTGAAGGCTCAAAACCTCCGGACGAGCACCAGCATCCACTCCGGCAGTCTCGAGTATCTCATTCCAACGTCCTTTTTCAATACCTAGAAACTCCCCATGCGGCAGTGTGTTTGAAATTTTTTTCCGACGTTGTGTGAACGATTTCCTTATAATAGCGAACATCAAATCCTCGTCTTTGACCTTTACAGGGGACTCCTGAAGTATTTCAAGGGATAATAAGGCGGAATCCACCTGCGGCCGCGGATAAAAACAATTTTTACTGACCTTAAAGACCTTTTTAGCCTTTGTATAAAATTGCACAAAACAGCTGATAGACCCGTACTGTTTCGACCCCGGAGGCGAAACGATACGCGACGCGAACTCATCCTGCGTAAGCAGATATGCCCTTGAAATCGATTTTCTATTCTCTATGATCTTTTCTATTATCGGCGTTGTTATGTAGTATGGGATATTACCGAAAACCAGTATTTTGCCGTTACTCGGAACGAATCGCATGATATCGGTTGCAAGAATGTCACCCCGTGTAAGCTTGATATTACCGGCTTGTTCGAATACCGACTCCATGATGTCCGATATCCTTTCATCCTTTTCGACGGCATACAATTCTTTACATTTTTTAGCTATATCAAAGGTCATTACCCCGAACCCGGGGCCGATCTCTATAACCGTCGTATCCCGGTCAAGCAAAAGCGCGTCCACGATATTATCGCGCACATTCTTATCGGAAAGAAAATTCTGCCCCAGTCTTTTATCTGGTCTGTACCCATATTGTTCCCATAAGGGCTTGACGTCCTTGAGATCCATATCTCTCCCGTATTCTCTCTAGCTTATTGCTTTAATGGCGAGTCTAACTGCTTGTTCCATCGATCCGGAGGATGCGATACCTTTTCCGGCAATATCAAACGCTGTACCATGATCCGGTGAAGTCCTTACACACCCCAAGCCCAGCGTCATGTTCACCCCTGTCTCAAATTCAAGCATTTTAAAAGGAGCCAGGCATTGGTCGTGATACATGCCGATTACAATATCAAGTTTTCCCTGCAATGCTTTATAGAACGCCACATCAGCCGGTATCGGACCTTCTATACGCGCGTAATTTTTTTTCGCCTTTTCGACCGCGGGAGAAATCAAGTCGATCTCCTCACGTCCTATCTTTCCGTTCTCACCGCCATGCGGATTCAAAGCACACACGCCGATCACCGCGTCGTCTTTTCCCGCCACCATCCTTCTATACTCTACCGTCTGGGCTATCGTTCCAACTATCTCGTCCACCGTGACATGCGAAGCTACATCCTTAAGTGGAATATGCCGCGTAAGCGGTATCACTTTCAATCTGTCTCCGGACAATACCATGGTAGTCCTCTTCACGCCAAAAGCTTCCTGAAGATATTCCGTGTGTCCCATAAAACCGTGACAGATCTCAGCGATCGCAGCTTTGTTAACGGGAGCAGTCACTATTGCCTGCGCAAAAGATTTATCGTCGTTATCCTTAATCAGTTTAACTGCAAGATCAATACAATCCAGGGCCTTTTTCGCCCCGGCGTTCGTCGCCTTTCCGGCGATTATACTACCAAGCGCAGGACCGGGATCAATAACATTGATATATCCGGGCTCGATTTTCGGGATTTTCTTATCGGATGATATTTCAGCGAAGAAAACATTTTTCAATACCGGCTTTTCAAACAGATCCTCCATAAGCCGCCGATCGGCGATAATAACAAAAGTGGCAAGCCGCTCTATTTCACGGCTTGCCACTACTTTTGCTATCAATTCCGGTCCTATTCCAGCCGGATCTCCCATCGTAATTATAACGCGGGGTCTATTTGTACGCGATATAAGCATTTTTTCTTTTCTCTTCAAGCCATTTCATCAGATTTTCTTCGAACTTTTTTCTGAAAAGTTGACCTTTAAGAAAATCACTTACTTCCTCAAGTTTAAGAGGTCTGGATTCTTCAATCTCTTCTATTTTAAAAATATGGTATCCCATCTGGGTTTCGATTACATCCGTAATCTTCCCTTTTTCGGTCTTGAATATCACAGAATCCATCTCGGGAAGAAGCTGCCCCTGTGCGACAAATCCCATTTCTCCACCATTCTGGGCATACGGACCGTTAGATTCTTTTTTCGCGATCTCAGCGAAATCCGCACCCTTTTCGATCTTGCTTTTTATGTCGGCTATTTTTGCCTTGGATGTTTCAGCCGGAGCCGTCTGGTCCTTACGAACCATGATCTCCGCCACCTTGATCCTTCTCGGCGCTATCAGTTTTTCCTTGTTCTTTTCGTAAAGATCTGTTATCTCTCCCGGAGGTATGACGATCTTCGACGATACTTCTTTTTCCACAAGCTGCTGCGCCATCATCTGGTCGGTAATCTCTTTTCTGAACTCAGTAAGATTCGTTCCTCTGTCACTCAGCGCCTTCAGGAACTCCGGTTCCGACGGATAATATGACTTGATCATATCAATCCTGTTCTGGAGCTCTTTTTCATCAACCTTGATACCGGCTTTTTTCGCAAGACTCATAGCCAGCTTAGTATTGATCATCTGATCCATAAGCGCCTTCTTGGCTTCCTCAAGACGACGAGCCAGTTCATCCCCTTTAAAATTCGCTTCGTAGCTTTTCTGTATCTGCGTAAAAGCGCGATCAAATTCCCTCTGCGTAATAGTTTCGTCATTCACGACAACGATAACCTTGTCGACCACTTCTGCCATAGCAGGTCCGATACTCATCATCGTCGAGACCATCGCCGCTATCAAAATCTTTCCCATTCTGCCCATACTCACGACTACCTCCTTTTAAAATTCAATTTTCTCACAACGTCTATTTGCCCGCGTTTCCGGAGTCCGCGACACCGGTATCACGCAATGCATCTTCGTTAACAACCACTTTGGTTTCTTTTGACAGATTATTCAAAAGCGCCGTGAACATCTCCTGCCGCTTCTTTACCTTCATCCTCGCCTTGATATCTTCCTTCACATCTTTAAGCAGTTTCGCGGTCGCGCTCTTTCTGTCCGTCAGCTTTATTATATGGTATCCGAGTTTGGTCTTGACCGGTTCGCTGACCTCCCCTACTTTGAGCTTTTCGCACGCAGCCTCGAATTCGGCTATCAACTGCCCTTTTGGAAAATACCCAATATCACCGCCTTTTTGAGCCGTAGGATCTATCGACCTGGTTCGGGCCAGATCCTCAAAAGACCCGCCTTTCATTATTTCACCCAATATGTTCAATGCTTCGTCCTGAGTCGCCACCAGAATATGAGAGGCCCTTATTATCTCGGGCGTCATAAACTCATTTTGATGCTCGTTGTAATACTGCAGGATCTCCGCGTCGGTTATCTCGATCTTATCGTCAATATTATCCTTCAAATAACGGGCAATTACTATCTTTTTCTTCGCCTCGTCAATAACCTTCTGAACATCCTTATCTTTATCAAGCCCTCTCTTCAATGCCGCCTGATATAGAAGCGTATCGTTGATTATTTCCTGCAAAAACTCTTTTTTTCTCTTGCTGATAACGTCCTGGAATCTCGCCGGAAGGTTGGACACTCTTTCATTGAAATCGGAGACTGTGATAGCGGCCTTACCGATCTTAGCAACAACCTCACGGCCCTTCCCCTTATCGCCGCATCCGGACAGACCCAGAACGATTAGACACATAAGCCCGGCATATGCCATTTTATTTTTGAAAGTCATCATTTTCTCTCCGTTATATATCCGCCGTATACCCACTGCTAAGCCAACGGCGCCTGTAAGACAATAATATATATTATAACTGCCTTTTTTGCAATGAGAACATGTGTAATACCAAACCCGGGAAATATAGCCCTAAATTAGCGCCTTGCCACATATATCGTTCCGCACCGGTAAATACTGAAATGAAGGGTTCTCCCTGTATAGCTACGGCGAGCATGCCTGATTCGCCTTTTCATTTTTAATCTCCCGGCGTTTGACTCGCGCTGATGCGTAAATTATTTTTAATCGGATAACGGCAAATCTGACATGCCCGCCGTAGCTATATATGCGATCTTCCGTTCGGGTGACTTGGCGAAACAAGAAGGGATGGAGTGAATACGATTTCCCGGAGAATTTTATGACTATTTTGGGAAGGCTTGGAATGTGAATGACAAGACCGCCGAGGACTGTTTGAGCTTTAACGTAACATACGTTCTGGTAAAGAACGTATGTCACGTTAAGGCGAGTTCCGCAGGCGCCAAAATTGTCAGAAAATTCTCCGAA
>DAONGE010000007.1:21746-71108 GCA_035403965.1 Candidatus Omnitrophota bacterium | reverse complement strand
CGCCTGGAGATCGAAAATAACAGGATATTTTTCTAAAGCGCGCAGAACTTCCGAATAGGTGGAGGCGAGAATGTAAATGGGATGCCGAACACATTGGTGTTCGGTGTGGGATTCCGCCCCGCGGGTGGAATCCCATAATAAAAAGGTACCGCGGACTCCTGTCCCGGGGCTCCATTTTCATCTATTGGCGATTTTCGATTCTCGGTTGCTCTGTTTTTCGCCGAAGGAGAAAAACAGGTAGCCCCAAGGGGAGAACGAAGCCCGCCAAAGGCGGGCGAAGTGTCCCACGAAGGGGCGGTGCCGAAATGAGCATTGCGGATGAAATTCATTTCAAAACGCAATGAGAATGGAGGCATAGCGAATTTATATATAAATTTGACGTCAAATTTTGACGAATGAAAAATTTGGTAGCCCCAAGGGGATTCGAACCCCTGTTTTCAGAATGAGAATCTGACGTCCTGGACCAGGCTAGACGATGGGGCCTAAGTCAGGAAAACACTGGTCAAAATGTTAACACAGCACAAAATATTTGTCAAATTTTTTTATATGGTATACTTACTAACATAGTTGGGAGAGATATGGGAATATGAGAAAAATCGTATTCAATACTATAGGAATAATTGAAATGCTGATCGGGATAACGACTTTGGTCGTTTGTTTTGCCGTACAGACCTGGGGTATTGGTGGTTTTGCGGTTAAGTCACCCAATGTTTATATCTTTGTTGTTACGACTGCTACCATGTCGTTTGCTTTAGGTGTGGGTATGCTTTTTAACCGTGAGTGGGCCAGAAAACTACTCATATTCTTTTCAGGGTACATTATTATAACAAAAATTTTGATATATTTGGGTTTACTAACGTTTAACGGTGAAATATTCAAGGCGGTTCCAACCAGTGCCAAAAACATTATATCGCTGCTCTATCATATTCTTTTGATCGTTGTTTTGATCCGTTTTTCAAACGAAGGAAAAGAAGATAGTAAAACCGATAACCGTTAAAGTGCCTAAGGTGACATACTCTTCCAGAATTCGCTACAGAATCATTCCGTAACATTCAAATTACATAAAAAGATGGAATTTTAGTTCCTGTGTTGTGTTTTATTCTCCTACGTGGAAAAAACCAGGGCTTAACCCGGATAGCTTCATTTTAGGGGGAATAGCATAATAACGGTATTTAACTATTAAAACGTTAACAAAAATATAAGAATATTTCACTTTTTATGTTTATAAATAAATGTCTGATTGTAATTTGACAGAGCATATACAATTAGGTATATTCTTTATATTTATATAATTTTAGAAAATTCAAAAAGTTAGATGAAATGTTTTGCATGTAAAAACTGGATTTTTAATTTGACGTATTCGTTAACGATACACCAATAAGCGAGGCTCTTATGGTAAAACCGAAGAACGATCTGAAATTTCTAAAAATAAGGTCGGACAACGATAAGACGCAAATGATATTGGATATTTTTTTCAAGATAAAAGAGTCGTCGGAGTTTACGGTAAAAGGTGTCAGTGAAAGTACAGGTATAGACAATGCGTTCGTGGCGGGATATTTTAACGCATGCGTAAATAAGAAACTGTTGCAAACTGCGGGAAATTCCATATACGGTGAAAATCTTAAATTTTCAGCGCAGACGAAAAAAGTAATGGGGATAGGTTTCCGGGAGGATAATTGTTTCATAACGGTGATCGACATCGCGGGAAATATTGTTTCCAAAGAAAATATAAAGATAGAGGTTTTGTTGAGCGGTAAAGGAAAGCGCAAAGATATATCTATGATCGTGAAAGAGATATCGGCGAAAACCATGCTGAATAGCGGAGATCTTTTGGCGGTCGCGGTTGCGATGCCGGAAGAGATGATAGATATTAATCCCAAAAGCAGCGAAATACTTGTGAACGGGATAAAGGACGTGTTCAAATGTCCGGTATACGCGACAAAGTCCGCTACGGCATCAGGGTACGGCAATCGGGAGTTTTCCATAGAAACAAAGGGTAAAGACGTTCTTTATATGCATTCGGATATAGGTATAGGTGTAGTTTTCAAAAAAGAGATGATATTTGAAGCCGATGAGTACAGCGAGGAAAAGAACGGGGCGTATCTTAGACCATGGAATCAGTTCAGCATTGTGAACGCAACGAAGGAACTTATACTGCGGGGCGTCGGGACGGAGGTAGTGGAGATGGTTAAAGGTGACGTTGAAAGGATAACTTTGAATACTGTACTGGAGGCTGCCGAAAAAAAAGATGAACTTGCAGAGGACCTTGTTAAACGGTCTGGCCTGGCGCTGGGTGTTAGGGTCGCATATCTGATAAATATGTTCAATGCGAAATTCGTTCTTTTCGGGGGCGGAACTGAAAAAGCCGAAGGGCGGTTCATTCCGCATGTTATGGATAGTATGAACAGGTTTATTTCCAAAGATGTTTTGAATGAGCTAAGGATTGTCCCAGGTGTTCTGGGAGAATCGGCATCTTCTATCGGAGCGGCGCTTTTGTGCCGCCGTGAAATATTCATGGAGGTGTGATTGTGGAAAACCAGAAGGTGATCGAAAAAAAATGCAAAATATGCAAGAAACCTTTTGTGCCTAACAAGTACAGGCCCAATCAGGAGGTGTGTTCCAGCCTGGAGTGCCAATATCAGCGGCAGCTTTCGAATATGCGAGATTGGCGCGGCGATAATCCGAATTATTTTAAGTATAAGGAATCTCAGGATAAATCGTGGAAACAAACTTGCCGCGAAAGGTCCCTTGAATGGCGCAGAAAACATAAAGAATATCTGCAGCTGTACAGAGAGGCGAATAAAGAAAGGCATCGTGTTTATATGCGCGATTATATGAGAAAATATCGGCAGCAGAAGAAGACCGGCGCGGATGACGTGTCGGGCAGTACTGGTACTATTGGACAACAGGCGTAGTGTTCTTTTTCTGATCAAGGGAGTGAAAGTGGCTTTGTATAGTAAATTATCCGCTACATTGAGAAAAATATCGTCGGTGGTTGTTCTTGTCGCTTTCTTGTGCGGGGAGTGTCACGCCCAAGGTATGGAAAAGAGCGATGCTAAAGTGAATGAAGAAACAGCGGATGAAGAAAAATCGGACAACGACCAGGCTGGGGCTGATGTTGCCGGGCGAAACAGAGCCGCGTTGCCTGAAACGCAAAAAGAAGACGTCCTAAAGGTATTGAAGAAAACGGGAGCGGTTAAGGGCGGTATCGTTGAGAAATATAAACCCCAGGAAAAAAAAGCAGGCATATTTAATTTCTCCGCGGCACGGGAGAAAAAAGAAAAAGATGAACAGGATAAAATAACCGTCCCAGTATCAAAAGAGATCCAATCGGAAGACGATAATCCCAGTATTAACATGACCGCTAAGGAACCTGCTACATCCGGACTAATTGCGGAAGAACCGCAGCAAACAACGCAGGATAAAGACGATCAAGAAGAAGTACTGGTAGAAGAGAAACCGACCGAAACTGTTGCCGATCACACGTTGGTCGACTCCTCGGATCAAAGAGATGAAAAGATCCTGGCGGAGAAGGAAGAGACTGCGACAGAAGAAAAGGCGGCTGTAAAATATGAAGATACAAGCGCTGCCGTGAATAATGTTTCTGTCGAAGAAACTGTGCCGGGACAGGATGCGATTCGGGAAAACACGCAGATAATTGGCGCGTACTCGGACAAAGTGGTTAGCCCGAATGAAACAGCGACATTCTCTGATAAAGATAAAAAGGCCCCGATCCCTGAGATAACACAAAATAAAGAAACGGTTACCGTTGTTGATGCCGGACAGAAAACGACAGGGACCACGGTTAAAAGATCTTTTTGGGCTAATGTGCGAGACATCCTTACGGGTAAAATATGGGCCAAACCCGAAGATCGAAAGACCGTGGGACGTAGTGGGAATGAACAGAAAACAGCGCCTGTGTCATGGTTTTCTAAGGTGAAAAATGTTTTCAGAAAACAAGATGAAGCAGTCGATAAAAAACCAAGTGAAGTGAAGGCTGACGAAAAGGTGAAAGATGATAAAGTTAAGAGTAAAACTTTTGTTGAGAAGAAAATAGAAAAGTATGACAAGGATCTTAAAAAAAGACAAGCAGAGGCGCAAAAATATGTTGATGAGGCTAAAAAGCATATAGAAGAAGGGAATTATGGTATCGCGCAGCAGTATTTGTTCAAAGCCAAAGAAAAATGTCCCGAGGATACCGAGATACGGGATATGATAGTGGAAAATGCCAAGATCACCATGTATGAATTGAAAATGAAAAACCGGATCCCGCTTCAGAAAGAAATGGCGAACAACGCTAGAAACGCGGGGATTGACATATATAAGGAAGGGAAGGAAAAAGAAGGATGGTTTGCCGCAGTTATGAAGGGGCTTGAGAAGCCGGAAGTTCCGCAAAATACGATAGTTAAGATGGGGCGGATATATAACGTGGATGAATGCGTACAGATCGCCATAAGTCGCAGCCCGCGTTTTGTTTTTACGGATGAACAGATAAAACTGGCGGAGATGAGAATATGGGAAGCAAGGCGGGATCTGTTGCCCAGCTTTGCGACAAAGTTCGAAACATCATCAGGTCGTATCGGGGCCGACAGTATGGTACGCCATTATCGGGGTAATAAATATCAATTTGAGCTGAAACAGACCATATTTGACGGGATGGAAGGATTTTTTAACGTTAAACAGGCGGAGACAAATCTTGATCAGGTAAAACTTGAGAAGAAAAAAATATTGTTGGATGTCGCCGAAGAGGTAAAAAAAGCGTATTACAGCCTTGATAGGGCCAAAAAATCTTATGAGATGCAGCAGCAGATACGTGCAAAGATCGGAAAGTATTACGATATAGCTACAAAGGTATTTCAGGACGAACTTATTTCGAATGAGGAATTTCTTAAAGTAAAGACTCAATATGTGCAGTCTGATTTTCAGTGTATTTCTACGGAAGAAGATATGCTTTTGGCCGAAATGATACTTTTTCAGGCTATGAGTTTTGAACCGGAAGAACGTATCGACATAATGCCAGTTGAACATCCGAAAAAAATACTGAACATAGGTCTTGAAAACTGTTATGACCTGGCGCTGGCGAATCAGCCGGATTTTCTGCACAAGGCTAAGGTCTTGGAATATTATAATTATGAGAGAAAGATGAAAAAAGCGAAAGGTTGGCCGAAAATAGAATTTAACAGCTCGTTTGGGGCCGCATATGAGAACTATGAGCCGTTGAGTATAGATGCGGACTATACGGCGGATGATTCAGGTCCGGCTCGTTCCGGAAGGCAGATGGAGCCTGAATGGTACGCGGGCGCGAAAGGTAGTATTCCTCTTTGGGGTAACACGGTCGAATATAATTATGTGAAAGAACAGTGGGCGCCGACCGTTTCCGCGTTCCGAGGAACACAGTCCGCGACCAGTTACTATACTATCAGGGCGCTGGACAATCTGCAGTATTTCTCAGATTTGCAGGAAGCTCGTGTCGGTTATGAGAGGGCGAATTATGAATATGAAAAAGGGAAGCATGATCTTCTTATGGAAATACGCGAAACGTATTTCAAATACCGTAAATCCGTGCTGCAGATGGATATAGCCGCTAATGAATATGAACACCAGAAAATGCTTGTGGATATCATGGAAGAAAAAATGAAGTACGGGGAGCTTGCCATATCCAACGTGATAGAGGAAGAAGTGAAACTTGGTGAGTATGAATTCGCTAAGGTGCAAGCCGATACCGATTATTATACGTCGATAGCCGCTTTGAACAAATCTATAGGAATAAACGATTATTTTAAACCTGATTTTGAAGACGAAGAGTTTGTGAAATGGCGCGGCGAAATGCAGGCGAGACATCGCGATGAAAAAACTGCCGAAGAGAAGGCCGTGATCGAGAAGGAAAATAAGAAGAAGGAAAGAAAACAACAGAAGAAGGTCGACAAAAAAGCCTCTGATGATAAAAAGGGGAGTGTCCCGATAGCGGCGGATTCCGGAAGTGAAAAAGATAAAAATATTACTATTGAAAATAAAACGGATGGCGTGGAGAGTAAGGAAAAAAACGAGAGGAAACGGCTTTTTGGCGGACAGAAGAAGAAAGGTTTATTGAATAATTTATTTGGGTTTTAAATAACATAGATGCTGTGAATTTATTTTAAAGGGCGTGGACGCGCGAACATGTGTTTCACGCATATTTGGAGGATAATCATGAGCGATGACAAAATACCTGTCGATCCGGAAAATATGTCCGGTAAGGTTCCGGAGAAAGAGGACAAACCCCAGTTTGAATTTAAACCTGAAGTTCCCATGGGGGTTATAGGTTCCGGTCATGGTAAAGGAACTGAAAAAAAAGGCAAAGGCTTTCAATTCAAGATGCCGAAAATAAACGTCAAAGATATTAAGCTTTCCAAGCTGAAAACCATGAATAAACGGACACTTCTTTGGGTGGCGCTTGGGATTATCGCGGGTATGTTGATCATCGGCCGTACTGCGATACAGATAAAGAACGTTATCATGGGCGGAAAAAAAGAAGAAAAGAAAATGGTGGAATTTGCCGATACCATTCCGGTCAAGGTGTATAAGGTCAAAAAAATGGATTTTAAGGATACTCTGCCTGTAATGGGAAGGATAGCGGGGTTTAAGGAGATAGATCTCAGGTTTGAGAGTAACGGTGTCATGGAAAGCTTCAACTTTGAGGAAGGGGAAAGGATATTAGAGGGGGATATTATCGCCAGTTTGAATCAAAAGGATGCGCTCTTGAAACTTAAATACGCGTCGCTTGAACTTGAAAAAGCGAAAAAACTGCATGAGCTGGGCGGACTGGATAAAGTAGCATATGATCAGAAAAGTCTTGAATATGAGTCCGCTAAAAGGGATCTTGAAAAAACCAATATTTACGCGCCTTCCGATGGATATCTCGGCAGTAAGGAGAGGGACGCCGGAACATATGTGACGTCGCAGGACAGAGTGGGTATCTTTGTGGATTACAGCAAGGTTTATTCTATTTTTGACGTGATTGAAGAAGATTCGTCAAAGGTGGAACTTGGGCAGAACGTGGAAATATTCGTTGACGCGTTTCCGACCGAGACTTTTAAAGGGGCGATAGATACGATATCCCCGATGGTAGAGGGGAAAACGCGGTCTCAGAAGGTAAAGGTGGAACTTGAAAATGAAAAAGGGAATTTGAAACCGGGGATGTTCAGCCGGGCTGTGATAAATACATATGAAAAGAAAGACGCGCTGATGATACCGAGTTCCGCGTTCAAGAAAAAAGAACAGCAGTATTTTGTGTATGTGGTACACAGAGACAGCGATGCCGCCGCCGAAGACGAAAGTGCTGAAGAAGAAATGCCGTCTGATGAAGAAGAAAAAAATACCAATGAACCGTCCGATACTCCCCCGGCCGATAATAAAAAGGGAATAAACAGCGGTGACGAAGATGCTAAAGATGAAGATGACGCAATGACGGCCGAAGACAAGGCAGAGGCCGACGCGCTGGGCAAGGATCAGAAAGAATCGACAGAAAAAGAAAAATCGAAAAAAGAAAAGAAGCCTCTTTTGCCGTTTATGGGAAAAGATAAAAAAGAGGATCAGGATAAAAACATGCCCCAGGCCGGTAAAATGCCTGCTCCGGGAATGACTGCCCCAAATCCGGATGGTGCCGCTCCGGCCGAAGGCGGAGAAGAACAGATCGAGACCGGTACGATAGAGGAAAGACAGATTGAAATAGAATATCTTACGCATGATATGGCCGAGGTAAGCAAAGGGCTTAAAGAAGGCGAACTTATTGTTCGGGAATTACACCAGGAATTTAAGGATAAAGATAAAGTCGAAATAACCGAGGTTCAAGAAACTATTTTCTGATCCGGGATGGCCGCATAAATCATGGGAATGACAAGCTTTTCTATACAGAAGCCGGTAACGACCATAATGATATTTTTGGGCGTATGTCTTTTTGGCGTTATCTCAATGATGAAGCTTCCGCAGGAGCTTTTTCCGCCGATAAAATATCCGCAGCTTACGGTATTTACTTCGTACGCGAATGCCGCTCCGGAGGAAGTGGAAACGCTTATAACGCGGCCGATCGAGGAAGCGGTCGGAACGGTAAGCGGACTTCGCTCTATACGGTCGATTTCCCGTGAAGGGGTGTCGCTGGTCTTTGCCGAATTTGATTGGTCGCAGAATATGGATTTCGCGGCGCTCAGGATGAGGGAAAAAGTGGATCTGGTGAAAGCGCGCCTTCCACGAGATTGTTCCGAACCGTTGGTAGTTCCGTTCAACCCGTTTGAAATGCCGGTGTTGAGGATCAGTGTTACCGGTAATAGAAGCCCGGTAGATCTGAGAAGGATATCTACGACCATTATAAAGGAAGAGATAGAAAAGGTTGACGGCGTCGCGTCCGCGTCGGTCGAAGGAGGGCTTGAAAGAGAGATAATCATTGAGGCGGATCTTCGTAAACTGCATGATTATCAGATACCGATATCCGATCTGACGGACGTAATAATGAATGAGAACCTCAATTATCCCGCCGGGACCATAAAAGAAAGTTTCTATGAATATCTTATCAGGACATTGGGGGAATTTAAGGAAGTAAAGGAAATAAATAATCTGGTCGTTAAGGACAAGACCGAGAACCCGGAAGAATATCTGTCCGGGGACGAGAGAGA
Source organism: Candidatus Omnitrophota bacterium (assembly GCA_035403965.1). Classification (GTDB taxonomy): domain Bacteria; phylum Omnitrophota; class Gorgyraeia; order Tantalellales; family Tantalellaceae; genus DAONGE01. Next base: position 62,460 of record DAONGE010000007.1, on the reverse strand, counting down.
ACGATATCGCGGGATAAGCAGGCGGCCCACCGTGGTAAGAATGAAGGATGTCGCCGAAGTGAAAGATACGGTCAAAAGCAGGACCAGTTTTTCGCGGTATAACGGGAAAGAAAACATATCTATTTCCATACAGAAACAGGCCCAGGTCAATACTATACAAGTCATTAACAGGATCAAAGACGCGATGGGTCCCATACAGAAACGTCTTCCTGCCGATATACAGATGAAGATCATTTATGACCAGTCGACTTATATCAAGGACGCTATAAATGGTGTTGTTGAGGCGGCATGGCAAGGTGGGGTATTGGCGTTTTTAGTTTTGTTGATGTTTTTGCGGAATGTATATGCTTCACTTATGGTTACGGTGGCGATCCCGATATCGGTCATTATCACGTTCGGGTTTATGTATTTTGGGAATATAACTTTGAATATGATGTCGTTGGGTGGTCTGTCTCTTGGAGTAGGGATGCTTGTAGATAACGGGATAGTTGTTATTGAGAATATTTTCAGTTACAGAGAAAAAGGATCAAATCCTCAGGAAGCCGCTATTAAAGGAACGGATGAGGTTGTGAGCGCGGTTATCGGATCGACATTGACCACTATAGCCGTATTTTTCCCGATGATATTTGTTATAGGGGTGGCAGGACAATTATTCAAAGAACTGGCGTTCACTGTAACAGTTTCGCTTTTGGCGTCACTATGGGTTTCTTTTACGTTGACCCCGTTGATGAGCAGTTATATGGGGAAGGGTAAAAGAAAGGGAAAAGGCCCAGAAGTGGATTTTAGCGGGGGTAAGACATGGATGAAATTTGTAGACGGGCTTGAAAAGATACTCCGTTGGTTCTTGAAAAAAAAGGAAAGAAATCTTCTGTGCGTGCTTGGGATATTGTTGGCGTCGATATTTTTGACCTTGCTTATTGAGAAAGAGATGATGCCTAAGACCGACGAAGGACAGTTCGTTATAAAAATAGATATGCCTGTTGGAACAAGGGTGGAAGAGACTGATAGATTGGCACTTCAGATAGAATCACGATTAAAAAAAGAAAAGGATGTGGAAAGTGTAAGCAGCATAGTTGGTTCGACAAGTGAAAGTGGTTCGGATAGCATGGTTAAGCAGATGGGGGGCCATCAGGGGCAAATAATAGTAACTTTGAAGGAGAAAAGAGAGACTAAAACGGTGGATGTTATGTCAGCGCTATCCGCTGAATTCAAATCGGCCAGGTATTCACCCGCAAAAATTGAAGTTCAGATGCAGCAAGGCATGATGGGCGGTTCATTTGGCGGTGGTAGTAAACCCGTTATGATAGAGGTGAAAGGCGACAATCTTAAAACAATGGAGGATCTCGCTAATCAGGTCAGAGACGGGTTGGGCGGGATAAAAGGGGTATTCAGTATTGAAGACGATATCCCAGAAGCGTCTCCGGAAGTCAGAATAAATATCAACAAAGACAAGGCCGCTATATACGGTCTTGATGTTACCGAGATAGCGAAAACAGCGCAGATGCTTTTGAGGGGTTACGTTCCCTCAAAATTCAAGGAAAAAGGAAAAGAATACGATATCAGAGTTATGCTGCGTGAAAAAGATAAAGATTCTTTCAATAAGCTTAGTCGTATCGAAATTGAAAGCCCTACACACGGTATTATCCCTATGGGAATGATAGTGAGTTTTAATAAAGGGTTGGGGCCGAGCGAGATCAATCGTATCAGCCAGGAGCGCACGATCACTATCGGAGCTAATGTTGCTGACAGGAAAGTGTCGGATGTGCTTAAAGAAGTAGAACGTGTGATCAAAAAGATAAAGATACCCAGCGGATATCAGGTGAGGATAGCCGGAGAATCCGAGGAGATGAAAAAATCTTTTGATAGTTTACGTTTTGCTCTTATTCTTTCGATAGTCCTGGTCTATATGATCATGGCGGCCGAATTCGAGTCTATAACACAGCCGATCATAATCTTGACTACCATTCCGCTTTCTTTAATCGGAATATTCGGCGCACTTTTTCTCACTGGGACATCTATCAGTGTTATATCGCTTCTCGGCGTAATAATACTGGGTGGAGTTGTTGTTAATAATGGGATCGTATTGATAGAATTTATTAATCTTATGATGCGGCGCGGGATGAATTTAGTGGATGCAGTTGTTGCCGCGAGCCGGGCGAGATTGAGGCCTATACTTATGACCGCTTTGACAACTCTTTTAGGAATGTTGCCGATGGCGTTCTCCGGCGGTAAAGGATCCGAGCTCAGGGCCCCGATGGCGGTCAGTATCATCGGAGGGTTGACTCTTTCTACTATTTTAACGCTTGTAGTCGTCCCGGCGATATTTATACTGGAAAGTGAGTGGCGCCAAAAATTCAAAAAGAGTATGGGAGCGCTTGGAAATAAAATAAAAACGTATGTATCAAGATTTATGCCAAAAAACGCGGAAGAGTGAATGAAACCGTGAGTTTTCAAATAATAGTATTGTTCGGTAAAAAGTTCTGACGGATCTGTAACGGTGTCGTCATTAAAAAGAAAATATGAGTCTCTCTAATTTTTCCATCACAAGGCCTGTTACCACCATAATGATATACGCGGCGTTATGTCTTATGGGGCTGATATCGCTTACGCGATTGCCGGTGGAATTGTACCCGGATGTTTCATTCGGGCAGATCAGTATCATTATTTACATACGTGGCGGGATCCCGCCTACCGAAGTAGAATCCCTTATCTGCCGGCCTGTCGAGGAAGCCGTTAACACGGTGACCCATCTTGAGGATATCATGTCCATATCCAAAGAGGGAGAAGCGACAATCGTTCTGAGCTTCGAGCAAGGAATAGATATGCAGCTTGCGGCTATGGAGGTCAGAGAAAAGTTCGCGAAGGTAAAAGACAAACTGCCTAAAGAATGTGAGAAACCGGTTATAGCTCAGTATTCTCAGACGGATGTCCCGGTTATGATCCTCGCTGTCACAAGCCGTAAACGTACTCCGGAAGAAATGCGCGTCGTAGTGGATGAACAGATCAAGGAAAGGCTTAAAAGAGTGAAAGGTGTGGCCAACGTCGAAGTAGGCGGCGGACGTGAAAGAAAAATACTGGTCGAAATAGACGAAAAAGCTCTGTACAAATATCATATTCCGTTCAATCAGATAGTCAATTCTCTTGGAGCCAATAACCTAAACCTTCTTGTAGGTGAACTGAGCCAGAAGCGGGATAAGGTCCTGCTGAGGTTGTTTGGACAATTGGAGGATATCAACGCGATAAAAGATACGGTTGTTGTTTCACGTTCGGACGGATCTGCGGTCCGGGTTAAGGACGTGGCCGAAGTTAAAGATTCTTATATGGAGGCGGATAGTTACTCCAGGATCAATGTAAAACCCGTCGTGTCGCTCTATGTCCAGAAAGAGTCAAAAGGCAATACGATAGAGATTGTGGACGGGGTCATGAAAGAGTTGGATGTTGTAAAAAAAATGATGCCGAAGGACGTGGAGATAATCACGACAAGCAATCAGTCTGAATTCATAAAAAAATCTGTCGCGAATCTGCGTGACGCTCTTCTCAGGGGCGCGGTGATGATCCTTCTTGTTCTAATGTTCTTTATGTGTAAATGGAAGCCGATATTCTGGGGCATAATCCCCGGTGGACTGATAATGTCGTTATTCGTGCCGGAATTTATAATTATATGTATGCTTCTTTTTCTAGTCGCCTATTTGCTGTCTGTAAAAGATTACCGGCCGATATTGATAGTCGCGATGTCTATCCCGATATCTTTGATAATCACGTTTGCGTTAATGGATATGTCGAACATGATATTCCCGGGCAAAATGAACCTTACTGTAAATTTTATGACGCTTTTTGGATTGGCGCTTGGAGTAGGGATACTTGTAGATAACTCGATAGTTGTGTTCGAGAATATCGTCACAAAAAGCGAACAGGGGATGAGCTTCTATGAGGCGGCCGAGGTTGGCAGTACTGAAATGGGTGTTGTTATTTTTGGCTCGACGTTAACTACAGTTATAGTTTTTCTCCCGATGATATTTATCAGTAAGTCGATAAGTCTTTTGTACGGGGGAGTGGCGTGGACCGTGACTTTTTCTCTGACCGTTTCACTTTTTGTGTCGCTCATGATAGTTCCGCTTTTTACGTCAAGATTGAAGGAAGTCAGCGTTGCGACCGATGCAAAAGCGATAAAGGAAGGGGTGTTGAAGTCCATATATAGATTTCAAGAGAAGGCCTTGCTGTTTGTTTTTAGAAGAAGATTTTTGGTCTTATCGATAGCGGTTTTACTTTTTTGTATCGCGATGTTCGTGTTCTCAAAAATGGGTAAGGAATACATGGGATCCACCGAACAGAGCAAATTCACTACCTTTATAGAGATGCCTACCGGGGCTAAATTGGACGCCAGCGACGAGGTTGTCCGTAAGGTTGAGGATATGCTGAAAGAGGTGCCGGAGGTCAAGGATTTTACGTCAAGGGTCGAAGGGTGGTCCAGTAAGATATACGTGAATCTTGTTCCTGTGACGGAGCGCAAAAGGTCGATGCAGGAAGTCATCGAGAGCCTTCGTCCTAAGGTGCAACGCCTTCAGCCGGCCTTTATTTATTTCGAGGAACAGCAGGAGGTCGGTACAAAGGAGTTGATACTCAATGTTTATGGGTATGATTACGATATACTTCGTGAAATAGCGGTAGCGGTTACCACAAGGATGTCGCGTATACCGTATTTCACCGACTCAAAAATTAGGATGAGGGAGGGCCGCCCCGAACTCTGGATAAAGGTGGATAAGGAAAAAGCCGCGAATTTCGGGTTGAGCACTCAGGAAGTGGCTGATACCGTGCATGGTAAGGTGAGGGGATTGCGCGCTACGCTTTATCATACAAAATCAAGCGAAGTTGAGACTATCGCGCGATTGAAGGAAAAAGACAGACGTACCGTGAAAGATATACATTTATTGTCAGTGGCGAAAACCGGACATGATACGGTAAAAATGGATCAGATCGCGGATTTTGAGTATGGTCTTGGGCCCAGTGAGGTGTGGCGTAAAAACAGATCGAGAATGATACAGGTCAGCGCGAATATAGGCCAGATCCCGTTGGGGAACGCGGTGGATATCCTGATGAAAGAGCTGAGCGACCTGAAACTTCCCGAAGATTATTATTTTGAAATAGGCGGAGATTATCCGACGCTTCAGAAAACGCAGAAAGAATTAACGCTTACGATAATTATTACCCTTCTTCTTATCTACATCGTTTTAGCGTCGATGTTCGAATCGTATAAACAACCTTTTATAACCATGTTAACCGTGCTTTTGGCTACGACGGGAGCGATCGGGTCGCTGTATTTCACCAAAACGGCGGTCAGTATGGGGGCGATGATAGGAATGATGATGCTCGCAGGGATAGTTGTAAGTAACGGTATCATTCTTGTGGACCATGCGAATTATCTCAAAACAAAACGGAAAAATATATTCAGGATACTTATACAGGCTGCGAGGGACAGATTGCGCCCGGTTCTTATGACGAAGTCCACCGCTATAATGGGACTTGTACCGCTCGCGCTTGATAACAGCGAGGGAGCTAATCTCTGGAAACCGCTTGCGGTAACGGTTATAGGAGGGCTTGCCTTCGCTACACCGCTTACGCTTGTTTTGGTCCCGGCGATATTCACGATATTCGAGCAGTTTGGGCAGTATTGGCACCGGTTGTTCAGCATAAGGTTCTGGAAGGCACTGGCGGAGAGAACAGCCAGGCGTATTTCTGAGCTATCCGGAAAGAAAAAGAAAAAAAATAGATAGTGTGGAGGCTGTATGTGTAGGATGAAAAAAATGACCGGCGTGGTTTTAATATTCATGTGCTGTATGTTGTGTATTAACGGGACGATATCCGCGCAGGGAATAATAAAAACCGGATCGAATGTGATGGCGACGCCGATTGAAGAGCTTAGAAAGACCGTGGTTTTTATCGGCAGGCTCAATGTGTCTGACGGTCGTCCGGAGATCTTCGCCACAGGCTTCTTGGTGAATGTACAGAACACATTCCATCTGATAACGGCAAAACATGTCATAATCAACCCCCAGACCGGCGCGTTGCAGGATAGTGACGTCCTTGTTTTTTTTAATTTGAGGAGCGGTGGGGTCACGATAAGGTCCATATCCGAGATAAAAAAAGAGTTTGGGGTAGATTGGGTGTTTCATCCGGATCCTAAAGTGGATATAGCCATTATACCGTTTCTTGTGAATCCGGCTGAAGACGATGTCAGGGTCATATCGGATTCGCTTTTTCTTGAGTCCGATCAGCTACATGAGTTGTATGACGTGTTTTTCCTTTCCTATCAGCCGGGGATAGATCCCAAAGGTCGGATAAAACCTATCGTGCGTAACGGCGTAATAAGTCTCATGAACGACGACAGGACTTTTTACATCGATGCTACGGTGTTCCCGGGTAATAGCGGGAGTCCGGTATTCGTCAAGCCTTCGCCGATACGTCTTGGGCAATCGGGATATACGATAGGGAACGATACCATCGGCGGCCGTTTTATAGGTATAATCGGTGATTATCTTTGCAGGCAGGAGCTTGCCGTAAGCGCTCAGACAGGTCGCCCCAGAATAGTGTTCGAGGAAAACACAGGCCTTTCCAAGGTATGGTCGGTTACAATGATCCGGGAGGTCATAGGATCGGAAGCGTTCGAAAAACAATTAAAAAAAATAAGAGGGAAATAGAGTCCGCCGGCTGAGGAAGAAAACGATTGAAAAATAAAGGTATTTATGTATAATACTCACACAAACACAGCTGGGATGGATTTGTGTAAAGAAAAAGGGAGGATTGTTTATGGCGGCACCACATGTTAAATACCGGATGCGTCCCAAAAAGACCGGGGCGAAAAAAAGACAGAGAGTAAAGGCGCAGAAAAAACGGCTTGAAAAGGCAGGATATTCTAAAGACGCGCTTCTCCATATGACGGAAAAAGACATACGGACGAATTTGCGGAAGGCCATGCGCGAGAAAAAGGCTTAAATTCCTAAAGAAACGAAATAAAAAGGCCAGGGTTGAACGAACCTTGGCCTTTTTATTTTTAATCCACCGATGTTTGATTTGTGTAGATAAGAAAAATATTTTTGATCAGCTATCGGCACATTACGATAAAGAAAAGTTTGTGTTCTTTCGTACGTGGCATCGGGAGGCCGAGCGGGCACGGATCCGGCGAAGTGACACATTTATTTTAATTGCATAGATCTCCGCCTAACGCATGCGGGGATGATGTATTGATGTCATTTCCGCACGCATTTAGCGGGAATCTATAAAATGAAAATCAGAGGACTTTAATGTTATAGATGCCCGATAAAAGCATTCGGGCATGACATGGATTTCGAGCAGCCTGTCCGCCGTAGCCAGATACTATAAAATAGTTAGGCGAAGGAGGATCCCCGGCAGAAAGAATACAAACTTCTCTTTATAATCGGAAATATCGCTGTAGCTATGCAGAAACCACTCCTCACCGAAGTGTTATTGTAGGGAGTTGAGCTTGCTTCTTATTTTATCCTGCGAAGGCATTATCTGGAGCGACCTTGAGAATGCGTTACGAGCTTCTTGTGTATTGCCGGATCTTAAGTATATATCGCCCAACATATTCCATGCCTGAAAAAATTGCGGCAATTGCGAAACCGATGTTTTTAACTCCTCGATAGCTTTTGTCTTATCGCCTTTCTCGGAGTATATTATGCCGAGATTGTAATGGGCGATGGGGAAGTTTGGCTGTATTTGTATTGCGGTGTTAAGATATTGTTCGGCTTTTGCAAAATCCCCCAAGGCCATGTAGGAACTTCCTATATTCCCATACGCGGAATCGAATTTTGGATTAATGCTGATGGCTTTCTGATATTGTTCAATCGCTTTAATATGATCGTCTTTTTCATAATAGGTATTCCCCAGATTCAGGTATAAACGCGCGTTATTCGGATGGAATTTCAGCGTGCTTGTGAAAAAGGATATCTCATCTTTCCAGTCTTTATTTCGGTTTATCGTGATAATGCCGTACGGGACGGCGGCTGTCAATAATACGGCGGTCAAAGAATATCGTAATAATGGATTTTTTATCTCAGGTCTTCGCATTATCGTGGATATCGCGATGCCGAACAGAAGGAAAAGCCCTACGGAAGCCAGGTATATCCAGTGCTCGGCGATAAGACTGTTTATAGGAATAATATTAGAGACAGGGAAAAGACAGACAAAAAACCACGCGATAGCGAAAGATACTGTCCGTTGTCCTTTTTTGTAAGATGAAAAAGCCAATGATATCATAATCGCCACGACAAGAAGAGCAAAGAGTGCGCCCGGATCGAAAAGGTTTGTTGTCACGGAGATCGTTCGTTCCATATGCAGGTCGTTCGGCAATATCAGAAGCCTGAGGTATTCGACTATCGTTCTGAAGAAAGTGAAAAGTCTTTCGAAGAACGGTATCTGTGCGAATTCTGATTTTGGGGCGATCCCGGAGAAATCAAGAACGGTGGACCGCAGAAACCCGTAGATAGCCACTATGATAGCGAACGGAACCCATTTCCATTTAATTGAGGTAAAGGTGCGGGAGTCTTTATCTTTGTATAATATCGCGCAATAAGCCAGTACGACCAGAGGCATGATAAGCGCCATTTCTTTGGAAAGGAGAGATAGAACGAAAAAGAAAATAGAAAACGTGAAATACCTTTTAACGTTGAATGGCGTGGAATTAACAGTCGAAGCGTATTTTATAAAGAACAGGAAAGATAGCAGGAAAAATAAAGTATAAAGCGAATCGGCCCGGCCGGCGATATAAGCCACTGCTTCGGAGTGTACCGGGTGCACGGCGTAAAATATGGCGGCAATAAAAGCGGGCAGTATGTCCCCGATGAAGTATAGTAAAAATAAGAACGTCATTACGGCCACGAGGGCATGGAGCGTGACATTGGTCAGATGGAATCCCATCGCGAGTTTGCCCCACAGGAAATAATCTATCATATCGGATATTTCCTGTACGGGGCGGTAAAAATTATTGATATTTTCGCTGCCATATCCTACATATGTGGTGAACGCCTTGAAAAAATGAGAAAAGCTTTTTATCTGTGAGTTGTTGAGTATCAGGTATTCGTCGTCCCAGATGAAATCGCCGCTGAGCGTGTTGGCGTAAACTCCGAACGCGGCGAGGAATATCAGCACGCAGGATATTATTATGTGTTTTTTGGGAATCATTGGCGTGGCCTGAGCAGAAGACATTTTTTTTTGTATAGGCTTGTTTTTTTCTGGTTTCAAACTTTTCTCCTTGTAGTTGTAAAGCTGTAAGTAAATTATACCGAACAGAATAGTGTTTTGAAAACAGAAAATTGGAATATAGTCGGGGTTAAAAATAAGATAATTAATCAGGTGCATTATAATAATAATTATAATTTAATTTGGCACTGTTCGATCTTGTTGCGTATAATTTATGTATAACTCCGCGAGGATGTGTACGTAAGGGGTGTTTTTCAAAGGCGGCTACAAGAAGAGGAGATAATAATGGCGGAAAAGAAAATAAAGAAAGAACCCGGTTCTATCGATAAGAAGGCTGTTGAGGACCTTAAAGCGGACTTTGTCCATAACCGCGAATTTTCGCTCGCTAAGGATCATTATACGGCTACGTCCCATGATAATTACAACACTCTTTCTTTATCAATAAGGGATCTTCTTATATCTCGGTGGATAAAGACGCAGCAGAGGTATCATCACGAGAACTGCAAAAGGGTCTACTATCTTTATCTTGAATTCCTGATCGGGAGACTTTTAGGTAATAACGTCATGAATCTCGGGATCTTTCATGAAACCGAGAAAGCCATGTCTGACCTGGGGCTTAATCTACAGGATCTGAGGGAACAGGAAGTGGACGCCGGGCTTGGGAACGGCGGTTTAGGGCGCTTAGCTGCGTGTTTTCTGGATTCTATGGCGACATTGGGGATACCCGCTACGGGTTACGGCATACGGTATGATTACGGTATATTCAAACAGAAAATATATAACGGATATCAGGTTGAATTGCCCGAAGGGTGGCTGCAGCTGGGGAATCCGTGGGAGTTCGGAAGACCGGAATATACGATAAATGTGAATTTCTTCGGGAAAACGGTCAAACGTCAGGATAAAGACGGCAAGCTTGTTGTGGATTGGGTGGACACGGATAAAGTGAGGGCTATAGCCTATGATATACCTGTTCCGGGTTACGGGAACGATGTGGTCAATAATCTCAGACTTTGGTCGGCCAGCAGTACCGAGGAGTTTGATCTTGAATATTTTAACGACGGGGATTATATAAAAGCGTGCGAGAAAAAGATCACGTCCGAGAATATCTCCCGTGTGCTTTATCCGAGCGACAGCGTTTCGCAAGGCTTAGAGCTTAGACTGAAACAGGAGTATTTTTTTACAGCCGCGTCCATACAGGATATTATCAGACGGTTCAAAGTGCATAATAAGGATTTCAAGGATTTCCCGAAAAAGGTCGTAATACAGCTTAATGATACGCATCCGGCGATAGCTATCATCGAACTTTTGAGGATACTGATAGATGAGCAGGGACTTGACTGGGAAGCGGCGTGGGATATAACGTCGAAAACGTTCGCTTATACGAATCACACGGTCATGCCGGAAGCGCTTGAAAGATGGCCGGTTTCGTTGTTTGAAAAACTTCTTCCGAGACACCTTGAGATTATCTATGAGTTGAATATGAGATTTTTGAAAGAAGTCACGATACGCTATCCTAAAGACCATGAAAAAGTTCGCAATATGTCGCTTATAGAGGAAGGGTTCGACAAAAAGGTCCGGATGTGTAATCTTGCCGTGGTGGGGAGTTTCTCGGTGAACGGGGTTTCGAAATTGCACACGGATCTATTAAAAACCACGATCTTGAGGGATTTTTACGATTTTTATCCGCAGAAGTTCAGGTCTATCACCAATGGTATTACGCCACGCCGCTGGCTGAGAAAGTCGAACACGCATCTGGCGGAGCTGATAAATGACACGATCGGCGACGGGTGGGTAAGAGACCTTGCCGAACTGAGGAAAATAATGCCGTACGCCAAGGATAAGGATTTCAGAAAAAAATGGGCGGACGCTAAACGTATTAACAAGGTTAATCTGGCCACGTACATCAAGGAACATATGGGCATTGTGGTTAATCCGGATTCAATGTTCGATGTGCAGGTGAAAAGGATACATGAATATAAACGGCAGATACTTTTCGCATTCTATTTGATCGCGCAGTATCTGGATATCAAAAATAATCCGGGCAAGGAAAAAGTGCCGCGGACGGCCATAATAGCGGGTAAGGCCGCGCCGGGTTACGCGATGGCGAAGCTTACGATAAAGTTCATTAATAACGTCGCGAATGTGATAAACAGCGACCCATTGGTTAGGGATAAACTGAAAGTAGTGTTCCTTGAGAATTATTGCGTGTCTCTTGCCGAGAGGATATTCCCGGCGGGGGATCTTTCGGAACAGATATCGACGGCGGGTAAAGAAGCGTCGGGTACAGGGAATATGAAACTTATGTTGAACGGCGCGGTTACGATAGGTACTGAGGACGGAGCTAACATAGAGATCGCCGAGGAAGTGGGTCCATATAATATTTTTACCTTCGGACTTAAGGCGGACGAGGTTGTGAATCTCAGGAATTCGGGATATAACCCGCGCGATTACATGGTGCGCAATCAGCGTCTTATCGAGATCGTGGACCTTATACAGGATAATTTTTTCTGTCAGCTTGAGAACGGTATATTCAATCCGCTGATCGGGTCATTGCTTGATCGCGACGAGTATATGGTGTTCGCCGATTTTCCGGCGTATCTTGAAAAACAGGAAGAAGTGTCGCGTGTATATGCGGATCAGACCGAATGGGTGAAAAAATCGATCGCCAATACCGCCAGCGCGGGTAAATTTTCCAGCGACCGTACCATAAAGGAATATGCTAAGGATATCTGGAAAGTGATGTAGCATGGGTATGTCGGGGTGGATAAAAATTTACGCCGGAGTCGTGGTTGGATACGGTTTTTATATGCTGCTTGGCGCGGCGGATTTTTCTTACGTGTCTTCCCTCATGAAAGGCCTTCCGTATTTTGCTATTCTGGCCATATACGCGTTCATGGTACTTTACGGGGTTACCGGAGTATACTGCGGGATGCGAATGATGAGGTTCGAGAACTGGGCTAGAAGGGTGATAGTCGTGATGACTTCGGTAAGTCTTATCCAGGGATTTTTGATCGGCAATCTTGTGATGTCTAACTTCAAGGAATTCGTTATGTCCGGCAAAGCCGGGCTTCCTGTCCAGGACGCCGGAATGGCGTACCAGGCGGCGGCGTTCATGACCGTGATCTCCACCATACTTGAGATCTCCATCCTTGTTTTTTTTACAAGGGGTTCTGTGATCAAGTCGTTTGATAGCTAGTATCCGACCTCCTGACACTTTGACACATGACACGCTGACATACTTTAATGTAACGGTTGATTTCCTTTTTTCTAAAAGTTATAATACGGACCTATGAAATACGTTCTTCACGATGACGACGGGCGAGTCGTCAACACACACATAGATTTTATAAATAATCTCAACGGTGAACAATATGAGGTTGTCTCAAAAGGGGACGGGCCTTGCCTTGTTCTTGCCGGGGCAGGAAGCGGTAAAACGCGGACTTTGATATATCGATTGGCATATTTGATCGAAAAGGGCGTTCCGCCGCAGAATATTCTTCTTATGACCTTTACGAATAAAGCCGCCCGTGAGATGCAGGATAGGGCTGAGATGCTTCTAAAATACACGCCGAAAGGGCTCTGGAGCGGCACATTTCATCATATCGGGAACAGGATACTCAGGATGTACGCCTCGGAGGCCGGTTACAAAAACGATTTTGGTATACTGGATGATCAGGATTCGAAGGATCTTGTTAAGGCGTGCATGAAAAAACAGACGGCCGAATTCAAGCAGGAAAAGTTCCCAAAACCTTCCATAGTCCAGGATATCATCAGCTTCGCGTCGAATACCAATAAGACTATCGAAAAAGTGCTGAGTGAAAAGTATCCGTACTTTTCCAGATTTTCGGCCGAGATCGGCATGATAGCCAAGGAATACGCGAAGAAGAAAAAAGAATCGAATAATATGGATTATGACGATCTTCTCCTGACGTGGAAATGGCTTCTGGAGAACGTTCCGCACGTAAAAAAAAGGTTCACGGAACAGTTCCGTTACATCATGGTGGACGAATATCAGGATACCAACGCGATACAGGGTGACATCATAGATCTTCTCGCGAGTTTTCACAGAAACATTCTGGTCGTGGGTGACGACGCTCAGGCTATTTATTCATTCCGTGGCGCGAAGGTTCAGAATATTCTGTCTTTCCCTAATCGCTTCAAAGACGCGAAGATATATAAACTGGAGACAAATTACCGTTCTTCGCCGGAAATACTGGCTTTGGCGAATGATTCGCTGCAGAATAATCTTGATCAATATGAAAAGCATTTAAAGCCTGTGAACCCGCCGTTGGTAAAACCTGTGATCGTTGAGGTGAAAGACCTTTACGGCCAGGCTGCCTTTGTGGTACAGAGGGTGCTTGAGCTTCGTGACGAAGGGATGGACCTTAAGGATATGGCCATACTTTTCAGGGCGCATTATCAGTCGGCCGAGCTTGAGATGGAACTGGTAAAAAGAGGGATACCGTATGTCGTTCGCGGCGGTATCAGGTTTTTCGAGCAGGCGCACATAAAAGACATTCTTTCCTATCTGAAAATAATGCAGAATCCTTCAGATGAGATCTCATGGATCAGGGCGCTTACGCTGTGCCCGGGGATCGGTCCGGGTTACGCGGTCCGGTTATATGAACATTTTAAAAAATGCGGGACCGCGCTCAATGTTTTTATCCGCGGGGACGCCGTGAATATGTTGCCGCCGAAGGCCAGATCCGGATTTTCGCGATTCGTGAAAATAATGACGGCTTTGATGGATGAAGAGAAAAAAGATATGCCGGGTGAGATGATCAGTTCCGTAATGGACGGCGGATATGAGACGCACATGCTCACGAATTTTGAGAACGCTAAGGACAGAATAGATGATATCAAGGAGCTTATAAATTTTTCGCATGATTATAAGACTTTGCGTGAATTTCTTAACGATATTACGTTGCGTGAAAGTTTTAAGGGTGAGACAATAATGGGACAGGGCGAAGATGATGACGAAGAACTATTGCTTTCGACGGTTCATCAGGCTAAAGGGCTTGAGTGGGGCGTAGTGATGGTTATCGGTCTTTGCGAGGGGCAGTTCCCTCATCCTAAGGCGCTTGACGACAGCGCTGAGGTGGAAGAGGAGAGACGTCTTTTTTATGTGGCGTCTACCCGCGCCAAAAAATATCTGTATCTTATCCATCCGATGACGCGTTTCGATTATCAGCTAGGTACCGTTATCTCCAGGAAAAGCAGATTTCTGGAAGAATTATCGTTCGATACGTATGATTCCTGGGAAGTGGAAAGTCCTGGCCGAAGGTTCGAAGATAGGGTTAACCCAAATAGGTGGGATGATGATACCAAGTGGCGAGAGCGAGAGGACGTAATAGATCTATGACAGATAAAACTAAAGAAGAAAAACATTTTTCATCCGGCGGCGTTGTTATGCGTGAAGAGAACGGGAAACCGTTGGTCCTTTTGATAAAAGATCAGTACGGGCATTGGACCTGGCCGAAAGGGCATATGGAAGGCTCTGAAACACCAGAAGAGACGGCGATCCGAGAAACCGCTGAGGAGACCGGTATAGAAAATGTCCGAGTGATAAAAAAACTCGGCGAACAAAAATACCGGCATGTGCTGCATGGAGTGAAGATATTCAAAACCGTTTATATTTTTCTTATGCAAACGGTCGGGGACGGTAAACTCTCGCTTCAGGCCGCGGAGGTGGCTGACGGCAGATGGTTCGCGCCGCAGGACGCGCTTAAAACTATAGAGTACCGTGGATCAAAAGATCTACTTGAAAAAGGGATAAAGTCGTTTTGTTCCGAAATATTAAAGGTGAAATACTGATGGAAACTGAAAAGATAAAAGCGATATTATTCGATCTCGGGAATGTGCTTGTGAGGTTCGATCTGGCGATAATGGCCAAGGGATATTCAAAATACGCCCGGATACCTGACGAACGTATAGCGGAATTTGTTATGTCGTCGCGTCTCGGGGAGTGGTATATGAGAGGGAAACTCACCTCGTCGGAATTTTACAGGAAAACCGCGGCGTTCTTTAAAATGAAGAAGATCAGTTACGATGAGTTCTATGCCGTGTGGAACAGCATTTTTTCGCCGTATCGCGAGATGGAGGATATAGTGCGGAATCTCAAGAAAAAATATCCGCATATACCGCTCATAATCGTTTCGGACACGAATGAGGAGCATTTTAATTTTGTCCGCAAGGAGTATGAATTCATCGACCTGGTCGATCACTTTGTGCTTTCGCAGGATATAGGCAGGCTGAAGCCGCATCACGATATGTATAACGCGGCCATAACACTCGCCGGTGTCCTGCCCAGAGAGATATTTTATACCGACGACCGCGAGGACCTGATCAGAAAAGCCCGCGCGATGGGCCTCAGGGCATATCAATTCACGGGCCACGAAGCCCTTATCAAACAATTTGAGAAGTTAGGAGTGAGTCTTTAATTATCGCGGTTCCATAACGCTATAGGCCCGTGATCCTCCCCACAAAATTTAATAACGCTTTTCCCTCATTTCATCGGGTTCGGCAAAACTCGCCCGTATTGTTTATTTTATATTATTTTCTGAATCCTTCGGGCTCAAACATTGCCTCACCTTATGGTTATATGAAGAAGCTATATCTATCCCGCTGAACTTTCGGGAAAAGCTAAAATTTTGAATGGGGCCCTTGATCACGCGCCTATAGCGTTAAATTAGAACCGGATTCTAAAGGACGAAAGACAAGGGGACCCCTCAAAATTTCAGTATTTTTTTGAGCTTTTCAGGGAAACAGGCATGCAAATGTCTGAGCCCCGACGGATATGGGAACACAATGGGGGCGAGTTTTTGCATGCCCCATGAAAAGCGACAAAAAATACGTAAAGAAATTTGGGGGGAAGGTCTTTCGTCCTTTAGGATCCGGTTAATATCCCGCCGATTAGACTTCGTCGGCGTAGCCCATGTCCTGTAGGGCCGAAGGATTTTTTTTCCACTTATCGCGTACTTTGACCCAGAGGTCGAGGTTTACGGTCTTGTTGAAATATTTGCTTATAGCGGCTTTCGCGCGGGATTTTATCTCTTTAAGCATTTCGCCGTTGTGGCCGATCAGAATGCCTTTTTGAGAAGTACGCTCAACATAGATCGTGGCATAGACTTCCATTGAATCGTCCTTGTCGTCGAATTTTAGTTCGTCCACCATGACGGCCACGGAATGGGGGATCTCTTCGTAAGTGTGCGAGAGTATCTTTTCGCGTATCATCTCCTGGATTATAAAGTGATCCTCTCTGTCGGTTATTTGGTCTTCAGGGTAGAAGAAAGGTCCTTCTCCGAGATAAGAACGTATCGTGGCGAGAAGCTTTTCCACGTCTTTTTCGTTCAACGCCGACATCGGGAAAATGTCGTCGAACTGATACATCTTCTGCGCTTTGTCGATCAATGGGAGCAGCGTTTTTTTATCTTTTAAACGGTCGACTTTATTTATTACTAGTATCACTTTTTTGTCGCCCTTGGGATCGAGCAGTCTTTTCAGGATATCCATGTCTTCTCTCTGAAAGGCGAACCTGGGTTCGGTAACGAGCAGTACTATCTCGGATTCAAGCATGGACGATTGGGCCCGGCTCACCATAAGTTTTCCCAGAAGGTCATGCGGTTTGTGAAGACCGGGAGTATCGGTGAACACGATCTGGGTGTCTTTATCCGTGAGAATGCCTTTGATGTTATCACGCGTCGTTTCCGGTTTCCTGCTTGTGATCGCGATCTTTTCTTTCATGAAACCGTTAAGGAGCGTGGATTTGCCCACGTTCGGTTGCCCCGCTATGCATACAAAACCTGATTTTGTCATGCGGAAATTATAACATATGAATGGTTGTGCACCAAGCGACAAGTGAGGGAGTGTTATGTGTCATGTGTCAAGTGTCGTGTATCAAGTGTCATGTGTCAAAGTATCATGTATCAAAGTGTCTTAGATTAAAAAACAAACGAAAGGTTAGCAGTTTAACAAATCTTCTGACACTTTGGCAGCTGATACATGACACACTGATACTTGATACTAAAAAAAAGGGTTGGCAATTGCGGAATTACTTGTATAATTACAGTATATACTGTTTATTCTTTAAAAAGGGAGCGCGAATATGGGCAAGAATTTAAGTATGATCATAGGTCTACTTGTAGCCGTGGTTGGTTTGGTGCTATTGTTGACATGGAGTTTTGAGTTTATGTTCATGTTGAGGGCTGTTGTTCCATGCTTGCTGATACTTGGCGGTGCGGTTTCCGTGATCGCTGGGATAACCGAGCTTAAGGATACCACGAAACAGTCTAAGGAAAATAAAGGTTGATATCGACCATTGTTTTAACGTTCAGTCAGAGAGATTGATGAATAATATCGAGCATAAACGAAAAAAAATAGTTACCGCGTTGTGTTGTGTCATTATGGCTTTTTCGCTGCCAGGGTGTCTGGAAGACAGGTCCGCTGTCGAAAAAAAAATACTTGAGCAGGACCCGGAATTCAAGAAGATGCTGGACGCCAGGAATTTTCTACAGGAAGGAATAGATTCCAGATACAAAATATATGTGGAAAAATCTAAAGAGATCGACGCGCAGATACAGGCGCTCAAAGAAAGAAAGGCACAGTATCGCGCGATCTACCTTGAATTTATCGCAAAGCTCAAGCGCCAGTTTGATGCGGAGAAGAAACTTCTAAAACAGCAATTAGCGGAATATCATAATCAACTGGACAAGAAGCGCGAAAAGATACGCGGTGTCGAAAAAGATCTCAGAGAGGTCAAGTCCATCCTTGGCAAAAAAGAGAAACTTGAGCTTACTAGGGAAGAAAATCAGGTGTGGATGAATAAACTCGCGGTTTTGTCGGAACAAAAAGGGGCGCTTGATAGGGAGTCCGCGATTCTTAAAAAAAATATATGGCTGACCGAACTTAAAATAAAAGTGTACACGCTTAGGTACAGGGAGTGAAAGGGTGAAAGTAAAAAGGGCTTTAATAAGTGTTTCTGATAAAACCGGGCTGGGAGACCTTGTGAAAGGTCTTCACGCTTTTGGAGTTGAGATAGTATCGACGGGCGGTACGTACAAGGCGATAAAGGCGCTTGGAATACCTGTAGTGGAGATAAGTGCGTATACGGGTTTCCCGGAAATGCTGGATGGGCGGGTTAAGACCTTGCATCCTAAAATACACGCGGGGCTTCTTTCTTTGAGGGATAACGCGGAACATCTTGAGCAGATGAAAGAAAAGGGTTTCCCGTTCATAGATATGGTCGTTGTTAATCTTTACCCGTTCGAGGCTACGATCGCGAAATCGGGCGTAAAGCTTGAGGAAGCGATAGAGAATATAGATATCGGCGGGCCGTCCATGCTGAGAAGCGCGGCGAAAAATTACCGATCAGTAACCGTTGTTTCTTCACCGGATCAGTATGCGTTCGTATTGGAAGAAATGAAAAAAAATAACGGGGAAGTGTCCGATAAATTAAGAGCCGCGTTCGCGGCTGAAGTGTTTAAACGAACGAGTGAGTATGATGCCGCGATAAACCGATACCTTTCAGGGGTTTTCGGCCCGGAAACTGCGGATAGTCTTCCGGACGCGATCAAAATAGATCTTAAAAAAGTGTATGATCTGCGCTACGGGGAGAACCCTCATCAGAAGGCGGCTTTCTATCGAGATATGTCGTCGAAAGTGAAGGGGATAGCCGATGCCGAAGTTCTTCACGGGAAACAATTATCGTTCAATAATATCATGGACATAAACGCCGCGATGGATATAATCCGCGGTCTTGAAAAACCTGCTGTAAGCGTTGTTAAACACAATAACCCTTGCGGGGCGGCAATGGCCGATACGCTGGAGAAGGCTTATTTAGACGCGCTTAATTGCGACAAACTCAGCGCATATGGAGGGATCGTGGCGTTTAACAAGTGTGTCACGGAAAAAGTCGCCGCCGTCGCACTTGAAGAAGCCGGTTTTCTGGAATGTGTGATCGCTCCGGATTATGATGAGAAGGCGGTTGAAATACTGAAAACCAGAAAGAATCTGCGCATATTGAAACTTCCTGTGGTTAAAGACATTCCGGCCTATGAGGTGGATATGAAAAAAGTCTTTGGCGGTGTTCTTATTCAGGATATCGATGTTAAAGACGCGGATCGCGATTCGATGAAAATTGTGACAAAAACAAAACCGGCGCCTGAGATGATGGAGTCTCTTTTGTTCGCCTGGCACATAGTGAAATACATCAAAAGCAACGCAATATTGCTTTGCCAGGGTACGCGTACGGTAGGGATAGGGGTCGGACAGACATCCAGAGTGGATTCGGTGATAAATTCCATACGTAAAGCCGGAGTTCAGGCCAAGGGCGCGGTATTATCAAGTGACGCTTTCTTCCCGATGGCGGATTCCATCGAAGAGGCGCGCGCCGCCGGGATATCCGCGATCATTCAGCCAGGCGGATCAATCCGCGACGGGGAAGTTATCGAAGCGTGCGATAAATATGGCATACCGATGGTCTTTACCGGTATGAGGCATTTTAGGCATTGATGCATAAATATAACCGACGGGTGCGATGCTGACATACTCAGAAGCTCTCAGTTATCTCAATTCTTTCGTCAATTTCGAACAGACAGGTCTTGAAGCCATAAAGACCCGGTTCGACCTGGATAAGCTCAAATTTGTTTTGAAAGAAATGGGCGATCCACAGAAAAAATACAAGACCGTCCATATCGCCGGAACAAAAGGAAAAGGTTCTACAGCGGCGTTTGTCTCGTCTATGCTCAGGTCTTCCGGTTTCAGGACGGGACTTTACATATCCCCTCATGTGACAGATCTCAGGGAAAGAATATCAGTCGACGGAGAAAAGATATCCGAGATGGATCTTTGCCATGCCGTGTCCGAATTGAAGGGATATCTGGATGATCTGGGGCCAGCGACGAATTTTACATATTTTGAAGTATTTACGCTTATGTCGATGCTGTTCTTTATGTGTAAAAAAGTGGATTACGCGGTATTTGAGTGTGGGCTTGGAGGCAGGCTTGACGCGACCAATGTGATCGACCCGGAAGTTTCATGTATTACGTCCATAAGTTATGATCATATGCAGATCCTCGGGAATAAACTTACGCAGATCGCCTCTGAAAAGGCGGCTATAATAAAACAAGGCGTACCGTGCGTTACTTGTTCCCAAAAGACGGCTGTTATGCATCTTTTAAAGGAAAGATGTTCCGAGGTCGCAGTGCCGCTTATCGTGGCCGGCAAGGATATACAATATAAGGTTAAAAATATAGGGGAAAGCGGGACGAGGGTAGAGATAAAAGGTGAATTATTTGATTACGGTGAATGTGAGATCAATATGCTCGGTGATTTTCAGCCGGATAACGCGGCTCTGGCTGTAGGTGTTTTTGAACAGATAGTTAAAAAACACAGAAAGGATTTTTGCGGAGATATAATTCATGCTGCTAAGGCCGGTATTAGTAACGCTTATCTTCCCGGCCGGATGGAGATTGTTTCTAGAAATCCGTTGTTCGTGATAGACGGTGCGCATAACGGAGACAGCGCCGAGCGGCTTAAAAGTTCTGTTGAACAAATTTTTAAATATGATAAAGTAATACTGATACTCGGGATATCTAACGATAAGGATATTCCGGCCATATGCAAGGCGCTGGCGGGATTATCGAGTCTTGTCATACTTACGCGAGCCGGGGTATCACGATCTGCCGATCCGCATCTTCTCAGGGGATATTTCGGAAAAGAAGGTTGTACGGTCACGGGGGATTCAAAGGAAGCGGTAGGGATGGCGCTTGCTTCGGCGCACAAAAGTGATATGATCCTGGCCACGGGTTCGTTCTTCCTGATCAGCGAGATCAGGGATTTGCTGCTTAAGAAAAAAGGAAAACCATAGACAGGAGTGGGATATGAGCGCAAAAGATCCAAAAGATACGATAACCGCGATCTCGACCCCGATGGGGAAAGGCGGGATAGGCATCATCCGATTGAGCGGCAATAAAGCGTTTTCAATCGCCGACGCCATATTTGTTCCCGGCAAAAAGAATAAACCCTCAGAATGTCCCACGCATACCGTTCATCACGGGTATATCATAGATCCGAACGGCGATATTATTGATGAAGTTCTTTTGACCGTGATGAAGGCGCCAAGTACATATACTACAGAGGATATGGTAGAGATAAACTGTCACGGCGGGGCTATGCCGCTCAAAGGCGTTCTTGAACTCTGCCTGAAAAAAGGCGCGAGACTGGCTGAGCCTGGCGAATTTACAAAAAGAGCTTTCATGAAAGGCCGGATAGATCTTGCCCAGGCCGAGGCGGTGCTTGATATAATAAATTCCGAGTCGGAAGCTTCGAGAAAAATGGCCGTTCAGCATTTTAGGGGCATAATTTCGCGCGAAATCGATCTTATGCGGGAAAAAATAGTCGAGGTGCTGAGCCAGATCGAATTGACGCTGGATTTTTCCGAGGAGGATGTTCATTTTGCGTCTGTCGAAAAGATCTCAAAAGAAGTGAAGACGTTGCGTGATACCGTTAAGATCGTGCTTGATACGGCCGGTAAAGGTATGGTGCTTCGCGAAGGGGCGGAAGTCGTTATTTGCGGGAAACCGAACGTCGGGAAATCGAGCCTAATGAACGCATTACTGCGGGATGACCGTGTTATCGTTACGCCGATATCCGGAACTACGCGTGATATAGTCGAGGAACTTATAAATATCTCCGGGGTGTCGGTAAAAATCGCAGATACCGCCGGAATAGTTGAGACAAATGATGTGGTGGAAAAAGAAGGGGTCCGGCGTTCAAGAGAAAAAATAAGCCGGTCCGATCTGGTGATATTCATGCTCGATGGGACCAGGTCGTTGTCTCAGGAGGATATGGATATATACGAACTTGTGAAAGATAAAAAGAAGATAGTAGTGGTGAATAAGGTGGATCTTGCACAACAGATCGAGATTGATAGCATTATGGAAAAATTCGGAGTGAATGGGATCATTTCGGCGTCGGTCGCTAAAGAGATAGGGATTAGCGAGATCGAGGACGCTATTGTGGAGAAAGTTATGGAAGGCGGCGTCAGTCTTCCGGAAGGGCCGGTGATAACCAATCTCCGGCATAAGGAAGCGTTGGAAGAGGCGCTGAGGAGCGTGGAGAACGCGATGAATGTCACAGGTAAAAATTATAACGGTGAATTGCTGGCGAGCGACCTTAATAATGCTGTGCGGGCGTTGGGGCTGATAACCGGGGAGACTGTGTCGGAGGATGTGCTTGATAGGATATTTTCGCAATTTTGCATAGGTAAATGATGGGATGATTTTTAGGGAGTTGGGATCTAAAATGAAAAAGAGAAAGATAAAAGAGATTGACAAAGAAAAAATAAAAAAAGCGGTTCGGAATATCCTTGAGGCCGTAGGAGAAGATCCCGATCGTGATGGGATCAAAGAAACACCGCGTCGTGTCGCTGAACTTTATGAGGAGATCCTCTCAGGTATCGGCAAAAAGGGCGAGGACGAAATAACGATTTTTGTCGATAAAGAACATGATGAGATAATACTGCTGAAAGATATTCCGCTTTACTCCATATGCGAACATCACATGGTGCCGTTCGTTGGAAAGGCCCATGTGGCCTATATCCCGGACCAGAATCGCATAACCGGGCTTTCAAAGATAGTTCGTGTCGTAGACCTTTTCTCTAAACGACTGCAGGTACAGGAAAGGCTTACTACGGATATAGCGGATACCCTGATGAGCAAGCTTAAGCCTAAAGGGGTGCTTGTCGTTATCGAGGCGGAACATTTTTGTATGAGTATGAGAGGCGTAAAGAAACCCGGTGTTGTTACCACTACAAGCGCTGTCAGAGGCGTATTCCGGAAAAGCCAAAAAACACGATCCGAAGCATTGTCGCTTATCAATCGATAGAATATAATATGTAATATCGCTTTTGGTTGACTACCTTTGCCGATGATTGTAAAATAATTCGGTTACTTTGTAATATTTTACGGCGACCGCGTGTTTTGCCGTTATGATACAGGTGTGACCTGAAATAAAAGGGGATATATTATAAATAAGATAACTACTGGCCAGAACCGTTTTCTCTATCGGTTATTCATATTCGCTTTTAGTGGCGTATTCCTAGGTCTTTTGTGTCCTTCCACCGCACAAGCCATGAAGGTAGGGGATTATATCGTTGAAGTAAACGGCAGCGCGGGCGAACAATATGACGATAATATAAACTATGCGGAGAACAAGCGGTTGGACGATTTTATTACAAGTTTCGGTGGAGATATGACACTTAAGCGCGAAGCCAAAACGTGGGATCTAGAACTCAAAGGCGGGCTCAAACAGGAGATATTCGCTGAATACGGTAAGAACGATAATCTTGAAAAAACATTCGACGGTGAGCTTCTATGGGAACTGGACAAAAAACAACGTCTTACTTCTTCCGAATCTTTTCAAAATGCCGAACAGCAGACTACGTACGAAGATATCTCCGGCAGTGAAGGCGGTAGATACGAATTTTACAGGAATACTTTTAATTTAGGTTACGAGAACGATATATCGAAACAGGTTCTTTTTACCACAAACTACACGAATGGGTATTATGAACAGTTGGATGGTTTTGGCACGAATGGGTTTAGGTCGTATCTGGACGGTGGGCGGGTCATGGTGAGTTATATGAAAAGTTCGGAGACCACGTTTATGGTCATGACGAACGGTATGTACAGATACACGGGAAGCGGCCAGGATAGTAAGATGGTCGGACAGTTTGTTGGTATCAGACAGTATCTTACGCAGAAGATATACATCGATCTTATGGGCGGTGTGGATGTTATAAACGCGTTCAATAAAAAACAATATATCGAAGGTAATTATTCCGGGATGATAAGCGGTGATGTTTCCCGTAGAACTAATTTGTCCGTGAAATTGGATAAAAGGTACGAAGAGACATATTATAACCAGTCTATATCAGATCTATGGTCTTTGAATTTTAATGTGAGGCATGAATTGTCGAAAAGGTTGCGATGTAACTTCAATTCATATTTCAGCAGCCGTCAATATGACGCGGATCCGAACAATCCGGATCAATATATCGGTTGCAGGATCGGATTTTCGTACGATATTATGGAAAACATAAGATTCGACGCTTCGTACGGATATTCCAGGCAGATGTCGAAAATAAACAGGGAGTATTACAAGAATGTGGTTACGGCAGGGATAAATATTTTGTTTTAAATACTGTAAAAACCGTATGTGTCCAAGAAGGAGGACTAAATGAAACGTTTGATATGTATCTTATTATGCGGGGCATTATTTTGTTTTTCCGCAGGCATGGGGTCGGCCGAAGAAAAAGACGCCAATGCCGGTTATGTTATCGGTGCCGGAGACATACTTAATGTTACCGTTCTTCAGCCTGAACAACTCACGCTTCCGGTGACTGTGGCCCCGGACGGCGCGATATCCTTTCCGTATATCGGAACCGTCATGGTTAAGGGAAGAAGTCTTTCGGCTGTGCAGGAAGAGATACAGACCCGGCTTTCCGACGGATATATGAAGTATCCGGTGGTTTCGGTATCGCTCACTGAATCGAGGAGCAAGAAATTTTTTGTTTACGGCGAGATTGTAAAACCGGGGACATATTACATTGAGGAGAATATAACGGTTCTCAAAGCGATATCGATAGCCGGTGGGTTTACGAAATTCGGTTCAGCAAGCAAGGTGAAGATACTTAGGGCTAAAAAGGACGCCCCCGGGTACGAAACGATGAGCATCAATATAAAAGACGTAATGGACGGGAATTCCACCGCGGATATAGTAATTCAGCCGGACGATATATTAG
The DNA here is from genome assembly GCA_035403965.1 of Candidatus Omnitrophota bacterium. Lineage (GTDB taxonomy): Bacteria > Omnitrophota > Gorgyraeia > Tantalellales > Tantalellaceae > DAONGE01. The sequence continues at coordinate 37,442 of DAONGE010000007.1, read as the reverse complement.
TCGTTTCTGAAGGTGTTTTTTAATAAGTAAAAATATAAAAAAGGAGAAGTAGATGGAAACATATACGATGGAACCGACCTCAACTCTAAGGGATTATGTAAAGGTCCTGTTTCGGCATAAGGCCGTTATAATCGTGTCTTTTTTGACGGTGATGGTTACTGTCTATGTGGGCCTTCAGCTTAAGACAGACACTTATGAAGCCCAGGTAAAGGTGCTGATTTCTGCCGAAAAACAGGTGGAATCGCCGTTCTACAGGGATCTGCTCGGGACAAGAAGTCAGGAAGTCGCGCTGACACAGAGCGAGATTGTAAAATCTAATCCGGTAATAGAACGTGCGGTAATGGCGATGAAACTTTATTCCAGACCGTTGGATTATGAAAAACGTTTTTGTTCTCCGATCAAGGCCATGCTTGTGGATCAGGGGGTTAAAAGTTTTGAGGAGAGGATATCAAAATATAACGAACAACAGAAAACGGCTATCATGTTCAGAAAGGCCGTGGAAACGCTTAAACAGAACGTAGAAGTGGAACCGGTAAGAGATACGAACATTTTTCTTATAAAGGCCAGGGATTTCAGTCCGGTCGGAGCGGCGATAACCGCTAATGTCGTCAGCCGTTCATATGTGATATTTGACCTTGAACAGCAGTTGGCGGAACTTCAGCTGAAATACGGTGAAAAACATCTTGCCGTTAAACAGATGAAGGATAATATCGAGGCGATGTCTAAGGGGTTGACCGGCGAGCCGTTATCGGATATCGAGGCGATAGGTCCGGCCAGTGTGAAGATAGTGGAACAGGCGCAAATGCCTATAGAACCGATAGGTCCGTCGAAGTTGTTGACAGCTATATTAGCCGTTATTATGGCGCCGTTTCTCGGGGTAATGATGGCGTTTGTTTTTGAGTATATGGATCAGACGTTTAAATCATCCGTTGAAATGGAAAAATATCTCGGCATTGCGTTTCTAGGGGCGATCCCCAAAAAAGGATTCGTCGACAGGGTTTTAATGACGACGATCGACGGGAAAAGTGCTTACGCCCGGGCATATCGCAATATTTCGGATCAGCTTTATTTGATCATAAAGGATAAAGGGTTGAGGTCGGTGCTTTTTGCGTCGTCCCTGAACAGCGAAGGTACGACTTCCGTAGTGGCGAATCTCGGCCGTTATTTATCAAAACGGCTGGGGCATAAAGTTCTGGTTATAGACGCCAATCTGCGTTCTCCGAAAATACATAAAACGTTTAAGATCCAGAACAACAAGGGTTTTTCCAATGTGTTGGCAGGAGAAGCACAGTTTAAAGATTGTTTGTACGATGCGGGAGATAATCTTGCCATTATCCCCGCAGGTACGTCTAAATTGAATCCGATGACTCTTCTTGATACGCCGCGTATGGCGGCCGTGATGAAAGAAGCACGCGAGAAATTCGAGATGATACTTATTGATTCGGCGTGCCTTAGGGATTATCAGGATTCTGTAGTGGTTTCGTCGTATACAGACGGTGTGGTGCTTGTGGTTAATGAGTCGCGGACAAGACGGCAGGTCGTTAAGAGTGCTCTGAGACATCTTCAGGCCAAAGACGCCAAAATGGTAGGTGCCATACTAAATAACCGTGCGTATGTGATACCGCGGGTCATTTACGAATGGACATAATCAAAAAATCTGAATTTGAGATTCAAAATTAGAGATCAGATGATTAAGGGCGCTGGCTCAGCGCCCCTTAAAAAAATATCATATAAAACAATATACGGTGAATAAATGAAAAATGCCAAAAAGAAAAATATTCTTGTGACCGGTGGTGCCGGATATATCGGATCGCATATGGTCAGGATGCTTCAAGACAACGGATATAATCCGATAGTGTTCGATAACCTTTGTACGGGGAAAAGATCGGCCGTCTCTAAAGGTGTCCCGTTTATAAAAGGAGATTTAAGAAAACCTCAAGATATCAAAAAAATATTCTCGGAATATAAAATAGACGCGATAACTCATTTCGCCGCACTGATAGTGGTTCCTGAATCTGTAGTGTATCCGATGAAGTATTATGAGAATAACGTTATGGGTAGCTATAATCTTATAAAGGCTTCTATTGAACATAAAATGCGGAAATTTATTTTTTCATCTACAGCGGCCGTTTACGGTAGCCCGGCGAAGATGCCGGTGACGGAGGATGTCCCCAGATTGCCGGAAAATCCGTATGGAACGACCAAAATGATAGTTGAAGATATTTTGAAAGATGCCTCGCATGCGTATGATTTCGCGTATGTGGCGTTAAGATATTTTAATGTGGACGGCGCTCATCCGTCCGGGGAATTGGGGCGGACGTCGCATCTAGAAAGGACGCATTTGATTCCGAATGTTTTTATGGCGATAAAGCGCGAGAAAAAAGATCTCACTATATTTGGTGAAGATTATCCTACAAAGGATGGTACGTGCGTTCGGGACTATATTCATGTACAAGATCTGTGCAGGGCGCATCTTCTGGCGCTGGAATATCTTGAGAAAGGCATGACAAGCGCTGTCTTTAATCTGGGTAACGGTAACGGTTATTCTGTGAAAGAAGTGGTAGATACTGTGGAAAAAGTAACCGGCGAAAAAGTCCCGGTAAAGATGGGTCCCAGAAGACCTGGAGATTCGGCCTGTATAGTGGCTTCGCATGAAAAAGCAAAAAAGATGCTTGGATGGGAGCCTGAATTCGGGATAGAAGATATAGTGAGTTCTGCATGGAAGCGCGAATTAAAGATGAAAAAATAGGTGCCGCATGAGAAGAACCATACTGGTCACAGGATCGGCGGGTTTTATCGGTGCTAAGGTCGCCGAGAAACTTCTTGGACAGGGATATAAAGTAGTCGGCATAGATAATCTGAACGGCTATTACGACGTGAATCTGAAAAAATACAGGTTATCTTTGTTGACGGGAGAAAAAGGTTTTACTTTTCATAAAGGAGATATAGAGAACAGGGTTTTTCTGCGCAGAATATTTAAAAAATATAGATTCAGCGCCGTGATAAATCTCGCTGCTAGGGCAGGCGTCAGGTACAGTGTTGAGAATCCGTTTGTTTATATGACGACCAATGCCGACGGTACATTAAACCTTTTGGAACTATGCAGGGAAAATAATATCGGGAAATTTATTCTGGCATCGACCTCGTCTCTGTATGCGGGGCAGAAAATGCCGTTCAGCGAGACGCTGCCGGTGAATACTCCGATATCGCCGTATGCCGCCAGCAAGAAAGCGGCCGAAGCCATGTGTTACGCGTATCATTTTCTTCACGGGATAGATGTCACGATCCTTAGATATTTTACGGTTTATGGCCCGGCGGGGAGGCCCGATATGAGCGTTTTTCGGTTCATAAAATGGATTGATGAGGGAAAACCTATAGAGCTGTTCGGGGATGGTTCTCAGAGCCGCGATTTTACTTACGTGGATGATATCGCAGAAGGGACGGCGAGGGCCCTTAAAAGGGTGGGGTTTCAGATCATAAATCTTGGAGGAGATGATCCCTATTCTATAAGATCGGTGATAAAACTTCTTACGGGATATCTTGGTAAAAAAACGGTTATTTGCCGCAAACCGTTCGATAAATCTGATATAAACGCTACATGGGCGGATATAAAAAAAGCGCGTATGATATTGGGTTGGAAGCCGCATGTGAGATTGGAAGAAGGATTGAAAAGGACCGTAGAATGGTATCGCGCTAACAAAAGCCTTGTCGCTAAAATAAAAATTTGATTTAAAAGGAGAAAGAATGAAAAGAGCGTTGATAACTGGGATAACCGGCCAGGATGGGTCTTATCTTGCGGAATTATTATTGTCCAAAGGATATGAAGTGCACGGGCTTATCAGAAGGGCGAGTTCGTTCAATACTCAAAGGATAGACCAGATATACGTTGATCCACATGTTTCTGCGGCAAAATTGTTTTTGCATTACGGTGATCTGGCGGATTCAGGGCAGGTCACGAATATGATCTATAACATACATCCGGATGAAGTGTATCATCTGGCCGCACAAAGTCATGTAAGGGTGAGTTTTGACATGCCGGAATATACGAGTGACATCGATGCACTGGGCACGACGCGTATATTGGAAGCGATACGTCGCAGCGGGATAAAATGCCGTTTTTATCAGGCCTCGTCGTCCGAAATGTTCGGTTCGGCCAGACCTCCGCAGAATGAGAAAACCGTTTTTATGCCGCAGAGCCCGTATGCCTGCGCGAAACTATATTCGTTCTGGCTGACTGTGAATTACAGGCAAGGGTATGATATCTTTGCGTCGAACGGCATACTTTTTAACCACGAAAGTCCGCGCCGGGGCGAAACTTTTGTAACTCGTAAAATAACAAGAGCGGTCGCTAATATGATCGCCGGGGGTCAGACCAAAATATATCTTGGGAATCTGGACGCCAAAAGAGACTGGGGATACGCTCCGGAATACGTAGAGGCGATGTGGCGTATACTTCAGCAGAAGACGCCGGATGATTTTGTGATAGCCACCGGTGAGAGCCATTCGGTTCGAGAGTTTGTGACCGAGGCGTTCAAGTACGCTGGTATAGAGATTGAGTGGAGAGGCAAAGGAACTAAAGAAAAAGGTTTTATTGCCGCTTTTAACGGAAATTATATCCGAGAGAATTCAAGACTGGTAAAAGGTAGTGAAGTCGTGTTGATAGATGAAAAATATTTCCGGCCTACCGAAGTGGATTATCTTTTGGGAGATATTTCGAAGGCGAAGAAGATCCTTAAATGGGAACCAAAAGTGAAATTTAATGAGCTTGTAAAGATCATGGTGGATCATGATCTTTTGCTGTTGGGTATAGAACCGTCCGGAGAAGGGATCGCGGCTTCGCATAAGAAGGGTTTCGGATGGACGAACCACAGCTATTCATTTTATGAGAAAAAAGGTGAAAAATAACAATGGAACGGTCGTCTAAAATTTATGTGTCCGGGCATACCGGACTTGTGGGATCGGCACTGGTTAAGGCTCTTGCAGGAAAAGGCTATAAGAATATTATCACGCGCCGGCACGGGGATCTTGATCTTACCCGACAAAAAGAGACCGAGGATTTTTTTAGGCGCGAACGCCCGGAATATGTTTTTCTGGCGGCCGCGCGCGTAGGCGGGATACTTGCGAACGATACCTTTAAGGCACAGTTCATCTACGACAATCTCGCGATAGCTGTGAACGTGATAGACGCCTGTTACAAAACCGGCGTTAAACGTCTGTTAAATCTAGGGTCCTCCTGTGTTTATCCCCGTTTGGCCCCGCAGCCGATAAGTGAGAACAGCCTTCTGACAAGTCCTCTCGAACCGACGAACGAACCTTACGCGATAGCCAAAATCGCCGCCATAAAACTTTGCAGGTATTACAATGAACAGTATGATACGGATTTTATTTCCGTGATGCCCACGAATTTATACGGTGATAATGATAATTTCGATCTTACGACGTCACATGTTCTTCCCGCAATGATACGTAAATTCCATCTGGCCAAGCTTTTGGAAAGAAAAGATTTTGATGCGGTCCGGATAGATCTGGGGCGTAAGGGGAATCCCTCCGGTAAAAGTGCGGTCTCTATGAGTGATAAAGATATTATAAAGGTGTTGAAAAATAACGGAATCACGGCGCATGCTGTGAAATTATGGGGATCCGGCCGTCCTAAACGGGAGTTCCTGCATGTAGAAGATATGGTGGATGCGTGTATGTTCCTTATGCAGCGTGCAGAACTGGGTAATGCGGGCGAGTGCATAAATATCGGTTGCGGAAAAGATCTCAGCATAAAGGAACTTGCGTGTATGGTGCGCGATATCGTCGGTTATGAAGGAAAGATATCCTGGGACAGAAGTAAACCTGACGGTACGCCGCGTAAACTTCTGAATGTGTCAAAAATAACGAAAATGGGATGGCGTCCCGCGATAGAGCTTGCGGACGGTATTCGAAAAACCTACGAAATGTATCTTAGGAAATAACGGGGACATTCTCCGGGAAGGTGTGTAAAAATGAGAGGTATCATACTAGCAGGCGGGAAAGCCACTCGGCTTTATCCTATAACGAAAGGTGTATGTAAACAGCTATTGCCGGTTTATGATAAACCGATGATATATTATCCGATGTCCGTGCTTATGCTTGCGGGGATACGAGATATAGCGATCATATCCACGTCTCAGGCTTTGCCGCAGTTCACCTGCCTTTTTGGCGACGGTTCTTCTTTGGGGCTAAAGATATCTTATTTTGTGCAGGAAGAACCGCGTGGCATAGCCGAAGCGTTTCTTATCACCGAGGATTTTATACAGGGTGAAAAGGTGTCGCTTGTTTTGGGAGATAATATATTTTTCGGGCATGGTCTTTTCAGTGAATTGAATGAAGCCGTAAAACAGAAAGACGGGGCTACGGTTTTCGGTTATTGTGTTAAGGACCCTGAAAGATACGGTGTGATAGAGTTCGATAAAAAACATAACGTAGTGTCGCTTGAAGAAAAACCTAAGAAACCTAAATCCAAATGGGCTGTGACCGGCCTATATTTTTATGACAAAGATATCGTTAAGGTCGCTAAAAGTGTCAAACCGTCATGGCGTAACGAGTTGGAAATAACGGATGTTAATAAAAAATACCTCGAAAAAAAGAAACTGAAAGTCCGTCTTTTGAACCGCGGATATGCCTGGCTTGATACCGGTACTTACGATTCGCTTATCGACGCATCCACTTTCATGAAAACTATCGAGGAACGGCAAGGCGTGAAGATAGGGTGTGTGGAAGAAGTCGCGTACAGAAAAGGTTACATAAACAGGAAAGAATTGCTGAATCTGGCCAAGGGGCTTAAAACCTCGTACGGGGAATATCTTGTATCGATAGCGAAAGAGGAGATATAATGTCGTTCACTTTTACCAGATTATCGGTGCCGGGGCTTGTGCTGGCGGAACCCGCTGTTTTTGGAGATCCCAGGGGGTTTTTTATGGAAGTGTTCAAAGAATCCGAGTTCCAAAAGATCGGATTAAAAAGGATAGTGCAGATAAATCATTCCAGGTCGCAAAAGAACGTGCTCAGAGGGCTGCACTACCAGCTGAATCCGAAGGCGCAGGCTAAACTGGTCCGTGTACTTTTGGGGGAGATCTTTGATGTCGCCGTCGATATACGGTGCGGGTCGCCTACGTACGGTAAATGGGAAGGCATGCGGCTTTCAGGGGACGATAAAAGGATGTTATATATACCCGAAGGCTTCGCGCATGGATTCTGTGTCCTTTCGGATGCTGCCGACGTCGAATACGCGTGTACGGGGGAATATTCCCCTACACATGATCGCGGCATAATGTGGAACGATCAGCATATAAAAATAGAGTGGCCGGTAAAAGATGCTATCGTTTCCGACAAAGATCAGAAACATCCGGGGCTTGATGAAGCGGAAAAGAATTTTGTCTACAAGCCGTCGTTCGGATCGTTGTTTGAAGGAAAGCGGTGAATATGATTTTAAAACAGGGAGAAGTCGATGTTCAATAAAAAGGTTCTTATAACAGGCTCAAGCGGTCAGTTGGCCAGGGAGTTTGTACGCGTTTTGACCGAAAAGAAGATCGATTTTATCGCTCCGTCAGAACAGGACTTTGATATAACCGATCCGGAGAAGATAAGGAAATTCATAAAGGAAATATCGCCGGAAGTCGTGATAAATTGCGCTGCGTACAATCTTGTGGACGAAGCGGAGAGTAAAAGCGATATCGCGCATGCTGTTAACGCCAAGGCGCCGGGAGATATAGCTTCTGCGTGTGCCGAGAACGGCGTTTTTATGGTTCATTACGGATCGGATTATATTTTTGACGGTGAGAAACAGGATCTGTACCGCGAAGCAGATAAACCTAATCCGCTTAATGTATACGGCAAAACGAAACTTGAGGGGGAAGCACTTGTGCAGGAACATACGGATAAGTATCTTATACTGCGCACGAGCTGGGTATTCGGTGAGGGGACACAGAATTTTTTGCATAAACTGTTCAAATGGTCGGCCGCGAGCCGCATTCTTAAAGTGAGTGCCGACGAGGTGTCTGTACCTACGTATACCGAAGACATCGCAGATGTTACACTGCGGGCTCTTGAAAAAGGTTTAACAGGTGTGTCTCATCTTACAAATTCAGGATACGCGTCCAGGTATGAACTCGCGAAATATTTCGTTGAAAAAATGGAATTGGATAATATCGTTGTGCCGGTGCCAATGTCGGAATTTCCGATGAAGGCACGCCGTCCGAAGTTCGCGGCGATGTCGAACAGAAATATTTCGACCGCGCTGAAAGTTGCCATACCCGACTGGCAGGACGCAGTTAATCGTCTGGTTTTACGCTGGCAGTAATGTAGGAATCCGGTTTTTGAGTTGTTAATGATAAACGCTTATGTTAGATTATTTCACATGATGAAAAATATTAAGGATGATATAGACAGAGAGATCAAAGGATTTGTTGAGGATATACGTACAAGGTATCACCTCGACGATGTGTCACCGCTTTTATTTGACGGAATAAAGGATTTTCTTGAACGTGACGGGAAACGTATACGTCCGATAATTTATATGCTGGCCTACAAAGGCTATACGCGCAGGCCGGATTTTCAGTATAGCCGTCTTTTGAGATCGTCGCTTTCCCTGGAACTTCTGCATGATTTTCTTCTTATACATGACGATGTCATAGACAAATCGGATCTCAGGAGAGGAAAGCCGACCCTGCATAAGTATTTTGAGGCCAAATGCAAAACTTCGGATCCGGCGGCGGGGGCCAGTCTTGCTATAGTCGCCGGCGATGTTGTTTTTGCCATGGCTATGGATGCTTTTCTGGCTATGGATGAAAAGCCCTATCTTAAGGAGAGGGCACTTAAGTATTTTGTCGAGTATGTGGCGCTTACCGGTGCTGGAGAATTCATTGACGTTACGAACGGGATAAAGGATCTTGATAAGGTCAAAGAGGAAGAGGTGTTCTTTACCTATACTATGAAGACCGCCAAGTATACTTTCGAGGCTCCGCTTGTAATGGGTGCGATATTAGGTGGGGCGGATGATCATGAGGTGAAACGCCTGTCGCGTCTCGGGACGTTGCTTGGACAGGCTTTTCAGCTGCAGGACGATATGCTGGATCTTTTTTCAAATGAGAAAGAGATCGGAAAACCGGTCGGATCGGACCTTTTGGAGGGGAAGAAGACGCTTCTGGTGTGGCAGGCATACAACAAAATGGACGATAAAGCCAAAACGGCGTTCAAAAAATTGTTCGAAAAAGAAAAAAAACAGAAGGCTGATGTGATCAAGCTTAAGAAAATGATAAAAATGTCCGGAGCGGCCGATTACTGTCTGAATAAATTATGGATGTTCATGGGCGAGGCGGAACAGATAGCCCTAAAACTTAATATGACAGAAGACGCGCGTAAGGATATTTACGACATGATCCGTAGCTTCTTTTCTAAGTCTAAGGCGCTGGCGGACGCTGTCCAAAAATTTAAATGATCTCCCGGAAGACCATAATGAAAATCAATATAGGAAAGAGTTCAGGATTTTGTTTTGGAGTAAGAAGAGCGATAGATATTTGTCTTGCCCTTGACGGAAGCAAAAAACCCGTGTATGTTTTAGGCGAGATTGTACATAATAATTTTGTAGTGAACGAGCTTGCGCAAAAAGGCATTCACAGCATATCTTTTATACGGCCTGCGAAAACAAAGGGGTCTATATTGATAATCAGCGCGCATGGGGCGTCACGATCGGTCTTTGAGAGAGCACGCAAATGCGGATACCGCGTAATTGATGCGACGTGTCCGAAAGTAAAAGATATATATAAGGTGGCTAAAAGGCTGGAAAGGAATAACCGGCTTATTATTATAGGTGACAAAGGGCATGGTGAAGTAAAAGGGATAGCCGGCCAGCTGAAGAAACCGCCGTTAATAATCGAGTCTGCGGAAAGTATATCACTGCCAAAACTCCGTAACACAAAAAAGATCGCGGCAATAACTCAGTCCACGCAGTCGGAAGCAAATATTAGGAAAATAATGAAAAAACTGCAGTCCGTGGTCGGTACGGATGTGAAACTTTACAACACGACATGTAAGATCACTGGTGTAAAACAGCGCGAATTAATGGATATGGCGGACAAGAACGGTGTAATTCTGATAGTGGGATCGCCTACCAGCGCGAATACCAAAAGACTTTATGAGATATCTTCTGCTATAAACCAAAATACTTACTGGATAGATTCGGCAAAAGATCTAGACAGGAAGTTTTTCAAAAAAGCCAGAAGTGTAGGAATAATGGCCGGGGCCTCCACTCCGGACATTGTGGTGGAAGAGATAGTCGGGAAGATCCAAAAAAGTTAGCGAAAAGAAAGAAAGATAGCGTCTTGCCTATTTATTTAACACTAATTAAAAGTTTTAACTTTTATTGTTTAAACAGTCTATGTTTAATAGATTTATGCTGAAAGAGGCGAGTTAGTAATTTAAAAAAGGAAGATTAAAAGTTAGATATTTTCTAGCAGTAAAACCTGTTAGGAATTATAAAACTAAAAAGAGGCGAGAAATTTTTATGAAAAATTACTAAAAAAATATGAAATAAAATTTTAGTTTTGATAGAATTTAACATATGCTCTAAAAGGCTTGACAACACTGGATTGCGTGATATAATCCATGTTTTATCATTTGATAAAAATACATTAGAAGGTGGAAATATATTTGTGTAAGCATTTAAAAAAGTCGGCTTGTTTGGTTTGATTTTTTCTCCAAATGTGATAAAATAATCATAGGTTAGATTTGTGAAAGTAAGCTTAAAGCAAAACCCAGGAAGGTGTGCAATGAGAAAATCATTTTTTTCGCGGCTATGTCTATCCAGGACTAATCCCGTGAGCAACCAATCCACCTCTTACCTTTCAACAGAAAGTTCTGAAAACAAAAATGCGGACGAAATCGAAGGAATAATGACATGGAAAGACCGTCATATCTTTTTGATCAAATGCGTCTGTGTTATTGTTTCTGTGCTTTTTGTACATGAGCAGATCGGATGGACACAGGATGGAAAACCGGTTTGGAATTACGCTCGGCCATATGAGCAACCGGTACGCGATAAAATGAATCACCAGAGTTTTGATCTTCCGTATGATGTGGCAAGTACTCAGACCGTCGAAGTGAACGGCGGAGAGAACACCATTATCCATGTACAGGATGCGCATTCTTCGTTAGCCGCGCAGGAGTCGATAGCATCTCTTCTTGATTCTTTGATGACGAACTATGACATGGAATTTGTAGCGATAGAAGGTGCTGTTGGATACGTTGATACTTCGATCCTCAGGTCTTATCCGGATAAGGACGTACGAAAAGAAACCGCTAAATATCTTATGCGCGAAGGCCGTATGGGTGCGGGAGAATTTTTTGAGATCACCTGCGGGAACGAGAACGTTACTCTTTACGGTATAGAGGACGAGAAACTTTACAGGGCCAACATAGACAGTTTTAGGGAGATCGCACTTGAAAGAACCGGAGATATTGACGGAATAAACAAGGCGATCGAACAGCTTAAGAGCGTGTCCGATAAAGTATATTCAGACGATCTGAAGAAAATTGCCGGAAATGCCGAACTCCACAGGGACGGTAAGCTCAATTTTGTGGATCACTGGAAGACGTTAGAACCGATCATCAGGAAACACGAGATCGATACCGCAAAATATCCGGCGCTTATGAAGCTTCTTGAGGCGATAGATATTGAAAAGAACATTGATTTCAAGAAAGCAAACAACGAACGCCGCACATTGATTGATGAACTCGGTAAAGTGCTTAATAAGAAGCAAATGGAAGAACTGGTGCTGAAGTCTGTAGCATACAAGAACAATAAGGTCTCACAGACCATGTTCCATAAATACCTGGTGGAACTTGCGGAAGAGAACGGGATGCCGGCCGATAAGTATGAAAATCTTATAAAATTCGCCAGGTATGTCACGATATATGAAGCTGTGGACATCATACAACTTTATGCCGAAATGTCCGCCGTTGAGTCCGATGCCAGGGAAAAGGTATACCGCAACGACGATGAACGTAAGGTTTTCGAAATGATATATATGTTGAGGCTGCTAAAACAGCTTTACGCGATGGAAACCAATAACGGGGAATATCTTTATTTCAAAGCACATAATTCCGAACTTTCGGCTGAAAAATATGTGTCGTTTATAAAATATGTTTGCGGTAAATATTCCGTTCCGGTTACGGGCGGATATGACATGAACGTTATATTCGGCGGTATCCCCGGCGCGATGAAATTCTACGAGATAGCCGCGGCCAGAAACAACGCGATGATAAATAACACATTAAACAGGATGAATAAAGAAGGTAAACATGTTGCGGCACTTATAACCGGTGGATATCATTCCGAAGGTTTGATAGATCTTATGAAGGCCAAAAAGCTTTCATACCTTGTGGTCGCTCCTAAATATGATACGGCCAAGGAAAGACCGTATGTGGCCGTGCTTACGAATAAGGCCCGTCCTTATGAAAAAATACTGGAAGAAGGTAAATATCAGCTCGCCGTTCCGGCGTTCTTTTATGAGAGTGAAGGGAATATTGAAAGAATGGCCCCGGCTATAAATCTTACACTCGCTCAGGAAGTTCTCAGAAATCAGGCCTATAGGGAAAAAGCGGAAGAATGGGCGGAAGTATATCGTGATATCGTATATCCTACGCTGAAATCCCGTGGTAGCGAGAACCCTGTGTCGCCTCAGGACTTTCAGAAATATTTGGGCATGGTTAATATCGTGAAGATCGATGGAGTGGCGATATGCGGAAAAACGAACGAAAAAGGGGAACTGGAATATACTGCGTACTATAAGGATAGTAAAGGGAATGTTGTCCCCAGAGGAGATAAAGTCACTCCGGTTGAGATCGCCACGTATAATAACCGTATGGGGGGGTCATCGATAACTGTGGAGAGACGGGCAGAGGCGCAGAAACCATCGGTTCCACCTGCGGTCGTTGATGCCTATGTGATCAGGGATTTAAGCGGGACCTCGGATGAAGAAAAGACAAATACGAACAAATTGTGCGAGGATGTTTTTGCGGATTTGGATGGAAGAGTACTTAATGAAATGAATGTCAGGTCATATCTGATGACGGCCACCAGAAATAAGATAACGCTTGCTTCAAACAAAGAGTGGAAAAAGAATGGGCAACTGAATGACGCCGTTAATTTTTTCATTAATGTGGCGATTCCGAGGACGGTTGTAAACGATATGGTGGTGGCGTTAAATCAAAAGCCTAATACATTGGTCGGCGTCGCTACGGGTTCTATGCAACAGTTTTTTTATTATGGCGAGGGGGATAAGGGCGAGGCGCGTTTAGCGGCAGCGCAGAAAAGCATATCGGAGTTGGGCAAATGGGTAGATGACTTCAATGGGGTAATGCAGCGCGGTATGTTGCCGATATTTGATGAAACCGGTGACAATAGTAAAAAGGACTATGTGAACGGTCCGGTACTTGCGGCGAAATATCAGCGGATAATGAAGATGATCTGGAATGTGGAAAAGGATTATCTTAAAGGTGTTTTTGAGATTTTGAATTATGAGGGGCAGCAAAAGAACAAAGAAGACATGCGATATGTGATAGATCGGGTCATACAATGGTCTCGTGCCCGGGATGAGGCAAGAACGCATTTGGATCAAGAAATAAACAAAAGCCGTTCCTATGAGGATGTGGAAGCCGCCATAAAAGAATACGCGGAGAAGATCGAAGGATTGGGGGCGAAGGTAAAAGCGATAAATTACGTTATTGATTTGAAGGATCAGTTCAACGGTTTTGATAAAAATACTCAAGATGTTATTCTCGCAACAATGAATAAAGTGGGCGGAGGCGAGTACCAGGACTTTACGTTGATACTTTCAGCGGCGTCTCTTAATGACTCGCAGCTTGCTAAAGCTTCCCGTTTAGCTGAAAGGATGATGCTCCCGAAAACTTCGGTGGATTCGCTTAAAGGTCTGGAAGAATTGCAGAGCCTGGCGCTTGCCGCGAAACCGGTCGAAGTCGCGCCTACGGTGTCTAGCAGACCTGCCAACAGTCGGAGCGGGTTCGCGTATCTTGGGGGAATAGCTGCTAGAATAGCTGCTATATGGTCAAAGGCGAAAACGGTTGTTAAATGGCTCAGCCCGCTTTCCATGGTAATAGTTATATCTTTATTCTTGCTGACCGGTTGTCCGTCGCCAATTGTACAGGACGAATATCCTTCTACATCCGATGAACAGGGGGTATACACGTATGCCGGTTTTGTCGATGAAAACGGGGATACTATCCGGATCATGACGTCGGCAATTTATTATTATCCGGCCGATAACGACAATATATGGATCATTGGTTTCATGAGGGAGCCGATATTTGATAGCAATGGTAACGGGGTTGTGGATGAGAATGTGCCGATGGATCTGAACGGCGACGGGTATATACATGCTGAAGAACGGTACGGAGAAACAGCCGGCCGTATAGCTTATATTGTGTACGCTAAAGGTTATACCGATGATATCGGCGCGAACGCATATACTTTCGATGAATATTATGAAGGGACGACTGCGGTCCCTGTTAACGGTATCAGGACCGACAGGGTTAAAACGAAGACAGCCTGGGGTACATCCAATACGAGTAATCTGACGGCTGTGTCTTTCAGCGACAAAGTCGCTACCTTAACTTATTACAACGATGATGCCAATCGCATAGAGTCAAATTCGCTTGTGAAAGCGGATAAGAACGGGAACATTTATTATCATTTTACGAATCAGGGATTTGATCGTAATGGGGACGGAGAAATAGATAAAGATGAGAACTTCGGTCTTGCCGACAGATGGTACAGACAGACTCCGACAAAGACGGGCATTATTTCCTGGACGGCGGAGTATGATGCGAACCGTAATGTCACCACGCAGATCGGATATTCGGATGTTGCCGGTACACAGATAGTGGTCACATATGAATTCGATAAGGCGAAAGGCGAAGTTGTCGGTCATTTTAACACCGGAATAATAAGGGCATGGAAATACCATGTTGAGATGAATTCAAAAAATGATCCGGTTAATGTGATGGACGAACTGGTGTGGCAGAGCTATAGAGGTATAAATACAAATTATAGTTTTGGTTCTATTGGATCGAACGGTATAGGGGTAGTTACCGGTACCCTTTCTAACGGTGTTGTGCGTACGTGGCAATACCATAAAGGTACGGATGAATTCGGTAACGCGGTGAATGTTTTTGACAGACTTATCAGTGAAACATCCGCTGATGGGGTGACAACAAGCTACACGTATACGGAAAACACTATAATAGGAACATTGTCTGATGGTACGGTGCGTGTGTGGAGGCTTGTTTCGGATGTAGATGAAGTCGGGAATGCAATTGTAAGATTCGGAGTTCCTTTAAGCGAGACGGTGAATGGGATAACCATGAATTATGTGGAAGATTCGTGGGATTTGACAAATATGACAGTGCGGGTTTCATTGTCCAATGGGACTGTCCGTCTTTTCAGTTTTACTATAGGAACGGATGAATCCGGGAATCAGATATACATTGTGGGAGAAATGTTGCAGGAAACCGTCAACGGAGTGACAACAACCTACAGTTGGGATAAACCTGCGGCGGGACAGGTTACCGGGACGAGATCCACCGGAGAAGTGGTGGTGTGGAATTATACTGGCGATCACCAGATCGGCGAAATGGTAAGCAACACGGTGAACG
>DAONGE010000007.1:0-21646 GCA_035403965.1 Candidatus Omnitrophota bacterium | reverse complement strand
CTGGAATACTACGGCGATGACGGTTACGGCGACATGGACGGAGAACGGTGATAGCGTGAGCCGTACATGGGAATATACGGTTAACGCGCAGGGTGAAAGAGTATTCGGTCTGATGATAAGTGAGACCGTGAACGGTGTAGCGACACATTTTAACTGGGATGTGCCTGCAGCGGGTCAGGTTACTGGAACGAGATCCACGGGGGAAGTGGTCGTGTGGAATTATACGGGAAATCACCAGATAGGCGAAATGGTAAGCAGTACTGTGAATGGTGTGACAATAAATTATGCTTGGGATACGACAGGAATGACAGTTTTAGGGACATGGGTAGAGAATGGCGTTCAAATGAGCCGCACGTGGGAATTTACATATGATATAAACGGGAACAGGGTTTTTGGGGCGATGTTGAGCGAAACCGTGAACGGAGTTGCGACGAGTTTCAATTGGGATAAACCGGTGGCAGGACAGGTTACCGGAACGAGATCCACGGGCGAAGTGATCGTGTGGAATTATACCGGCGATCATCAGATAAATGAAATGATAAGAAGTACGGTAGATGGAATTATCACAACATATGTATGGAACACGACAGCGATGACGGTAACCGGAACATGGACTGAGAACGGAATATCAATGAGCCGCACATGGAGATATACGGTTAACGCGCAGGGTGAAAGAGTGTTCGGTTCGATGGTAAGTGAAACTGTTAATGGAGTCGCGACAAGTTTCAGTTGGGATGTACCGGCAGTGGGTCAGGTTACGGGAACGAGAGCTACCGGCGAAGTGGTAGTATGGAATTATACAGGAAATCATCAGATAGGAGAGATGATAAGCAGCACGGTGAACGGAGTAATAACGACATTCACTTGGGATACGACGGCGATGACGGTTACGGCGACATGGACAGAGAATGGTGATAGTGTAAACCGTACTTGGGAGTTCACATACGATATAAACGGGAACAGGGTTTTTGGCACGATGTTGAGCGAAACCGTGAACGGAGTTGCGACAAGTTTCAATTGGGATAAACCGGTGGCAGGACAGGTTACCGGTACGAGGTCTACCGGAGAAGTAGTGATATGGAATTATACTGGCGATCACCAGATCGGCGAAATGGTAAGCAACACGGTGAACGGAGTGACTACGGCGTATGCCTGGAATACTACGGCGATGACGGTTACGGGTACATGGACAGAGAACGGTGTCTCAATGAGCCGTACATGGGAATATACGGTTAACGCGCAGGGTGAAAGAGTGTTCGGTTCGATGGTAAGTGAAACTGTTAATGGAGTCGCGACAAGTTTCAGTTGGGATGTACCGGCAGTGGGTCAGGTTACGGGAACGAGAGCTACCGGCGAAGTGGTAGTATGGAATTATACAGGAAATCATCAGATAGGAGAGATGATAAGCAGCACGGTGAACGGAGTAACAACGACATTTACTTGGGATACGACAGCGATGACGGTTACGGCGGCGTGGATAGAGAACGAGGATAGTATAAGCCGTACGTGGGAATTTACATATGATGTGAACAATAACAGAGTTTTTGGAACGATCTTGAATGAAACGGTGAACGGAATCGCCACAAATTTCAGATGGGATGTGCCTGCGGCGGGACAGGTTACCGGGACGAGATCCACCGGAGAAGTGGTGGTGTGGAATTATACTGGCGATCACCAGATCGGCGAAATGGTAAGCAACACGGTGAACGGAGTGACTACGACGTATTTTTGGAATACCACGGCGATGACGGTAACAGGAACATGGACAGAGAACGGTGTGCCAATAAGCCGTACATGGGAATACACAGTCAACGCGCAGGGTGAAAGAGTTTTTGGCGCTCTTGTATATGAGGCATATGCGGTCGCTGATTATAATGGCGCGATCGCTTATGAATATGTTTATAACGAAGAGACCGGCGCATTGTCTATGCGGATCGGATATTCCGATACGGCGATGACGGATCAGGTTTCATCAATAGTATATGATGAAACTGGCAGAATGACGAGTACTGAGGTCTATGGCGTCAATGGGGCGGTTTTATCACGGAATATATATGTATGGAGCGCGGATAAACAGACGGCGACCGTGACGAACTGGTCGGCCGATAAAGTTACGGGGGCATTGGAAGAAACAGGATATAGTATCCTTACGGGTTTTGAGAATGAGGAATTTCCGAATAACGCGAGGTTTGAGCGGAAATATAATCTTGGCGAAACAGACCGAGGTCAGTTCTATGGAATTATTGAAAAAACTTATAAAACCGATGGAAATGTGTTTTCACAGATAAGACATGAATGTACCAGCGTTGATACGGAAGGGAATGTCGTACTCGGGCAGATAAACCTGAGGATAGGACAGTTCGGGTTCTATGACAGAGACGCGCAGAACGCTAGGATAGAGGACGCTTATTTTTTACAGTTGCCGGTGACCGAGCCGGATACAAATGGTGTGGAACAATTTATTTGCAGAACCACATTGGACAATGCTGGCAGCATGACGGGTTATTATCTGGCAGAGTATGGAACTACCGGCAATATGACAGCCATAGTCGAATATAACAACGCCGATAATGAAGTCGCCAGGCTTAACAATAGTTCCAATCTATCTACCGCGGTTTTTATGGATAGCGATATTTTTCAGGATTTCTTTGGTGACGACGCGGCTCCGCAGCAGTTTTCGTATAACGCGATAGAATATAAAATGGTTCCGAAAAAGGAATTGAAAGGTCTTACACCGGCGGTTATAGGCGCGGTTCTTGGCGCTGCCGGGTGGGCGATATTCGGTTTGCCGGTGGCTATAAGCTTTTTAGCCGGGCTAAGTGGTATATTTATTCCATACCTTATTTACAAATACGGGTTCATATATAGGTATGGTTTTAATCCAAAGAAAGACGCTCCGGCGCTTGCTGCGGGCGAGACTGTCAAAAGTTTGGCCGATAAATGCAAAGATATACTCGGTTTTCAGAGATATAAAGGGGCCAATGTAGCTATAAATGTTGTAACGGATAAGGCTGTTTGGGAAAGTAAAAAAGGCGCGAGTCTTTACGCGTTCAGCGAGATCAACGATTCACAAGACGACAGCACGCAGGGAACCGCGACCATAAACGTATGGGTCGGTATGGCTAAAGCCCCGTGGTCGTCGCTTGTTTTCGTTCTGATGCATGAAAAAATGGAGATTATGCTCGCTTCAATGCCGTATAGGGCGCCTCCAGTTCTGAGAGAAATGTTCGCTAATATAGGCGAATTCGTCATGACCGCAGGAAAATTCTTCTCCCGCAGTATAGATGTGATGCTAAACCGTCCTACGGACGGGAAAATATCAAGGCTAGAGAACCGTCTTCTTAACGAAGTGCGCGAAAACTGGATGAGCGAAGCGTGGCTGGCTGAACTTAAGGCCACTTCCGTTAAAAACGGGGCGTATGACGCCGCTACATATCGTGACAATCTGAATAGGGTTATTTTCTTAAGGCGCGCGGGAATGCCGTATGAATTTCTTGCGAACGCGAATAAGGCGGATTATTATCGCGGGCTCCTCCTTAATATAGGATCGGGCGAGCTTGCCGCTAAGGTAAACTTACTTAGCCGCTTTAACGTTCCCGTAAAACCGAGACTTCTTAATCTTTCTCTTAGCACGCTTGAGCGCCGTGCCGCTTTAATGGAAGCGAATAAAGTTACGATCGGCGAAGAAGAAAGAAAAATGCTTAGCTCCATGCAGTCTGTCGAGGATAGAGTGGCTTTTATTAGATCCTACGCGCAGGCCGCGGAGATCCTATTCAGCATGTCGAACCAAGAGCTGGAAAAAGTGAATATGACAAGGTTGAACGGGCTGATACAGGTTATGTACAGATTCCGGATACCGATAAAGGTCGCTACATTAAAGGCTAACGCTGATGAGATTGCCAGCCAGATGGGTTTTCTTGAATATTTAGGGCTTGAAGTGACCGAGAAGAATTTGAAATTATCCAAAGAGGCGCTGTGGCAGAAAGCCGTGCGCCAGCATACCACGACGATATCCAGAGAGACCGCTACGGATAAGGATGTTGCCGAGCTTTTGCGTATGCTGGATAAGGTCGTAGCTGCGCCGGACAGATTCCCGGAATTTTTCGCGACGGTTAATGCGCTGAACATAAAAAGTGAAGACAAAGCACTTTTAACGAAAGCCGTGACTGATCTAAGATTGGCGCTTGATCGGACTGCCGGAACGCCGGATGCGTTGAAAACCGCCATGTGGAACCTGAACGCGCAGATGAATGCCATCTCCGAGAAATACGGAGAAACGAACGGCAAAGCTGTTAAGACGCTTGAAGGGTTTGTTTCAGAATTCACTTCGAATGAATATGAGATCAGCATGGAAAGCGCCAGGGAAAAAGCGCTTGCTATAAGGGAAAAACTGGTGGATGTTATCGGTTCATATAGAACGGCCGATACGGACGAAGCGAAAAACGCGGCGCGCATGGCGATCGGCGAGATGATGCTAAGACTGACCGACGGGGATCTCAGCGCGTATTATGAAGAATTCGCAGAGACTGATCCTGAAGCCGCGGACCGGTTCCAGGCGCTTATTGCTAAAGTGGCCGGCGGTGAAGAAATGAAGATCGTAGCCGTGAACTACCTTAATAAGATAGCTGAGAGTATGGCTGATCTGGCTATGGGAGATATGTCTTCTGTGCGTAGGGCAAAACTGGAAGCAGGTGCCGCAAAGCTTGATGAGATGTTGAAAAAAGAGATCAAGGGTGCGTTGAAATACAACACAGTCAGTCAGGTCCTCCGCGAATATAGAGAAAAAGCTGCGGAAGAAAGATCTGATATGGGACTTGCCTTGGACGCGGTGAGATATTATGCGGCCGACATGACGGTAGCGAACAGAAATATGATAACCAATATACTCGCCCCGATAAAAGATGGATACGTATACGGCGAAGCTATGACGAATTTTAAATCTAACCCGGATCAGTATGTGTTGAATTTAATGGGAGCTCGTCCGGCATATACGCCTTCGCCTTTTAAGATCGACGCCGACGCGACCAGAAAATTGCTGATATTAGACGGAAGATTAGAAGAGTTTCGTAATATGTATCGCGCGCTTAAAGTTGCTTTCCCTGACGCGCAGGTTTTTTCCGAAGTATTAACGAGTCAGGGGGTTTTGAGCGGGATAAGAGAGTCTTTCGAAAATATCATGGCAAAAATAAGCGGAGGGCGTTCGTTAGAAGGCCGTCCGAGTTTCGCTAAAGTAATGTTTTTTGTTCTCGCGATCGCTCTCTTGCTGCCGGCGACGGCATCGGCTTTTGTTTCATCAGGCACGGCCGGCGCTGTTTCACACGATATCAATTCAATGAGTTCCGCCGATATTATCAACGCCGCCGAACACGGAACGATTACTCCGAATATGATGGATATGGTGCAGACGGTTGTGAACGCGGATAATGCTCCGGCACACGCCGCTACGGATATGCCGTCACTTCATGTTACGTCTCCGGAAGCTGTTGTAACACCGGTTCAGGCGACGCATACGGTTGATTTTACGAATTTAGATAACGCGGTACAGTCTATACAGGGGGATGACGGATATAAAACGGTAGTATTGGATCAGGATGCTTTAATAATGGCAGTAAAAGGCGGCGTTTTTGTGACCGAAAAAACGCACGACGGGGCTCTTGTCAAAGCTGTTCAGAGTGGACTGGAAAAGGTCGGGATCTC
The DNA here is from genome assembly GCA_035403965.1 of Candidatus Omnitrophota bacterium. Lineage (GTDB taxonomy): Bacteria > Omnitrophota > Gorgyraeia > Tantalellales > Tantalellaceae > DAONGE01. Next base: position 15,949 of record DAONGE010000007.1, on the reverse strand, counting down.
GGTGGGCGACAAAGGGGCCGACGGGGTGTTCGGTGACGACACGGGGAAAGCAGTCAGAGAATTTCAGGGCAAGGTTGGTATAAAAGTTGACGGCATAGTAGGACCGGAAACAACGACGGCTTTATTAAAAGCTATCATTGATAATTCCCAAGTTGCTCCTGCTGAAGCGGTTAAAGTGCCAGTTGCGGTTGAAGGAGCGGCGGCTCCTGCGATAGCCGCGCCGGCGACGGTTCCGCAAGCTGTCGCAGATGTGAATGCCCAGTATGTGGATGGGCTTGACGATAATTTCGCGCCGGTATTCGAAAAACTCATGGACCGTGTGGAAAAGGAAGGAATGTACGTTAAGATATTTTCCGCATTGAGAAGCGATGGAACCGCAAGTAATCATACCTACGGAACCGCGGTTGATCTGGAGTTATACAAGGCGAATGGGACAAAAGCGGAATCTGCAGATTATGAAAAAATAGGCGCTATCGCCGAACAGGAATTCGGTATGAGATGGGGCGGACATTTTCCCCGTGAAGCAGGAATGAACGATGAAGCATATAAGGCATATCTGGCGAAGGAAGCGTCTCATTTTGACGTGCCGGCTTCGCAAAGGGCGGATATCTTTGCCGCGTGGGGAAAAACGCCGGCAGCTTCTGTCTACAAGGCGCAACTGGCAGCGGTTGCGAATGAAAAAATAAGCGAGAAAGCGGAAGTTGTCGCCGCTGAACAAGAAGTCGTAAAGGCCGAGAAAGAAAAAGCGGCATCTGCCGTGGAAGTAGCAGTAGATAGATCCGGAAAAGAATATCAGGTTGTGATCTTCAAAAATGGAGCGAAGATTTTGCTCGGGGATCATAATCCCCTGAAACCTGATACCTATGATGCCTCGCAGGCTCTGTGGGGAGATAAAGTGGCTGCGGCCGTATACGATAAGGAAGGGAAAACAGCTACGCTGAACGGAAAAGAATACAGAGTCGAAAACGTTCAGATGGCGCTTGTCAAAGGCGGCGAGGTCTCTGTTGTAAGAGAATATGAGGATCTGTATGAGTTGCATAATAAAGATGGATACAGGTTTTTTACGGTTTCACAGGGGGCCGATAATGCCGAAGTAAGGACCCCGGTATATCTCGATCAGGTAAAAGACGGCGGAATGCCGGCAGTAGCTTCATCCGAGGATTTTACACCCAAAGTGGTTTCTTATACGGCACAGGGAACGGAAGGTCAATGCCAGATCATTACAGGAAAACATGAGAACCCGTTCATTGTCGTCCTCAGAGACGGATCATACAATCCGAAGAAAACACGTCTTGAAAATATGAAAGCTACGGATGTTAATTATGATTTTAGTTTTCCGCAGGGAGCGAATGTCAGATACTGCAAATTGGATCCAAAAGGCAGAGAATATGACGTTGATCCTAGGGACACAAAGGGCGATCTCTCCGCCGGTGTCGTTTATATCGACGGAGTGAAATATAATCTTTTCCACGCCAGCATGGTGGCGGTAAATGCCGCAGACGGTACGGTGGATGTTGCTCTTAACGATCTTTCGGCCAGACAGATACTTGCGGCTTTTGACGGAAAAGTTGCTGATGCCGCAGGGAAAGAAATCTATCCTTTCGCGGGAGTCTCCGAGGAGATGCCCGCCGGTTTTAAGGTGGCGCTTGATCTTGCCTCCGAATCGCAGAAAGACGGTTTCACTCTTATGTCTAAAGACGGAACGCGTTATGAAGCCGGACAATTGAGCTTCGGCAGAGAATTAGGCGGCGAACATTTGTCCGTCGCGACTCGTAGGGGTACAAAGGTTATTATTGACGGCAGTGATATCCCGTCGTGGACATATAAAAGTCCGGAAGGAGTTGTTTTGCCGCCGAGTGAATGGTATCTGGCGGTAAAGGCTGTCGATTCCAACGGAAACGAATGGAAGATCCGCCGTGATGTGTTCATGACAATGAACACAAACGGAAAGATCACGGTTATAAATAACATAGAAGATTTTGTGAAAGACGTCGCCGATAGGTCCCAGATCTTTGTTTCGTCGAATATGGGCGGTACGGAAGAGATATCTTTAAGTCCGATAGCGGACGCGTACAATGCCGATCTTGCTTATGGCAAGGGTTCGCGAGTTGAAAGGGTTCTGAACGGTTATGAAGTGCCGAATCTTGGCGCTACAGTAGAGTATAAAAAAACAACGTACAATGTGGCGGCCGACGGGTCGTGGCAGCCAGTTTCGGGCAGAGGCGAAACCATTAAACCCGAGAATCTTAAGGAACTCGCGAAATTGATCAATAAAGGTGCGGTAATAAAGGACGCCGATGGCAAAGAAATATATCCGTCCAAACAGATCAGGAAAATGGTCGGCGGATTAGGTGACGAGACTTCGAACGCGATGCTTCTTATACTTGCATCCAGTATGGAATATCGCCATAAAACGGCGCTTGAAAAAATGAACAATATGGGTGAGAATTTCGATCTGGCTACGGTTCTTGAAGTTCTGAACACAAGCCCGAACGCGATCATATGGATAATTGACCAGCTCTCAAAGGGAGCCGCGAATATAGATCAGGTCAGAAATAATTTCCTTAAAGTAGTGGCGTCGGTAGGCGGATCGTGGAATTTTACCACCGGCGAAATGGCGGTTACGGGACCTGAGATTTCCGCGGTATTTACTTGGAATAGAGCCGTGCCGTACCAGAAACAGCAGGCGGCAGTACAGGGAGAACAGGCAGGCTTGGCGCTTGAGAGAATGAAGATCGATGCCGCTGTCCAATTTTACGCATATTACAATACATTGATAGAATATCGCCATCACCTCAAAAATTTAACGGATCAGCAGGAGACCATAAATAAAGCTATCAAATCCGGTACGGTGGAAGCGACGTCGGTCCTTGCCTTACAGGCTAAGACATTGGGGTCGGAGATCGAACGTACGAACGGTGATATTGTGGAACTTGAAAGCAATATGCGAAAACTTCTTTTCATCGATGCGTCAGCCCCGTTTGCGCTTCCGACGGAAGATATTTCTCCGGATCAGTTTGCTGCGGCTTTGAGGCAGGCCGGTATGGCGGCCGAAGGCGTTTCTCCGCTTGTATTTGAACAGGCGTTGAACACCGAGTGGGCCAAACATAAAGAATCCGAGGCGTCGATGGGCAGAGTGTCCGCCGTGTCGTTTGGTTTAAAAGCCGGCATGCGTCCCGGTGTTTTCTCTCCGGTATTAACGATAAACCTGAGAAGCGGAGTGGAAAAACGGATAGATCAGTTGAACGCGTATACGGCTTTAATGAAGTCTAAAATAGATTACAGCGCTACGGCCGATATCCTCAGACAGCGCAGGGCAGAGGTGGCCGAGTTGCTGGATCTTTTAAAGGCATATTATGGTGAAATGCAGGAGTGGCAGACGCTGCTGGAACAGTCGGTCGCTGACCTAACCGAAATGCAGGCGAAATCCCAGGTTAAATATGAGGATGTCCAGCTACAGCAGGATCTTCTTAATAGTGTTAAGCAGGCGACCAACAGGCTCGGAGACGTTATAAAAGCTAACGAGATCGAATTTCAGACCGCTTTGGCTAATCTTGACAGTCGTATAGGATCGCAGGCTTTTCCGAAAGTAGAGATGCTTGACGCGCAGGCCGCTCTCGATGCCGCGGAAGCGAGATTCTTCTCTATCGGGAACGGAGCACAGGCGAAGAGTATTTTTAACCAAATATCAAATCTGAGACAGCTTTCGCGTACGAAACCCGCGGTTGTGATCAAACAGATAAATCTCAGCGCGTCTTTTACAAAAAATTCATGGCAGCAGGTCAGTATCGGCGGGCAGTCCGAGGTCGATTGGCTCGGTAACGCGGATTATCTGGCGTATCTGGAACTTTCCGAGCGCATAGCACAGCTTGAACTGGATAACAGCGAAGCCGAACTGCAGTATCAGTTCCAGACCGCGTATCTTGATTGTTTCAACGCGCAGGAAAGCGTTAAACATTGGGAAGGTATTTTGGCGGAGTCCCAAAAATCCTTGGATAGCGCGAAGGTCACGAAGAATCTTGAAAATGATACGAGACTAAGAGTCGAGAGCCAGGTATTGATGGCCGCGACGAAACTGCAGGAATCAAAAATGTCGTTGTCTGCCGCGAAAAATAATCTTGAAAGGCTCAGCGGTATGACATTTGACAGTGTTTCTTTGGAAAGTCTCGCGAAAGTTTCTGTTAAAACCCCGGATCCTCTTATCAGGACGCAGATACTTGAGCTTAAAAAAGAGCAGGTTGACCGTTTGGAAAGGATGTCGTTCCTTGGAAAATCCATAACTATCGGCGCGGTCGCTACCGTTACGCCGTCACAGGTGGCAGGGAAGCAGGATGTCAGTTTAAAAATGACATCTTCGGATCTTGTGAATCCGTCGCGTATTTTTGAGGCTATGAAACAGGCTAAAACGGAAGAAGCCGTGGGCGAAATGCTCGCTCAGGAAAGAACAAAAGTACTGGAAAGCATGAAACAGTCCCAGATACAGTTCGATAAAGCTAAATTGATACTCAAAGCCGCTACGACGGACTATCAGGCTAAATACTCTCGTGTTATACAGCTTACGGTAGAAAGAATGGACCCGAAAACTCCGCAGCTTATCGGAACGCGTAATGTTGATCTTTTTACGGCGTATACGGAGCTTTTGCAGGCTAATGAAAATGTGCGCGCCGCGTCATATGACTATCAGATGGCGTTGCGGGAAAACCTGATATACAACAATGTCGGATATTTATTGGGCCGCCTTGCGCGTGTTTCGGGAAAGACACTGAACGAGATACAGGCGGAGATTGAAAGACTGGGTATTGGTGAATATTTCGTCCAGCAGGTCAACATAACGGTTGGGGGAAAGGGTGATTTTACTCATACTATAAATATGGACGACGCGCAAAAAATACAGGCGGTCCAGAATGTGTTTAACGCAATTGTAGGCGTTACTGATCAGTGGAACAACCTTTACGCGATGGCTGCGAGCGGGAGCGCCACTTCCATATCACAGGTGATGAATAATATCACCACAATGACTAATTTCTTTAATTCGCTGACGAATCTGGCTCTGACAGCGGGCGCGACTTTCACGCAGGATGAATCTTTACAGCAGGCGTCGGAGGTTATAAGCACTATCGGAAACGTTAGTGTGAGCGCGCTGAATGCCGTTAGTGCCGGGGTATCGGCCATAAATCCGCAGGAGTATTATTCGTCGAACGCGCAGGGTGAACAGGGCGCATTCGCGGGATATGAATCCGGGAAAACGCCGCAGAACGCGGCATTGAACCAAGCGGATGCCGTACGAAATTTTCTCGCGACCATCATTACCACCGGTAATAACTCGGACTTAAACAGCTTGGTTTCGGACGCCAATACGGCGGCCGGACTAGTGTCTAATGGGCAGGCGATACTTAACAATATCACTACCATCAGAGAAACGATGGATGCCCTTAACGCATACTGTATGCCGGGTACGACCGTCCCGACCGAAGAAACAATGCTGGCGATAGCAAACGGGCAATTAGATCCGGCTGTTATACAGACCATGCTTAATAACGAAGGTAATCTTTCGTCTCTGTATGTCGATACAATGTCCCGCGCGATAGACGGCGTGCAGACGGTCCGGAATATCTTGCTGAACAAATTGTTTGATCATCTGAAGGAACAGTCTATGCGTGAAGAAGACAAGATGTCTTTCGATTTTGTCGCATCCTTCGGATTTAATATCGATGTGAAAGATATGACGGCAAAAGTAGCGGCAATGTCGGCCAGGGTCAGCGCTGCGGAGCAAAAGGCCGTGGCAGCGCATTTACAGGACGTTACAAATATCGTTGATCTTGGTGTAAGGTACGAAGAAACAAAGTTCCGTATAGAGTTGCTGGAAGAAGAGATCCCGGCTCTGGAGAAAGACGCCGAACTAGCCGCGGCCCGCGGCAATGTCGGCGGTACGGTAGAGAAGAACCGTGCTTTTATGATGAGGGAGTTGTTATCCGACAGATATCAGGAACTTGCCCAACTTCAGGAGGCTTTGCGCTCGTATGAATCCGCGCTTTCTTCTCAGATGGTCAAGGACGGCGAGTTTACGCATATAAAATGTGTGAACGATAAGGGGCTTGTGGAGAATATTGAGATAACCAATCTTTCACCGGAACTTTTTGATCAGGTATGGGAGGCTTACAAGAATGCTCATCCGACTCTGAAGGAAATGCAGGCCCTTTTAAAGGCGGATAAGATCCAGTACCAAACCACCGGCTGGGCGTTCCAGTATCTGATTCCGACTTTGAATGTAAATGTTGAGTTGTCCCCGGCAAAGGGAGGAACGGCGCAGATATCATGGCTTCTTTTCGACAGCCAGCGTTCGGCTAAACATACGGCCGCTTATCTTGAAAAAGTTAAACGTGAACAGCTTGTGGCTTTAGCCGGTGAGAACGTTACTGATTATCTTTACGCGCTTGATGCAAAAGCTCAAGTTACAAAAAAACGCATGGAAGCGGCGTTCAATGAATGGTCGGCTGCCCGTCAGCATCTTGCCAATACACGCGCGGATTCCGAAAAAGGGATACAGGCCGCGGATGAGCTAAGGAACGCCATTAATATCGAACTTGCCGCGAGGAACGCTTATCTCGATGCCTTTACGTCATATGAAAAAATCGTCGTTGATTTTGTCGAACAGTTGTCGGCTCTCGGCATAGAGACCAATATGACGGTATCTCCTGTAGAGTTAACTAAGGCGCCTCAGGCCGTTGCCGAAGAAGTGAAACCGACGATAGCGAAAGCCGCGCCGGAGGTTCCTGCTATTCAGGATATCGTGCAGGCAAAGGATGTTAATTCCTCGGTTTCGGCTTTGATAAAAGTACTTTCAAATTATGGCGATATGAGTGTGGTGCTTGATAAGGAAATGATGCCCGTAAGCGAATGGAATAACGTATTCCAGTTCCTTATGGACGTTCACGGTCTGACAGCCGACGAAGCCGTCGCGCATATCAAAGGTATGGCCGCGCGTATTCCGGCCATAGCCGCGAATATGGACAAATTAAAAGATCAGACTTATTTCGGGAGATTCTTCTTTAGCACGCTCCGCATGGATAAAGCAGGTAAGATAAGTGACCCGAAAACGGGATTGTATCCCAACCTTCTGACTATGCTCGGTATGGCGGATTATTTGCAGTCTATGGAAGGGTACTTTATCCATAAGACCGGATTATCTGCTGAAGATGCTAAAAAGCAGGCGGATGCGATATTCAAAACAGCTGTAGGGATGTCGGGAAAATTGAATACGTCGGACGGTTTCAACTGGCTTAATACAACGCAGGAAAATATCGACAGGGCCGGAATAAATCAAAACGGCAACGAGATACGCCAGAGAAGGGCGGCCGTAAAGGATGTGGCGGAACAGTATGTCGGGATGGAACTCAGCATAGACAACATGCGCCACTGGCCGGTGCTTGATCTTTTCTATACGTATATGGCTTTGTCCAACCTTAATATGAACGAGTTCCAGGCGCTTCTTAATATTCTTAAGACAGAAGTTCCTGTTACCGAACCGGGACTTACCGGAAAAATGACGCTCGATTCCATATTGAATCAGTACGGTGGAGATCTCTATAGCGCGCAGGATTGGCCGACGGAAAAATTATTGAGACAGCCCGAAGCGGCTTTCCTGAATCTGCTTATGACGCATAAAGCCGAGCTTCAGAAAAAAGGCAAAGCTTTAACAAGCGACGAAGCGGCTTTCCTAAAACATGCGGACGAAGAGATCGCCAGAGAAGAAAAACTTGTCAGGGCCGGTCTTTCCATGTCGCGTGCGATAAATGTCGCGGTGGCCATGACAGAGGGTAATAATAAGGGGCTTTCTCTTGAATCTATACTCGCGCAGGGCAAACAGAACCACAACCTTGAAGGTCGTGTACAGCTTTTTGAAAAAATACTTAAATATCTCAAGGCCGATACGGTAAGGGATAGCTATACGGCCAATACCGAGGTTCTTTTTAAGGCGTTCTTCTATATATTCGCGTACGGGGATACGGATATAGCCGTTCAAGACGGGAAACTGTACATCCATCTTAACGACAAAAAATATCAGATGCAGCATCCTGCGGAAGAGATAGGTGTCGGCGATACGATAGTGTTGGATAAAGACGGTAATATGGTGGAAGTGCGTAAGGGTTGCAATATACAGGATGGAAAAATTACGTCCATGGGCAACCTTTATAAGAGTTTGTCCTATGCGGACTTCAGTGGGAATATTGAATTGCCGGCTGCTATAAAAGGCGATGTTCCCGAATACGCTGACGGGGTTATTTCGATAGCTTCGGGCAGCAAATGCGTGACGATCCTTACGTATGATCTGACAGGAGCCATTGACAGAACGGCGTATGTGTTCAAAAATTCTTCGGATGTCCCGTTTGTCTCTTTGTTCCAGAAGACCGAAGAAAAACTGTACGGTACATATGGCAAGGTCAAGGACCCATATGTTTCTAAAGTATGGATCAATGTTTGTAACTTGGAAGGCGAAGTCGAAAGAAGTTACGGTGTGGTCGGTACGTTAGCCAAAGAAGGATACGGGATAGATCCGTATGTCACTCCGTCCGCGGAAGAACAAAAAGTGCAGAACAGACAATATCTGAATCTGCCGGCAGGGACTAATTTCCTGTACGAGATATGCGAAGGGTTTAAATATGATAACGCGCATCAGCTCACAGCACTGAATAGCTCCGTGATAGATCCTGTGACGAAAGTGGTCCTGCAGAGACACGATATGTTTACCTATGATAGCCAAGGGCACAAGACCGCGCAGACGTCGGATGTGACGGTAAATAATAAGAAAGATCATTTGAGCGAATTCGCTTTCCCGGTAATTGAAGGTACGAACGATCGCTCGGCCACTGAGACCAGAATTCCTTATGGGATGGTAGAGCAGAAGAAAGACGATGGAACGGTAGAAATTAAAGAAATGCCGGATCAGTCAAAGATTGAAACGTATCTATCGATCGTCCATGATTTTGGACAGGCTACGGAGGAATGGGAAGCTGTTTCTTACGATAAAAAAGCCACAGGCGAATTCTATAGGACCGAGATTAAGGACGGACATCATGTTCCGAAAGAGAAAGTGGAGATAAAGACCCGTCCGGATGGCGTAGAGGAAAAATCTACAATAACATGGACCAATAACGATAAAGGGTACCCTGTTGAGATGACAACAGTTAAAGAAACGCTTAAACCCGAACCGGTCTCGACATCTACTATAAAGTTTATGGGCCATGACGCTCAAACTGGCAGGCCAGTGAGTGCCGAAGAAAAAACCGAAGTTTTTCAGGGCACAAAACCTCCTATAATAAACCTGAAAACCTCGAATATTGCGTATGACTCGCTTGGAACCATGGTGTGGAAAGCGATTGAAGAGAAGAAGGACGACAAAGTTATATATTCGGCCAATGCTGATGGAAATACTTTGAAGAAAGTAGAAGCCGCGCAGATACTTGTCGATAACAAAGTTCAGACCATAGACGTTACTACTGTCTATGCATATGGTGCTGACGGGAAAGTTTCCGGCGTGAACGTGTTTTACGGTGACGCTAAAGAACCGTCTATTGTAATGGAAATGACAAGTGGCTCACTTACGAAAAAGACGGAAATAAAAGGAGAAGGAGAAAACAAACTCGTTATAGAGACCGTATATTCTTATAACGATAAAGGGCAGCAATCCGGGATGACGATCACATCCAAGAGGGGCGGAGAGACCCCCAGAGTGGAAACCATCGTATTCACCGCGTGGAACATCATAGGTAGACCGACCGCTGGTGAGAAAACCGTAGGGGAAAGAGTCGAGACTTACCATATCAGGTATGTAGCGGACAAGAAGAGCGAAGACGGTTTCAGCGATATCTGGATTATGGACAGTTTTACGGAAGCCGGAAATACTTATTCCGCCATCGTTAAAGAAACAAGCACCAGTCCGAATATCGCGGAAGTGCTCACATGGCCGGCTGGGTCCAATATGCCGGTTGAAGAAATGTATGCCTGGAATGGTGATTATGTGGTGCAGCAAAAAGGCAAGTATCTTTTGTTCGAGAGAGAAGGGGAGAATTTTAAAACCAAAAAGCTTGTCGTGTTTTCAGCCGAAGGTAACTATGTGATCGATCAGGCTAAGACAAAGGTTCTTGAAAGATATCTCGCTGGTTCTAGTGCGGAAGGTACTTTTATCTTTACTATACCTTTAGATGAAGATGGGGTTCTTTATAAAGGGTTTATTGACACGCTGAATATTTACGGCAGGCCGGGAGCTATCGTCCAAAATCAGAAATTAAAAACTATTTCCGGCGCAAAGATCGGCGAAGAGAAGGACGTCCTCGCGATGACGGCGGAAACTATGCCTCCGATAACTGATTTCACTGTTCTGGAAAATTATAACCATGTCATGGAAAAAGGCGTGCATAAGGTATTCATTACGCCGGTGGTCGGAAAAGACGACGTTCAGAAAAGGTATGTGGGCGAAGTGGACCCGTTCACTGGGGACCTTGTGGTTTATGAGGCGCAGACCGTTGATATCGCCAAGTCGGTTTCTCATAGAGACTTTGTTTATGGATATTCGGCGGATGGTGAACGGGTCTATATGGTGGATCTCGCGGGCTATGAGTTTAAAAATGGCGATACCTATGACATAAAAGTAGGGGTTGTGTCAGGACGTGACGTTAAGATCGAAAAAATTATCAAAGGCACGATAACGATCGACGCGAGCCACAAAGTCTCAAATCTGTCGGAGATAGGCGTTATCGCCGAGATCTCTTATGCCGACGGATTTATAAAAACAAAATACGCGGATAACGATCTTGTAAGGTCGGATATGCGCGGACATACGGTTATCGCTCTGGCGGCTAGGCCGGATAGGGCTGTCGCCGAACTCGGAGTGGACGGCTCTCTTGTAAAAGCCATGGCTTATGAGAAAGGCATGGTATATACGCAGGATATTGTTAAAAAGGAAGTTTTTGCGGCATCTACAGCAAATTCGGAGTTCCAGCTGCGTGAGGTCCGCAATGTGGAAGTAGTGACGGCTGAAATGAACGGCATAACGATAGGAATGGAGATAAAAAGATCCGGCGAAGAGCAGATCGTCAAAAAGATGGGGTATGTCACCGATTACGAGAATCTTAATACGCCGGAAGCCGGGATGTATGTTGAGGTTGTCGATGCGAAAGACATAAATTTTGGGAATACGTATTTTGTCAGAAAGATGAAAGCTGGTTTTGAAAATGAGGCGTACAGTCAGGTCGCCGGTGTGACCATAAACAACGACGGCAGCGTAACTTTTGATAATAGGCGAGATATAGCGTTTTTTGTCACCGGAAAACTTGGAGACATCACTGTTAAATTCACCATCCCGGCCGGATACTCTGCCGGACAAGACGGTGAATTGTTCGGGAAATCCGTGGCTGATCCTAATGTCAGCTATAAAGTAAGAGGCTCATGGGACAAGTCTGCGGCAACGCTTGTGATCAAGGATATGTTGGAACGGCATACCAGAAACCAGGATGGAGCCAATTACGTGATCACAGTGGAGGGTACGGAAGATAACGGTAAGACTTTTAAAGAACTCCCTTCGCGTAAGTATTGGGAACTTGGTAAAAATTCTGCGGAATATAATGTGATAAATACGGCGGTTAATGAATATGCCGAAAACAATCCGGTCAAAGCCAAATTTATAAATGCGGGCGATATGGTGGTGTTGAACGGGATATTCAGTGAGTTGAAAAGAACTAGTGAGGGCGCGGGAAAAACGACATTGGATCTTGCCGCTGTTCCGGGGCTTATTAGCAATGCGGTTGACGTTGTTTCGCTGGTCTCTGACAATATTTTTGGAGGCGAACAGTTCGAAGGGATGCTCAGTAAGACCCTCGCATGGACCGCCAGACTGAACCCGAAAGAGATCGCGGCATTGAAAGGATTCCTCGATAATCCGGAAATGATAAAAGTTAAGGAGATCGCGCAATCGCGCGGCAATATCGCGGCAAAAGACGAGTTGATGAATATCGTGCTGTCAACCGCGATAGAACAGGCATATGATATCGCAAAACACAGTAAGACCGAGATAGAAGCCAGATCCCAGGTAATTACGTTGGTTAATACCATTTTGGAGCAGCAGGGGAAACAGGCGGAGATGCTGGAGTATCCTAAGGACACTAACAAAAAAGATATTTTAAATATCTTTATTTTTGCTTCTGCCCTCTTTGCAGGTGCCTGGCTGTGGGCATGGGTATATAAAAATTTAATTAAAAAAGCTGGCGAAAATGGCAAGAAAGTGTATGAGAAAGTCAGGGACACAAAGTCCGGCGCGGCTTTAATAGAACTATTGGTGGTTATTTCTGCGGTACCGGCCGCGTTTATGGTTAAAATGTCGCCACTTTTGATGATGGGTGGTTTCGGCACGGCTATCGCGATCGTCGTCGGGACGATCGTGTTCGTGCGAACGGTAGTGTCTCCAAGAAAACAATTACCGAAAGACATATCCGAAATAGTGGGTTTTGCCGTAAACAAAGACTCAAGCATAGCTCTTTCGGTGGAAGCCATAAATATGATCGGCAGCATGAAAATGCCGCAGGATACGCAAAAGAATGTACTAACGATACTGAAAAATAATATAGCGGACGATAGCAAGGCGCCGTGGCAGAAGAAATGGTCGCTTGCCAGGGCTTTGGTCGCCGCGGATGACGCCATATCGTACAGCATCATTATGTCGCTTGCGTCATCTAAAGAGGCATGGCCGGTAAGGCTGGAAGCTATAAAGGCTATCACAAGAAGAGGTCCGCCGGCTAGCGACAAGGCTCTTCTTAAATTTTCGAGAGAATTACAGACAATAGTTAACGATGGAACCGCGCAGATCGAGTTGAGGATGGCCGCGATACAGGCGCTTGCCGCTTTCGGCCAGGTAAAATGGCTCTGCGAGAATGTTATAAGCAAGGAAGTCGATTCCGATATAAGGAGCGCGGCTATAGAAGCCGTTGCGCCGTATGATACCGAAGCCGTTATTTTTGCGTATAAAAAAGCCAAGATGTCATCGTCTGAAAGAGTATGGATAAGCCTTGCGTATTCTCTCGGTGCTGTAAAGACGGACGCCAGGATAGCTCTGCTGAAAGATATGATAACTTTCGGCAGTGAAAAAATGCTGATACCCAAGAGGATCGCGGCGGGTGAATTGATGCTGATGGGAGAGAGAAAGGCGTTGGCCGATCTTAAAAACCAGCCTCTTGTAAAGATCTCCGATACATTTGCCAGGGATATCGCTGAAGAAGCGTTGGCCGCTCTTGACGGCGGGATCACTCTTACCGGTTCTGCGTTTGCGGGTACGGATCTTTGGGATGCGATGAAAACCCCGAAACCGGCTAATGATCAGCCTTTGCAAGCATTGGTTGATACTTCGTATGGTGACCCGAAGTATGATGAACTTTATGTGTGTATAGCGGATACAAAGATACAATATGCTCAGCCGGGTATACCATTCGAACAGAAAAAGAAGTATATCTCAAAACTTTGGGGTTTTGAAGAAGGCGTTAACGGCATCTCGATGGTAGAGAAGACAGATGTTATCGCCGCTGATAAACTGGTAGTGGTGTATGAAAACGATAAACCGCAGTATATCCTGAAACGCGTCGCTAACTATTATCAGGGCGCCTTATTCTTGGCTGACGCTGTACGGTGGATGTCGCATAACGGTATCCCTGTTGTGCCGTTTGTCCCGACCAAAAATGGCGCGTATGTAGTGCAGATAGGTCCTTATTTTTACCATCTTGAAAAATATCTCGAACCGGGATTCGGCTATGAAATGGCCAAGAGCGTCAATGGCATTACGGGACGGGATTTTGAACTTATCGGAAGGGCCGAGGCCCAGTTCCAAGCGGCTTTTGAGAAAGATTTTAAAGCGCAGGCTTTAAAGTATGAACTTACTTCGGCCGATGTAGTTACGAACAGACAAAAAACACAGCCGGGCAAGGATAATAAAGGCAGAAGTTTGGGGCTAAAAGAACGGTTTGATGAGCTTTTCCTCAGATCCGGAGTAGACCCGGATAAATTGACTGCGGGGGAAAGGGCGTTTCTCGCGGATTATCCGCGTATATACAGCGAGATGGAGTCTTATGAAAACACGGTGAATGACGCGAATTATAACGGGTTGCGAAGAACGATCACTCAGTTCGATTTCAGGTTCTCAAATCTGTGGGCGACGCAGACCGGAGACAAGATCTCCGCGATATTCGACTGGAATAAATTGAGCTATAACATGTTCACCGAAGACGTGAAAAACTCGGTCATGAACCACGGTTTTAGCCGTATCTTTGACCCGCTGGCAGTTATGAGCTTCCTGAGAGGGTATTTGTCAGAAAGGACAATAACGCGTGAAGAGGCCGCTCAAATGGTGGAGATCATAAGGGCTACTTTTCTTGGATCTTTATACGGCAGATTTATGCCGGATATGGAGGAAAAGGCGGACTTGGCGGATCCTCAATCGAAGGCGTCTCTCAGGCTTAAGGGTGATCTTGTGCATTTGGAACATTTCACCGCGGAAAGAGCTAAGTATGAAGAAAGGATGATGGCGCTTCTTAACCTGGTGTCTTTGCAAGCGGCCGCTCCCGGACCTTCAGCGATCTCAACCGATGTTGCGAAACAGGAAAATAAGATAACTGGATATCTTTTAACGAAACTGGCGAGCGTGGATCGACAGGAATCTCTAAACGCTATCAATTCTTTAAGGGCGATGGGGGTCGTATCGCAGGAAAATGTTTCAGATATTCTGGTATCTGTTCTGGATGATCCTTATGCCGATCCGGCTGTCAGGGCCGAATGTGCCTACGCGCTTGGCGCCTTTGGCGTTACAGGCGCCCTTAATGTGCTTATTAGCGTTCTTAATAAAAATATGGTCGCCCAGGAAGTGCGTATTGCGTGTCTTACCGGTATAGACAAGATGTTGGCGGCTATCATGTCCACCAAGGATGTCAGCAAGGAGAACGTCGTTAACGAAAGGAATATTGTTTCCCGTCTCAGCGAAATGATATCCGATAAGGATCTGGACGAAGGCGTAAAAATAAAACTTCTGGAAACCGTCCGTTTGGCGAGACAGCATGTGGTGGATTTCGCCGAATATGTTACGGCGAATAAAGATATCGCTCCGGAAGTGAGACTGGCATATGCCAAGGTGTTAAAAAATAACGAAAATATGGTGAAACGATATTCGTCTCCGCTGATCGGTAGAATAGATATGCACATGCATACTTATTATTCCGATGGTATGTCTACGCCGTCCAGCGTGGTTTACAGGGCGTGGAGAGACGGGATAAAAGCGATCGCCATAGCTGATCATAATACGACTGAAGCCTGGCAAGAAGCGCTCGAAGCCGGGAAAATATTCGGCATAAAGGTATATCCTGCGGTGGAGATCGGTATGGACGATCTTAGTTTCGGCGACGAAGGCAGGGATATACACGTACTTGTGTATTTTCCGATACCGTCCGATATGGACCAATTCAATGCCTGGTATAATTCTGAGAATTTGCGCGGGATAAGGAATAAGTTAGAGGGATTGTATGCGGATCAGCGGACCAGGGTAGAGGATAAACTAAAGGAATTTAACGATAGAAAATATCCAAGGGCGGATGGAAAACCGGGGACATTGGTCCTTACGGAAGAGGATCTCTCCGCGTACCTTACGAACTTGCCGTCACGTTTCGAATACGGAAAAGCATTATTTGAAAAATATGGTCCGGCCATACTGGACTGCGAAAATTATAGACTTGCGACAAGAAAATATTTCGGGCCGTTGGGTAAGCACGGTATTCCGGTAATGGATATACTGCCGGATGTCTGCAAAGCCGGCGGAGTGGCGGTATTCGCGCATCCCGGAGAGGCTTATTACGGCAAGGATACTTACAAAGGTATCATCAGTAAATATGCCGTTCTGCCGGATGGGACAAGAGGGATACAG
>DAONGE010000006.1:0-71626 GCA_035403965.1 Candidatus Omnitrophota bacterium | reverse complement strand
GCCTCCCGTAGGAGTCTGGGCAGTGTCTCAGTCCCAGTGTGGCTGACCATCCTCTAAGACCAGCTACCCGTCATAGCCTTGGTGGGCCGTTACCTCACCAACAAGCTGATAGGACGCAGGCTTATCTTTAGGTGACAGGTCCATTTTCAGGATCCCCGCCTTTGACCCCTTTTCCATGCGGAATTGTGGTCTCATCCGGTATTAGCCCGTCTTTCGACAAGTTGTCCCGAACCCAAAGGAAAATTACCTACGCGTTACTCACCCGTGCGCCACTATCCCCCTCTTGCGAAAGGGATCGTTCGACTTGCATGCCTAATCCACGCCGCCAGCGTTCGTTCTGAGCCAGAATCAAACTCTCAAGTTTAATTTCTAAAGACTCACGCACATCTTTAATTGGTTATTTCAAAGAACTCTGTATCCCTTTACACAACAAAAATACCACCTTCGATTTTTTTATCGTGGTATTAATTCACTGCATATGTCAATACATGTTAGTGACATCATTTTACACAATTACAAAATAATGTCAACACTTTTTTTTAAATTATTTTCGATTTTATTTTTTTTATAAAAAATCGATCAAGCCCGGACAACTTTAGCGAATTTTCTTTTTCCGGCCTTGATAATTATACCATCTTTAGAAAGAGCGATCTCCGCGTTTATATCAGAGATCTTTTCACCGTCAAGAGAGACCGCATTCTGCTGAACTAGGCGTTTTGCCTCGCTTCCAGACGGTGCGAAATTAATATGCTTTATCAATTCTATTATTCCTATTTTATCTTTATCAATAAAGAACTCCTCAACATTATCTGGAATTTCTTTTTTCGCGAAGACCAATTCAAAATTTTCACTAGCTTTATCTGCAGCTTCACTGCCATGATATTTTTTTACAATATTTTTAGCTAATTCTACTTTTGCTTGTTTAGGATGAAGTTTCCCGGACTCAACATCTTTCTTTACCATCATAAAATCCACGTCGGTCAAAAGCTCATAATATTTCCACATCAATGTGTCCGATATGGACATTAACTTCCCGAACATATCTTCCGGGGCTTCATTGATCCCTACATAGTTATTCAATGACTTCGACATCTTATCCACGCCATCCAAACCTTCTAGTATCGGCATGGTCAATATGATCTGAGGCTCAACCCCAAAACTCCGCTGTAGATCCCTACCTACAAGCAGATTGAACTTTTGATCGGTACCACCGAGCTCCACATCCGCTTTCATTACAACAGAATCATACCCTTGTAGTAATGGGTATAAAAACTCAAGTACGGATATCGGCTCATTCCCCTTATATCTTTTAAGAAAATCATCCCTTTCCAGCATACGGGCAACCGTATATCTTGAAGCCAGGTTAAAGATTCCTTCGGTCCCCAGCTTAGAACACCATTCGCTGTTAAATACGACCTTGGTCTTCTTTTCATCCAGTATCTTAAAAGCTTGCCTTGTATACGACTTCGCATTTACTTCGACCTCTTCCTGGGACAATTGCTTCCTGGTCTTAGAACGCCCCGACGGATCCCCTATACGACCGGTAAAGTCGCCTATAAGAAGATGGACGTCATGGCCTAAATCTTGAAAGTTTTTCAGCTTCTGAAGAAGGACCGTATGCCCCAAATGGAGGTCCGGCGCCGAAGGATCAAACCCCGCCTTTATAACAAGGGGTTTACCTTTAGACAGTTTCTCCTTGAGCTCAGATATCTCAATGATCTCCGAAGCCCCTCTTTTTATCAGCTCTATTTGCTCGTTAACCGGTTTCATAGTTCGGGTATTTTAACACAGAAGAATGTTTACCTCAAGCTCGATTTCGACAAAAGCCCAAGTTAAATGTATAATATTATTCAAAAAGGAGATGATCATGCCCATCAATTATAACGAAATACAAAAAGACGCTCTTTTGTCCACGGCAAAAAAAATGTGTATCGCCGCGCGCACTGCGCCGAAAACTCGCGGTATCGATAATTTGGAGATTATTATATTATCTCAACAGGAAAAGCTCAGCGTCATTTCTAAAATGAAGGAGATCTCAACGCGCGACAACCGCCCCAGCTTCGTACGTGACGCGTCAAATATAGAGAATATCGACCATATCGTACTGATATCGACAAAAAAACAAACTGTCGGACTGAATTGTGGTTTTTGCGGACATAGAACATGTAAAGAACTTCAGGACACGAACGGCGCCTGCGCCTTCAATTCGATGGATCTGGGAATAGCCCTTGGCTCCGCGGCTGCTTTGGCCTCACACGCGCATGCGGATAATAGGCTTATGTTCTCGATCGGTAAAGCCGCAATAGAATGCGGGCTTACCTCTCCCGACTGCATTCAAGCCATAGGTATACCTCTTTCAGCAACTGGGAAAAATCCATTTTTTGATCGTAAATGAATCTCAAAGGTAAAAACCCAGGATACTACTAAAAATAAAAGTGCGGGGTAAAACCCCGCACTTTTATTTTTATTTCAAGATACTGCGTATTAGGCCACAGTTTCCGAACTCGCCGAGCCATCCACATTCTTTAAGCTCAACGCGATCTTCTTCTGCACCCCGTCGATATGTATAACTTTCACTCTGATACTATCGTTGATCTTGAACGTATCTTCCATACGCTTATTCGCTTCAAGCGGGATCTCCGAAACATGCAGGAGCCCCTCGAGATCTTTTTCAAGTTCTACGAACATACCAAAATTGGTTATATTGGTCACCTTACCGTCACATATCTTATTAGCCTCATACCTTTTCGCGATATCATCCCATGGATCCTTCATAAGCTGTTTCACGCCAAGCGCGATCCTTCTGTTCTGCTCATCCACGTTCAGTATCATCGCGTCGACTTTATCGCCTTTTTTAAGAAGCTCCTTCGGATGGTTTATCCTCTTTGTCCACGAAAGATCCGAAACATGAGCAAGCCCTTCAATCCCAGGTTCAAGTTCGACAAACGCGCCGTAATCGGTTAACGTATTGACCGTCCCGGCAACCTTATCTCCAACATGGAAACGCTGTTCCACGCCTTTCCATGGATCATCCTCAAGCTGTTTAAGGCCGAGCGATAACTTCTGGTTGGCCTTATCTATTTTAAGGACCATAGCCTTAACTTTATCGCCGACATTGAACCTTTCACTCGGATGATCATATTTCTTTGCCCACGAAAATTCGGAAATATGTATCAAACCTTCCACTCCCTGCTCAAGTTCGACAAAAACACCGTATGGCATAATATTCACGACTTTCCCCAATACTACGCTGCCTTCGGAAAACTTTGAATCTATCGTCTCCCATGGATTCTGTGTTTTCTGCTTAAGACCGAGAGATACTCTCATATTCGTTTTGTCGAAATCGAGTATTTTCACTTCGACCTCATCTCCGACTTTCATGATCTCAGTCGGACGGGATACTCTCCCCCAGCTCATATCCGTGATATGAAGAAGTCCGGTAATTCCGCCGCCAATATCGATAAAAGCCCCAAAATCGGTGATATTACGAACGATACCTTTAACGATGTCACCCTTATTCAGCGTCTGAAGTATGGCTTCTTTCTCTTCGCGTTTCTTTTCATCGACGATCTCTTTTCTGGAAAGAACTATGTTCTTTCTCGGAACATTGATTTTGACTATCTTGAAAGCGAGTTTATAGCCTACCAGATTATCCGCACCGCCTACATCCTGCATAGCGGAAAGACTTGCCGGTAAAAAGGCTTCCATTCCCACATCGACCATAAAACCGCCACGAACCTTGCGAATAACCTTACCCTCAAGCGTATCGCCTTCTTTATGGTTCTCTATTACGTTCTGCCAGCCTTTAAGTTTTCTGGCTTTTTCATGGGAAAGAACTACCATCCCGTTATCATTTTCTTTGGTTTCAACGTAGACATCTATTTTGCTGCCTATCTTTAGGCTTTCAGGTTCAAAAATCTCAGATTTATGAACAAGACCTTCGGATTTGTATCCGATGTCCACCAGGATATCCTTGTCGCCGAGCTGGACGACGGTACCCTCTATTATCGCACCCTCCTTTATATCAGAAATACTTTGCTCGTACAAGCTCGCGAGCTCGCTGTTTACAGCTTTTTCGTTTTCGAATTCCACTTCAACCAACTCCTTTTTTTGAGATTTAAGGCTTATTATTATACTTTTTTTTATCCAGAGATGCAATATTTTTATGCGACGATATTCGCTTAACGCCGTTAGTTTTTATCCACCTTTTCTTTGATCGCCGCGATCCTATCCATCAGCATATTTGCAACAGCACCATAATCTTTTTCTTTCACAAGCGCGTTAAACTCCTCAGGCAGGATCGGTTCCCCTACATACACATTGATCTCCGTCCCTCTTTTTATCCCACCGCCCTTAGGCATGGCCTTCTCTGTGCCGGATACATACGCCGGAACGACCGGGACTTTCGCTTTAGCGATGAGAAAACCGACACCCCTTTTGGCTTCCTGTAAATTGCCGTCTTCGGAACGCGTCCCTTCCGGGAAGATGCCGACAGACCGGCCTTTTTTAAGACGTTCCAGCGCCTCCTTCAAACTTTTCACGCTGTTCTCCCCACGCTTAACTTCAATACAGTTCACCCAGTTGCACCACCAACGGCCGAATTTAGAATCAAACAGCTCCTTTTTTGCCATAAAATCCAAAGGGTATTTTCCACAGGCTATTCCTACCGCGGGGGGGTCAAGATAACTGACATGATTCGACGTAGCGATAAACGGGGGCTTCGGGATATTTTCTTTACCATGAAACCGCAATTTAAAATTTACACGTATGAAGATCTCAAAACATGTCCGGGATATAAAATATCCGATATTTTTAAACATTATTTTCTCTCACTACCTCTTACTATTCCCACAATTCTGTCTACAACCTGCTCGATCGAAAGCCCCGTAGTATCGAGAAGCACCGCGTCATCTGCTTTTTTTAAAGGGCCTACCTTGCGCGTTTTATCGGCATGGTCACGCTGTTTTAGATCCTCAGCGACTTCTTCTCGCGTAGCCGGCGTCCCTTTGAGAACAAGCTCTTTTCTTCGTCTTTCAACTCTTTCGTCGAACTCAGCATCAAGATATATTTTATATTTAGCGTTCGGCAAAACTACCGTACCGATATCGCGCCCCTCCATTACCGCCCCATTCATACCTGATACCAACTTACGCTGAAGTGTAACAAGATTTGCCCGAACATCCGGCACACTGGCAACATGTTTCACATTACCAGAGACCTCCAGGGTCCTGATAACTTTACTAACATCTTCCCCATCCAAAAACACCTGAATGCTCATATCGGAGCTTTGCGAAGGCATAAGCGTTATATCTAAATCCTTAGATAACCCTACGATAGCAACAGTATCGGCAAACGGGATATTATTCTTCATCACCTTGTATGTCAACGCGCGATACATCGCGCCGGTATCGATGTAAACGTATCCAAGCTTTTCGGCAACAAGTTTGCTAATTGTGCTTTTTCCACTTCCCGCTGGACCATCTATCGCCACTGCTTCAAGATTTTTGAAAAATACCATCGCGTACCCCTTTGCAAAAACCCAATTTTTTTCTAAGCCCATTTTTATCATTACGCACAATCTTTTTTTCAATATCGTTTAGAACCACCCTGAATGTTTTTATAGCGGCGATCATATTTTTTCTATTACCGGAAAATATATCGGCCCACAATTCCGGATCAGAAGATGCTATGCGCGTAGTATCCCTAAAGCCGGAAGCTGCATATCGACGATGATCCTCGTTTTGCACCCCGGCGAGCGCATATGCTACAGCATGGGGCAGATGACTTGTGAATGCAAGTATTTCATCGTGTTTATCAGGCGAAAGGATATCAACAGCGGCGCCCATCCTTTCCCATACTTCTTTAACTGCTGCAAGCGCCAACGGATCCGTGAATTTAGTACCGGTCAACACGCATATCGCGCCGTTATAAAGATCAGCAGAGGAACTTTCGACACCTGTTTTCTCCAGCCCTGCAAGAGGATGCCCGCCAACAAACCTGAACTTATCGTGGAACCGATCAGCATATTCTACAATTTCTTTTTTTATGCTTCCTGCATCCGTAACGATAGTCTCCTTACCTATGTAGGGCTTTATTCCATCTATCACTTTTCTTATTGAGGAAACCGGAGTAGCGATAAAAACTATCTCCGCATTCGAGAGGGCTTTTTTACTTATTCCAAGGCATGCTTCTGTAACTGCTTTTTCTTTCAGTGCTTTCTGAAGAGATATTCTCCTGCGAAAAATCCCGGTAACATTTTCCGCTATACGTTTCCTGAGCAGGGCCTTTCCGATCGACCCACCTATTAACCCCGCCCCTATGATAACAACTTTTTTAAATTTCATATCACCGTCTTTTTATATCTCACGACCTACGGCTTTAGCGACTTTTTTAAGGCCTTTCATTAAAGAGTCGAAGGTTTTAGGAAGCAGTGACTGATTACCGTCCGAGAACGCATCCTCCGGCTTTGGATGAACCTCGATTATCAGCCCGTCAGCACCCGCGGCGACAGCGGCACGTGAAACACTTTCTACCAGACCCCACCGCCCGGTAGCATGTGAAGGATCCACGATGACCGGCAAATGGCTAAGCGACTTAATCGCAGGCACCGCGTTTATATCTAGCGTAAATCTCGTAAAATCTTCAAACGTCCTGACCCCTCTTTCGCACAACATGACGTTAGGATTCCCTCCGGCCAGAATATACTCCGCACTCATCAATAATTCCTTAATAGTATTCGACATCCCCCTCTTCAAAAGAACGGGCTTATCGATCTTTCCGGCTTCCTTCAAAAGATCGAAATTCTGCATATTCCTGGCGCCTATCTGGACAATATCCGCATATTTGGTCATAAGATCCATATTGCGAACATCCATTATTTCGGAGACGATCAAAAGACCGGTTTTCTTCTTGGCCTCGAGTAAATACTCAAGTCCCTCTGCCCCTAACCCTTGAAAGCTGTATGGGTTCGTACGCGGTTTAAAAGCACCCCCTCGCAAAACAACGGCTCCGGATTTTTTTACGCTTTTCGCCACATCGATTATCATCGCTTTTCCCTCTACGGAACACGGGCCTGCCATAACTATGATCTTTTTGCCTCCTACGACTATCCCATTTCCTATCGGGATCTCGCTGGGTTTGGACCTATGTTCGAGCGAAGCCAATTTATACGGTTTAAGTATAGGCAGAACTTCTTCGACACCGTCCATCCCCTTGAAAGCCTCAACATTAAGTAGCTCTTCTTTTCCTATGATTCCTATTATCGAACGCTCTACTCCCCTTGATATCCAAGGTTTAAGACCTAGCTTCGATATCTTGTCCATTATGTGGGTAATAGTTTTTTTTGACGCTTTGGGGTTTACAACTATTATCATTTATTCCTCCGATTTATCGGCACAGTCAGTGCCAGCTATATTTCATCATTACACTCGACACGCGGTATCTCTTTGAGCGCTTCCTTGAACGCCTTAAAGAACTTATCGTTTTCTTTTTTCAAACCGAAAGTCACACGAATATATCCGTTAATCCCCCACGAATTCATATTCCTGACAACGACACCTTTTCTAAGCAGAAATTCAAATATCTTCGTAGAATCTCTTTCGGTGTTTATCAGTATGAAATTAGTACGGCTCGGAATGAATTGGATCTTAAGTTTCTTAAGAAAATCACAATAACGTTTCTTTTCGGTACGCACCAATGCTGTGGCCTTTTTCAGATACTGTCCGTCCCCGAGCGCCGCGATCCCCGCCGCCTGAGCGATAGAATTAATATTGAACGGTTCCCTTACTTTATCCATCGCAACCGCAAGGTCTTTTCTCGCTATCGCATAGCCAACACGAAGTCCAGCCATCGCGTATATTTTAGAGAAAGTCCGCAATATCACGACATTCTTATTGGCTTCCTTTATGAAAGGAAAGGTTTCAGGATAATCTCCCCCTACGGCAAACTCATAATATGCTTCATCCATCACAACAATCACATGTTGCGGAACATTGGCGAGAAACCGATCCAGTTCTTTTTTAGTTACATAAGAACCGGTCGGATTATCCGGATTGGCGATAAAAACAATCTTCGTCCGTTCGTTTATACAGGACAACATCCCGTCGATGTCATATTTAAAATCTTTCATCGGAACAAAACGTATACAAGCTCCTTCAACAGTAGACGCTATACTGTAAACCAAAAAAGTAGGTTTAGAAATAATTACTTCGTCTCCAGCCTCGAGAAATGCCCTTAATATAAGCACTATCAATTCGTCGGAACCGTTCCCGAAAACAATATTCTCACCCGGGATCCCGATCTTGTCAGACAATACTTTGCGGAGTTCATGGCAACTGCCATCCGGATATCTATGTACATCCTTTGCGGCTTTTACTATCGCCGAAACCACTTTTTTAGAAGGCCCTAACGGATTCTCGTTAGAAGCAAGTTTAACCACATCCTTAAGCCCCAGTTCACGTTTAACCTCGGATATAGGCTTACCCGGTATATACGGAGAGACTTTATCCAATACCTGTTTATACAATTGTCTCATTTTTTCCTCACACTTTCGGGTATGACCCCAACACTTTAACAAAATTGCATTTATCCGCCAGCTGTTCCAACGCGCGTTTAACCTTTTTGTCTTCGCAATGGCCTTCTATATCCACAAAAAAATAATATTTCCACGCCTGCACGCGTGACGGACGCGATTCTATTTTTGACATATTGATATGTGCCGCTTTGAACGCTGCAAGCGTATCATGCAGAACCCCCGGTTTGTCCTTGACAGAAAACAAAATCGACGTTTTATCATGCCCGGTCACTCCAGCCATCTGTTTTCCTATGATAAGGAACCGCGTCACATTATTCGCAGAATCTTCGATAGATCTTTTCAGTACCTGCAGTTGATAACGTTCCGCCGCCAATGAACTCGCGATGCAAGCGGAATCGCGCATCTTAGATACGATCTCCGCGGCCCTTGATGTGGAAGACGTCTCAACCAATTTAGCCCATGGCGCATTCTTTTCGATCCACATGCGGCATTGGCCAAAAACCTGCGGATGCGAATATATGCGTTTTACGGACTTTATATCCTGCGCCTTGCTAAGCAAACTGTGGCGAACACGCAAATAAGCCTCAGAACATATCAGTAACGGAGAATCTACAAACATATCCGCCGTATGATTGACCGCACCTTCTATAGAATTCTCAACCGGAACAACTCCATAATCCGCATTTCCCTTTTCCACTTCGCGAAAAACCTCTGGGATATTGTCGCACGGAAGATACGTAACACTGGATCCGAACTTACGCATCGAAGCCTGATGAGTATATGTAAGTTCCGGCCCGAAATACGCCACAACTATCGGCTGTTCCAGAGAAAGACATGCCGACATTATTTCTCGATATATCGCCTTAAGAGAATCCGTAGACAAGGGCCCCTTCCCTTTGCTTGCCACGGAGTTATAGATAACACTTTCTCTGTCAGGTGAATATACCGGATAATTCCTGATTTTCTTTATTACGCCGATCTCGGAACTTAACCGACCGCGGCGATTAAGAAGTTTAACTATCGACGAATCAATACAGTCTATTCCCCTGCGGATCTTATTCAGTTTTTTCTTTATCATCGTTCACCATTTCCCCTTCACCGACATCGTCGAAAGATTCGTTCAATCTGTCGCTCGAATCGCTCGTTTCGGGAAAAGTTTCTTCACTACCGACATAGTCACCATCGATACTACCGGAATTTTCCGCAATCTCATTATTATTCTCAGAATCCTTTGCTGCATTTTCGTCAGCGGTTTCGGCGCCCTCAGCGGTAGCCTCTGGATTCGCTACTATATCATTTTCATCAGTCTTTCCATAATCCAGGTCCTGCTCGGTAAATTCTCGCAGTTGCGGCAGGTCATCAAGCGAATTCAACCCAAAAAGTTCCAGAAATTTTTCCGTAGTTCCGTAAATAAGCGGCTTACCGATCACGTCCTTACGTCCTTTTACGGCAATCAGTTCTTTACTCAACAAAGTATCTATGACACCGCCGACGTTAACGCCGCGTATACTTTCCACTTCAGCGCGCGTGAGAGGTTGTTTATAGGCGATAATAGAAAGCGTTTCCAATGCCGGCATCGTAAGTCTCTCCGGTTCCGGCTGGTACAGATTATTTATCCACGGCATATATGCCGGTTTTGTGACAATGCGACATTTCCCGGCCACCTCGTTCAAAGTAAATGCGCGTTCATCCGAACTGTATTCATCCTTAAGCATCTGTATCGCAACATCTATGTCCTGCGGTTCTACTTCGCCTATCACCTGTTTAATTTCTTCGCGACTCAAGCCCGACTCAGATACGATCAACAGTGCCTCAATAATATTTTTTATTCTTTTACCTGTTTCCATGATAATCAGTCTCGTTGTGGTTATTTATTTTCGCCTTCCGCACCTGTTGCGGGGGGCACGCCATTTTGATCTCTGTACACATTGGCCGGCTCCGGATGCCGGACTATCTCTATCTCGGAAAAATAAGCCCTTTGCACCACAAGGATCTCTCTCATTTTCATCAATTCCAAAACCGCCAGAAAGGTAGCTATAACCTCATCCTTACTGCGCATATTAACGAACAGCTCAGAGAACAGAAGTTTAGACTTTGCCGGCAAAAGGCTACAAATATATTTTATCTTATCGCTGACAGTAAATTTATCCCGTACCACCTCATGAAACGTCTCTTTCGGAATTCTGCCAAGAACCTTCCTAAACGCGTTGATCAAATCAAAAAGGCTCGCTTCAAAATATTCGCCGTTTTCATCAACAAACAAAGCTTCGCGTTCGCCTGTACCGGTCCGGTAAAACAGCTCTTTGTTCTTGTCCCGCATCTCATTCAGTTCCATCGCAGCTTCTTTGTATTTCTTATATTCAAGAAGCCTGCGGACCAGCTCTTCCCTCGGATCTTCCAGTTCTTCTTCGGTCGCGTTCTCGTCCGGCGGCAGAAGCATTTTACTCTTGATATGCATAAGGGTCGCGGCCATCACAAGAAAATCTCCGGCGATACTCAGATCCAGCAATTTCATAAGCTCAAGATATTCAAGATACTGTTCTGTTATTCTGGATATCGGAATATCATAAATATCTATACGTTCTTTTTTTATAAGAAAGAGCAAAAGGTCAAGCGGTCCTTCAAAAAAATTCAGTTTAACTTTATATGTCATACGCCGATCATCCTATCATTTGGTGCATGCATTCTTTAACTTCGGACATCGTTGCCCGTGCGGCGGAACGCGCCTTTTCCGAACCTTTCATAAGCACATCACGCACCTCTTGATCTGAAAGCCCGTCACGTTTTTTTCGTATAGGATCCAAAAAATTATTCAATGCGTCGGTCAGTTTTCTTTTTACTTCCACATCCCCAACCGTTCCGCTGCGATATCTTTCTTTAAGACTTTCCACTTCCTTTTTATCAGGGTTGAATATATCGTGATACATAAAAACCGGATTCCCTTCAACATTACCAGGCACATCCGCCCTAACCCTGTTCGGATCAGTGTACATACCGCTTACTTTCTTTTTCACGACATCGGCCGTATCGGAAAGCGCGATAAAATTCCCATAACTTTTCGACATCTTTCTATTATCTAGGCCGACAAGTTTTGGAACTTCGGTCAAAAGAGGCTCAGGTTCGGGGAAAATTTCTTTTTTATACAACGAAACGAACCTTCTCACTATCTCGCGTGTCAGTTCGAGATGCGGCAGTTGATCAACTCCGACAGGAACACAATGCGCCTTGTAAAGGGCGATATCCGCGGCTTGTAAAACCGGATACCCCAAAAATCCGTAGGTAGCCAGCATTCTTCCCTTAAGCTCCCGAAGTTGTTCCTTGTATGTAGTGCAACGTTCGAGCCACCCTAACGGCGTAAAAAGCCCAAATACCATCGCAAGTTCAAGATGTTCCGGAACCATATTCTGTATAAATATTGTACTCTTTTCAGGATCTATCCCGCATGCGATCCAATCCTTGGCTATCTCTATGCTGTTTTCCTTGATATTGGACGGATTCTCATATTCGCTCATAAGCGCATGCCAATCCGCGATCATGAAAAAACAATTATATTCATTCTGAAGTTCTGCCCAGTTACGAAGAGCCCCGACCCAATGTCCCAAATGAAGTCTTCCGGTAGGCCTCATACCGCTCAAAATATTTTTACGCATATCCTTTCCTGTCTATTAATTCCTGCTATCCAGACGTCTCGCGACCTTTTCGATCACATAAAACTCCATAACATCACCGGGGGCGATATTATTAAAACCGTCTATGGTTATACCACATTCCATGCCTTCCTTCACGTCACGGACATCATCCTTGAACCTTCTGAGATTCGAGATATTACCAGTATAGATAACCTCTCCCGCCCGTTTGATCCTGACTTTATCTTTTCGGTGTATGGTACCTTTTGCGACTATACATCCAGCCGCTTTCGAATTCTTTGACGTGAACACCTGTTTTATCTGCACTATCCCCTGCATAACCTCATTCTCGATCGGTTCCAAAAGTCCTTCTAGCGCGGCCTTCACATCGTTCACGGCTTCATAAATTATGCCATATACCTTTATCTCGATATTTTCGCTTTTTGCGACATCTGCCGCTTTTGGATCGATCTTTACGTTAAATCCGATAATAACGGCATTCGATACGACGGCAAGCATTACGTCAGATTCGTTTATGTCGCCGACCATCGTATGTGCGAATATTATTTTCACCTCATTATTGGAAAGAATATCCAACGAACGCACAAGTGCCTCAGTGGAGCCCTGAACATCAGCCTTAAGTATTATTCTCAGTTCTTTCGCTGCACCGTCCTCAACCATCGCATGAAAATCCTCAAGAGTTATACGCTGACTACCAACCATATGCTTTCTTCTCTGCTCACTTTGTTTAAGTTCAGACAACGTTTTAGCTTTTTTCTCGTCTTTCACAACAAAGAAATCATCTCCCGCCTCTGGAACACCCTGCAAGCCAAGGACCTCAACGGGCATTGAAGGCAGAACTTTCTCAACACGGTCACCCCTGTCATTTATCAGTGCCTTAACTTTACCGTAGTATATACCCGCAAGTATCACATCCCCTAAATGTAATGTCCCGTTTTGAACAAGAACACTAGCTACCACACCATGTTCTGAGGTCTTCCGGCTTTCCAAAACAACACCTCTGGCGCGAAGTGCGGGATTAGCTTTTAGCTCCAATAATTCTGACTCGAGCATAAGCATGTCTACCAGATCATCAACACCCTCACCGGTCTTGGCTGAAACTTCGACCATTACGGTCTTTCCACCGTAAGCTTCCGGCGCAAGCCCGAGCTGCTGCAGTTCTATCCTAACACGTTCTGGTTTAGCCCCCGGTACATCACATTTATTTATCGCAACCACTATCGGAACATTAGCCGCATTCGCATGATCGATCGCCTCTTTGGTCTGAGGCATTACACCGTCATCCGCAGCGACAACAAGTACAACAACGTCCGTTACATTCGCTCCCCTGGCCCTCATAGAAGTAAAAGCTTCATGACCCGGAGTATCAAGGAACGTCACGGCACCTTTCGGAGTTTCGACGCGATAGGCCCCAATATGCTGAGTTATCCCGCCTTTTTCCTTTTTCGCCACCATCGTATTTCTGATATAATCCAGCAAAGATGTTTTACCATGATCAACATGTCCCATAAAAGTTACAACCGGCGCGCGTTTCTCGGATGCTTCAATATCTTCTTCCTCATGATGTTCAGCCATCAGATCTTCTTCAATGGTTTTCGGTATCTCTAATTCATACCCCAGATCTTTCAAAAGATCACGCGTAGTTTTTTCATCAAGATCCTGATTAATATTGACCAGCATCCCCCTACGCATCATATACTGAATCAGATCGTTCGGTCGTTTTTCAGCTTTAACCGCAATTGCACGTATGCTTGACGGGATCTGAAGCTGCATAATTTTGAAATCCGCCCCATCATAAGGTTTTATAACTTCCGAAGCAATCTCGACTTTCTTCTCAGCCTTAACAATTTTAGTGTGTTTTTTGAATCTTCTTTCGTACGGATGCTGATCATCCATCATTGTTTTTATTATTTTCTTTCCTTCAAATCTATCTATCTTATGTATTTTGTCCTTTTTGTAAGTCGATTCGCCAAATCGTTTCGCATCGACATCCTTTTCATGTGTCTCCTTTAACAATTCCGGGCCAGCAACAATCTTGCCAGGCTGCTCTTTTGCTGCGGCCGGAGGAAGAACACCCGACTGCACAGCATCTTTTGTGGCTTTTTTCTCCTCTTCCGAAGCACGCTTAACGACAATAACCCCGCGTGGTTTAGGAGGAAGTGTCTTCCCCGTATCAGAAACATGATCAATTTTCTCTTCCGATTTTTCTTTTTCCGCAATATCGGCGGTTTCCGCAGAGGCATGCACTTCTTGATGGGCTTCGGACAAAGCCGCAGTGTTTTCGTCTTGCGACTCTATTCCTTCAGATTCAACCTGTGTTTTTTTAGTTTTTTTCGCCCGGGTTTTAGCTGGTTTCACGGCCGCGCCTTCTTCCCCGGATTCTGTTGCTGTTTCAGGCGTCGCTTTTTCAGACTTCGATGATTTCTTTTTCTCTTTTTTGGGTTTGGCAACGCCCATTTTAACTCTCATAAGCGCGGCTATCTTTTCGTCAACGCTGCTGGACTCATCCTCTACCTCAACATAAAGTTTCCGCAAGGACTCCATAAGATCGTCACACTTTACACCGAGTTCCAACGCCAGTTCGCTCACTTTAATGGACATGGTAACCTGTTCTTCCTTTATTTTGTTTCGTTATCATTTCCCGCATCTCCGGAACTATTTTCCGCATCTTCGGGTTTATTCTCCACAACATTATCTTCGGCAACGTCTTTGTGTTCTACCAAAGCGTCTTCGCGGGTCTTTCTCACAAGCTCAATAGCAGCGTTACATGCCAACATAACAGATGCCGCTTTCTCAGCATCCATACCTTCCACTACCGAAATATTTTCCACATCGGTTTCGACAACCTCGGATGTATTATTATACCCAGCCTTTTCAAGTATATGTAAGACTTCTTCGTTAATCCCCGGGACTTCTGACAAAGATAATATTATTTTTTCTTCTTTCGCCTCGGCCTGTATCTCCCATCCCACCAATTTTGAAATAAGACGTATATTCCGGCCACGTTTTCCGATAAGCGCCGACAATTGATCCTTAGGGAATATAAGTTTTATGGTTTTATTTTCGCTGTCTATCTCCATACTGTATATCTCGGCGGGACTCACTGCCGATTTGATATACTCTTCAATATCATCACTCCATCTTACGATATCGATACGTTCACCGGACAGTTCTTTGACTATTTCTTTTACCCTTGAGCCCCGCATCCCTACACAAGCTCCAACGGCATCGATCTTATCCTCGGTAGACTCCACCGCGATCTTCGTTCTTTCTCCGGCTTCTCGGGCTATGGCCTTGATCTCCACTATACCCTGCGTTATTTCCGGAACTTCCATTTCGAAAAGGCGCTGCACAAAACCGCAGTTCGCGCGGGAAAGGATTATCTCTAGCCCGCCCGTTTTTCTCTCTACTTTCTGAAGGAACGCCCTTATAGGCTGGCCTTGTCTAAAACGTTCGCGCGGGATCTGCCCGGACTTCAGCAAAACACCCTCAGTATCGTCAAGCTCTACAACGATATTCCCCTTTTCGAATCTATGCACAGATCCGCTGATGATAGTTCCTTCCATCTGAAGGTATTTATTGTAAACGACATCGCGCTCGGCTTCGCGTATTTTTTGTATCATTACCTGTTTCGCCGTCTGCGCGGCGATCCGCCCGAACTGGTCACTTTTAACTTCCTGTTTGCCCTTGTAAACTTTTATCTCGCCAGTCTCTTCGTTCATCTTGACCGTGATCTCGTCTTTAGCAGTCGCATTCCCGTCGATAATTTTATATGCCGCGCTGGTAAGCGCGCTTTCGATAGCGGCAAAAAGGACCTCTTTTTTTATTCCCTTTTCCCGTTCTAATCTTTCCAATGCTGTTAATAATTCTCCATTCATAAATCTCTCCGATCTTTGTCCTTTGTCATCATATCGCCGGAGCAAGTCTCGCCCTGGCGATTTTTTTTCTTTCTATCTCAATACGTTTACCGTCTTTTTTTTCAACAGTGATGCAATTTGTATCTTTATTATACTCGGCCAATCGCCCTGTCAATTCCCGTTTACCGTCTACAGGCTCATACGTTGACGCCCATATATCTTTCCCAACAGCCCATATAAAATGTTCGTCAGTGACAAGAACCTTGTCTAGCCCCGGCGATTCGACATCAATCATATAATTACCACCAAAAATGCCCGTCGAATCGATCCAGTTTGTAAGGTTTCGGTTAAACTCAGCACACTCATCAAGCGTTATTCCGCCGTTTTTATCTATCTCGATCTCTATCATAGTATCCCGGCCGCTTTTTACAATCACATCAACAATTATATACCCTAATCTGCGGGCTTCTCCGCTGACATATTGCATAAATTCTTCCGGAACATTCCTGCCACTCACGTCAAAACCCCTTTATTTTAAAAAACTTGCGCATATAAAAAAATAAGCGGGCACTGGCCCACTTATCTCATAGAATGCGTAAACTTGTACTAGTATGCTACTACACAGCAATTCATATGTCAAGCTGATTTAAAAAGCCAGTATTATGTATTATATTAAGTACCGCGTAGTCACTGCCATACAATGTTTGGATTTTATTCTCTTAATTTCGTTCTCCCGTCTTTCCTTTTCCATCGGTTGTATATACCCCAGATATCCACGGCTTACTTCTATCCGGAAAATCTTCCAAATGCTTCCTAACCTTTTCATACCGTGACTCATTCACTTCTTTTAAACTGTTTTCAACACGGGCATCGTCCACAGCAACACAAGATACCGATCCATGGCACATAATGATGCCCATACCTACAAGAATTAATAATGGAATCCTCATATCTCATGCTCCTTATACTTAATTATACGAAGGGAACACAATAAAAACGAAGTTTATTAATTTTTTTATTTACCGAAGAATTAAGTCCTTATGAGGATATGTGTTTTGAGAAAGGATAAAGCACGAGTTATACGAATCGTGCTCCCAGCTGCTCTCGGCGTATTTGATACGTAATTTCAGGCCACTTCTTTGACCATCTGCGGAGTAAAAAGTTTATCACTTTCTATCCAGCCGATACGCACAAAAGACAGGCCCAACATCGAAGTATTATCCATCAGCTTTTTTGCCCAAATAACGGTCGCATCGGCATTAATCGGATCAGCATAAGATTTATTGTAAATCTTCAAACTCAAAACCTTACCTGATTCCACCGGCGCGTTAATTTTCATTCTAACGCCACCGCGAGACACATCTTCGGTCTGAGTGCGTCCCTCACTTCGAATCTTTGAAACTACCGAGGCATCGCCAAAGCACACATCATGAGCGATTTTAAAGCGCGGATATTTTCTCCGTTCAACCATTTCAGCCTCCATTTGTTCGGTTGTTTTTCACGCACCCTTATTATACAAAAAAAAACAAGTTTATCCAACTATTTCGCAGACTAACGCACTAATAAACATATTTTGGAAAACAACTCGCTTAATATCGGCTTAAATTAATAAGATCTTTGATCTTTTTATGCACATCTATTTTGGGAACTAAAATAGTTTCATTCTTTTTACGAATCTTGATTTCCACATTTCCGTTATCAAGATTCTTTTTGCCGACTACAATCTGAAAAGGGAAACCAATAAGATCGGCATCCTTAAATTTCACTCCCGGAGATTTATAGTCCCGATCATCGATCACAACATCGAGCCCATCATTTAAAAGAGACTGATAAATATTATCGGCCTCAGCGATCACATCTTTGTCATCCTTGTTCACAGGGATCACAACAACTTCGAACGGAGCAAGGCTCAGTGGCCACACGATTCCGTTCTCATCGTTACTGACTTCTATAAGCGATGCAAGTATGCGATTAACACCTATACCATAGCACCCCATGATAATTACTTTTTCTTTTCCGTCTTCGCCGAGGAATACGGCTCTCAACGCATCGGAGTATTTTGTCCCGAGCTTAAACGTATGCCCGACTTCTATTGACGTCTTTATCTCAATCGCACCACCGCATTTCGGACAAACATCTTTTTCTGTTATCGAACGCGCGTCGATCCAGAAATCAACTTTAAAATCTCTGTCATAGTTAACATTAATCAGATGCTTATCCCTGGAATTAGCGCCCATTACAGCATTCTGCACCTGCCGGATAGAGTTGTCGGCGTATATAGGAACTTTTATCCCGACCGGTCCGGAAAACCCCATTGCACCGCCTGTAGCGTTGATAATTTCCTGTTCCGACGCAAGCTCGAGTTTAGAAGCCTTCAGTTTGCTCTTTATCTTCGCCTCGTTCGCGTCGTGATCTCCGCGTATCAGAACGGCAACAAGTTTTCCGTCCGCTTTATATAACAGCGTTTTTACTATTTTGTCGGAAGACACTTTCAAAAAATCCGCCACATCCGCAACCGTACTTCTTCCCGGGGTCTCGACTTCCTTCATCTCTTCCCTTTGTACCGCAACAATATTTTCAACAGGCCTCACCGCGGCAACCTCGGTGCTGGCAGCGTATTTACATGCGCTACAAACAATTATGTGATCCTCTCCGATAGCGGACGGCACCATAAATTCATGCGAAACCGCGCCACCCATAAGCCCGGGATCGGCTTCGACCGGGATATACGGCAGACCGCACCTTGAAAATATGCGGCAATACGCGTCATACATTTTTTTATAGCTTTCTTCTAGTCCTTTAACATCTCGATCAAAGCTATACGCGTCTTTCATTATAAATTCACAGCTCCTCACCACTCCAAACCTGGGACGCGCCTCATCCCTGAACTTATTCTGTATCTGATACAACGTTACCGGAAGTTCCTTATACGATCTGACTTCACCGGCAACAAGATTAGTCACGATCTCCTCATGTGTCGGCCCCAAGGCAATCTCTTTCCCGTGTCGATCCTTGAATTTAATCATTACCTCGCCTATCACATCGTATCTCCCGGTCTTTTTCCAAAGTTCCACTGGCTGAAGCGCAGGCATCAATATTTCAATAGCGCCAGCCTTGGTCATTTCCTCCCGCACTATATTTTCAGCTTTCTTCAACACTTTGCAACCCAGCGGCAAATACGTATAGGCACCGGCCGACAATCTGCGGATAAGCCCGGCACGCACCATCAATTTATGGCTTGCCGCTTCCGCTTCCTGCGGATTCTCTTTTAACGTTGGGATAAAATACCGTGACCATCTCATCTTTTTCTCCGTTCTAAATATTTTTCTCTTTTTTTCTATAATTATCAACTATCATCTCAAACAACTCGTCGACCGCCTGGGAAGCCTTCACGGTCCTGATTATATTGCCCCTACTGAATATCGCACCACGATTCTTTCCAAAAGCAATGCCGAGATCTGCTCCACGCGCCTCGCCGGGCCCGTTCACTTCGCATCCCATAACAGCCACAATAAATGTATCGTTAACTGGGACATCGTGTCCCGCCAAAAAATCCTTGATCTTGTTATCAAGCTTATCCGCAATAGCCACAAGATCCACACCACATCTCCCACATGTCGGGCATGCTATCACTTCCGGACCGAATTTCCGGATACCAACAGCCGACAGTATCCGTTTCCCGGCCCTAACCTCTTCAACCGGATCCCCGGTCAAAGAAACACGTATCGTATCTCCGATCCCTTTCATTAAAAGCGCTCCTATACCCACACTTGACCGGACTATCCCGTCAGCCGGAACTCCGGCCGCGGTTATCCCAAGATGCAAAGGAAGATCCGTCTTTGCCGACATTTTTTCATATGCGGCGATCGTAGTAGGCACGTCGGACGCTTTTAGGGAAACAACAAGATCTCTGAATTTCTTTCTTTCGAAATACTCAATATATTTGAGACAAAGCTTAACCATTTCTCCTGCGATCTTGTCAGGGTCTACAATACTTTTCGAAAACGATCCTGAGTTAACACCGATGCGGATAGGAATATGTTTTTCTGCCGCGGCATCTATCACACGGTCAAGTTCTCCGTTCTTAGCCATATTCCCGGGATTGATCCTTATCTTTGCGGCGCCGTTTTCTATCGCCTTAAGCGCAAGTTTACTGTCAAAATGCATATCCGCGACAAGAGGGATATTTATCTTGTTTATAATTTTTTTGATAGCGGCCGCGGCATCGGCATCTTTGACAGCGACACGAATAATCTCGCATCCGGCTTTTTCCAAAGATAGTATTTGTCTTACGGTCGCGTCCACATCGCGCGTATCGGTCTTGGCCATAGACTGGATCGCAACGGGATACCCGGCACCTATCTTAACCTTACCAACAGAAACAATACGCGTTTTTTTTCTTTTTATCATGTTTATTATTTTTTAGTTTCCACTTTTTCCGACGTCCCTGATTGAATAGACGCGGAATTGTCTTGTTTAAACATCTTCAGTTTTCCAACCGGCGTAAATCTTAGAACATCCTGCCAGCTGACAAACACTGCAAACGTGATCAGCAGTATGACCGCAACCTGAGAGACCATTTCCTGCGCTTTCACACTGACCGGTTTTCCCCGCAGTTTTTCGATAAGCAGAAAAACAACATGTCCACCATCAAGGACAGGGAACGGAAGAAGGTTAAATATCGCCAGTGCAAGGCTAATATGCGCAGTGATCAGCATAAGCGGGACTATACCCATATGCGCTGCATCTTTTATGAAATATGCTATACCGATCGGCCCGGAAAGCGTCCCCTTTAGAGGCATCCCTCCGGTAAGTAGCAGCCATATCATTTTATATGTCATTGCAGTAATCGTAACAAGCTGACCCCAAGCGTTTTTCACCGCCGTAAACGGATCATATGAAACCGGTAAAAACTCGTTCTGGGGAGCTACGCCGAGCATCGGCCGCGTAATCGTCTGACCAAAGATATTAGTCACCTTTGAAAGTTCGGGTTTTATTTTAAGCGCGACATCCTGGTCATTCCGTTTAACCTTAACGTCAAGTTCGTTGCCGGAAACAGAAAATTCCTTTATCGCGGCCAGAACATCATCCCAATAAACTACGGGCTTGCCGTTTATGGAAACAATTTTATCGCCGGATTTTATGCCTGCTTTTTCGGCGGGATATCCGTTAAGCACCTGCCCGACCTTGCTTGTCAATGTGGGGACACCCATCATAAAGATCGCGCTGAACAATATGAAGGCAAAAATATAGTTTGTCAGCGAACCTGCCACTACGACCCAAAACCTATAGCCGACCGGTTTTGCCCCGAATTCATCCTGCGACCCCTTAGCTTCGGAAGGATCTTCCCCGGCCATCTTACAATATCCCCCGAACGGGAAAAGACAAAGTCTGTAATCGGTATCGCCGATTTTTATCCCACAAAGACGTTTTCCCATCCCAAGCGAAAAAGCCTCGACCTTTATCCCGGCCTTTTTAGCCACGAACAAATGCCCCATTTCATGTATCAGGATAAGAACGCTGAATACCACTAGAACCGCAATGATAGTTAACAAACCCGATGCACCTCCTCAAGTGCCCATTTTTCGGATTCAAAAATATCCGAAAGTACTGGTTTAGATTTTGAACGATGCCGTGACAGAACCTTTTCGACGATCTTTATTATCTGAGTAAACTTAATCTTATTCTCAAGGAACAAATTCACGGCCGCTTCGTTCGCACTATTAAGCACAGCCGGAACTGTCCCGCCTTTTTTTAGACTTGTACGCGCCAAATCCAGCGCCGGAAACCTTTTATAGTCCGGAGCATGGAACGAGATGTTTCCCAATTTGCAGAAATCAATTTTTTCTAAACTGCTTTTCAATATTTCCGGATAAGAAAGCGCCCTAAGTATGGGAAAACGCATATCGGGATTAAATAGACACGCATTTATAGTCCCGTCCGCGAACTCAACCATCGCGTGTATTATTGCTTCAGGATGTATAACAACATCTATTTTATTCGGTTTCACATCAAAGAGCCAACGCGCCTCGATAACCTCAAGCCCCTTGTTCATTAACGTCGCCGAATCAACGGTTATTTTTTTTCCCATGCTCCATTTAGGATGAGACAGAACTTCCTCAAGAGAGAAAGAGTCTAGGTCCCTGTCCTTTTTGTTCCAAAGCGTACCGCCGCTGCCAGTTATATATAATTTCCCCACATCCTGCGCTGTTTTCCCGGCAAGACACTGAAAAAGCGCGCTATGTTCTGAATCCACAGGCAGCAACTTAGCTGATTTTTTTTTGCATAACCTCATTACGATCTCACCTGCGGACACTATCGGCTCCTTGCTAGCCAACGCTATGGTCTTTCCCGCCTCTATCGCGGCCATCAGGGGTTTAAGCGCCGCCGTACCGGCGATCGCCATAACGATCAGATCCGCCTCTTTTAACGCCGCCAACTGTTCTGTAAAATCAGGACCGCCTACTTTGATCCCGGCAGGGACATTATCTTTAATTTTTCCGATACATGCCGTTTTATTAACCGCCACATATTTGGGCCTGAATTTCGACGCCTGCTCTATCAGAAGATCCGCATTGCTGTTGGACGATATCGCAATCACCCTAAATTTATCCGGATATCTTCCGGCAATATCCAGCGTACTCTTACCGATAGATCCCGTTGAACCAAGTACCACGATTTTTTTGATCGACATCTTTCTCTTCTCTTTCAGCGATATTCTGGACCCACATTATAAAGTTTTAATATAAAGATAGAACACCGGCACGGTAAACAACAGGCTGTCGATCAGATCAAGCACTCCGCCGATATCCGCGAAATATCCGCCTGAATCTTTGACGCCACAATCACGTTTTATAAGACTTTCCGCCAGATCCCCTACCTGTCCGATAACGGCAAGAACAGCACCTATAACAGCGGCATGTATCATTCCAAATCCTGTCAGGAACGGTCCGAACAGCATCGCAAGCATCATGCTGAATATTATACCTGACAGAGTCCCTTCTTTCGTCTTTTTAGGACTTATCCGCGGGATAAGCTCATTCTTACCAAAATAGCTCCCACCAAGGTACGCGCCGATATCGGCCCCTTTTGTGACCATGATTAGAAAAGTTATAAGATTAGCACCGTTAGCCAAAAATCGAAATTTTATCAAAAACGAAAAAAACCAGCTGATATAGAACATCGAAAAAAGCGTGACCGCCATAGATACCAAGTGGTCTTTATTGTTGTCCTTCCTGATCAGTTGTAGCACAAAAACGAAAAGACTGGCTAATATTATCAGCAAAGGCTCTAGATCCGTCACATCGGGGAACGCATACCCCAGATATATAACCAGCGGAACCAACGTACCGACAACCGTACCGAAATATTTATACACAAACACGCCTCGGTGTTCGACCATCTTGAAAAACTCGAACTGGCCGAACCCCACAAACGTTGCGACAACTGCACAGAACAGCCACTGCGGAGATAGATATACGATCGCCCCTACAAGCGGAATAAGTATGCAGCTGACAAGTGTACGCCGTATCAGTTTATCCACCGTATCTTCTCTCTCGTTTTTCGAATTCTGCTAACGCTTTATCTAGTTCAGCTGAAGTAAAATCCGGCCAAAGAGTGTCGGTAACATATATCTCCGTATATGCGGACTGCCACAAAAGAAAATTACTTATGCGCATCTCCCCACTGGTACGGATCAAAAGATCTAATTCCGGGAGACCTTTCGTATACATAAGATCCCCGAATTTCTTTTCATCTATCTCATCTATCTTAACCCGGCCGTCAGACACACGAGCGGCTAATTCACAAGCGGCGTCAAAGATCTCCTGTCTGCCCCCATAATTTATGGCCAAAGAAAGCACTATCCCCGTATTGACGGACGTTAACGCCATCGCACGATCAAATTCATTTATAAGAGAGAGCGGTAATCCTTTCCTTCTGCCGATCACGTTAAAACGAACGTTATTGGCATGCAGTTCATTTATCCCTTTTTTCAGGTTTTCCTCTAGAAGCGCCATCAACGCGTCAACTTCTTCTTTTGGCCGCTTCCAATTCTCGGAAGAGAAGGTATACATGGTGAGGGCTTTGACTCCACGTTCTGCACAGGCCTTTACAATATCGCCCGCTGTCTTTACACCGTTACGATGCCCCATGATCTTCGGCAAATTTCGCTGTTTTGCCCATCTGCCGTTCCCATCCATTATAATTCCGACATGCTGGGGTAAACTCATATTTTCCTGCCCATTTCATCCATATCACTTACCACTCGATCCGTTCATTTATCATACGCAAAGGTCTGCTTACGACTTTTTCCTACCGAGACCAGCATGATCTCCGTCCCGATAAGTTCTTTTATCCGTGATATGTATTTTTTGGCATTCTTTGGCAGTTTAGAACACGACGTCACATTCGATGTATCACATTGCCAACCGGCTTGCGTTTCATAGACAGGCTCACAATCTTCAAGAAAACCCGGGATCCCGGGAATATTCCTGTAGGTTTTTCCTTTATATTTGTATGCAACACAGATTTTGATATTTTCAAGATCGTCCAGAACATCAAGTTTTGTAATAACAACGCTGTCTATGCCGTTTATATCAACCGAATTTTTCACAAGAACCGCGTCGAACCATCCGCACCTTCTGGCCCTGCCCGTAGTCGCTCCAAATTCTCCACCCTTTTGGCGTATTATGTCCATTAATTCATCTGAGAATTCAGTAGGGAACGGGCCTTCGCCGACACGTGTAGTATATGCTTTCACCACACCCAGCACTTTATCTATCTTCGACGGACCTATACCGGCACCGGTACAAGCCCCTCCGGCGGTGGCGTTCGACGATGTAACGAACGGATAAGTTCCATAGTCCACATCCAAAAACGTTCCCTGCGCGCCTTCAAACAATATGGATTTACCTTTTTTTAGTGCGTCATTCAACAGCTGTATCGTATCGCATACATAGCCGCGCAGTGTTTTCGCATATCCGAGATATTCGTTATATATCGCATCCGCATCAAATTCGGCGCCACGCCCGAGCTCTTTCAGCGAGGTATTCTTCTCCTTGACATTGATCTCTATACGACTCCTTAAATACTGCTCGTCAAAAAGGTCACCCATCCTAATCCCGACACGGGCGACTTTGTCCGAGTAACAAGGACCGATGCCTTTCCGTGTGGTACCTATACGTCCTTTTGCCCGCAATTCCCGGAGTTCGTCAAGTTTTTGGTGATACGGAAAAATAACATGAGCTCTGTCGCTTATCATTAAGCGTCCGTCTACCTTTATCCCCTTGGATTTTACGAATTTTATCTCGTCAATAAGAGCCTTCGGATCGACAACCACTCCGTGCCCTATAACACAAACTTTCCCGTTGTGAAGTATACCTGACGGGATCAAATGCAAAACATACTTATTTTTCCCGATAACAACGGTATGTCCCGCGTTGTTCCCCCCCTGATATCGGACAACATAATTTACATCCTTCGTAAGGACATCTATTACTTTTCCTTTACCTTCGTCGCCCCACTGGGCTCCGACCAGAACGGTAGTTTTTCCAAGGGATTTTCGGGTTTGTTTACGCATGCCTTCTCCTATTTATTATTTGTTTTCGGTTGAGCCGGCGGTGGTGTCGGCGGCTGATATACCCGCGGCACCTGACCACCTGTCTGGGTTTGGCTCTGCAAATTCCTTTGCTGCTGAGCCATCGCCTGCTGCTGTATAATATTCGATATCTGCTGTTGCTGCCCCATCGTATTCGACGTCTGGTTATTGGCCGCCTGCAATTGTTTTTGTTGCGACTGTATCTGTTGCACAAGTCTGCTTTGTTGTTCAATCTGCTTCATTAACCGTTCTGTTTGAAGACGCGTGGCTTCGTTATTTATCATTACAAATAAGGCATATAACGTTTCACGGTCAAGATCCTCTATCGGACTGGCTATTCCCCCATCTGCGGCATAGTAGTACGAAATTTTATCGTCAGGGCCGGTTCTTTTTGAAAAACCCGGGATCATATACGCGATCTCACCAAAAGTTTCGACACGCATGTTTATTACTTTTATCATTTCCTCATTCGTAAGATCTTCCGGAATAGGACGTTTTTTCTTTTTACCGGCATCTTCCTTCTTCGATGCGTCAGTTTTTTCTTTTTTTGCTGTCGGTTTTTCCGAACCCGCTTTTGTCTGATCAACGGACGTCTTCACGGAAGATTTCGCAGCTGCGGGCTTTTGGGTATTCTTTTTCTCCGAAACTGTCTTCTTGTCTTTTGAGGATATCTTTTCCCAGGCTTTCACCAGCGCACCTTTTTCTTCGGCCGGACATACAGATGGAAGGGCAAAATACGCACAAACCGCGTACAGGCACAGAAACACCCCTATTTTTTTAGTCATATTACCACCCGGTTTTATAGAATGACCTTAACGGATTTTACATCCGTAATATCTTTTATAGCCTTAAGCTTCTTGATAACAGGCTTCGTGATCTCGCTGTCGACATTAAGAAGGCTGATGGCCTTGGCCGCTTTTTTATCGCGTCCTAGACTTATTGAAGCGATATTGATCCCCTCTTTGCCGAGCGTGGTCCCTATCTTTCCTACTATACCAGGGACATCGTTGTTGGCTATAACGAGCATATTCCCATCTGGAACAGCCTCAAGATAGAAGTTATCAATCTTCACTATGCGCGGATCTTTATTCGCGAAAAGCGTTCCCATTATGAAATACTTTCTCTTCGCAGTCTCGAGCTCGACGCAAATAAGGTTAGCGAAATCCATGATCTCAGCCGTTTTCTTTTCGGTTATCGCTATGCCACGCTCCTTAGCGACCACAACGGAGTTCACATAATTTATTTGTTCCTCAAGTATCGGGCTTAAAACCCCTTTAATAACAGCACGTGTAAGCATGCTAACATCCATTTTCGCGAGTTCACCGGTATATTTTATAGAAACCGATTTTATCGGTTCGTCTACCAGCTGGGTCTGTATCGTCCCTAGTCTTTCAGCAAGATTAACATACGGCCGTAAAACCTCTATCTGATCCCCTTCGACAGTCGGAACATTTACCGCATTTCGGAAACCTTTTCCTAAAAGAGCATCCGCGACGCATCTTGCCATATCGATCGAAACATTAAGCTGGGCTTCTTCCGTAGACGCCCCGAGATGCGGAGTGGTCACAACATTGTCCATACCCATTATCGGGCTGTCCGCAGGCGGCTTCAACTTCGACTCATAGACATCAAGAGCGGC
The DNA here is from genome assembly GCA_035403965.1 of Candidatus Omnitrophota bacterium. Lineage (GTDB taxonomy): Bacteria > Omnitrophota > Gorgyraeia > Tantalellales > Tantalellaceae > DAONGE01. The sequence goes on along the minus strand of DAONGE010000006.1, from coordinate 44,352 downwards.
TCCGGCGACCTTGCCTGACTTCAAATTTTTAGCCAGCGCTTTTTCATCAACTATACCGCCGCGAGCGGCGTTGATTATCCTTACACCCTTTTTCATCTTTTCAAAAGCGGCGTCATCCAAAAGATGTTTAGTTTCCTCGGTAAGAGGAGTATGAATCGTTATAAAATCGGCGTTCCTAAAAAGCGTATCAAGATCGACCGATTCAACATTGATGGCCTTGGCTCTTTCCACAGAAAGAAAAGGATCGAAGGCAAGGACCTTCATGCCGAAACTCTGCGCACGTTTCGAGAACTCCGCGCCTATCCTTCCGAGACCAACCACACCGAGAACTTTTCCATACAATTCCACTCCCACGAACTTTTTCCTGTCCCATTTCCCTTGGCGCACTGATTCACTGGCAACCGGGATATTTCTTGAAAGCGACATCATAAGCGCGAACGCGTGTTCCGCGGTCGATATGGTATTCCCTGTCGGCGCGTTCATGACGACTATGCCTTTTTTCGAAGCCGCAGTAACATCCACATTGTCAACACCTACACCCGCACGTCCTATAAGTTTAAGTTTATCGGAAGCATTAATGATCTTGGCAGTGACCGTGGTTTCACTGCGCACAATAAGGGCGTCATACCCTTTGATCTTCTTCACAAGATCTTCTTCGCTTAGTTTGGAGACCTCATCTACCTCAAAGCCTTTATGACTTTTTAGTATCTCGACTCCTTCTTTCGCCAATGGATCGCTGACAAGAATTTTGATCGCCATAATGCCCTTCCTTTTATTTCAATGTCAAATTAACGAAACCGGAACAAGCGATTTAGAACAAAAGCTCCTCAGCTTTTGCCACAGCCGCTCCAAGTTTCACATTATATCCAAGCTGTTTAAGAACAACCTCAAGACCCGCTATCGCCGTGATAGTATCATACTCATCCATGTATCCGAGATGCGCAACGCGGAATATTTTACCCTTCATCTCTGACTGTCCGCCGGCTATAGTTATTCCCTGTTCGTCTCTCATCTTTTTTACGATACCGCTCCCATCAACACCCTGCGGAACTTTTACCGCAGTGACGGCGTTAGACGGCCGTTTGGAGAAAAGCTCTAGGCCAATGGCTTTCATTGATTCTCTGGTGGCATGAGCCAAACGCGCGTGTCTTTTCAGTATATTATCCAAACCTTCTTTCAAGATCATATCAAGCACACTGTCCAGACCGTTTATAAGCGATACCGGAGGTGTCCATGGCGTATCATCCTTCTCATATGACTTAAGCGCCGGTTTAAGATCAAAATAAAATTTAGGAAGCGTCGACTTGGACGCAAGTTCTTTAGCCTTCGCGCTTACGCTCAGAAAAGCCAGCCCCGGTGGAAGCATTATCCCCTTCTGAGAACCGCTTACCACAACATCTACACCCCAATCGTCCGGTCTGAATTCATCCGCAAGAATACCGCTGATCGCGTCAACTACCAGCACGGCTTTAGTGGCCGAAACCACCTGCCCGATCGCTTTGATGTCCGCCACAACACCAGTGGAAGTCTCACACAGCGTCGAAAAAACAACCTTTATCTCAGGATTTTTATTCAAAAGATCAGCGACAACGTTAGCGTCCGGAGCGTCACCGTACGTGACGTTATAATCCACGGTCTCAACCCCGTATGCCTTGCATATCTCTCCGAACCGTTCTCCAAATTTTCCACCGCGGATGATCAGCGCTTTGTCGCCTTTCGAAAGGAGATTTACAACCGACGTTTCCATTGCCCCCGTACCACTTGACGAAAGCATAAGGACTGGATTATTTGTAAGAAAAGCTTGTTTCAATTTCACGTTGACCGATTTAAGCACGGCCTGGAACTGCGGCGTCCTGTGATGAATGATCGTATCGGCCATCTTTAAAAGAACTTTTTCCGGTACCGGTGTTGGCCCCGGCGACATCAATCTGTACTTTCTCATTTCTACTGCCTCCCGTGTTTAAATATTTTTATCCGGAACCGACATCATTCCGCTTTTGCCTCTTTGATATTCGTTATAACATGATCGACCACACCGTACGCTTTCGCCTCGGCTGCCGACATAAAGAAATCTCTGTCAGTATCTTTTGTTATCTGCTCCGCAGTACGTCCCGTATGATGAACTAGTATATGCTCCAGTTCGTCCTTCATCCTGAGTATTTCTTTAGCATGGATGTGAATATCGGTAGCCGTCCCCTCCATACCTCCCCATGGCTGATGAAGCATTATCCTCGCATGCGGCAACGCATAACGTTTCCCTGCCGTACCAGCCGCCAATAAAACCGCGCCCATACTTGCAGCCTGCCCAACACAGTAGGTATTTACATCCGGCTTAACGAACTGCATCGTGTCATATATCGCCAACCCGCTTGTCACGCTTCCACCCGGAGTGTTCACATAAACATGTATATCTTTTTCAGCATCTTCGTTCTGAAGAAACAAAAGCTCCGCTATGATTATGTTAGCCACGTTGTCATCTATCGGCGAACCGATAAAAATAACGCGATCTTTAAGAAGCCGCGAGTATATATCATACGCCCGTTCCGAACGCCCGTCTTTTTCAATCACCATCGGGATAACACCGCTCATAACCCCTCCGTTCTTTGCTTTTATTTAGTCGTAACCGCAGCCTTTTCAATAAGACGATCCAGAGCCTTCTCTTCGCGCAACTGCTCGCGTACGCCGCCTAAAAGATCGTTCTCTTCGTAATACTTTTTCACTTCATCTACCGGCTTATTATAATGCTCGGCTACGGACTTAAGCCAGTTATCAACGTCATCGTCCGAGATCTCTATTTTTTCCTCTTTTGATATCTGCTCCAGCACAAAATAAAGTTTTACCTTGTTTTCCGCTTCTTTCTGCAACTGTTCCTTCAGTTTATCCTTATGGGCCATGATCGTCTTTTCGTCAACACCCTTGCGCATCAATTCTTCCTCAGCGTTACGTACAAGAACCTCAAGCTGCCTCCGCACCATGGTTTCGGGAAGATCGAACGAATGTTTATCGATCAGATATTTCGCGACCTGAGCTTTCATTTTATTTTGATTACCGTTCTTTTTTGTCTCTAGGATCTGATTTTTCATCTGCTCTTTCAGTTTCTCAAGGCTTTCCACATTAAGTTTCTGCGCCAATTCGTCATTGGCCTGCGGAAGTTTCTTCTCACGGACCTCTTTGACCTCTACCTTGAACATGGCTTTTTTCCCGGCATAATTTTTATCCGGATAATCCGCCGGCAAATCAACTTCGATATCTTTTGCCTCACCAACCTTAAGTCCCACTATTTCTTCCCCGAGACCGAGCATGGAACTTTCCTTATTTGCCTCTATCCAGACCTTATCACGTTTTTTGCTGATAACTTTATCGCCGACGAAAGCCTCAATACTGCAAACGCTGAAATCACCCTTTTTTACCGGACGATCCACTGTCTCGAATTCCGCATAGACGTTCTGTATACGCTCGATCGCTTCAGTCACTTCTTTTTCCGACACATCCGTTTTTTCGCTGTTTATCTTAATCCCTTCGTATTTCGCAATTTTGAATTCCGGATAGACATCTACTTTGGCCACAAAAGACATCCCTCCGTCTTTATCCATAGCCACATCGGAAAGTTCAGGATAACTTATCGGATCTATCTTATGTTCCTCAAGCGCGTTCTGATACGCCAACGGGATAATCCGCTTCTTCACTTCGTCATAGACGTCATCTTTATAATTTTTGTATACCAGATCCTCAGGCGCTTTTCCTTTTCTGAACCCGGGGATGGTAACTTCCTTAGCTATATCGGACAATACCTTTGCAGCTTCCTCTTTCACACGGTCCTTTGATAAAGTTATATCGAACTGCCGTGACGTACCGTTCAACTTTTTCAATTTACTCTTCATTATATTCTTCCTACTTTCGAATGTTTATTTTAGACTGACATTAAAATTTTGGTTCTATAAGACCGTAATTACCATCGTTTCTCTTGTACAGCACGTTCACAAGCCCTGTATCAGAATTCCTGAAAACAATGAACGTCTTCTCGCTCATATCAAGCTCCATCTTAGCCTCTTCGGGAAGCATCGGCTTTTCAGAAAAAGCCTCGGATTTGAGTATCATCGCTTCTCCGGCCGGGAGTTCTTCCGGACCTCTGCCAAAACGGAACATCGGTCTTATGAAATTTTTTAGGACCATCCTGCGTCTTTTTTTAGTATGGATCTTATCCGTCATACGGCTGAGCTGTTTTCTGAGACTGTCATGCGCCTGATCGACCGCCGCATACATGTCTATGGACGTTTCTTTCGCTATGACGCTATGCCCTTTCATATGGAAGATAATCTCAACTATCCTATCCTCTTTGCGTTCTTCAAGAACGACGTCCGCACGGGTAACAAAAGGAAAGGATCTGTCCAATTTCCCTACCTTTTTCTGTATATATCTGCGTATCGATTCATTAAGATCACAATTACGTCCGGTAATACTGATTTCCATGTTCTTTACCCCTTTTTTTGATTCAATTTTTTAAGAGTATCACTATACCATTACGTGTTTTCTTTTTCAACAAATTAATTAGCTCAAACTCGCCGAAATCCCCTTCTATTTATCCCCTGACACATGACACCTGATACATGACACATGATCCATGCCCCCATGCCACTCTACATACTAAATCTCTCCCCCAGATATATCTCTCTCGCCTTCGGATCGTTTATCAGCTTTTCCTTTGTCCCGGCAATAAGGATCTGCCCTTCGTACATGATGTACGACCTGTCGGTTATCGTAAGCGTTTCACGGACATTATGATCGGTCAGAAGTATTCCAAGTCCCATTTCTTTGAGTTCCTTTATAACTTCCTGGCAATCGAACACAGCGATAGGATCGATACCGCTGAATGGCTCATCTAGAAGAATGAACATCGGATTAGTCACAAGCGTTCGCGTGATCTCCAAACGTCTGCGCTCCCCGCCCGAAAGCGTGTACGCTTTATTGTGGCGCAGATGTGATATCTTAAGCTGATCCAAAAGTATATCCAGCTGCCGTGACCGCTCCTTACGCGGGAAACCAAGCGTTTCCATAACGGCCATTATATTTTCCTCTACGGTCAGTTTACGGAATATCGAAGGTTCCTGCGACAAATATCCTATACCGGCACGCGCCCTCTTGTGTATCGAAAGTTTTGTTATATCCTTTTGGTCAAAAATTATATTCCCTCTATCAGGACGGATTATACCTGTAACCATATAAAAAGTCGTGGTTTTCCCGGCCCCGTTCGGACCAAGAAGCCCTACCACTTCACCGCGATGAACATTTATACTTACGCCCCTTACCACAGTCCGTCCACCGTAAGTCTTTACCAGATCCTTCGTCTCCAGTAAATGCATGTTTCTCCTTTTAAGCTACTTTGATCCTTCTTTTAACGCCTCGGCGCCAGGCATAAGACCGGCCTGCTGAATTTCTTCCGGGGCGATCACTATTCTGGGTTTACCCACGAACTGTACGCTTCTTGTTCCGTCGGTATACGTCGCTTTACCGCATAACGTATAGCTTTTTCCTCTTACAAGTTTCACATTCCCTTCGGCCACGACCTGCGCTATTTTTTTCGATGCCGGATCTATGAAGACCGTAAGCGTGTCAGCGAAAAGCTCACCGTCTTTATCTTTTACTTTCACGTTCTTATTGAACGTAGCTTTATTTTCCCCAAAAAGAATCAGAAGTTCCCCATCGCAGTGAATATCGGTCTGCGGCTCGAGTTTGACGTTCACATCCGAAAGAAGCGTAGCGCGTTTTTCATCGGAGTTAGCCTTTGCGCCCTTACCCGTGGCTATCATATTCTCGCGTTTTATATTTACAATAGCATCGGTTTCTATTTCTTTCGTGACCTGCGACCATTTAGCGTGATCGGTAGTCAATACCCCGCCGTCCTCGGTAGTTACTTTTACATTTCCGATCAGTTCGACCTCGCCTTTATCTTTATTGTATATCCCTTTATCGGACTCGAGGTTCACCGTGACCTGCTCGTTGAAAGCGACGGCATTAAGGTCTTCAAGATGTATCCCGTCATCCACCATCTCAGCGGCCTGCCCCTCAAGATGCCACTGTTTCACGCCCTTAGCGGTCTTACCATCAATCGAGAACGTATACATCTTCTGTTCAACCTGAGGCGCGGAAGATTTTTTATTTTTGTCCTGCGACGATGTGTTCATAAAACGCTGATAACCTAAATACCCGACTATCACAAGCGCGATAGTGAGAATTAACATGAAAATATTTTTCATTTCGTCACACCTTCTTTTGTTTTCCACCGTCTGTGTATCCAGGTCCAGTGATCAGGATATTCCCTTACATATTTCTCAAGAGCATTTGTCCACATTTGCGTATATTTTTTTACGTCGTCATCCGATATTTTGCCGCAAGGCACATCGATCGGCTCGTCAAATATCAATCTATGTGTCCCGTCCGCTTTTCTTATCAAAAAAGCCGGAAGCAAGTTGGCTCCGCTGGCCGCGCTTAGTTTCACCGGCGCAACCGCCGTATAAGCCGGTTTTCCAAAAAAATCAACAAACACTCCATCCAGCGAATCCATATCCTGATCCGCGAGGATGCCTATAACCTCTCCATCCCTCAGGACCTTTAATATTTTTTTGGGCGATTCATCACGATAAATAACCCGATCGCCGGTTTTGTACCGCATTTTCATTATAAACTCGTTGTATTTGTGGAAATATATTCTTTTCCCTATCACGGCTCCCTTATATCCTCGGGAACGAACATATGCCGTCAACAACTCCCAGTTCCCAAAATGCCCCGTAATAACAAGAACCCCTTTCCCTTTTGCAAGTACAGCGTCAAGACGATCGAATCCTTCGGCCTCCGTAACGAGCCTCTTTACCAAAGAATTCGGCGAAGTCATAAGTTTGATCCATTCCGCCCCGTTTTTCGCCAGGTTGACGAATACATTCCGGGTTATTTCCTCATTCGCGACGTTTTTCCCGAATACGTCGTCTAAATTTCCGACGGCTATATTTCTGTATTTTGGGAGAAGCCTGAATGCCAGCTTCCCGCCAATCTCTGCCACCCGCAACGCCGCTTTAAGCGGCACGAATCTCATGATAAAGAACAATACCCTGAACCAATAATATATGTGATAACGCCGTGTTTTTATCTTCATTTACCGTTCTTTTTGTAACCTGACTCAACTGTCGTGGTTATCCCGCCACGGGTATTGAAAACACCCCTCACCGTCATCCACCTGGGTGAAACACTTTTTACAAGATCCTCAAGTATGCGGTTCACCACATGTTCGTGGAATATCCCGATATCACGATAGGCCATCAGATATTCTTTGAAAGATTTAAGTTCAACACACGACCGCGCCGGAGAATATTCTATGAAAATGTGCGCAAAATCAGGCAATCCGGTCTTCGGACATACGCATGTGAATTCCGGAGTATCGAATCTGACAACATATTCCTTATCGGTATATTTATTTCCCCATGTTTCTATCTCAGGAAGTTTAAGTCCCCGCACCTTTTCCTGCAAACCGTCATAATCCTTGCTCTTCGCCATTTTTATCTCCTACCCGGCTTTATCGGATACCAAGTTTTTTGTGTAATTGCCCGAGAACGATGATATCCTGTCCGGTCTTCTGCTCCAGGTATTTGGTAAAATACAGAAGCATTTCTTTGTCCGGTTCTTTTATGCTATCGTTCGGCGGCGTAACAGGCTGCAACACGACCGAGATCTTCGATTTTACGCCCTTGATCACCTCAGCCGCCCTCACGATATCGTCCGTTTTTGTGTTCCCGGTTATCACCATTTTTATGAACAATTCTTTCCCGGAGGATATTTTCGCGAATTCCGCATGGGACTCCCATACATCGCCCGGCTCCTGCGTGGACGAGGGAAGTTTAATATCCATTGCCACGATATCCACATATTCGATCACTTTCTTAAGCCCCGTCACTAAAGTGCCGTTCGTTTCAAGATATATACGATTCTTTCTATGCCTTTTATAGAGAGATAGGAACATCGAAAGAAAATCGGCGTACAAAAGCGGTTCTCCGCCGGTAAGGACTAGTTCATTATAATTGCCCTCAAAATCAAGGATCTTCCCCATCAGGCCGTCTTTAGTGAACGTCTTATAACTTTTCTGCGGAGTATCGCAATACACGCACGATTTATTACATCCGTAAAATCTTATGAAAAGCTGGCGGCTCCCCGCGTACGGACCTTCGCCCTGAAATGACATGAACATCTCGGATATCTTGGCCGCGACCAGCGCGCTTTCACCTTTTAAAAGATTCATGTTTAACCTTGTCTCCGTTTTTTCGCTCGTTTTTTATTGATCAAGGGATCATCTAACCCCGCGTCCCTGAAACCTTTTGCCCTCAACATGCACGATTCACATTTACCGCACGGTGTTTTCCCCTGACCGTAACATGACCAGGTATTCTCGAACGGCACTCCGAGCCTGATCCCCGCGAGGATAATTTCCCGTTTCGTCATATTTATTATCGGCGTGACGATACGCACTCCGTGTTTTTCCGCGCCGGTCTTTGTCCCTTTGTTAACAGCGTCCTGAAAACTCCTGAAAAAAGTGTCGCGGCAATCCGGATAATTCGAAAAATCAAGCTGATGCGCCCCGATATAAACCTTATCAGCCCCGACCGCCTCCGCGCAGGATACCGCGAAACTTAAAAAAATGATATTCCTCGCCGGAACATATGTCGAAGGGATCTTGTTCCCCTTGCTCAAACGATGTTCCGGTATCCTCATCTTGCTGTCTAAAAGAGCGCTCCCTTTCCACGGCATAGCGATCTTGACCACAATATGCCGGGCGCCGGCGCTTTTAGCGATCCGGCTGGCAAAATCCAATTCACGTTCCGCTTTCTGACCGTAATCAAAACTCAGCGCGTAACACTCATTCTCTCTGGCGGCCGTATAAAGCGTAACCGCCGAATCCATACCTCCGGACAAAAGAACAACCGCCTTCGGCATTTTCTACCTCCCGCTATCCGGTGAATATGTGGCCGATGCGTTATTGGTCTCCCAAACCGTAACGGCGGTGAACCGTACTTTAGGATTCCTGCGTGAGATCTCCTCGAACAGGTACCTCGCTATATTCTCCGAAGTCGGGTTCACTTTTTTAAAATATTCATGTTCATTAACGTATTTATGGTCCAGGTCGGACAATATATCGTTAAGCATTCTCCTGAGATCCCCGAAATCCACGACCATGCCAATCTCGTCCAGATCCGTGGATTCAGCTTCGACCTCCACATACCAGTTATGACCGTGCAGGGCCTCGCATTTCCCCTTGTACCCTCTGAGATTATGCGCGCCGCTGAAATCTGATCTGATCTTTATCCTGTACATGTTTTCCTTTACTCAAAATATCTTTCCGTGGCTTCTTCCCATTTTCCGGTCGCGCGCAATATCAGGTCGCACAGTTCGCGCACCGCGCCGCGCCCGCCTTTTTTATCCGTGATAAGATCGGCGTATTCTTTCACTTCGCGAGCAGCGTTCGGCGGGCATACCGCGAGCCCGCATCTTTTCAGAACCGGCACATCGATAAGATCGTCTCCGACAAAACATATTTCAGAAGGTTTAACTTTAAAATCCTTCTGAACTTTTTCAAATACTTCCAGTTTATAGTGAAATCCGCCGTACACCTTTTCTATCTGAAGCTCTTTCGCCCGTATCTTCACGGCCTTCGTCGCCTTCGCCGTAAGAAGCGCGCGTTTTATCCCCGCCTTTTTCAGCATAAAGATCCCGAGCCCGTCATTGACGTCAAAATTCTTCATTTCCTCGCCGCTATTGCCGTATATCAAGCGTCCGTCGGTCAAAACACCGTCCACGTCTAAGAGAAGCAGCTTAATGGCCGCGGCTTTTCTTACTATCTCTTTGGTATATTTCTTTAACGGATCTTTCATATTCTTTACACAAGCCCTTCGTTCAGGATATCCTGGACGTCCAGGACCCCTACAAGTTTTCCTTTTTCATCCACGACCGGGATCTCGTCGATCTTTTTATTGCGAAGCATATCGAACGCGTCAGCCGCAAGTTTATCGGCCATTATCGTACATGGCCCTTTCGTCATGACCACGCCTACCGTCAGTCCTAAAAGTTTTTCCCCTTTTTCAAAATGACGCCGCAGATCTCCGTCAGTGAAGATACCGATCAGTTTTCCTTTTTTATCAACGATGCTCGCGCTTCCGGCGCGTACCTTTGTAATCTTAAGAAGAACATCCTTGACCAACTCGTCCGAAGACACCACCGCCGTTTTAGCCAGCGGACGCATAATGTCACCGGCGCGAAGAAGCAGTCTTTTCCCGAGCGCCCCGCCCGGATGAAAAAGCGCAAAATCCTTCGGCTGAAAATTCTTTTTTTCAAGAAGAGCAACGCTGATCGCGTCGCCGATGGCAAGCATCACCGTAGTGGAAGTAGTCGGTGCCAGGTTCAAAGGGCACGCCTCACGGTCCACGGCGCTGTCGATGACAAAATCGCTGTTTTTAGCTAGCGTGGATTTTTTATTGCCGGTGATAGATATTATTCTCGCACCGATCTTCTTTATTATCGGGAGCAGCCTTACTATCTCTTCCGTCTCTCCGCTGTTAGAAAACGCTATTATCACATCATCACGCGTGACCCTGCCGAGGTCTCCGTGCAGAGCTTCTGCCGGATGGAGATAAAGCGAGGGAGTACCCGTGGACGAAAGCGTCGCGGATACTTTTTGCGCTATAAAACCGGGCTTACCCATACCTGTGACGACAACACGGCCCTTTGTCCCGGACAAAAGCGCTATCATGCGGTCAAAATCTTTGTCCATTTTTTCGGCGATCTTTAATATCGCCTTGCCTTCGTTCATCAAAACTTTTTTCGCGCTGGAAAAACTCATTTCACTTTACCGCCTTCTCTATTTTTTGTATAAGTTTCAAGAATTTATACAGATCTGACAGTTTAAGCATATTTGGCCCGTCGCTCAAAGCTTTAGCCGGGTTTTCATGCACTTCCAGGAACAGCGCGTCCGCGCCGCATGCCACCGCCGCCATAGAGAGCGGAACGATGAATTCGGAATCCCCGCCGCTTGAAGTGCCTTTGCCAGCCGGACGCTGCACTGAATGCGTCGCGTCATATACTACCGGATAGCCGGTTTTTTTCATTATCGGTATACATTTAAAATCGTTTATCAACGTATTGTACCCGAAAGATGTACCTCTTTCGGTAAGCAGTATCTTACGGCATCCGGCGGATTCTATCTTGGATACGACATTCCCCATTTCATGGGGCGCCATGAATTGCCCCTTCTTCACGTTCACGACCCGGCCACTCCGCGCGGCTTTGACAAGTATATCGGTCTGACGGCACAAAAACGCCGGGATCTGAATAACGTCAAGAACTTCCGCTGCCGCGTCGACCTGATCCTCCGCGTGGACATCGCTAAGCACGGGAACTTTCAGGTCTTTGCGTATTTTCCCCAGGATTTCAAGCCCCTCTGCCAATCCCGGTCCTCTGAACGATGCTATCGAGCTTCTATTAGCTTTGTCGTAGCTCGCCTTAAAGATATAACGAAAACCCACTTTAGCAGCGATTTTTTTTATTTCCTTCGCGTGATAATAAGCGTTTTTCTCGGATTCAATAACACACGGCCCGGCGATCAGGGCTATCGGAGAACCGCCTCCGATATAAAATTTATCCACCGATATTTTTTTTGTCTTCATAGTTTTACCCGTTATTATTGGCGGCTGTCATAAGCACGCGCACGTTCTCAAGATCTTCTGGGGTATCTACCCCTACCGTATCGAACCTTGTTTCCACCGTTTTTATTTTAAACCCATGTGCTAACGCTCGCAGCTGTTCCAGCTTTTCATCCTGCTCGATCGACGACTTTGGAAGATTGGTAAACGTCAACAAAAAATCCCTTGTATACGCATATAGGCCTATATGTTTAAAATAACGTCCGCACAACTCTTCCTCGCTTGTGATCGCGCTCCTTACGTCCGCACGTATGTGCGGTATAGGACTTCGTGAAAAATATAGAGCGAATCCTCGACAATCCACAACGACCTTCACAACGTTAGGATCGTCGATATCCGATTTTTTGTTCACTCTTTTTATCACGGTAGCCATTTGTATATTCTTTTCGTATTCGAACACACGCACAAGGTCGTCTATCATCGACGGTTGCACGAGCGGTTCGTCCCCCTGAACGTTCACGACGATATCGGCGCTGACGGACTTCATTACTTCGGCGATACGGTCGCTCCCCGAAGCGTGTTCGGGAGAGGTATATACCGCTTTACCGCCGAAAGATTCGACGGCTTTAAAAACTTTCTCCTTATCCACCGCTACCAGCACATCGTCCACGCGCTGGCATTTTTTTATTCTTTCCCACACATGCTGTATGATCGGTTTGCCGTTTATCTCGGCGAGAACTTTTCCCTTAAAACGCGATGACTGCCATCTGGCAGGTATAACAGCTACGCATTTCACCGTTTAGCCCTCCCGATCTCTAGTTTAAGTCTTTCAAGGAGCTCGTCTTGACTCACAACGGCGGCTCCAACCTTTCCTACGACTATTCCGGCGGCGCAGTTGGCTATATGCGCCGATATGATCGGCGTGGCTCCGGAACTGTACGCCAGAGTATAGACCGAGATAACGGTATCACCCGCTCCGGACACATCGAACACTTCCTGAGCAATAGTAGGGATTCTGTGAGATACCCCGTTCTTTTCGCACAGCATCATACCTCGCTCCCCGAGCGTAATCAGCATATGATCCGTTTTGAGTTTATTTATTATTTTCTGACCTGCACGTATTATATCTTCCTCGGTCTTCAATTCAAACCCGACAGCCCTTGAGGCTTCGTGGTTGTTCGGCGTGATGACCGTCACATTCTTGTAATACGGGAAATGGCTTTCTTTCGGGTCGACGGAAATAATCCTGCAATGTTTCCTAGCGGCCGGTACGATCTCCTGTAAAAGAACCGGAGTTATAACGCCCTTGTCATAATCCTCAACTATAACGCCGTCCGTTTCTTTAACGCGGTTAGTTATGAACTCGGCGATCTTCGCGGACAGGCTGTGATTGACCGTATCCACGCTTTCTCGGTCTATTCTTACCACCTGCTGATGATGCGCTATCACACGTGTCTTTAGGCTTGTAGGACGTGTATCGTCCGTGAACACACCCGAAATATCTATACCGCGCTCTTCCAACTTGCTTTTCAGGAGCTCCCCGCGTTCGTCATTCCCTACCACTCCGACAAGGGTGACATCCGCTCCAAGTTTCGCGAGATTGTTCGCAACGTTGCTGGCCCCGCCCGGCATGTAATCTTCGCGCTTTACCCAAACAACCGGCACAGGAGCCTCCGGAGATATTCGCGATACTTCGCCCCAAATATATTGATCCAGTAAAAGATCCCCGACGACGAGTATTTTTCTTTTTGAAAACTTATTTACATATTTTTCAAATGTCGAAAACTTATACTTGTCCAATTCTTTCCCCCTCTTTAAAACAACGCGCTCTTTATTATTTTCAGATCGACGTATTTATCCTGGAAACAATCTCCTGTTTGGGAACAGCCCCGACTATCTTGTTAACGACCTTGCCGTTCTTGAATATCGCGATGGTAGGAATACTCATAACTCCCAGTTCAGAAGCGGTTTTCGGAGCCTCATCCACGTTTATCTTGCAAACCTTGACCTTCCCCTGATATTCACGGGCGATCTCTTCGATCATCGGCGCTATCATCCTGCACGGCCCGCACCATTCGGCCCAGAAATCGACAAGTACCGGCAATTTACTTTCTTTGATGACTTCGCTATCAAAATTCCCGTCATTTACCGTAATTTCCATGGCCTTTCTCCCTTACTGTTATTTTTGATAGTCTAACAGCCCGATAATTATACCACATAATGTTATTCACTGTTCTAATTTTTATACGAAATTAGCATATTTTCTGTCTTTTTCAAGCTTTTTATAGTTTAACTATTGGCCTGCGAAAATAATAAAAAATGGGCCGCTCCAATCGCTCCTCGGAAACGGCCCATTTATCCGTACTATGTGTAAAACAGATTATTCTTTCGCTTTCAGCGATTTAAAACATATGAACCAGTCGAGGCATTTATAGCCTTCTTTTTCGGCGTTATCGACCCTGTCTTTCGCGGTACCACAGCTTCCCGGAGGTGGGACGATCACATCGTCGCCGGGTTGCCAGTCGGCGGGAGTCGCCACCTTTTCGGCATCACTGGTCTGCATCGCGATAAGCAATCGTTTTATTTCCTGGAAATTTCTTCCGTTGGAAAGCGGATAATAGATTATCGCGCGTATTTTCGATTCCGGATCGATAAAGAACACCGCGCGCACGGCTTTAGTGTCGCTGGCGCTGGCCTGTAACATTCCGTATTTTTTCGCAACCTCCATTTTTATGTCGGCGATGAGCGGAAAATCGACTTTGACATTCTCCATACCTTTGTATTTAATTTTTTCCTGTATAGTCCGGAGCCACGCAATATGGCTGTAAATGCTGTCGATAGAAAGTCCGACCAATTTACAATTCAACGCTTCGAACTCCGGTTTCATTGTGGCGAATGTCATAAATTCAGTGGTACAAACAGGCGTAAAATCTGCGGGATGACTGAATAATATCACCCAACTGCCTTTAAAATCGTCCGGAAAGTTTATGGTTCCCTGGGTAGTTTCCGCTGTAAACGCCGGAGCCACTTGTCCTATAAGAGGGATCTGGGTTTGAGCGGTTTCCTGTGCCCCTTCCGCGAAACACGGCGCGGCTGCAAGAAATAATGCGAGAATACAACATATCACTTTTTTCATATGTCCTCCTTGTTTTTGTTTTTACCATCTAAACCTTTTCTCTACAGTTCAGATATCAAGCGCTCCGTAGCGGATACGACATCATCCGCGCTGATAGCCAAAAGACATTGAAAATTTTTCTCACACTCATGTGCAAGGCACTTCACACACCCGACATCCTTGTGCAGTATTATATTTTTCTCACCGACCGGTCCCCATCTTTTAGGCGAAAGACCGGGAGATTTACGTCCAAAAATAGACACTACCGGGGTATTCACGGCCGCGGCGATATGCACCGGACCGGAATCATTGGAGATCAAGACTTTGGCACGCGATAACAGCTCAGTGACTTCTCCAAGGCGCAAGGTATCGGTAAGATCAAATATCCTTGCGTTCCCGGACTCAGTTATGATATCGGAATATCGCACGGCATCAGGCCCTCCGATAAGCACTATATCACTACCCGTTTTTTTTATCAATAGTTCACAAACTTCGCGGAATCTTTCGGCCGGCCACCGTTTTGACGGACAACTCGCTCCGGCATGAACGGCGATCATGCTAGCCGAAACACCACTCTCCTTAAGTATCTTGTCCACCATAAGACCGTTTTCCCGGCTTCTGTAAAGATACGGTTTCATATCAGCTCCGGAAACATCTATACCAGCTCCGGACAAAAGATCAAAATTATATTCGCTCTCATGCCGGTCCCCCTCCTGCTTTTTATGCGGTATCTTTTGCGTCAAAAGCCATCCGCATTTTTTATCATATCCGATCCGCACTGGTATCCCAGCCATAAAAAAAATAATATGTGTGCGAAAGTTAGGATGCAGGGCTATCGCCATATCAAACCGGTATTTTCTGAGTTTTAAAGCGAACCGTATGGTCGAAAAAAAGCTTTTCTGTTCCTTGTCTTTGTCATAGATCACGACATCGTTGAGATTCGGATCGTTCCTCACTATATCAGCCGTGTACGGTCTTAACATGAACGCAATAAAAGCCTCGGGATATTTTTTGCGCAAAAACCGGATCACCGGCGTGGAAAGAACGACGTCACCTATGCGGTCTGTCCTGGCTATTAATATCCGTCTGGGGATCGGCGTCATTTCTTTTTCCTCGGGGTAGATAATTTCGCATATACCTTTTGATACCCCTCTAGAACATCCTCGGAAAAACAGACATATATTATCTCGTCAAAATGTTCAATTTGTTTCATCCCGACGGAAATAGCTATTTTAGCAGCTTTGTCCACAGGATAGCCGTATACACCGGTACTTATCGCGGGAAACGCTATAGTCTTGAATCCCGCTTTGCGGGCCAAAAGAAAACTATTCTTGTAACAGCAATCAAGAAGAAACGGTTCGCCGTGTTCTCCACCGGTCCAGACGGGACCAGGTGTATGCACAATCCGTTTTGCCTTCAGTTTTCCGGCACCGGTCATAACAGCCTCGCCGGTTTTACACCCACCGAACTTTCTGCACTCATTAAGAACGGCAGGCCCTGCCGCACGATGTATCGCGCCATCGACTCCGCCGCCTCCCAGCAATGAGGCATTCGCAGCGTTCACTATTACATCAACGCTTTCCTGCGTGATGTCACCTATTTTTATGGTTATTTTCCCCACAAGCTCTCCCTAACAGTTCTTTCGCCGTTTTATAGACATCCTCGACGGTCACGTCCGGGATACAACCTTCGGCCGGACCTTTTTTGCACAATGCGTTACAACACGGACGGCAGGAGCGATCCGGCGCAACGACAGCGCACGACTCAGATACCGGCCCGTATTTTTTCTCGTCTGACGGACCGAATATCGCCACAACCGGCGCGTTCGCGGCGCTGGCTATGTGAAGCGGCGCGCTATCATTTGTAACAACGATATCCGCCTGCCTCATCAATTCATATACCATGCCGATATTCGTGCCACAACAAAGATCCTGCACAGGATAACGCGCAAAAGTTTTCATTCTTTTCACGACTTCTTTGTCAGCGGCGTCGCCGATCACAAAAACCTCGCAACCGTGTTCTTTTATCAACAGGTCAGACAACTCCGCAAATTTTTCAGCACTCCATCTTTTTAGATGGCTTTTCGATCCGGGGCTTATCACCGCTACTTTTTTGCCTTTGCAGGCCGACAGCATGGCATCAACCAATCTTTTATCGTCTGCCGACGCTGTAACACAAAAAGACGCGCCTGCGCCACTTATTCCGAAACATTGAAGAGCAACAAGATGTTCGTCCATCTTATGAGTACGGGATGGCATCTTGGGTTTAAAAATACCGGTTCTATACCTCGCACCGGCAAGAAAAGGCAATGCCGTATTTTTTAGATCGATCGCCATATCATATTTTTTACGTCTTAAATACGCGGTAAGCTTCATCCGTTCGGCTATCGGAAGATGTTTACGATTTATAATAACTTCTCTGACACGAGGATTTTTGGCAAATACTTCTTCCCCCGCCGGGCCGCACATAACGTCGATCGCGGCACCCGGGAATTCAAATATTAGTTTATCCAGAACCGGGGTGGTAAGCACGATATCGCCCAGATTGGCGAGCGATACCAGCAGAATGGATCTTATTTTTGTCCTGTCTATCATTTTTTCCATTATCATCGAATCTCTGTCCGTTTTGGGCGGGGAGACCCCGCCCCTACGTTATCATCGAATCTCGAATTTCTCATCCCTGTCATGCCCGAACGCTTTTATCGGGCATCCATAACATCAAAACAATCTACTTTAATCGTATAGATTCCCGCTTAATACATGCGGGAATGACATCATTTACTTTTTCAATCTATTCCCAACTCCTAACTCACTCCATCATCTCGCACGCCGCGTTAAAAACCTCACGCGCGGAGATCTGTTTTATGCACACATAATCCTTGTCACATTTTTCTTTATAACACGGCACGGCGCATTCAACATAACGCTGCAAGACCTTGTTCTTTCCCTTGCCATACGGTCCCGTCAACTTAGCCGACGTCGGGCCGAATATCGCGAGCGTAGGAGATCCCACCGCCGACGCCAGATGCATCGGGCCGGAATCGGAACTTATCACAAGTTTTGCCTTTTTAAAAAGTGCGGCGAGTTCTTTTATATGTGTCTTTCCCGCCAGGGACATACACCTGGCACATCCGGTGTCCTTTAGTATAGCCCCCGCAAGACCAATGTCTTTTTTTGCGCCGGATATCACTATCTCCGCGCCGGGATATTTTTTTATCAGCATCTCCGCCAGTTCCGCGAAATACTTCTGAGGCCATCGTTTAGCGCCCCAATTCCCACCCGGGTTCAGCACGATAATATCCCCGCCTTTATAGCCAGAAGAAGCCAGCGTAACTTCCATTTTTTTCATGTCCTCGTCCGTGACAAAATATTCATAATGATGACTGCGCGGAAAAGGGGCGTCCATCGCTCCCGCCAGAGACAATATCTGTTCCACTCGGTGACAGCTATCATCCGCCATAACGACCCGCGTAAAGAACGTTCTTTTGCTGGAGATAAACCCGATCCTGTCTTTTATTCCGGACAGCATGGCCATAATGACCTTTGTCCGAGAAGGTTTAAGAAAAATACAGGTATCAAAATGTTTTTTCCTGATCACGTTCAAAAAACCTATTTTTTCAAAAAAAGACAAAAAAGACCTGTTATCAGAAAGTTCAATTATTTCGTCCACCCACGGATTATTCGCCAAAAGATCGACGTATCTAGGCACCATAGCGCACGTTATGTACGATTCCGGATACGTCTCCTTTATCGCCCTTATGAGCGGTTCCGAAAAAAGTATATCTCCCATCCAGTTGAGTTCGAATATCAATATTTTTTTCGGTTCGGAAATTTTATTCGCCATGCACACATCCGTTCTTTTTTTTGTTTTCAGCGAGTAATTTCTCGTACGAAGACCGAGTTTTTTCTATGTTGTCCTTTATAGAGAACTCTTCCATAGCTTTTTCCCGCGCCCTCTCGCCAAGCGTCGCGCGTAATTTAGGATCAGCCAAGAGACATACCAATGCTTTTTGGATCGCGGTTTCATCTTCGGGCGTAACAAGTATGCCGTTATCGCCATCATCAACGACTTCCGGGATCCCACCTGTCTTTGACGCCAGACACGCGCATCCAGAAGCCATCGCCTCCATAAGCGCCAACCCCACGCCTTCCATCACCGAAGGAAGACAAAAAACATCCATCAGTCTGAGATATACCGGAAGTTTTTTTCTCATGCGCCCCTCGAAGATCACATATTCAGAGATCGAAAGGTCATCCACCAGACATCGCAGTTCCTTTTCTTCCGGACCCTCGCCAACAAGGAGAAGCCTCGCCTTGGGGAATTGTCCGATGATCCCCTTGAACGCTTTGATCAGATATTTCTGCCCTTTTACTTCCGAAAGTCTTCCCACGGTTCCGACCACCAACGCGTCAGATGGAATATCAAGTTCTTTCATAAGCGCATGATCCTTTTCCGCACTTATATTTAAAAAGTTGTCGGTCTCAATACCGTTCAATATCATGTCGATTTTTTCTTCCGGCACACGGAAATCTCTCATCAGATGTTCTTTAACACCGTTACTGATAGCTATCGTCCTTTTTCCCCAGCATGGAAATAATTTTCTGGACAACCTTCTGCTGTTAAAAAAACCGTGACAGGTACATATGACCGGAACACCGGTAAACACCCCCGACATACATGCGATGATCTGCGAGACTCTTGTCTGAGCATGCACCAGATCGAATTTCTCCTTTTTGATCAGATCAATTATCCCCGGCAGGGATCGGAACATTTTTACGCCGAATTCAGATTTAGTCTTTATATCGAACTTATAATGTTTTATCCCTATATCTCCCAGAACTGGCTCTAGATCCCCTCCCGACGACAGCACCGAGCATTCGACGCCCAGTGGCCCGAGATATTTAGCGAGATTAACCGTATACAGGCCTATCCCGCCGATATTTAAATGTGTCGTTATGATCAGAGCTTTCACATCAGATCTTTCACCGCGTTATAAACTTCCTGTGGCCGGATACCCGACATACATCTATGGCCGTTATTGCATTCTCCTTTGTAACATGGCGAACATTTCGCCTTTTTCCCGATTATCCTGCATTTCACAGCAGGCGGAGCGTGTCTGTCAGGATCGGTCGGACCGAAAAGACCTACGAACGGCACCCCGACACCGGCGGCGATATGCATAGGCGACGAATCGCCGCTCACAACAACGGAACATTCCGCAATAAGCGCGATAAGCTGTGATATATTTGTTTTCCCCACGGCGTTAATAGCTTTAAGATTGTTCTTCTTTGTAAGTTTTTCAGCGGCAGGGATATCGCTCGGAGTACCGATAAAAACCACACGTATATCGTCTTTCCCCAGCATATCCGCAAGCGACTGTATCTGCGACATCCCCCAATTTTTAGTTCCCCATCTGGCACTGGCCGAAAGACTTATACCTACCAGTTTCTGTCCCTCGTTCAGCCAGTTCACTTGAAGAAAATTCTTTGCCCATTTTTTATGTTCTTCTCCGGGCCAAAGTTCAAGAGATTTTTCCACCATATTTATCCCGAGGATCGATAATAACTGTGCCTGATGATCGACCGGTCCCATGGCTTTTTTGGGAAGAACAGCTTTATGGTTCAGAAGAAAACTCATTTTGCCGTTATTATATCCGAACCTTTCCGGTATCATACCTAAAAACGCGAGCAGATGGCTTTTCGTGCTATTTTGAAGATCCACCGAAAAATCAAAATCCTCGGCTCGCAAGCGATCTGCCAGTTTAAAAAATCCGGCCCCGGCGTCCCTTTCATTGAAATCGCAGGTAATGATCTCGTCGACATAAGGACAGCCCTCGAGGACTTTCCTGAATTTAACGTCCACCAGTACCTTTATTGAAGCGTCTGCAAAACGGCTCCTTATCGCACGTAAAGACGGGACTGAAAGTATCACGTCTCCCAGTGAACTGATCTTAAACACCAGAATCTTCTTTATTTCACATGCACGGCGATACGCCTCAAGTTCAAGGCTCATACACCGTTCCACGGAATAAAGCTCTTCAACATTCTTCCGGGCTTTCTCGGCTATTTCCTGCCTAAACTCCAGACTGGAAGCGTATTTCATTATTTTGTTCGCCATATCCGAAGGATCCGACGCTTCGCACAACAGTCCCGTGACCCCGTCCTCAACTGTTTCCACAACTCCGCCGACACGTGTCGCCACTACCGGAACCCCTCGCGCCTGCGCCTCTATAATCGATCGTCCAAAAGCCTCCTGTTCGCGTGAGGCTGACACAAGAACATCCAGCCCGCGTAATACTTCTGGCACGCTTTCACCCGGACCGACAAATCTAACAATTTTATCTATCAGATATCGTTTTATCGCCAGATCCATTTTTTTAATATAATCCGGACGGGCCTCATTCCTATCGCCCATCAGAACAACTTCCAGATTCGGCATCTTTCTGGAAACATACGCGACCGCCTTCAGAAAATCCATGTGTCCCTTGAGCGGAGTAAACCTGGCTATCATTCCGACGCGGAACACTTTATCCGCACGTTTGGCCGGACGTATAAAAGAAAACCTTTCAAGATCCACTCCTCTCGGTATCACTACTATCTTCCCCGGAAGCACCCCGAAATTCTCTTTCATGTACTGTGCCATAAAGTTACTGGCAACGATCACTATCTTCCCCCACCCCATCACTTTACTGATAAGATGTTTTTTATAATGTCCGTGCGCCGTGGTTATAAATGTTCTTTTCTCGGCACGCGCGGCGAAATAGCCGATAAGCGCAGGCACCCGGCTTCTTCCGTGCACAAGATGAATATTTTCTTTTTTAATTATCGCCCTTATTTTGAAATAACAGTACACCATGATAAGAGGGTTCTTTTTGCCTACAGGCAGCATATAATGCTTGGCACCGGCCGCTGTAAGGCTTTTTTCCAGTCTGCCGCCACCGGAGACGACCACGGCTTTATGCCCTTTCATTGTAAGGTAACGCGACATTTCTATAGTGCCCCGTTCTACGCCGCCAAGTTCAAGTTTAGGTAAAAGCTGCAATACGTTCATATCGTCATCCTGTCTAAAATAGTTTATGTATCTTTTCGTATATTCTGCGGTTATCCTCTATCGCCTTACGTTTCACGTCGGAAGCAGACACCCGATCCAGCACCACAGTCAGGTCGCCGCCGGAGAAAAGCGTCAGATAACCTTCATTTTCGAGCCGTTTCACGTACGCCTCGTACTTATTGGTTTTTGCATGCTTCTTGACCGGCATGAACACGACAACCGGTTT
This sequence comes from Candidatus Omnitrophota bacterium, assembly GCA_035403965.1. GTDB lineage: Bacteria > Omnitrophota > Gorgyraeia > Tantalellales > Tantalellaceae > DAONGE01. Next base: position 22,286 of record DAONGE010000006.1, on the reverse strand, counting down.
ACCGGACGAAACCGCTTCGGATACCATGGAAATACTTTCACCCGATACTACCACTATATCCGAAAGCGCCAATATCTTATCCACGGTTTTATCATCGGTATCATTCTTACCGTAAACGAAAAAACCGCAGGTACTATCCTTTAAAAGCATCTCCGCCGCGGCATTTTCCGCACTTTCCGGAGTACGACGTGATGTCGTCGCGAATATTTTACCGTCTTTTTTTCTGCAAAAATCCACAATACCACCCATAATATTTCTAACCATATCTTCTGTGAACGCGTAAAAACCGTTGTCCCCGCCGATAAGAACGCCCACGTTAACCTTACCGGAGACCATTTTCCCCGCAAGCGACACGCGTAAAGACAATAATTCTGACGGCACAATAAGGTTAGGCGCGAGTTCCGTCACAACTATATTGTCCGCGACCTTAGAAGACTTCACGTCATGCCTCGGCATCACGATCACGTTAAATTTCCCGTAATTGATCTTTCCGGGATCCAGTACGGCTATATTCTTGGCATAATTCTCTATTTTTAGCGCGGTACTCACGCCATAAAGCCCCGAACCACAGCTTACGATGACATCGGCGTATCTATTGATAGCGTCTTTGTACGTTTCCGCCGTCATCGCCCAGGCTAGCATTTTACGATGCATCCCCAATCGCCACGTAAGCAGCGGGCAAAAAGCGTTAAATACGGCTTTCCTAAACTTATCGCGAAAACGGATACTCACTATCTGAACCTCAAGGTCCTTGTCTTGGAAGCCTTCATCTTTGCGATATATCTCTATCTGTTTAAGTATCGCTAACGATTCTTTTAAATGCCCTTTCTTCCCGTCATCCAGGACCATAACTTTTTTAACAGATGTCTTTTTCCAGCGTTTATGCATCCAGAACCACTGAGAGGGCGACTGTCTTATGTGTTTTTCCAAAAGCGCGTTGTACCGTTCCATATATGGGATAATGCTTTCGTCCTCTTTTATCTCCATTATCTCTTCCAGATACAGTTCCTGATACGGACCGTTCTTGCGATGTATAAAGGCCGGCAACACTACCGCGCCCGTCTTTTGGGCGAAACGGTAAGGCCCCGTAGCAGTTGAAGCGGGCCTGCCGAAAAAGTCTACTAACTCACCCGAAGCCCCCGCGTTCTGATCGGCCAATAAACCCAGGCTTTTCCCCGACCTCAGGAGCCTGAAAATGTTTTTTATATCCACGCCTTTACGAACGACCATATTGCCTTTGGTTTCGCGAAGAAGGTTCAGTAGCTCGTTAAGCCTTTTCATTTTCTGATCACGCGCGAGCATATACAACGGATATCCTTTGATCGCACTCGCAACTGTGCTAAGCTCCCAGTTCCCGAAATGCGCCGAGACCAGTATCATCCCTTTCGGGTTCGACGCTGCTTTCTGTATGCGCTCAAAATTATTGATCTTTATATATTTCTCCACATACCGTGCGTCTACACGTGGAACTGCCACAAGCTCCGCGAAGACCTCTCCGACCGAAAGATACGCCTTTTTCGCTATCTCGGATATCTCCTCCGGGGACTTTTCGCCGTGAAAAGCAGCCTTAAGATTAGAATACGTCACGCAGCACCGCTTACCACTTAACAAATACGCGATCTTTCCGCAAAACCTTCCATACGCCAAAACAGCGCGGATCGGTATATAACAGAACAATATACTAAGACCGCGAAGCATGTATGAGGCTATTAAGTCCAGCACTGAATACTTCCTCTCCCTGTGTTATGTCTACCGAGATTTTAAGAACGAACAATTTACTTTCCAACTCGGAAAGATCCAACTTCCTGAGTTTTACATAATCTTTAGCCGTTACTATCACGGCGTCGGCCTCATTACGCACACACATCCTCAATATCTCGTTTACATCGTTCTGTGTATACGCATGATGGTCCATAAAATATCTTTCGGACTCTATGATCGCACCCGTTTTCCCGACCATCGATCCGAAATATTCAGGATCGGCTATCCCGGAAACAATGCACACCTTTTTACCTTTGAAGTTTTCCGCCGGATAAACCGCGCCCGTTACATCGGATAAAAATTTTGCTTTATATTTTATCGCGATGACCGGCACGCCCTGGCGGATATCCAAATTTCCGGCTATCTTTTTCAGATCCGTACCTTCCGGGATTTTATCGCATTTTGAAAGAACAACAACATCCGCGCGGCGGATCGCGTCCTGCGGTTCACGCAATGTACCCCGCGGAAATACATATCCGTTCCCGAACGGCTTTGCACTGTCCAAAAGAACGATATCAAGATCACGCCCGAGACGTCTGTGTTGAAAGCCATCGTCCATTATCAGTATATTCGCCCCAAGACGAACGGCTTTTTCCGCGTTTCGTACACGGTTACTGCCGACTACTACCGGGACATCGGGGATATCATCCCTCAGCATACGGTGTTCATCGTCGCCGTACCCTCTGGTAAGAACGGCCGGTTTCATGCCTAATGCCGTCAATCTATCGGCGAGAAAGGCCACAAAGGGCGTTTTCCCGGTACCACCAAGTGTAATATTCCCCACACTTATGACCGGAACCGCAGCCTTCCTTACCTTAAAAAAACCTCTTTTGTACATCCGGCCTCTGAACCGCATCACCATGGCATAAAGAATCGATACGAAATAAAGGACCCCAGCCGCAACGCGGTCACCAGGCCCGGTTTTACGGTCTGTCATAACAAGAAAAAAATATTCTTTCATACTATATCTCGCCATAAATATCCGTCACGCGTATACAACAATATATTTTATCTTTTCCGCAGTCCGTGCTGTCGCGCCCGTATTCCTTTCTATGACCTTCAACGCGTTTGTCCCTAAACGGGAACGTTCCTCCCCGTTCTCGAACAACCGGTCCAGTACAATCGCCAGGTTTTCTTTGTCGGACACTTCCAGCGCGGCGCCGTTTTCAAGAAAAAGATCAGCGATCTCTCTGAAATTAGACATATATTTCCCGAAAACAACGGGTTTCCCCCACCTGGCCGCCTCTATCGGATTCTGTCCGCCTCCGTTCTCGACAAGGCTTTTGCCTATAAAGATAACGGTAGCGGCGTTATAAATATTTTTAAGATGCCCTATCGTATCAACGATCACGACATCCAGGTCTCGACGCTTAAGTCCGGGATTACGATAGATCTCGGAAAACCGCTGAACGACAAGCCCTGTGCCCTCTATATATTCCTGAACGGAATCGGCCCTTTCTATGTGCCGCGGAGCGACGATAAATTTTACTTTTTTGTTGCCGACACGAATCTCCCGGTAAATATCGGTCAGATATTTTTCTTCGGGGCTGTGCGTGCTTCCGGCTACCAGCACTTCGTCGCCGTCCTCAAATCCTATGTCTTTTTTCGAGATCCCTTCGCCCATTCCGCCTCCGGCCATATCAAATTTCATATTACCGGTCACAAAACATCTTTTCTCCGGAATACCCAGCGCAATTATCCTTTCCACGTCTTTCTGCGACTGCATACATGCAACATTAATGTTTTCAAAAACACCTTTTATAAGAAACCTTATCGTGCGGTAATTATTGAACGAAAAATCCGAAATACGCCCGTTGGCGAGCACTATCGGGACCTTATTTCTTCTCAGAGCCGTAAGAATATTCGGCCATATCTCGGTCTCGATCATGACATAAACACGTGGATCTATTTTTCGTATAACACGGGCGACTATCCATGAGATATCTATCGGCGAGTAAAAAACAGCGTCCACCGTTTTCCCCGCCCATTGGCTCAGAAGTGCGTATCCGGTCTTTGTTGTGACCGAAACCACCACGGGAACATCCTTCATTTCTTTTTTGAGTTTTGCCGCCAGTTCCAGCGCCACTTGTGCCTCCCCGACGCTTACCGCGTGTATCCACACGGGCTTTTTAAAACTCGTCGCTTCCGCCGGCAAATACCCAAAACGCTGTTTGAAATCCTTGTGCATACGTCTGCCGAGAAAAAGATACGGCAGATATACCACCGAAAACATCATAAAAAATACGTCAAATAAAAATCTCATATTCCCTTCCAGCCGTCTTCCGATTCAGTGCATTTATGCCCTCGGATGAGCTTTCAAATACATTTCTTTTATTTTCTGTGTCCCAAGATGAGTATATATCTGTGTCGTCGAAAGATTTTTATGCCCCAATAATTCCTGCACGCTCCTGAGATCCGCTCCGTTATTAAGCATATGCGTAGCGAACGAATGCCTGATCGCATGCGGGGACACCTTCTCCTCTATGCCGCACTGTTTAACATATTTGTCAAGAAACCGCCTTACGCTCCTGTCTGTTATCCGTGTCCCGAGTTTATTCATGAACAAAGGCCCGTTCGCGTCGCGCCCAATCTCCCTGCATTTATCCAGATATTCTTTAACGGCCTGCTGGGCTTTTGATCCGAGCATGGCGATACGTTCTTTTTTTCCTTTTCCGCGGACCTTTATTACCCCGGCGATCATGTCCAGATCGTCCCGATTAAGCCCGACAAGTTCGCCAACACGGATCCCGCCGGAATAAAGCACTTCCAGCATCGCATGGTCGCGTTTACATTGAAAGCTGTCCCCCGCCGGGGCCATTATCAGCTTCGCCGTTCTTTCAGGATCCAGAAAAACCGGCAATTTTTTATCAAGTTTCGGGGTAAACACTCCGGCGGCCGGATTTGTCCTGACCGCGTTAGTCCTGAAAAGATATCTGTAAAACGATCTCAGCGCCGCTAGTTTTCGAACAACGGTCCGTTTAGAAGAACCTTTCTCCTTGAGCTCAGCGAGAAATTTTCTTATATCCAGATGCGTGACATCCTCCGCGTTCTGACCCGGAACGGACGCAATAAGCTCCCTGATATCCGCGGCATAGCTACGAAGCGTATGCTCCGAATAATTCTTCTCCACCTCGAGATACTTAAGAAATTTATTAAGATCCGCCTCTATCGTCATTCGTCTTCAACTTTCGCCTCGGCGGCGCCGTCCGCCGCGCCTTCGGCCGCCTGCCCGGGCTGGTTTAACGTTCGCGACGTATACGTACATTTCGGGTAATTCGTGCATCCATAGAAAGAACCGCGGAAAGACCTGCGTTCCACAAGTTCGCCGCCGCATCCCTCCGCGGGGCATTTCACGCCGGTGCTTATGGATTTCGCATTCCTGCACTCCGGGAATCCGGAACAACTCAGGAACCGGCCTTTCTTCCCCCATTTTATTATCATCGGTCTGCCGCATTTTTCACAGACCTGATCGGTTTTAACTTCCTGTTTATTGACGTTCTTCATTTTTTCTTTCGCTTCGGCCAATTTCCCGGTGAACGGCTCGTAAAATTCTTTGACGGCCTTTACCCAGTTCATTTTACCTTCTTCGATATCGTCCAGTTCGCCTTCCAGCTTTGCCGTAAAGTCATAATCGACTATATCCGGAAAATTTTTCACAAGAAGGTCGTTGACCAGCTGACCTAACTCCGTGGGCTGAAAATACCTGTTAACGCGTTTCACATAGTTCCTGTCGATTATCGTCCGTATGATGGGCGCGTATGTGGACGGCCTTCCTATCCCTTTTTCCTCCAGCACTTTTACAAGTGACGCGTCCGAATATCTGGCCGGCGGTTTTGTAAAATGCTGCTCCGGGATAAGTTCCACAAGTTTCACTTCCTCGCCCGTCTCCAAGGGCGGCATCTCAGGCGGGACTTCTTCCTCATCCAACGCCCCGTATTCTTTATAAACACGCAAAAACCCGTCAAAGATAAGATCCGATCCGCCGGCCCTGAAAGTGTACTCTCCCGCGTTGATATGAACGGTAAGCACTGAGTACACGGCCGTCTGCATCTGGCTGGACACGAATCTTTTCCAGATCAGAGTATAGAGCTTCATTTCATCAGGAGTTAGATACGCCGCGAGGCTATTCGGTTCCCTGAGCGGAAGTGCCGGACGTATAGCTTCATGCGCTTCCTGGGCGCTTTTCTTGGCCTTGTAAACAAAAGGCACCGGCGGGGCGTATTTCGCGCCGTATTTATCCAAAATAAATTTTTGCAGTTCTTTCATCGCGTCGTCCGATATGCGCACGGAATCGGTACGCATATAGGTTATAAGACCTACAGTTCCCGCCTCCCCGAGATCCACGCCTTCATAAAGTTTCTGCGCGATCCTCATGGTCTTGCTGGCCGAAAAATTAAGTTTATTGAAGGCGTCCTGCTGCATAACACTGGTGGTGTACGGCGAACGCGGATAACTCTTTTTCTCCTTACGGCCCACATCGGCCACTATGAATTTCGCCCCGGAAAGACCAGACATCATCTGGTCCGAAGTGATCTTAGTTCCGATATGCACTTTTTCGCCCTTGAACTTTATAAGCTTCGCGCGGAAATCGCTGATCCCTTTATCCACTTTTCCCGCCACTTTGCGCAGTATCGCGTCAAGGCTCCAGTATTCCTCGGGCTTGAATTTTTTTATTTCCTCTTCCCTTTCCACGATGAGCCTCACGGCGACCGACTGTACCCTGCCGGCGCTTAAACCTCGAGTGATCTTTCCCCAAAGCAGCGGACTCAGCGAATATCCAACTATCCTGTCGAAAACACGGCGAGCCTGCTGGGCATTCACTTTATTCATGTCGATCTCGCCTTTTTTCTCAAAAGCCTCTTTCACTGCGCGTTCGGTTATTTCCTCGAACCTTACTCTGAAAAACTCAGAACAACAGCTCTCAAGTTGATTTTTGAGATGCCAGCAGATAGCTTCTCCCTCACGGTCAGGGTCGGCCGCCAGAAACACGGTTTTTGCCTCTTTTGCCTCTTTTTTTATATCCTTCATGTATTTGGCCCGGCCCTTCATCACCTGATATTCAGGGGTAAAATCATGTTCAAAATCTATCCCCATCCTATCGGCCGGCAGATCCACAATGTGCCCCATACTGGCGATCACTTTGAAGTTCTTGCCAAGTATCTTGTTGATGGTTTTTGACTTGGCGGGAGACTCCACAACTACCAGATATTTTTCTTTGTCGCCGCCGCTTTTCTTCGCGGTACTTTTTGTTTTTTTGACAGCCATTTTATATCCTCATGGGTTTAAATGTTCATCTCATTTTGGTCCCTGAGCGCGAAACACTGCCCCGGAACGAACCTGATCAATCTATTTATCTCAAGCCGCAATAATTCCTTATTGAGAAGCGGCATATCTATCCCTGTCGCGTCGCACAGATCGTTTATATGAACAGCCTCTTCCGACGCAAGCCGGTCCACGATCTTGACCTGATCGGGTGAAAGGCCTTTTTTAATTTTCTCCATATTCACCGTCTTTTTTGCCGTCTTTCGTCCGGGGCTCTCTCCGTACTCCAGGTTCAGTTCTTCCAGGATATCCTCGGCCCTCGTCACCAGTTTGGCCCCCTGCTGAATAAGATGATTCGTACCGTCCGACATATGCGTGTCTATCCTGCCGGGAACAGCGAAAACTTCCTTACCCTGCTCAAGCGCGAACTCCGCGGTTATAAGAGAACCACTATCCTTGGCGGCTTCCACCACCACAATACCTTTAGACAACCCGCTTATTATCCTGTTCCGGCGCGGGAAATTCCATTTTAAAGGTAAAATATCCGAACTATTCTCCGTCAACACGGCTCCGTTCTCGGCGATACGCAAGACCATTTCCTGCGCGTCGTCCGGATACAGATTGGCGAAACCGCTACCCATTACCGCGATGGTCCGCCCGAAAGATTTTATCGCCCCGCGATGCGCCGCCGTGTCTATGCCTTTGGCCATACCGCTAACCACGGTCACCCCCGCGTTACACAATCCGGCGGATATCTCCTCGGCCATACGCAGTCCGTATTCCGAAGCGTGGCGAGCACCGACAACACCTACCGCGTCGACGTCTTCCACGGCGAGATCGCCCTTAAAATAAAGAACAAGCGGCGGGTCATAGATCTCCCTGAGCGAGGCGGGATACGCTTCATCAAAGATCGACACGGTCTTTATGCCGTTCTTAGCGATATATTCTATTTCCTTCTCATATCTTTTTGTCGCCAGGGATAAAGCGCTTTTTTCGGCCGAGAAAAGTATTTCCTCCACCATTTTTTCCGCGCCGCCCGATGCGGGCGTGAACAGATCTCCCGAGTTTCTTATCCTCTCCACAAAATTAACCGCCTTGGCCGGAGTAAAACCGGGCAATAGCGTCATTCTGATCATGTCCCCGCAAAGTTTTTCCATCCGTGTTTCTCGTACCCTCATTTGATCATCTTAATAAATTCATTCGTTATAGCGGGATCCAGTTTCTCCCCGCGCCCTTTTTTCATTATCTTTAGGGCTTCTTTTTTCGAGAACGCGCTCCGGTACGGACGATCGGCAGTTAACGCCTCATATACATCGGCCACACTCAGTATCCTCGCGCCAAGCGGGATATCTGTGCCCTTTATCCCGTACGGATAACCCGTTCCATCGAAGCTCTCATGATGAAATAAAATGATCGGCAAAGCTTCCCAAAGATACACAAACGGTCTCAAAAGTTCCACACCAAAAAGCGGATGATTTTTCATCTGTCTGTATTCATTCACGTTCAGAGCGCCGCGTTTAAACGTTATTTTCTCGTCAACTGCAAGTTTCCCGATATCATGTAAAAGAGCCGCCATAGTGAGAACCCTCAGCTCATTTTTATCAAGCCCCATCCGTTTGCCGAGAGACAGAGCATATTTTGTCACACCGGAAGAATGACTGGCCGTAAAAAGATCCGTACGGCTTTCACCGGAAAATATCATGTTGGTCATCACTATTTCACTAGCCGAGGCCCCAAGAGACAAATAATCGTGTTCTCCCTGTTTATGCTCATCCGCGACAAAGATCATTCCCTTCCTGCCACCCGGAGTAACGATCCCGCATGATATCCATTTTGAGATACAACGGTCTTTTCTGCGCGAAAGCTCAAAAAACCTTATATCGTGCAGAGATCCGCTCTCACTGATACTATCTAGTATCTCATATGCTTTCGCGTGATGCGACCTTTTCACTATCTCCGTTATCCAATTTTTGCCGTTCATCCGTTCCCCGACCGCGTCCAGAAACGCTCGGTTGTGATATTTTATCGTTCCATTCTTATCCGCTATGAAAACCGGCATCATCGCGTGATTCAGAAGCTTATCGAACAACTTGGCGATATTGCTCTTCTCTCCGGCTATGGCTTTTTCCCGCACCCGGATATTTTTCACGATGGCGCATATGCGCCGCGCGACCACGTCAGGGTCCCCGTTCCCGGCGTCTATATGCACGTCGGCTTTCCGATAGAACGGCTGCCTGGCTTTCAATAGTTTATTTATTTTTCTTAAGGGATCTTTACAGTTAAGAAGGGGCCTATGGCCGAACCCTTTAGTACGGTTAAGTATAGTCTCAGCATCCGACCAGAGACATATCACGGTGCCTTTACGTTTCAGATTTTTTATATTTTCACCGTTAAGGACTACGCCACCCCCCGTATCGATGACCACTCCGTCCTTCGCGCTAACATCCTTTACTACTTTCTTCTCGATTGTCCTGAAATACGCCTCTCCATCACGCAGAAAAATATCGTTTATCTCTCGACCTTCTTTTTCCACAATAAGACCGTCAGTACTGACATATTTAAAATTAAGTTTCTTTGCCAGCAGTTTCCCTATCGAGGTTTTACCTGTGCCCATAAATCCGACAAGAACAATATTCTTATTAGGATATTTCACATTCTTCCAGTCTGTTATCTTTTTTTAAGTTCGTTTATATACGCCTCAAAATTCCGTTTTATTTCCTTCACCGAATCGTTCCCAAATTTCTCGACAAATGCCGCCGCGATCGTAACCGCCAGCATCGCTTCGGCGACAACTCCGCATGCCGCCACGGCGGTAACATCGGATCGCTCCGTCGAGGCGAAAGCATCTTCTTTCGTATTGATATTCACTGACTTCAGCGGAGACGTCAGTGTCGCTATCGGCTTCATAAAACCGTGCACAATGATATCTTCACCGTTCGTTATCCCGCCCTCTATCCCACCAGCATTATTCGTAAGACGGTAATACGCCCGTTCGCCGTTATTGTAATAGATCGAGTCATGTACTTCCGAACCGCTCCTGGCCGCATTCTCTATTCCTTCCCCGATCGAAACAGCCTTAACAGCCTGTATCGACATAACGGCCTGCGCTATAATACCGTCAAGTTTTCTGTCCCATTGAACGTGTGATCCCAGCCCAGGCGGAACACCATTCACTACCACCCGAAACACGCCGCCTAGAGTATCCCCGTTCTTCGCGGCCTTGTCTATTTCCTCTTTCATCGCTTTTTCCGCTTCACGGTCGGCACACCTAAGATCCGATCCTTCCGTCATGACAAGCAATTCGTCGAACGAATATTTTTTAAGCGCGGCTGTAACACCGCCTATAGCCGTCACATGACTGATTATCCTTATCCCAAACTCTTTAAGAAAGATCTTAGCGACGCTGCCGGCCGCCACACGCGCCGCTGTCTCCCTGGCACTGGCGCGTTCAAGAACATCCCGCGCATCCTGAAAACCGTATTTTTGAACCCCGGCCAGATCCGCATGCCCCGGCCTAGGATTAATGACGTCCGCTAAATCGTCTATTTTGTGATCTACGTTCGGGATCATCAGACATACGGGACTCCCGATCGTTATCCCTTTTCTGCAACCGGAAAGGATATCGACCTTATCTTTTTCGATAGACATCCTTTTTCCCCTGCCGTATCCGGTCATTCTTCTGGAAAGTTCAGTATCTATGAACTCTTTGTCTATTTCTAACCCGGCCGGGATACCGTCTATCACCGCGATCAGCGCTTTTCCGTGAGATTCTCCAGCTGTCATATATCGCAACATACCGCACCCCTTTCCGTTAAAATACCGGGAATAAAAATCCGATTATTTTTTCTCCGAACAAAAGACTGATCATCGCCGACGCACATAGATACGGCGCATACGGGATGACACTATCCTTTTTTTGTATCAGGATATTTATAGAACAAACCGACCCTATGATCGGCGCCATAAAAAAAGTAAGAAGCGCCATCTTCCATCCAAGAAAAGCCCCTATCATTCCCATAAGTTTCAAGTCTCCGCCGCCTACGGCCTCTTTATGAAAGATCATCTCTCCGACCGTTCCCATGATGAATATGCATCCCGCTCCCGCGATCATACCAAGCAGAGAATCGACGCCATTATTCAGCGAAAAAACAATCCTCCCCTCAGGAACCGACATGACCGAAAGAACAAAACCCAGTATTATTCCCGGCAAGCTCAGCACATCCGGCACAATCCTATGTTCAATATCTATGAAAACAATCACAAGTAGGATGCAGGCGAACAGCCAGTATACGCCGAAAGCCGCAAGATCCGGAAAAACAAAGAACAATCCTACCCCTAAAATGGCTGTTAACAATTCAACGAGAAAATAACGCACGCTTATTTTCTCCCCGCATGCGCGGCACTTCCCTTTTAGGATCAGAAAGCTTAAAAGCGGTATATTATCCACCGGGCTTATGGCCTTCCCGCATTTCGGACAATGCGACGACGGCCATACGATAGATTCATTGCGGGGGATACGGTGGATACAAACATTCAGAAAGCTCCCGATCACCACGCCAAATATGAAAACGAGAACGGCTCCCACCATATTTTATTGTTTCACCCTGTTCTTCAGCGCGTCGCGCATTATTTTTTTTGTTTCATGAAGTTGCTTGCCTGTCCATATACCGAATGCCAGCGCCCCCTGGTTCACAAGCATCCCAAGACCGTTAACTGCGACACAACCGATCTTCTTTGCGCGTTTAACAAGCTCGGTCTCCCTGCAATAGACCAGATCATACACGACCGACGACTTTTTCAGCGTCCGGACCGGACACGGGAGAACCCCGTCGTCCTTTGTCCCTATCGGCGTAGCGTTCACAATAAGGTCGCTCTCGGCGATCTTTTTTTCAACGTCCCCTGACAAGCATTCTTTAAGAATATTTTTCTCGGCGAAAGCCTCCGATGCGGACAATATCGAACTTATCTTCTCACGGTCCACGTCAAAAACATTTATCACCGACGGGGCGTCATGCCCAAGTGAAGCCAGATAGAGGGATACCGCGCGCCCAGCTCCACCGGCCCCGCAGATAAAAATATTTTTTCCCTTAGGATCGAACCCCGCGTCGTCCTTTAACGATTCATAGAAACCCTGACCGTCGGTATTAAAAGCGATGAGACGCGCACCTTCAACCTTAACGGTATTGATCGATCCGATCACGCCGCCAGATTTATCTATACTGCATCCTTCGATGCTGGATATCATATCCTTCACCATGATCTTGTACGGCACAGTCACGTTGAAGCCGGAAAGCGATTTTCCACCCGCGTTCTTTTCGATAAAATCCGGGATGTCCTGTTCATTTACGTCGAATATACGATATTCGGCGGGAATGCCGAAATACCTGAAGGCCGCGTTATGCATGGCCGGGGATAACGAATAACTTATATTTTTCCCGAGAAGTCCGTACTTTTTTGTTTCTTTCTTTTTCATCAGCATGGCGCACCCCGATATTATTTTAACTGGAGATACTGAACAGAAAGACCGGATCCCTGTCCCTGTATAAAATCAACGGGGGATCCAAAGGATCCCCCGCATCATATCAAATGTGATATTCCTTTTTCGGTACTACACCCTTGCGCTGTACAAAACGATTTATCGCGTTAATATACGACAAAACGCTGGCCTCGATTATATCGGTACTTGAAGCCCTGCCTATTACAGAATCGTTTTTAAAAAGCACCTTAACGCTCACCTCGCCCAGCGCATCCTTCCCGCTGGTCACGGCACTTACTTTGTAATCTATAAGTTTGCCTTTCAACCCCGCAGCTTTATCAATGGTTTTAAAGCAAGCGTCCACAGGCCCATCGCCTGACATCGTCGCCTCGGTTCTTTTTCCGGCGAATTCCAGTTCCACCGAAGCGAAAGGCTTCACTTTATTTCCGCTAGTAACCTGGTAATTCACAAGTTTATACTGCTCTTTGAACGTCTCGAGATTGTCCTCGACTATAGTCGCTATATCCTCGTCATAAATTATGTTTTTCTTGTCCGCCAGAAGTTTAAACCTGACGAACGCATTGTTAAGGGCTTCTTCTCCGAGCGAATATCCAAGTTCTTTCAGTCTGGCTGAAAAAGCATGCCTCCCGGAAAGTTTTCCCAGCACAAGATTCGTCCCCTTGAACCCGACATCCTGCGGCCGGATTATCTCGTATGTAACACGTTTTTTCAACACACCGTCCTGATGTATACCGGACTCATGGCTGAAAGCATTGTCTCCGACTATAGCTTTGTTCGGCTGTATGATCACTCCGGTGAGCTTACTCACCAACCGGCTGGTCCTATAAAGTTCCTTCGTCTTAATTCCGGATTTCAAACCTCCGAAAAGATCTTTTCTTACGTTAAGCGCCATTATTACTTCTTCAAGCGAAGCGTTTCCGGCCCTCTCGCCAAGACCGTTTATCGTGCATTCGATCTGCCGCGCCCCGTTAACAATAGCCGCAAGAGAATTACTCACGGCCAGGCCCAGATCGTTATGGCAATGAACGCTGATAACAGCCTCGTCGATATTGCGAACATGATCTTTAAGATATTTTATTACGCCGCCGAATTCCTGCGGAGCGGAATATCCCACCGTGTCAGGGATATTGACCGTCGTCGCTCCCGCGGCTATTACTGTCTCCACGACTTCCGCGAGAAAATCCGGTTCGGTTCTGGACGCGTCTTCCGGCGAAAACTCGATGTCGGCCACTTTCTTTCGCGCATACCGCACGGCCTCCTCTGCAAGTTTCAAGATCTCGTCCTTGGCCTTCTTAAGTTTGAACTGTCTGTGTATCTTTGACGTCGCGAGAAAAACATGTATCCGCGGTCTGACGGCATGCTTAAGAGCGGCGTAGGCGGCATCTATATCCGCCTGCGTCGCTCTGGCAAGTCCGCATATAACAGGTTTTTTCACACGTTTAGCCACTGCCTTGACGGCTTCAAGATCCCCCGGGCTCGATCTCGGAAATCCGGCTTCTATCGCGTCGACACCCAGCATCTCAAGCTGGGTAGCGATCTGTATCTTTTTGTCGACGTTAAGACTCGCCCCCGGCGTTTGTTCTCCGTCTCTCAGTGTCGTGTCAAAAATAATTATATCGTTCTTCTTCATATCCACCCTTGTCCGGAATTACATCCAAGGCATCATGTTCCTGAGATGTTCTCCAACCTTCTCTATCGTATGTTTCTTCTGTCCTTCGGTAAGTTTTGTATACCGAGGTCTGCCTTTTTTGTTCTCGTTAATCCATTCCTTCGCGAACTTTCCTGTCTGGATCTCCTTCAGTATCGTCTTCATCTCCTGACGGGTCTTCGCGTTCACTATCCTCGGCCCTCTTGTTATATCACCGTATTCAGCCGTATCGGATACGCGTTTTCTCATCCCGTAGATACCGTACTGATATATAAGATCCGTTATCAGCTTCAGTTCGTGAAGACATTCGAAATACGCGATCTCCGGCTGATACCCGGCCTGAACCAAGGTCTCAAAACCGGCATTGATCAATTCCGAAGCGCCTCCGCAAAGAACGACCTGTTCGCCGAAAAGATCCGTCTCGGTCTCTTCCTTGAAAGTCGTCTCGATAACACCGGCTCTTGTACCGCCGATAGCCTTCGCGTACGCGAGAGCTTTTTTCTTAGCCTGTTTCGTATAATCCTGGAATACCGCGATAAGACACGGAACGCCTTTACCCTCGTCGTACATTCTACGGACAAGAGCACCCGGCCCTTTCGGAGCCACCATAAAAACGTCCACATTTTTAGGCGGAACGATCTGTTTGAAATGTATATTGAACCCATGTGAGAAAACCAGAGATTTCCCGGCTGTCAGGTGCTTTTTGATCGCCGTATTGTAGACCGACGCCTGAACGTGGTCCTGCGTCAGTATCTGTATGATATCCGACACTTTCGACGCTTCCTCGGCCGTCACAACCTTGAAACCGTCTTTTATGGCCTGTTTGTAATTCGGCGTCCCTTTGAGTTCGCTGACGACAACCTTAACGCCGCTATCCCTCAGGTTAAGCGCCTGGCCACGGCCCTGTATCCCGTAACCCAGTATCGCCACCGTTTGTCCTTTGATCACTTTCATGTCCGCATCTTTGTCATAGTAAATCTTAGCCATTGCTCCTCCTTGATTATTTTTTAGAACCGCTTTCCAACTAATTTACTTATCGGCCGGTAACGCTATTTTACCGGTTCTCGCTATTTCAACAATACCGTACGGCCTCAAAAGCTCGACAAGAGCTTTTATTTTATGTTCATCCCCTGATTCCTCGATCGTTATCGTTTTCTTCCCGATATCCACGACCTCGGCCTTAGTGGTTTCGACGATTTTGACTATCTTTTCCCTGCTAGACATATCCTCGGCTTTGACCTTTATCAGTATAAGTTCCCTTCCGACGAAATCCTTACCCGTAAGGTCAAGCACCTTGATAACGTCTATCAATTTGTTAAGCTGTTTTTTGATCTGCTCAAGTATCCTGTCGTCCGCGTCGACAACTATCGTCATGCGGGAAACGGTCGGATCCTCGGTCTCTCCTACCGCGAGCGAATCGATATTAAAACCTCGCGCGCTGAAAAGCCCGGACACCCTGGCCAGGACACCGAACTTGTTTTCAACAAGCGCAGACAGAACAAATTTTGGCATTTCTAACTCCCATTTTTTACAACACATCACGCCGAACGCTTACGCCAAACCATGCAGCATATTGCTTATAGACTCACCGGCCGGAACCATCGGAAAAACATTCTCTTCCCGTTCCACAATAAAATCCATCATAACCGGACCGTCGGTCTTGATCGCGGTCTTTATCGCGTTCACGACCTCGGATTTTTTCGTGACCCTTATACCCTTGGCGCCGTAACTCTCGGCGAGTTTCACGAAATCCGGGCAGTATCTAGCGTTATCCTCGGCCAATACCGTGAACGCGTATTTTCTCTTATAAAAAAGTTCCTGCCATTGGCGGACCATCCCGAGATATCCGTTATTCAGAATGGCTATCTTGACCGGTATCTTTTCGATAACGGCCGTGGCTAATTCCTGGATATTCATCTGTATGCTTCCGTCACCGGCGATATCGAACACGATGCTGTCCGGCTTACCCAGCTGAGCGCCTATTGCCGCGGGGAAACCGAATCCCATAGTCCCGAGCCCGCCGCTGGAGACCCAGGTACGGGGATGCTCGAATTTATAGAACTGTGTGGTCCACATCTGGTTCTGTCCCACCTCAGTGGAAATAATAACATCCTTACCCGCGGTTATTTTCTGTATCTGCTCGATAACGTATTGCGGACGAAGTTTATCGTCATCCTTATATCTCAACGGAAAGTCTTTTTTCCATTTTTCTATTTTTGCGTGCCACGCGCTCAGGTCGGTTTTCTTCACTGACTTGTTCAGCTCTTTCAAAACTGTTTTGGCGTCGCCGATTATCGGTATATCCACCTGAACGTTCTTACTGACGCTCGCCGGATCGATATCTATGTGCGCCACCACGGCATGCGGCGCGAAATCGTCTATACGCCCCGTAACCCTGTCGTCAAATCTCGAACCGATCGAGATTATCAGGTCCGATTCCTGAACGGCATGATTCGCGTACGCCGTACCGTGCATACCGAGCATACCCAGACAAAGAGGGTCATCGCCCGGAAAAGCCCCAAGTCCCATCATCGTGAGCGTGACCGGGATCCCCGTGCTATGAGCCAGTTTCGTAAGCTCTTTACTCGCGTCCGACAGGATAACCCCGCCGCCGACGTAAAGCAAAGGCCGTTTACTTTTGGCTATCGCCTTGGCTAATTTTTTTATCTGTCCGATGTGCCCGTCATATGTCGGATTATATCCGCGTATATCGACGGTCTTCGGATATTTGAATTCTGTCTCTTTGAGAAGCACGTCCACCGGAAGATCTATCAACACCGGGCCGGGTCTGCCGGTCCTGGCGATATAAAAAGCTTCTTTGATTATACGGGCCAGGTCCTCGACGTCCTTCACAAGGTAACTATGTTTAGTTATGGATCGCGTTATCCCGATCATATCGGCTTCCTGAAAAGCGTCGTTCCCGATAAGCGTGGATTTCACCTGTCCCGTTATTGCCACCATAGGGATAGAATCCATGTACGCCGTGGCTATTCCGGTGACCAGATTCGTTGCCCCCGGGCCGGACGTGGCTATACAAACCCCGACCTTACCCGTGGCCCTGGCATAGCCGTCAGCCGCGTGAGCGGCGGCCTGTTCATGTCTCGGCAGTATGAATCGTATGGACTTTTCGTCATAAAGCCTGTCGAAAAGAGCGATAACCACGCCGCCCGGGTACCCGAACACGTGCGTGACGCCTTCTTCAACAAGACTTTTAACAACTATATCCGCGCCTTTAACCTTGTTCATAAATCCCTCATATAATTATTACTTCTTATATATAGCGAACCGAAAAATTACGATAATCAGTATAACATATAAGCTTTCTTTGTCAAGATTTCGACCCTGTCTCACCATTATAGACAGTTTTTGCGGTGGTTTTCGTTCAAATTATTTCACAAAAAAAGTCGTTCCGATGTCATTGCGAGCGAAGCGAAGCAATCTCTACAAAATTAACCCTGTCTTTTTTGAAAACACCTGCGGGGGTACGGAACACCCTGCGCCCTTCCGCGCCATGTTGTTTTGCACAACATGGCTTGTGCAGTGCTCGGGCATTCCGTACCCCGCTCAACACAATCCCCCATGTCATCCCCGAACGCTTCTATCGGGGATCCATAACATTAATATATTTTGTCGTCCTACAGCGCCAACCCAATCCGCAAAGCCACTCTCCACATGTCCACCGCACCATTGGCACCCACCCCCTATCCACCCAAGTGCCAATCCCTCCTCCCTCCTTCGGAGGACAAGTCGGTCGGAGGGTCGTGTAATTCGCGCGGCTAATTCGGTACCGCCCATATGCCGCCCGAATTCCACGGCGCGGGTTCGGTACACATCGCAAAAATAATCGTAGGGGCGGACCCATGCCTGTCCGCCGTAGCTATATGATTTTTTAATGTAAGAGCGGAAGCGGATGTCCGCCCAGAGAAAATCGAGAATAGATGATAATGACAACTGTGGGATTGGGGTCAGAGCCAGACTGGCGAGTTCAATTCTGATCAATTTAAAATAACCTTCAAAACAGCAGCTTTAGCCCCACTTGAAAGTTTAATTATACTAGCCCGTTTATTCTTATTCAGCTCACCATGCAACATTTCCTTTATTTTTATAGCTTGTTTTCTTGCATCTCCGTATCGTTGCCCTTTCACTTTCGACTGAACCATATATAGTTCAAGTGGCTTATTAGGAATAAAGTTTATAAGAACTGAATCTACATCCCCCTGTTCCACCTTATCACCTTTTTTCACAACTTTAACATTAAACGGATAAATAATTACCTTCCCTTTTACTTTTTGCTGTCTATTAGTCTCATACACATCTCGCGTCAGTTGCAACAGATCATACAATTCCTGATTATTAACATTTTTTGTATATTCACCGAATTTCTCTATATTTTTTCTATCAAGATACACCCCATCCATATTATCTTTTTTATCAATCGGAGTAGACCTTAATTGATACTGTGATTTAAAAACAAGCTGTAATAGAAAAAGCACTAACTTGTTCCAATTTTGCGCACCCAATACCGAAAAATATGCCGGGATAGACCCGTATTTCCCTGTATATAACCGCCTTATGTAAACAGGAACCATCTCTCGAACTTTCTCTTGCGAAACAATACACAACCTTAAACACAAACTTATCAAAAAATTAATCAACTCGTACCTTTTTCTTATTCCATTTCTACTCCTTAGATATATATGGATTTCGTTCGCATGATTTCTAACATTTTTATCTGTTACAAAATTCAAATATTCAAGTTTACCTAGCTCATTAATCATGCGCCTAATCTCATCCAGACGCTTTTCCATATCAAACAGTCTCAATCCAAAAATTGACAAGTTGAGCACTTCGCAATATTCACAGTCCCCATGCAAATCAATTTTCTTTCTACTCAAATAATTATTAAAAGTTTTTTCCATATAAGATGAATCCGAATGCTTAAGTAAATCAAAAAGAAATTCTATTTGTTTCTTTTCTTTATGCAACCTCGTAAAAAACGCTCGATATGCCAAATTTTCTATAAAAAGACATTGACGATTCTTATACAACTCTTTCATTAGATAGCTATCTAATGAATTCCATAAATCATAAACATAATTGTCTCCATTTTCCTTACGAAGGCTTGCCTTTATGGTCTCTTGGCTGATGTGATGGGAATTAAAAGAAAAAAGCAAATTACAATAATGGCTATCCAGAAGAACATATGCTATTTTTCTTAAATCAGAAAATATTGATTTTGCACGTTTAAACACTTCTTTATGAGGATTAATATAGTAGCCTAAATACTTAATACTTCTGGCAGCAAGAGCCCTGTCTTTGCCTGTAATATATTTTCGATTCTTTGCCGTTATATATCCTGACAGCTTGAGGACAGCAAATGCTTGGTGCATTTTATAGTAATCATCATTCTTTATGATTGTTTCTACTTTATTTCGCACCTCTGGATATGGATCAAATCGTACAAGAAAATTGTCCTGTAATTCTTTTTTTATTCCTAATATTCGCAAAACAGCTTTTTCATGTGGGAAAGTACCATGGAGATGCCCTGTAGGCAACAACAGTGCCCAGCATTTTAACAACTCCGACACCGAAGAAATAACCGTTTCCCCTTTTTCCTCATATGGACGCGATAAACAGTACTTAAATTTAAAGTCATCCTCTTGCTTAATCATTTCAATAAGGTGAATAAGCATTACTGCATACTCAAATTTGGAATGGTGCGCACATGAAAAACGACGCTTCAATACCCCTAGCTGATCAATATTCATGAGCCGTCGTATTTCATTGTTTCGTTCAAGCCATCGAAATAATTCGTCAGATTCTTTTCTCAGTTCTATTTTTTGATCCCCAAAAACTGGTAGTCTATAATTGATTTGATACATCTGCATTCCCCCTAAAATCAAAACCTACTATCCAAATATTTTATCCATAATTCAACCACTTTATGTACAATCAGCCGGCACGATGCCAGTCCTCATCATACAATATTTACATATTTCAAAACCCTCCGGGACGGTTTTGAAACCAATTCCACACTTGCCCCCACAACAAACGACAAGGCAAGATGTCCGGCTTCACAATACGACCTTTACATATTTTTTTGCATGGCGAGACCTGACATCTCTATCCCTATTAAACCAATTGTCCCGCTTTGGACAAAAATTCAAAACCATGTGACATCATATTTAGAAATTGCCTACAAACCAGAGTATCTCTTAGCAAGATGTCCCCGGACTTCATCTACATCAAATGTTGCTCAATCAGTTTGACGTATTCATGGAGCCCTCTCTTTTTGAGTTCCGCTATGAATACAGGCCATGGGGGAACATTGCTCATGTAGGGAGTTGGCCCTGTCGAAAGACCACCTCCAGGCCCTGTCGATAGCCCGCCACCTGGTCCCGTTGACAGCCCACCACCTGGCCCTGTTGATAGCCCACCACCTGGCCCTGTTGACAGCCCACCGCCTGGTCCCGTTGACAGCCCACCGCCTGGCCCTGTTGACAACCCTCCGCCTGGCCCTGTCGACATGCCACCACCCGGTCCCGTTGACAACCCACCGCCTGGTCCCGTCGACATGCCACCATTCGGACCAGTTGACAGCCCGCCACCTGGTCCTGTGCTCTTGTTTCGATTCCACATAATTGCATTCCTCTTTTTAAATTTAAATGCAGTGCGGTCAAACCTTGAATTTTGAATCTTTACCAACAAATAAGTTTGCCCCTATCTAAATAAGAACAATAAACCTTGTCCCTCTATTTTTACTTATATAAAGTAATTTATTTTCCAAATAAACTTTTTTTAATAGCTTCGCTTGCGACATCAACCAAAATACTTTTGATGCTCTCATAAGAATCCTTGCCTACCTTTTTCAACGCCTTTTTAAAACGCAGAACTGCCACTTCTGTCTTAGGCGTTTCTGCAACCAAATCATCCAGTGACTTCTTTATTTTTTCTCTCTCTTCTAAAGTTAATTCTTCTAATTCATCAGTCATTTCCCGAACAACTTCGAGTTTTCGAGCAATCCACGGATAAGGCTTGCCACATTCATGACAAAAATTTGGGGCTTTTTTCCTACCCCCAATACTTAAAACTCCAGATGAATGGTATTCACCTCGAACTTCTGCTCCACAACTTTGACACTTGAAAATTGTTGGTTCACCACACTTATCACAATAATCCTGATTATGTTGAGGATATTTGCTATAGTTATCATTAACAATATGGCCATTTAAACAAATTTGAGCAATATCATAAAATCCACTCATTTCATCCTCCTACTTTTTATTACTGGATTCAAGCCTACTCATTTTACACAATACCCACCCCAAACAAAAAACCCTCCCCTCGCATTGAGTGCGAAAGAAGGGTTTATGGTTTTATGTCTCGGACATATTCCTCCGGATTATTTTACACAGCAACGTGTAAGTATTTTTATAACACCATATTACATGGATTTCAAGACTAAACGCACAAGCCCCGACGGCGTTCGGTCACCTGGGGACGTTGTATCCACGCGCCCGCGGAATTTTTGAGTCATACAGGCGGTACAAAATTAGACGAAAAAATTACGCGGCCCTCCTCCGGCTCCGGCTGTTATTCGGTGCCCGGAGGAGGGATTGGCGTTTGTGTCACGCCACTGTATACGCCAAGGGCGCGCTGGATCATTTTTAAAAGAGTTTTTATATACATCTGGCGAAACTCAATATTTTCTCGGAGAAGTTTGTGTTCTTTCGGACGGGGCATCGAGAGGCCGAGCGGGCATGGATCCGGCTGAGCGACAAATTTATTTTAATTTCATGGATCCCCGATTAAAACATTCGGGGATGACGTTTTTAGCGAGGCCGGACGTTGAGCGAGTTGAGCCGGCCTCGTCCGGAGGCCTCGGCACTCCCTCGGACATTGCGTCCTCGGTCGCCGGGGATTTCGAGCGTCCCCGGTAGAAAGGACACAAACTTCTCTCCCCCTCTCAGAGGCTAAGGTGTCAGGCTCATCATACGATATTCACATATTTTTAGTCATGGAGAGGCCTGACACCTTTTACCTTAGAACACTTTTCCCACAACCCGCCTGTTCGGAATGTTCGAGCACTTAAGAAAAATACCCGCAAAAGATAAAAAT
>DAONGE010000005.1:0-79667 GCA_035403965.1 Candidatus Omnitrophota bacterium | reverse complement strand
TTTATCTTTTGCGGGTATTTTTCTTAAGTGCTCGAACATTCCGAACAGGCGGATTCTATTGAAGATGTCGTGCGAAGAGCCGAGCATTGGAGAGAAAAGCCCACAATAGATAGAAGTAAATTACGCATCTGCGCTAGGCGAACGCCGGGAGAATAAAAATAACAGGGCTTTTCTCGAAACGCGCAGGATGACGCACGACATTTAGAGCAGTCTATCCGCCGTAGCCAAATAATATGAAATAGTTCGGCGAAGGTGGATCCACGGTAGAAAGAACGCAAACTCCTCCAGATACAAAAATCGGCACTGGCAGAATTTTCTCTTTCGCCAAGCGGCACAAAAAATCGTATTGCTTTTTTCTTTTTCACAATCCCCTTTACATTTTTTACACAATAAATTATTATTTAGCTGATACTGTAAGGAGCTATTTATGGACATATACCCGTTACTCAAAAATTTGCGTGAAAGATCCCCCCTCGTACACCACATAACGAACTGGGTAACTATATACGACTGCGCGAATGTCGTAAAAATATTAGGTGCGTCACCCGTCATGGCACACGCGAAAGAAGAATCAGCCGATATGGCGGCGATATCGTCAGCCCTGGTACTCAATATAGGAACTCTGACGACTGAAATTATAGACTCAATGATATCCGCCGCCAGATCCGCCAACAAAAAAGGCATACCTGTAGTTCTTGACGTCTGCGGAGCCGGAGCCACTGAATTCCGGAACAAAAAATGTATGGAACTGATAAAAAAAGTAAAAATAGACATAATAAAAGGCAATTCTTCCGAGATAGCGAAGATCGCCGGAGAAAACGTAAAAACTAAAGGCGTCGACGCCGGCACGGTAGAAAAAGACCTGATCAAGATAGCCAACAAATTAGCAAAGAACAAAAAATGCGTTGTGGTCATAACAGGCAAAGAAGACATATCGACCGATGGCACTGCGACGTACATAGTGAAAAACGGACACAAAATGATGAGCCATGTAGTGGGCACGGGCTGTATGGCCTCCTCCGCAATCGGCGCGTTCGCGGCGATAGAAAAAGATCTCGCGAAAGCCGCGGCGGCCGCTCTTTCGACTTTCGGCATCGCGGGAGAGATCGCGGCGAAAAAATGCTCCGGACCGGCCTCTTTCAAATCTGAACTCTTTGATGCTATCTACAATCTAAATAAAAAAACATGCGAAAAAATGCAAAAGATAAAAAAACTCCAATAAGCGGTTATTACTTTATAACCAACTCTGCCTTAAGCAAAAACGGTAATTTTAACGACGTTAAAAATGCCGCAAGATGTGGGGTCACGGCCATTCAATATCGGGCAAAAAACCTGGAAACCGGCGACATGATAAAAGAAGCCGCCGCCTTAAAAAAAATATGCGGAGATGCCCTTTTCATCGTTAACGACCGCGTTGACGTAGCGCAAGCCATAAATGCAAAAGGAGTTCATATCGGACAAAAAGATATGGACTACAAAACCGCGAGAAAAATATTAGGGAAAGACATCATAATCGGCGTATCCGTAACCAATATGAAAGAAGCAAAAAAAGCGCTGAAAGATGGCGCTGACTATCTGGGTGTCGGACCGATATTCAGGACAAAAACCAAGCATGACGCGTCTAAACCGACCGGCACAAAACTGATAAAAAAAATACGGGAGATATCCGATATCCCGATCGCCGCTATCGGCGGCATAACACTTGAGAACGCGCCGGATGTGATCAGCGCCGGTGCGAACTCCATATGTTCGATCTCGGCTGTCGTGTCAAAAAATAACGTCGCGAAGGAAATCTCAAAATTCCAACGGTTATGGTCCCGGCAACTTACTGATAATACCAATTCCTAAAAAATATCCATCTGGGCAAGAGAAACAAACTGTACAGTTTTTATTTTTCTTGGTGAAACTAAAAATTCTGCCGGTGGACGATTACCATATTCAGAGAAGTTTGTGTTCTTTCGGACGGGGCATCGAGAGGCCGAGCGGGCATGGATCCGGCGGAGCGACACATTTATTTTAATTTCATGGATCCCCGATAAAAACATTCGGAGATGATGGCATTGATGTCATTCCCGCACGCATTTAGCGGGAATCTATAATATGAAAATCAGATGATTTTAATGTTGCAGATGCCCGATAGAAGCATTCGGGCATGACATAGCGCGAGCATCCCCGGCAGAAAGAATACAAACTTCTCCGGCAAGTCGTATTCACTCCATTCCTTCTCTTTTTGTCAATCAACTAAAAGTGAATCACATACATAGCTACGGTGGGCATGTCTACCGTAGCTATACTGGGGGAAATTTTATCTTTTATTGTTTTGATCAAAACAAAGATCTGAGGAGGTACTCCACATCATCACGTGTGATATTCTTGGGACTTGCTGCGGTAGAACCGGACTTTAATGTTTCGGAGATAATAAACTCCCCGTCCCTGGTTTCCTTCCCTTTGAACGGAGATAAAACATTCAAACGCGAAAGAAGATCTGCGACGCGTTTTTTGAAATCCATACCCAAAACGCCGGACATGACATCATACTTTTCACCCATAGCGTCACGATTCAACTCAATGGACGGTAAAAGACAAACGGAACATACAAGTCCATGCGAAACACCGTACAAAATACCAAGCGGATGAGCTAAACCGTGTATAACTCCTAATCTTGACGAAGCGAACGCTATGCCGCACAAATAACTCGCGGCCAAGAGATCCGTCAAACTTTTTTCATCCTGCTTTTCATACGCCGGCAATATACTTGAATTCGCGAGTTCCAGCGCTTTAAGCGCCAACGTTTCACTGAACCATGTCGCATTCCTTGACGTAAACGACTCATACGCCTGCACGAATAGATCCATGCCGGAATGACTTATCACGCGCGCGGGCAACCCCTTAAGAAGAGCCACATCGAGTATAACTTTTTTAGCTATAAAACCCGCATCGCGTATCGACATTTTATTTCTTTTCTCGCCATTGGCCACCACGGCGTTCGGCGTTACTTCGGCGCCGCTGCCGGGAACAGTAGGAACGGCAATAAAAGGTATTCCCTTTTCGTCCTCTTTTAATTTCCCTCCGCCCTGATAATATTCGGGTTTTTCTTTCGCGTTAAACAAACCTGCCGCGGCTTTTGCAAGATCCAATACGCTGCCTCCGCCTATTCCGGCTATCCATGAAGCGTTGATCTCCCGCGCCGCGCGAATAATATCCGCGACCGTGTCCAGATCAGGCTCACCTGTATCGTGCATATAGAACGCCACTTTTGAGGAAGAAGAGAATTGTTTATATATCTCCACTTCTTTACCTGATCTCTCAAGCGACGCGCCGTGGACAATAAGACCATTCTTACCGTATTCAAGAAGTTCCCCGCTTATCGCCAGATACGCGTTCTTCTTGAATATTGTTTTACCCGGAAAAGATATTTCAGCTGGAAGTATCATCTAAATCCTTTACGCGTGGTACGACATGATCACCGCGGTTATTATCAGATCTTCGTTCCCTATGTTCTTAACGGAATGTGACGCGCCGCTGCCCGTCAGCACGGCGTCACCGGTCTCAACCGTAAATTCCTTGTCGCCGTCTATCATAAGTCCTTTACCCTGACGGATCACATACACTTCATCCTCACCGGAGTGTTCATGTGGACCTATGGATGAACCCGGGCTTAAGATTATATCCGAAAACAATCTGCACGGAGCCTTTATCTCGCCCTTCGTGAAATAATGTATAAATTTTACCTCGCCTTCACCGCCGCGCATATTTTTACGCACTTCTATCGTCTGCTCGTTTTTTCGTTTTATCATTATTTTCTCCTTAACAAAAAGGCCTGTCGTATGAACAGGCCTTTTGATCCTCAATTTGCTCACAAAACGATCATTTTACGGCTTCCATCCCGCGTCTGATTATTTCTTTCGCGTATTCTGTCCATATCCCCTGCCCCCAGTACCTAAAACAACTGGTCTGTGACAACAACAGATATAAAAGCGCCTCTTTATATTTGTGTGAAGTAACCGCTGTTTTCTTGTCTCCAAATCTTCTGTGGAAAGCCACACTAAGTTTATTCATCGGATCCAGGACGTTTTCATATCCATGGACCCAATTTTTATCACTCGTCCACGAGCCTTTATCAAGATTAAAACTTTGATCCCTTTCTTTGACTTTTTTTATGGCGTCATCACACGCTCCGGGATAGAATTTCCCGACATGTTCCCATATGCGGTGCTGTCCGATCGGCTGAACCGGCGTATAATCCTCTTCGTCGACGCCTTCCTCTTTAAGAAAATCCAAATATTCGGAACCGTTCATCCCGACCGTTCCGGACTTTTCGATCTCTCCGTACGCTATTTTGTATCCCGGAGGAAACTCGTTCATCATCACTCCGCCGTTCTCTCCGTCACCGATCTGAAGAACGAACGCTGGTATCTTTTTGCCACAGTAATCACGCCTATCCAAACCTTTAGCTTCGTAATACGGCTGCATCTGCGCGACGAGTTTCGTGTCCGATCCTTGCGTTTTCACAAGTATCGTTATTTCCTCAACCTTACCTTCTGAATTTTTAGCTACAAGTTTATGCGGATAATGCGGATTTCTAATGCCGCGCCCGTCGAGATTCTCTACCGTATGTTCCTGTACCATAAGCCATTCATATCCGCACTCTTTCAGCGTCTTCACATATTCATAACAAACGTCCGGATGTATCGGAAGATGCATCTCCGGGGGAGAAAAGCCTCTTACTTTTTCAAGCGCCTTCATCCCGAAGATCGATGCGAAATGATTCCGCCACGCCATCATCTGCAGTTTCATATCCGGTATCGGCGTGGAAGTGGCGACGGCGTGAGACCACATCGTACCCACCCATTCAACGTACGGCGCATATTCTTTATTGTTCGTCACAAGCGCGAGATTATCAAGAACATCCTGGTGCCCCATCTGCTTAAGCCCCCACAAAAGGTTTCCCGAATAATCCAGCATGACTCGCGGATTTTTCCCATACGCCACAAGTTCTCTCGTGATATCCGACATACGGCCGTAACACCACAGAAAAACCGAGGCATTATGATTGTCTCCTATCCCTTGATTACGCATCATATGTTCAAGATTGGAAATAAGCCCCGCTGTTCCGATATCATCTGTATCTGCCGGAATAGACGGCTGATGCATATGAAGCGCTATGCCGAAGGCCGATTTAACTTTTTTGAAATCGAGATTCGTCGGATAAGGTTTTTTCTTTTTCTTATTCAACGCTTCGATCTCTTCTTCCATACCGCAAATTTCTGGCATATCATTCCTTGAGCCCATAGATCCACCCCCGAAAGTTTATTTTCCTGTCTTACCGGATTTACCCGTTTTCCCAGGCTTGCTCTTTTTCATTTTTACCGCGCTTTGCAGATAATGCTTAGCACAATTCATATCTTGAAAAATATTATCTCGCCATTCGACTTCTTTAAGCCAATCCACATCCACCGAATCCGTCATTATATCCTCATACAACCGCGTGAAACGATTTATATGCAATTTGACACGACGGTGCGCGTACGGGACCATTGTCCCGGTCTTCATTATAAAAGGCCAATCACTGGCTTCGGCGAGCAAAAGTTCCCTCGCTGCCTGATTGAGCGCCCTTTTCCGTATCGTTTGTTTTGTTCCTTTTATATCTTTAGAATATTCCTCGGCAAGTTCACACATTCTCTCGCCGGCTTTGTGCAGATAACGATAGATCCAATCGTTACAGCCCTCAAGCCAAAATTCTCCGTAACCCTTATAGCCCCAGCTTGACGTCGAAGGCACGGCCATCTGGTTAACTTTGTACTCATCAAGATATTCGGAAGGCGTGAACATTTTAAATGTCTTCTGGTCATATGCGACCTTCCGCATAAGATACTCAATCCATAACGGCCCTTCGTACCACCAGTGGCCGAATAACTCCGCGTCATACGGCGCAACGATCACAGGCTTCCTGTCCATGTGCGCCGAAAGGTGCTCGATCTGTTTTTCCCTGTAGAACATAAAATTGCCGGCGTGTATAGCGGCTTTTTCGCGCGCCCATTCCGGATTATACGCCTCTTTGTATTCCGTGTTACCTGTTATTCGCCAGTATTTAAGGCCTGTATTAACCCTTATCCCCGAAGGATGAATATATGGTTTTATATATTCATATTCCAGTTCATGACCGATGTCCCTGTAATACTCCCTGTAGTCCGGATCTCCGGGATATCCCTCTTTAGAGCTCCACACCTGCTTCGACGACTCCCAATCACGAGCGAAAGCCGCAACACCGGAAGGACAATATAAAGGCGCGTATACGCTGTATCTCGGGGCCGGATCGGAATTAAGCAAACCATGTGAATCCACAAAAAAATACCTCACACCGGCCTCTTTGAGAAATTCGTCAACTCCGGGATAATATCCGCATTCCGGCAGCCAAAAACCGCGCGGTCCGCGTCCGAATGTTTTGGTGTAATTCTCAACTCCCACCATGATCTGCGCCCGGGCGACTTTCGGATTCACTCCAAGTATCGGTAAAAATCCGTGAGTCGCACATGAACCGATTATTTCGAGTGAACCCTTATCCTGAAAATGTTTGAACGCCGCAACGATATCTTTTTTATATTTCGCGATAAAGATCTCTTTAACCTCGTTGAGCTGCCGATAATACATAAGAGCCAACCCGTGATAATGTGGCTCGTATCCGGTTCGCTCAACCTCTTTTTCAGCGAGGACTATAAGTTTGTTGATATGCCTGATGTACCTATTGACCAGAAGCTCATCCCTGAGCATGTTGACAAGCGGAGGGGTCATTGACATCGTGAGTCTGAAAGGCACGTTATCGGCTGTAAGCCGTTCCATCATACGAAGGAGAGGGATATATGTTTCGGTGATCGCTTCATACAACCAGTTCTCTTCAAGAAAATATTCTTCTTCGGGATGCCTTACAAAAGGCAGATGGGCATGCAAGACCAGACATACATAACCTTTTTCCATGGGTGTATTCACCTTAATCTAGGCACATCGGTCTCACGGCTCGTATTTTGTTTTGAACCGTTCGACCTTTGTCGCTATGCGTCTTTTTTCCACTTTATCGTTAGATTCCGCCACAAAATCGAGCGGTATTTCCCCGTCAGGCAGAGACATCCTCATGCTAAAAGTACCGTCCGGATTAAGTTTCACCGGCTTGTCCCCCCAATGCACTGTAGCGTCAGGTTCAGTCCGGCCGTAAACTATAAGTTCCGTATTGAGCATGAAGAAAAACTTTCTCTGTTTTTCAGTCCGTTCACTGGCCCCGCCGAACGACTCACTTGCTCCACCGGCCGGCATAGCGGTTTCTTCTGACGCGCCAAGGAGGACTCTCCTTACAAACTGATCTTTTGTCATCCCTTTGAATAACAATTCGTCCAGCGTCAACCTGCGACCGGTTACAGCGGTATGTTTCTTTTTTAACCGAGGAACCTTTCCTTTCCTTCTCGCCGATATAACATTTTTCAATACAGGGAATATCTTAGCGTAATAAGCCTTTATGTCTTCTTCCGTCACGGACGCCAAAAGTTTTCTTCCGTTGACCTTGACGGATTTTTTACCTGTGAGCTTTCTTTGTTTGATATCTTCTTCGAACTTTTTCTTTTTCTGCTGATCTGATAATACTCCGAGACCATCGGGTACAACAGCGGTTTTGCCGTCACCGCCGACCTCCATCCACATAACTTCATTGCGATTAGACGAATGCAGTCTCGGCGTGGACATTGCGTTCGATCTTGCCATACTGAAAAACCGGCCGTCAGACGTCCGGATACCTATTTCAGCGCAATATGTGGCATTATCGGACCAAAGGTTTATATACCAGTTATTCACACTGGTGCCAACTTCTATATCAAAAGTATTATTCGCGTTACCGCCATTGAAATCCACCAAGGTTATGTCATACATTCTAAGGACATAAGTCGACCGATTGAACTCATCCTCTCCTATGTTCCTTTTCACGTCACATATAGAACCCGACGATATCTCCCAATACGCATACATGAAATGTGGATCGCGAGCAACAAGCGTAACATATGTATGTCCATGCCCCGAAGGCAGATCATAATTATCGACGAACGGTCTGGGATCAGAACCCATATCTCATCTTCCCTTCCCGTTTAAGATATCTGCGAACCACTATACCCCGCCTTTTATTAGCTGTTATATACAGTCAAAACCTCATCAGCGATAACATCCCATGAAAATACCGCTTCCACGGCGACTCTGCCGTTCCGCCCCATTTGTCTAGCGTCATCGAAATCCGTGAACAATGTTCCAATACCCCAAGCCAAGGAATTCGGATCAGGGTTTATCTGATAACCGTTCACTTCGTGCCAAATTATTTCCGATGGACCACCAATCGACGTTGCCACTACAGGTTTACCGGCACTCCATGCTTCAAGTATAACAATACCGAAAGGTTCGTTCCTGCTCGGGACACAAACACAATCGCATGATTTAAAAAGATCCTTCAATCTCCAACCGCTTTGATGCCCCAGAAATCTGGTGGCGTGGCTGACACCGATACGCTTCGCCGCATTCTCCACATCCCACCGCATTTCGCCGTCACCGCAAAAAACAAATTTAGCGTTACCATAATATTTCAAAATATGCGGTATAGCCTCGACCAAAAGGTCAGGCCCTTTCTGGTACACCATCCTGCCCACAAAAAGAATCATAGGGTCCAAAGGCCCTACGTCATACATCCTACGCACCGCTCCCGGGTCTATCCATCCGTCATAATTCCAATAACTTACCCCGTTATAGACCACGTTAACCTTCCAATCAGGAAGGTTATATATCCACATTATCTCGTTCTTAAGATGTTTTGAAACCGCTATTACGTTGTCCGCCGTGTAAGTTCCATGCCACTCTATGCCGCTCACTTTCTCGGAATGACCGTCAAAAAAATTATTCCCGCATCTTCCATATTCCGTGGAATGTATAGTAAGTACCGATTTCCTGCCACGCCCCTCTTTTATCCATGACATCGCGTTCGCGGTAAGCCAGTCATGGGCGTGAACAATGTCGAACTGCCCTACATAATCCTCTGTCTGAAAAAAAGCGTCAACAAAGGCCCGGCACATATTATTCACTTCTTCGACAAAATCTGGATTTGAGGGATAAGGTATACGATGATAATGCACCCCGTGTATGCGCTCGTACATAGCCTGATCGGTCTTGCCCATGCGCGTAAACAGATGGACCTCATGTCCTTTCCGTTCTAAAGCACATGCCAGTTCCGACACATGGAACGCTATACCCCCTACATGCACGGAGTGCACGGATTCCCACGAAAATATGGCAATCCTCATTAACCGATCACTTCCAGAAGAGAATTTACAGAACCGTAACCGTTGTTTATGGTCTTATTATTTGCCGGATCTATTCTCCACTGGCCGTCGACGACGAACTTATATTCATGTTTGCCGGCGCAAAGATCAACGCTGGTCTTCCAAAGTCCGCTTTTATTCTTCGCCATGGCAACACCCTTTGTATCCCATGAACTGAAACTACCGGTCACAACAACTGTCTTTGCTTCCGGAGCGAAAAGCTCAAAATCGACCTTTTTCTTTGAGGATTTGCTGCTACTGCAGCAGCTATCAACAGCTTTGGGAGCCACAGTCGTTTTTTTCGCTTTTCCGAAGTTCTTACTTTCCATGATATACCCTCCTTGTTAGGTATTTTCGTTTGTTAACTTATTCAAAAAAAACTCAGCATACTTTATGCCGAACTCTTGGATCCTGACTGTTTTTCTGAACCGCAAAAAATATAAATGGTTACAAGCGATGTATGCATATCCTAACTGGAGCGAAAAACAACATTATTTTAAACAAATACCCAATGTTAGTCAACCTATTTTTTGTGAAAGTCAGTTTGTACAAAAATATATACGATTTTATTGCTACCCATTATCCCTATTCTGTCAAATGGTTATCCCCAAACATAACACACCGCAGTTATCGCATAACATGTTATTTTATAGTACCTTATGCAACAGTCACATTAGTTATCCACAGATAATATTCGGATTCACAGAAGACAGGATAATTAACACTTTTAAAATTTATTCGAATACTACGGTCTTATTGTTGAAGGACAATACCTTGCGCTGCAAATGCCACACCACCGCCCTGCCCAATACTACCTTTTCAAGATCCTCTCCCATGCGGACGAGATCCTCTATAGCGTCGCGGTGACTTATTCGTGCAGTATCCTGTTCAATTATCGGCCCCTCATCCAGTTTTTCGGTAACATAATGGCTTGTAGCCCCTATAAGCTTTACCCCTTTCTGATAGGCCTGATGGTATGGATTCTTTCCGATAAACGCGGGCAGAAACGAATGGTGAATGTTTATAATCTTGTTATCGAAAGCCCGAACGAACTGCTCTGTAAATATCTGATGATACCGTGCCAACACTACAACGTCTATATGTTCCTGCATCAAAAGTTCTATCTGCTTCTTTTCCTGGGCCATCTTATTCTCTGCTGTCACTATAAATTCCTGGAATCTGACCCCGAACTCATCCGCGACTTTTTTCGCATCCCTGTGGTTGCTGATAATAAGTGCGATATCACAGTTGAACTGCCCTCCACGGTTCCTTAACAAAAGATCATACAGACAATGCAGTCTTTTTGAAACAAATATCGCCATACGCGGGATATAATCGGTGAAATATAAGCTCCATTTCATCTCAAACATATCCGCTATTGGCTGGAACTTTTCGGTTAATTTATCACGGGGTATGGCAAATCCGTCCATCGACCATTCGATACGCATAAAAAAAATATTTACTTCCTCGTCTTTATGCTGTTCAGCGTGCAGTATATTCCCGTTATTCGTGTAAACAAAATTCGTAACTGTGGCGGTTATCCCACGCTTATCCGGACACGATAATAGCAAAATCGCATTGCACATCGTCATCACCTCTTAAACAGTATACACGCATTTTATAAAATAAAAAGCCTCACTAACCTCTAAAATTCGATTCATATCGTTCGGTCTATGTGGTATAATGAAGCAGTTTATTTATTTGCTTATCACGATCAAAATATTACTGAAAAAATTTAAGGAAGCTTCTATGAAAAACAGATTTATTGTATATATACTGATGGCTTTTTTTTTATTATCGGCTGGCGAGGTGTTCGCGGCTACACATTCAAAGGTTGAAAAGCAGCGTGGCACTCTTATTTCTCCGAGAGATCCTAAAAGCAAGGTGCCCGCTTCCGAAAGAACGGCACGCCCTGTAACACGTGTTGAAAACTACCGGCTAGCTAACAACCACATTGCACCTGTCCAGACCGCCGAAATGTCCGCAGGAGAACGTGTTGTCGCTCTTGAGAACGAACTGACCGAAACAAAACGCTATTTCTACAATAAGGTCGAATCCACCCAGAGAATGACACTTATCGTATCTGTGTGCGGAGTTATATTGACCGGGCTCCTCATTTGGCTGTTCGACTTGGCCGTTATGACAGTATCCAGCAGAAAAAACACGGCTAAAGAAAACACTCAATCAAACGCCTCCCAACGCAAAACGGAAACAATTAAGAATATCATTCCAAAGGAATTGCGCTTAAACAAGATCGACAAAAAAGAAGAACTTCTTAAGATTTTACGCGGTTAACTACCAGAATATCTCAGATTATTTCAGACGGAAGTTTATTTCTCAGATAAGCGAACGAGGCCTCTTTGAATGTGAAATTTTTATTGTAATAACGGCTGCATTCCCGGCGATAATGTTCGATGTCTTCTATTTCCCTCTCCAGATTTTCTATAAAACCCTCCGGCGTATTCTCAAATTTCGCACCGATACTGAATTCTCCGGCACTAATAGGATTCGAATATACTACAACGGCATTTACTATAAACATCTTCTTTTTCAGGAATATTTTCAGATTAAAGTTTTGGTCTTTTTCAATAAATCCGGGATATTTGAACCCCACGCCGAAAGGACTAACATCCACCAGGTTTAGCGAAGATTCCCGGCTATTTTCAATCGGATACGCAATCGCATACCTTTTTGTCTTGCGCCTGTCTTCTTCCATGGTGTTATTTTAGCATAAAATGGATATATAGTAAAGCAATGATAAAGTTAGTGCATCATAACTTCGCCGGATTTATGCTCAATCCTTTTGAAAAATATGGCTAGCAAAATACAGATCACACCCAACGCACCAAACCATCTTAACGTATAGATATATGCTAAAAGTGTAGACTGTTGCATTAAAGTTTGATAAATAAGACCATTTGCGGTAGTCTGCCCCACAGCTTGAACCGCTTGCTGATACATCGGATCATACGGGGTCACGTGACCGACCATAAAATTCTGATGGACCTGCGACATACGGGCCAACATCGTCGTTGTCATCGCTATCCCTATACTTCCCCCGATATTACGCATCAGATTAAAAAGGCCGGAAGCGTTCCCCATGTCCTTGTTTTCAAGATGCCCTACTGTCAGCGTCGCGAGCGGTACAAAAGACATGCTTAACCCGGCCCCGATCACAATTATCGGCAGTATCTTAGTTTGCATAGCTATTTGCATATTCAGGTCAGACAGCCAAAAAGCGCCTATTGCCAAAGTAGCTAGCCCGGCACAAAAAAATATTCTTCCGTCAAAACGGGCACTTAAAACCCCGACAACAATAGAAGCGACAAACGCGCCTATCCCAAGAGGCGCCGAGGTCAACCCGCTTAAATACGCCGGATACCCCATAAGGGTCTGATAAAACAGCGGTAGAATGGTGGCTATACCGTACATCGTCACACCTATCATCATCGCGGCGACAAGCCCCGCGGAAAAATTGCTGTCTTTAAGTATCCTGAAATTCACTATCGGATGTTCAACCCTTAATTCCCATAGAACAAAGGCTATCAGCGAAACGACTACTATTATGGAAGCCCGAACAAGCCACGCCGTGGCGAACCAATCAACTTCCTGCCCCTTGTCCAGAACCACCTGAAGGAGCCCCAGCCCTATGGCCATCAGAGCGAAACCGACATAATCTATCATAGCGCTTTTTCTTTTTATATACGGCGGATCCTCCACAAATAGACCGGTAAAGAAAATAGCCGCTATCCCCACGGGAAGATTTATAAAAAACACCCACCGCCATGAAAAATTATCGGTAAGCCATCCGCCTACAACAGGCCCCACAATGGGCGCCACAATGACACCTATAGCGAAAACCGCCATAGCCATGCCTCTTTTTTCTTTAGGGAAACTTTCCAGAAGGACCGATTGGGATATAGGCATCAAAGCTCCTCCGCCGAACCCCTGGCAGGCTCTGGCAAAAAGCAGGAAACCAAGACTTTTAGCTATTCCGCACATCAACGAAGCTATAGTGAATAGAATGATACATATATTCAAAAAATTCTTCCTGCCAAAAAAACCGCTGAACCACGCCGCGGCGGGCAAAATAATAGCGTTCGCCACAAGATAACTTGTCAACACCCATGTCGCCTCATGTGTACTGACGGCCATATTTCCCGCTATGTGCGGCAAGGCCACATTTGTTATCGTTGTATCAAGAACCTCCATGATAGTCGGCAGCATAACCGACATACATACCAGCCATGGATTGTGCCTGGGCTTCCAATCGGCATGGAGGGAATCTTCGTCTTCTTGTCCCTGCATTAACGTACCTTTACTTTTGGAATAACCGACATCCCGATACTTAACGGACATTTTTCATCCACTGGTCCGTCGAAAACTATTTTCACCGGTATGCGCTGAACCACTTTAACGAAATTGCCTGCGGCGTTCTCCGGAGGGAACATGCTGAACTTAGAACCGGTCCCGCGCTGAACGCTATCCACATGTCCTTTAAAAACTTTCCCGGGATACGCATCTACTTCTATCTCCACCTTTTGCCCGGGGCGCATTCTCGCTAACTGTGTTTCCTTAAAATTCGCGACAACCCACATCTCATTAGACACCACCGCCATAAGAGGCTGCATCGGCTGTATTTGATTACCTTTCTCTACGGATTTTTTTGTCACATGACCGTCGACAGGCGCGCATATCTTTGTATATTCCAGATTCCGTTCGGCTATTTTAAGCTGTGCCTCAGCAGCATCGAGTTGCGCTTTCGCCAGATTAAAGGCCGTAAGGATATTTTCATGCTTTTCTTTTGGCAAAACATTGTCTTTAAACAGCGCGTCTGCCCTATTCCTGTCACGCTCCGACTGATCAAACGCCGTTTTCCGTATATCCAAATTCGCTTTAGCCTCTTTGACCCTCAATTCGAAATCCACAGGATCTATCTCAACCAGTATGTCCCCCGCTTTAACCGTCTGATTATCTTCCACGTTCACGGATCTGACCGTTCCCGGGATCTTTGCCGCTATGCTATGTATCCTTCCTTCCACAAAGGCATCGTCCGTCTCAACCCATCCTCCGCCGATAATGCGCATAACAACAATAAAGCCTAAAACAACAATACTTCCAGCTATTGAATAGAACATTTTTTTATTTTTTATACCCATTTTCATTTCTCCGTTTCATTGTAAAAGGAGACCATATCGGCCCCGGTTGAGTACATTAGTTTCGCATAATAACGTTTGGCTTCATAATCAGCGGTATAATAATTCGCCTGCGCCTTAGTTTGCAACGCTATAGCTTCAAGAACATCGGTCGAAGTGGCAGCGCCGTTATTGTATTTAACCCGGTAAAAGCGGACATTCTCTTCGGACTGCGCTAATGCGTCCTTTGTCACGGCTACTTTTTTAATAGCGTCCTGCAATCCCACATAACTCGCCTTTATCTCGAAGCGCATATCGTCTATCAACTTGTTCTTTTGTTCACACAACTGCCTTTGGAACGCTCTCTCCTTAGACACATCGCCCACCGATAAGCCTCCGTCATAAAGGTCCATCTTCGCCCCGAACATCCAATACGTCGTATGCTGATGAACCATATATCTGTTCTCCCCATATGAATATCCTCCCTCGGTAAAGATCGTCGGCAAATTCTGCACAGCTTTGGCGTTTTCCCTTAAGTTTGAGGATTTTATCTGACTGTTATAGAACTTTATCTCAGGACGAAGTTTCTCGGCGTTTTGCCATGCATCTTTAATATCGGAAATAGCCGGGATCTCGGACTTAATGTCCCTGACCGCTATTTCATCAACAAGAGACAATGTGAGTAAAGTGTTTATTTTTGCCGCCGCGACAGCCCTGTGATTGCGCACCGCTATCAGCCTCTGTTCCGCGTCGGATAATTTCACCTTTGCGGCCAAAAGATCGTTCTCCACTATCACTCCCTGTTCGTACATGCTTGTCATATCTTTAAGATACGCGGTAATGCTTTCCGTCTCTTTCTCGGCAACCGTTATCATCTTCTCGCTTTCAAGGACATCCAGATAAGCCATGATAAATTCCAGCGTCACAGCCCTTTTAACGCTTTCGACAGTCGCTTTTTTGGCATGCAATATTTCAGTAGCGGCGCGGTAATTCGATATGCTTTTCCCAAAATCAAACAGCGTCTGATATATAGACACCCCTCCGG
The DNA here is from genome assembly GCA_035403965.1 of Candidatus Omnitrophota bacterium. Classification (GTDB taxonomy): domain Bacteria; phylum Omnitrophota; class Gorgyraeia; order Tantalellales; family Tantalellaceae; genus DAONGE01. Next base: position 64,146 of record DAONGE010000005.1, on the reverse strand, counting down.
CGAACGGCTCTTTTTCACCCATCGCGACAGCTTGACTACCAAATAACATTTCCGGCACGTATCTATTATATGTCTGTGACATATTCGCTCTTACATGCGGCAAAAGAGGAGAAAGAGCCACGATCGTATCCGCGAACGACATATCCTCATCCGACATCTCTATCTTTATCAATCGGCCGTCTTTCAGCACACGATTAATACCATCCGACATGGTTATAAGCCGATTCTCTCCGCATGATATTTTGCCGGGATTTTCCGCGCTTATCGCGTTAGGCACATTTCCCGTAAATACACAAACCACGCTCAAAACTATCGTTATCAACGATCTGCTAATATTTTTATCCGGCACTATTCTCATCCTTTCATCATCCTCTACTTTTTTACCGTAATGCCCAGCGACTTCCAAAAAAGATGAAGCTGGCGCATATAGTGATATTTGATGTTAATAATATTCCCGAACTTCGTGGCCAGCAATGTACCACCTAATATCGATATCAACGATATCTGCATATCCTCTATCTCAATATTCTTCGGAAGTTCTTTATTGGCTAGCGCTTCGTTTAATTGCTCATTAAGAAACTCATCAATAAATAAAAGCGGCATATCGTTTATACCGTTACAATTCGGGAAAACAAGCTCCCGTTCTATAGAAGATATGGATATTTTAGAAGGACGGTTTTTCTGGGTTATCATCAACGCCACCAGCTGATACAACATATTCGGGCTATTCATCTCCTCGGCCAATTTCTCAAAAGCCGTATTTATACGCGAGAGGTATTTCCCTTCCGGGATCTCCTGACACGCGCACCATTCGATCTTCAGAAACATCATAAAGGAATAATAGTATATTATGTCGATCTTAGCGGGAAAATAGTTAAAGAAAGTCCCCTCGGATATCTCTGCCTCCCTGCATATCTCCTGTATAGAGATATCGTCAAAACTTTTTTCCCTGAGACGTGCTATAAAAGCGTTCATCACGGCTATCTTCGTACGGGCATATTTCATCGCTCGTAATGATCCGTTTTTATTCGACTCTGTCATTTTTTCTTTCATATCAACCGCCGTCTTTATTGATCTGTCTTCTTCCCCATAATATATGAAAGCGATTTAAAATTTTTTGTAACCCACGAGAGAACCGCCATCTGTTTTTTTGTTTGCGCTATCTGCCTGGCTGGCGTTCCCCAAACCACGCTATTGCTTTTTATATCTCCGATAACAGCGCTTTTAGCTGCTATCGTAACATTATCTCCCACTACGATGTTGTCAACGATACCCGACTGTCCCCCCATCATAACATTGTCCCCGACAATAGTGCTTCCGGATATACCACACTGCGCGGCAATAAAACCATTCCGCCCAATCTTAACGTTATGTGCAATCTGACAAAGATTGTCTATTTTTGTCTTTGCACCAATTATCGTATCGCTTAAAGCCCCTCTATCAACCGTTGTGTTCGCCCCTATTTCGACATCATTTTCAACAATAACTGACCCCTGCTGCGGGAATTTATAGACTTCCCCTCCATCTTTAACGTAGCCAAATCCATCTGACCCCACTACAGCTCCAGCATGAAGTATCACATTTTTACCTAATTTAACATTTTCATAAATAGTCACATTCGGATATAAATGACAATTCAAACCTATTTGAACCTTGCATTTAACGACTGAATTACTCTCAATGACCGTATTGTCTCCTATTATCACGTCGTCTTCAATTACTGCTCCGGACCCGATCCAAACATTTTTTCCTAATCTGGCAGAAGAAGAAACGACGGCTTTTGGGTGTATAAATTCCGGTTTAACTTCTCGTAGATTGAATTTGTTGTACAACATCACAAATGCGAGCTTAGGATTTTCTACCCTTATTAAGGGTTTAGTGGATTTTCTAACGATCTTATTCGTAAGAACACACGCAGCCATACTTTTTTCGGCCATTCCCAAATGTTCATCATCCACCGCAAAGGTAAGTTCATTCAAATGAACAGTATCGATTCCATTAAATCCACAAATCTCCACTCTATTATTCCCTTCTATGATCCCTTTTATCATCAGAGCAACATCTGTAATATTCATTTACCCTCCCGGGATGCCCTTTTTACTTCTATTCGACAGCACGGAACGCTATCACAGTTGAAACTGCATAAAACAAAATTATCGCTATCCATATAAACAACATTTTATGTTTTTTTACAAAATTATCCATTTTCAAATTTTTCATTGTTTTTTCGCTATCTCCGGATCAAACCCCGGCGGGACTTTTTGCCATGCATACCCTTTTTCCGCCTGAGCGAAACCGAGATCGAAAAGTTTCTTCATCACTTCTTTATCAAACAATTCTTTAGAATGCCATTTACTGGTCGAAGGAATATAAGCCAGATTAAAATCCCCGTTACTGACGCTTGTAAAAAGATACAGCTGATACAGATCCCCCGTGCTTTGCGCGTTCGTCATTGTATCCAAAGTACGCTCCGCGATTGACGATATCTCATCCCGGATTTCCTGCCACACCGGATCCGAGTAACCATTCCGTATCACATAAATGCTATATTTAACTTTCGACATATCGATCCGTTTCGCTTTTAGCGCCTTGTCCATCCCGATAAGAACATCATAAAGAAAAAACACCTGTTTTGTCACGCCCCCATCTACATGCATTTCATCATACTCTTCCCCGCCAACCTCAACCTTGAAATAGACCGGAGGAAAAGCTATTGGGATAGATGCCGACGCTAAAATAACGCGTCTAAAAAGATCTAATGCCTCGTCGTTCCCCTTTACCGCTATCTTACCCATATCCCATATCACAAGCTGCTGCGCGTCCAGATTGGTCGTACCTATATAAAGCCGACGACCTTTTCGATACTCATTGGCTATTTCAGATAACACTTCTTTATCGATATACTTCGCGATAATACGTTGGAGCGGACGCGTACTCGCCAAAGAGTTCTTAGATAATTTAGGGCTGATCACGTCTTTCGTTGAATACCGTGTATAAAACTCTTCGAGTTTCCCGTCATATTTACTGCCAAGAAAAGCGAATGGGGCGATAATCGCCCCTGTGCTTATACCGGTCACTATCTTAAATTCTGGCCGTGTCCCCTGTTTTGTCCATCCGTTAAGAAGCCCTGCCCCATACGCGCCATTCGCCGCACCTCCCGAAATAGCAAGAACATCGAACTTTGTCTCGGACAAAAGCTTCGAGAGAAACGCGAACCCGGATTTTTTTTCAGTCTGTTCTAATAAATCCAAATAATCATTCTTAAAGACTTCGCTGGGACTACCACTGAATGCCCTGATATCACACATCCCCTCAACATTTGCCTTACTCATCATCTCCAGAGGAACGGCACGACGACTCACGGTCGCGCATCCGAAAAGTGATACAGCGATCAATGTAACACCAATTAATTTTATAGATCTTCTCATCCGCACAGAAGCAAACTCCTTATTCACCTAAAATACTAGCTTTTATCTCTATAAGCCCGCAAATCGACATAAATCTAGTTTACAACAAAATTATAGCATACTATAATTTTGTTGTAAACTAGATTTTATTTGTTTTCCACTTTGGACCTTTTACAATAAATTCTCTTGTAATCATATCTTGACGAAAAAGCTCTCCTGCAATAGAATAAATGAACCTCGACCCGGATATTTCGGGCCTATTACAGTGCGCGAGTGGCGGAACGGCAGACGCACCAGTTTGAGGGGCTGGGGGGAGCAATCCTGTGCGAGTTCAAGTCTCGCCTCGCGCACCATTTAATCTTTTCCTACTCTCTTTGCTTTGTTTGGCCTTCGGCCTAACCGCAAGCTCGAAGTCCTTTGTCTAGTAAAAACCTACTCTCTTTTTACCCGAGTTTTTCCTATCCAAAGTCCTTCTCTCTTGCACGCGCGAGGCGAGGAGCCTTCGGCTTCTCCGCGCACCATTTAATCTTTTCCTACTCTCTTTGCTTTGTTTGGCCTTCGGCCTAACCGCAAGCTCGAAGTCCTTTGTCTAGTAAAAACCTACTCTCTTTTTACCCGAGTTTTTCCTATCCAAAGTCCTTCTCTCTTGCACGCGCGAGGCGAGGAGCCTTCGGCTTCTCCGCGCACCATTTAATCTTTTCCTACTATTCTTGGGTTGCTTTTGTCTTTAGGCATCATTTCAACTTATTTCACACCTTTATGATCCTTCTAAATTTAGCCCCTGTAAAATTTCACTATTTTGCTGTATACTTATCGTGTTTAAAATCAATGCGGGATTTTATGGCCAAATTTAAAATATTATTTTTTATACTTCCATTTTTATCATGCGTGTCATTCGGGTCTTTCGCCGACGAAAAGCCCGAACGTGAATACGAATATCCCGAAACTGTCAGGATCGTATCGCTCGTAAACGACGCTGTAAAGTTCCTAGAAGCAAACGGCGAACTGGCCTTTTTTGAATTCAATAAAAAAGACTCCAAATGGTTCTCCGGCGACGTTTATATTGAAGTATTCGACATAAACGGAATAAGATACGTCGACCCTTCAGACCTCTCACGGATGGGACGCGATGAAAAAAGTCTGACTGACGCGATCGGTAAAAAATTCGTGCAATGGATAATAGCAGATCTTCAATCCCCGGGCAGAGATCACACCTGGGCACATTATATGTGGACAAAGCCCGGGGCAACCACCCCTTCATGGAAAAGTTCATATTTTAAAAAAGCATATACGCATTCTGGACGAATCTATATTGTCGGAACGGGGCTTTATGACATACGCACCGAAAAAGCCTTTATCCTTGATACACTAGACTTGGCTATAGCGGATTCAAAAACAAAAGGCACACAATGTTTCAATGATTTTAGGAACAAACAAAGCCGATTTTACTTCCGGGATGTATATATCTTCGTCATGTCGGAAGACGGCGTACACCTCGCGGATCCGATATTCACGAATATGGAAGGCCAAAACACGATCAATCTGAAAGATATCAAGGGTGATTTTTTCGTTCAAAAATTCATTAAAGAAGCACTTTACGATAAGTACACGTGGATCGAACATATTTACCCGTATCCCGACACCCGTGTCCCGACCAGGAAAAGATCCTGTGTGAAAAAGATCAATATAGACAATATTCCCTATATCATCGGATCCGGGCAATATTTACAATAGGTCCCGGTTTTATATTATATGATTTTATCTTATTCTTCTCCCGGCGCATCTTCGGCAAGAATCTCCTGTAATTTATCTTTATTTTGAAGAACAACATTTATCTCATCTTCCGTAACATAATTTTTAAACCCAAAAGCCTCGGGGGACATACCCTGCTCTTTAATAGCCGCCGCCGAAAGTCCGTATCCTATTTTACTGGCTATTATCGGAAATTCCTCAAACGTCAAGCCGTGAGTCTGTAAAAGAGCGTCAACTTCCGCCTTATATTTTAAAGCTACGGCCGCACCATTAGCAGGATTTGCGTTCTCCCCATACTTAAGCATAAGTGCCTTATATTCCGGATATACCTCTATAAACTTTTTAACATTAGACTCGTCAAGCTTTACAAGATCTCCTCCAAAAACATTTACCGCAAAAAAAATACTGAACAACATGACAATAACGGCTTTCATATCTCCTCCTTTTATCTGACATTACGCCCCTTTGGACAATCTGGCCTTAATATGATTCAAAAGGATATTTATATCCTGTAAAACAGGGGTATTCCCATTTTTCGCCACATATTCGCTGAACGCCAGAAAAGCGGAAAATGACAGTATATTTACAATGAGCCCCGTAAGCAGAATTTTCCTGTCATTTTTACTTAGAAAATAAATTATAACGGCGATCGACAAAAAACCGAATAAATGAGCCAAATGGCTAACCCTGTCGGTCTCACCGCCCAGAAAACCATGAATATCGGCATAAAAAAACATCCAGCCTTTAAGCATAAGCGGAAGCGGTATTATTGTCTCAAAGGTTATCAGAAAAGGGTCCGTCAGGATAGCACACGACATAAGCCCCATGACTGCCCCCGACGCACCGATTATCCCCACATTTTTATGCATAATAAACGTATATACGAACGTCGAGAAAAACATCGACAGGGCCAACGCCCCTATATAGATAAATAGGGTTTTAAAAAAACCGAACCGTTTTTCCGCAACACTGCCGAAGATCAAGATCCCGACCGCGTTAAATAAAAGATGGCTCATATCCTTATGTATAAAACCGGAAGTTATAACACAATACCACCGCCCTTTGGCGAAAACATTTTCCGGGGTAAGTATGAATTGCTGAATAAGTTTCGGATCAGCCACATGGTTCTTGAAATAAAAAAACACGAATATATTTGCCGCGATCACAAGTATTGGGAACAGCATATTGTTGATCGTGAATGTAGGAGTTTTTTTCTGCGATCCCATATTATCGTCCGCTCGACAAAAACGTCACTCAAAAAACATGCGGCATTATCAGACGATCTTCGTCAAACAATGCCGCATTATATTTAAACTTCCTTACAACTATTAATCCAGATATCTTTTCAGTTTCGACCAAGTTTTCTTCCCGACAACACCGTCAGCCGTAAGCCCGTTGGCTTCCTGAAAATCCTTTACGGCTTTTTTGGTCATCCGACCGATCTTTCCATCAACCGAACCAGAATAGTACCCGGCCTTCTTAAGAGCCTTCTGGATATTTTTCGGTGATATTTTAGCCGATCCAGAGGAAGCTTCGTCATAGCTATCCGACGAAACATTAACATCCTTGACCCTGCTCATTTCTTCGCTGGAGATATCCTCATTTCCCTTGACCTCGCGTATCTGCTGATCTTTCTGGTCAATCTTTTTCTCAAGTTCGGTCACGCGACCATCCAGTTGCTGAAGCGTCACGTTACCCTTTCTGGTGGAAGTAGTCGCACAACCCACAAGCCCTACAGCCAGTACCGCGATAATAATCAGTCTGTACCACATATTTTTTTCCTTCTTTTCTATTAGGATACATAATTTCAGAGCCGCCAACTTAGCACACCCTGAATATTATATTTTTAAATCCAACTTCATGTTATTCCTAACATAACGTGCAAATAATTATACATACCTCAGAGCCGGATAGCAAGAGATTTTATAGGTTCTATCCTAATAAAAGGACACTGGGGGCTTTAGTTCATGGCGTAAAAAACCGCCGGTTATTCGAGTATTTTCTCGCCACGCAAAATAAACGGCAAGATCTGAGTATCTATTCTTATCCCGCCGTCATGCTCTATCCTTATCGTATATAGCGTACCTGGAATAAATTTTGTACCTGGCGCCTCTATCTGCGCGTTCTTTATTCCCATCGCGTCGGATTCTTTTTGATCAAGTGCGTAAACCCATAATTTTTTCCAGAGATCCTCCTCAAATGGACTGATGATCTTATCCGTGCGGTAACCGTCCGGCACTTCGTATAATTTCGTTATCTCGTATTCCTGTGTGTTCCTGCCATCAAGAACGAACGCTTTCCAGAATAAATAAGCGCTCTTCCCTTTCATGCTATCTCCGGACTCGACGTGTATATCCTTAAAACGAATAACCAGCGACTGGAATTGTATGACATTACCGGAAAAAGTAAAATACTTGGGGGCGATGGGCTTACCATTGACGTCATATTCGAGGAATTTTATAGTGGTTGTTGTCTTTTTTATCGCCGGATCGTATTTGGCCGCAGTGACAAGCACTTCAGCGATGCGTGAGTCAGCCTCAAGGCGGGTTATTATTTTTTTAAGTATCCCGTTTTCATAGAAACGCTGAGCCATCACCCGGGCGAAGAACACCGCGGCAATAACCGACAAAAAAATAATTAAGACCTTAACCGTATTTTTAGGGAACATATCAAATAGAAGTTTACCATTAAAAAACTATATTACAACAAGCTCACTCTATCCTGCCCGATACATAATAACGTTGGCTTTTTCAAGTGTAACTAAACCTTCTTTCACCATTTCATTAACATATGGAATAAAATCATTGATTTTTTGTTCCCCATCAACTATTTCCACAATCATCGGTAGATCCGTCGATATGTCCAACAACTTGGCCATATGCATATGGCTTTTACACCCAAAACCCATTATCCCCCTTATTACTGTCGCTCCTGCCATACCTTTTTCTTTGGCAAGACGCACAATAGCCTGATACAATGGCTGTCCTTTATATTTATCCGCTTCACCAACAAATATTCGTAATAGCTTCCCTTCCGACGGTATCTGCATATTGCCTCCTTTTTATATAAGTTTACCTAAGACAGCACCTATTCTGAAAACAATAAAACCGACAGTCACACTGCTTATTATGTTCAAAAAGGCCTTTACTGATTCTCCCTCCCGCAAAAGTCCTGAAGTCTCAAAAATAAAACTTGAAAATGTGGTAAATGCCCCGCAGAAACCCACCATCAAAAGAAGTCTAAGGTTACTATCAAACAAGATTTTATTGTCGGCAAACGCGGCAATAAACCCAATAATAAAACACCCTATAATATTAACCACAAACGTGCCGTACGGAAATCCAACCCCTACAACAGAGTGGATATATGTGGAAAGAAAGTATCTGGCAAACGTGCCAATAGTTCCTCCGATAAAAAGACTCATTATTTTTCCCATTTTACCTCCTAAAATAAAAAAACCTCTACCCAATTGGTAGAGGTCATCAGCCCTTTAGGGCAGTTCGCTTACAACAAGCCGGAGGACTTCATCTCCGTTACGCCTACAAACATCAAAATATAATATTGTATCTCTTCCAAATATTATGCTGAAAAACTTGGACAGCGAGCCGAAGGCGAGCTGCCCAAGGCTCACAGCTGAAACTGACGAGGTTTTTCGGGAAAATTCATTTTCACGAAAAACCGAGGAAGTTTCAGGTTCGAAGGCATCGCCTTCGAACCCATAAAAATCCCACGTCACATTTCTGTCAAAGATTTTTTGGCTGAAAAACTTGGACACCGAGCGCGCCACGCGCGCGAGGAGCCCAAGGCTCCCAGGTGCAAACGAGGAGATCTTTTTAAAGAATTCATTCTTTCAAAAAATCGACGAGTTTGCACAGAAAAGGGCGAAGCCCTTTTCACCAAAATACCATTTTGATCTCTGTCAAATATTTTGGCTGGAAAACTTGGACGACGAGCGCGCCACGCGCGCGAGAAGCCCAAGACTCCCAGCTGAAACTGACGAGGTTTTTCGGGAAAATTCATTTTCACGAAAAACCGAGGAAGTTTCAGGTTCGAAGGCATCGCCTTCGAACCCATAAAAATCCCACGTCACATTTCTGTCAAAGATTTTTATGGCTGGGAGACTTGGATTCGAACCAAGAACGGATGATCCAGAGTCATCAGTGTTACCGTTACACCATCTCCCAGCGAAATATACCTGATTATCAAAAATCGAGCGTTTTTATTATACTACAAGGTCCCATTTTGAAAAGTATTTTTTCGTTATATTACATATTACTAAAAAAACGTGGGGCGCCCCTACACGCCCCACGACTTGAACTAGACCAGAAGGCAACGCACCATCCGGCTCCGATATCAGTTAAAATACCAACTTCATATTATTTGCATCCCCGTCAGCGACATTACAGGCATATGTCTTAGAAACTCCGTTAACCGTAACGGTCACTTCATATGTCCCAGTAAAGCCCCTGAATGCATACTGCCCGGCCGAATTTGTCACTGCGTTATCAATATTAGTCCGCCATTGATTCAATATCAGATCCTTAAGCACGGTATAAGATGCTTTCGCAGTGAGATCCTCATTAAGCAACCCTCCGTACGGACACCATGTTGAACTCGCGTTGTCAATGATATCCCAATAAGTTATACCGGCGATCGCCGAGCTCGCGAACATAACCTTATAAAAATCCGCTATATATTTTGCCTGCATTTCGTTTGTCCAGGTACCGCGCCATGTCGCACCTTGAACCGCCTCTCCCGTAGTTTCCGCTTCAAACTCTGTTAAATACAACGACTTCCCTAGTGCGGCATATTTTTCAAGGACTGTTTCAAGCTGAGAAAGCCGGAATGCAGTATTGGTCAAATGATGCGCCTGTAATCCTATTGAGTCAAAACTGACGCCATCATTTATCGCATCTTCATATCCTTCATATACTTCTTCGGCTCCATCCTCAAAACAGCTATAATCATTGATAATCAAGTTGGCGTCCGGATTTGCCTCTTTAGCTATCGCATAGACATCCTGGAGATCATATTCACCCGTATAGTGAAAAGGTTCATTTACAACCTCCCAATCATCAATTTCCACTGTCACGGATTTTTCGACCCAATTACCCTTCTTAAGCTCTTCCAGATCATAAGTTGTTACAGTCTTTTCTTTGTACGTTGAAACCAATTTACGGACATGTTCTTCTATCGCCGCGATTTGACCAGCCTCGGAAAGCGCCGATACCCATGACGGCAATCCTGGATCATCCTGGCCCCATAAAATAGTCGACGCTTTAATTTTCATTCCCATCTGCGTAGCAAGGCCTAAAAGCATTTCGAAATATTTATAATTCGCAGAATCACAATTAGGCACATCCGCTGTCGGCTCCAATTCTTCCCAAAAGCAGCCGATAGTCACATAGTTGAACAAACCTTCATATGTTAACAGCAGGTTAATGTTATATTGTAGGTCTTTACTCCCATCCAGCGCAAAATTCGCACCAAAGAGAAAATCACTGCTGGTCTGATTGATCGTAACCGTCGCTCCTTCAATCACATTACCCGATTCATCCACGACCGTAATAACCGCATCTGATTTCCTTGTAGCCTCGATAGTCGCTTCCGCTTCTTCGATTATTTCGGTCTCTCGCGCCGCTTCTGCCGCAATCCACGCCGCTTTATTACTTAAAACTGGAGTTGTCTGTCCAATAGTAGAAGTAGGATCTATTTTTATGCTGTTAACTAAAAGATTTCTATCGTTCCCTGTCGACGCATCATAGCCATCATTAATAAATTCAACTGCAATTTCATGCACACCCTCCGTCAATTCCACATTAACAGATATATTAGTAAATGAGGCCAAAGACACTGTTTGAACTACTGCCGATTTCACATAGATACCGTCCACTTTAACCAAAACCTCGGGGTATTCACCATATGCCGGGCTACCACTTGCAGTGACCGTAATACAATAATTCCCTGCTGATACCGCAAAATAGTCACCAACCTCTCCGGGGCCAGTCAAAGCATATCCTTCAAAACCCAATTGATATGCCGCGGATACCCAAAAACCTTGACCTTCAGTATATACACTTGGGCTCGATGGTATCCAAGATAGTGTCTCTGCCGGCACGGTTGATACAACAAGTGTCAAATCATTCAACTGATCTCTAGTCAAATCTTTGTAAAAAACCATCTTTCCACTGCCAACCTCCACAGATATTTTATAGGTACCACCAAAACCTCTAAACGAATATTGTCCGTTCTCATCAGTAATAGCTTGTTCGATTTTTGTTTTCCATTGATTGTTAATCAGATCTTTAAGATCCATGTATGTTTTTTTAACAGTCAGATCCGCGTTGATCAGCCCAGAATAAGGGATATATTGCACTTGTCCCGCCACATCTACCATGTCCCAATATGAAATACCCGCAATTGCAGGATGAGAAAACAGCAAAGTATAAAAATCCTTAACATACTGGGACCGTGTCGTTTCATCCCAATTGGTCCCTCTCCATACAGAACCTACGATTTCATTATTATTACTCGGCATCTCAAATTCTGTTATATACATAGTTTTCCCCAGCGATGCATATCTATCCAAGATTGAACTAAGTTCACTTAAATTATATGGGACATCGTACCCGGCCATCCCATCAATCAAATGGTGAGCCTGTATCCCGAGAATATCAAATTTAACACCAGCATCAACCAACTTCTTCAATGAGTCGTAACAGGGTAAATTTCCATCCACCAGAAAAATATAATCATTAAGCATAAGTTTTATGTTTGGGTTCCCTGTTTGGGCTCGTGCCTCATCCGCCCAATCATACATTTCCTTTATCACCGTTTCTTTTGTTGCATCTGGCCATAATTCGCTAAAACAATCTAAATAGTATGGTTCGCCCACAACTTCCCACGTATTGATGGAAACATCACATGTTGTCCATTCTCCAGTTACAATATTAATCGTACTTACCGTTTTATTTGAATACATCTTTATAATTTTCTGTATATATAATTTTAATGCCATTTTTTTCTGCTCATTAGAAAGTCCAGCCAACCAAGTCTGCGGCATAAAATCACTGTTCTCCCAGACCAGAGTCGCACCATTAATATCTGTTATTCCCTTTTGTGCTAATAATCCAAGCTGAAGATCTAAAGAAGCAATAGCATCCGTGGATAAACTGATATCTTGTACATTGCCATCTCCATCCAAAACAGCTTGCGGCGCCAGAAAGCTCCAAAATAACGGAACCGTAGCCTGATTGGATATAGCCGCTATTTCATCGATCAAGGCCAGGTTGTATTCTAAATTTTCCTCAAAAGTATCAAATTTTTCTATCCACATATAGTTTGTCCCAAATACGAAATCCGACTCTGTTTCTTCAATCGTCACCTGAGCCCCCTCTATGACATTTCCCGACTCGTCAACTATAGTCACGGTAGCGTCCGTTTTCGAAGCGACGATATTCTCTTCTGCCTCTGCAAGTACTTCTTCCTCCTTAGCAGACTCATATTCTTCCCACTCCGAATCTTCGCATAGGATCACAGGCATCGCCCCCGCCACCGTATTGTCTATGGAAATGTCTCCTATCGTAACACTCCGCCATAAATATTCGGACGCGCCTGACGGATCTGTCTGTTTTGCAGTGGCATTCACAAAATCAAGCCCAACAGAATGTATTCCTTCTGCAAGATTTAATGTTACCGTATACAGCCCTGGTTCTGAACTATTAACATTTGCTATCTCCACCCCAAGCCCATCAACACTCACCGAAATAAGAGGATATACTCCATCCAAAGCCACACCTTCGGCGCGAAAACTAACCTGATAAACACCATCGGCTAAAACTTTTATATATTGTTTCACATATCCAGACTGATTTGTATACCAGCCGACTTCACCGTTCTTCAAATACCCGTTAAAACCCAATGTGCTTATATCAGACTTAGTAGCGTTCCATTCCGAAAGCGCTATGGCATTAGAAACATTTTTGAGAATAGTCCCATCTTCAGCATACGATACATAGCTATATGTTAAATTGGTAAAATCATACGTCGCTTGTGTTTTTGCTACAGCCGAATCATAATAATCATAATCCGTCTTTCCCACAACGTTCCCATTTGTATCATAACATGTTATATCTGTAACCTTATCTAAACCGTTTATTCGTAAGTACACAGTCATTTGTTGCAGAACGGTACCGGCTAAGTTATACTGCGTCATACTTGTCAGGACTCCCGCTGTATAGGTATAAATCTCTTTTACTGCTGATTCTAATCGAGTGATAACGGAGCTTTGTATAATTCCATTACTGTATACCTCTGTTTGGCTAAAAACCACCGTCTTCCCTGTTGTATCATAATTCGTCAAAACGTGAGAAGTTAATACTCCAGAAGAATACGTAAACACCTCAGAAGTAAGAACTATCTTCCCGGTGCTGTCGTATGTAGCTATGGATCTTGATAAAATCACTCCGGAGGAATTTTTTGAATCCGTGGTCAACGTACTTAATATGTTTGTCCCGCTGCAATATACGTAAGTATACTCTTTATAAACATATTTCCCGTTTGAATAATATGATTTTGTGGTGGTTATCTTCTTCCCGGCTTCATCATTTTGTGTGAACGCATAAGTGCTTAAAACTCCTGCCGATGTATATGCATATGCCTCAATGCTAAGAACTATAGTCCCGGCAGTATTATAATTACTGATCGATCGAGACAACAATATTTTCCCGTCATTGGATCGCGTATCTTTAATAACCGTTTTCGTCTTACCGGTATCATAATACTCATAGCACGTTTCTTTATAAATGCACCCACTACTATTGTATGATGAAACCCTTGTCTGTAAATCCTTATTCACCGACGCCACGTAAGTATATGCCGCTTCTGCCGTAAGTACACCCGAGGTATAGGTACGGTAAAGCGTTAAACGTACGCCACCTGTATATTGATATTCCTGTCTTAGATTCGTAGATGCAGTATCCACAATCTTTGTAACAAGCACGCCTTCACTGTATGTTCTATACTCCGCCGTTTTTATAGTACTACCATCCGTGTTATAGGTTATGCTGTACGCTGTAAGTTGGGAGGTTTTTGCCGTCGTTGTATTTGTATACCAGAGATATCCTGTTTCTTTTGTACGCACCCCATCTGATTTATTAAAGGTATACACCCTTATATTTTTTCCAGTCGTTACATCATATTCATAGAGCGAATACGCAGCAGATGACGCCGCATCTGTCATTTTCCAATTCACTTTATTGTTTGCATCGTAGACATAATAATCCCTTTTCACAAATGTTCCGTCGAGTTTATATTCATAATAATTTTCTGCAAGAGAAGTTCCAGATTTGTATTCCGTTACCTTTATATTAGAGTATCCGCTAGTAGCGCTGTAAGTGATCTTTGCGTACACACTTGTTTTCCCATTTTCATCGTATTGATATTTTGACGCAGCAGTTAACGTTTTCCCGTCCGTACCATATGTCAATCCATAATCTGTTTTTCTGGTCAGAGTCCCATTATAGGTGTTATATACATATCCCGTCTCCGCGCTTAACGTACCATCGGCACGATATGTCATAACCGTAGAATAACGTCCTTTAGATTTGTCAGTCTCAGATGCGTATATATAAACTGTTTTAACTCCAGTCGAGGCATTTATTGTTTCTTTCTTCCATGTCGTATCGTGGGTTGTAGTCGTGTTAACTTTGCCTTGTATTTCACTTATCGAGTTTTGCCGGACGACTTCCAATTGTGAAGTCCCGCCAGACATACTTTGGGGGATAGTTTTGTAATCCGACTGGTTCGCCGGATCAATGGCATGCGCAGAATCAAAAGGAATGCCAAAAACTGCAACGTTAAAGCTCAACATCAGAACAAGTGTTTTTGTTACTTTGCTGGCTCTAAATTTTTTTAATAAGTTTTTCATAACACTCCCCTTTTTTATGATCACTTAACTTCAATCAGATTAATTGGCGAGGTATCTTGCCCGTCAGTATTGAGTATGCCCAATAAAAAGCGAGCAGTCAACTTTTTAAAATACTAACTTGGGAATTTAGAAGAAAATCTATTCAGATTTGGAAAGATGGACGAATTACCGTTTTTTCTCGATCTTTGCCCAGGTATCACGCAACGACACAATGCGATTTATGACCAGTTTATCATGCTTCTGCGATTTAGGATCAATAAAAAAATATCCTAGTCGTTCGAACTGGTACCGTGCTCCGTATATCGCTTTCTTTATCTCCCTTTCTGCATACACTGTCGCCAGAACTTCAAGCGAGGCAGGATTAAGATTAGACCTGTAATCTTTTCCCTCGTCAACATCTTCAGGATCACGCTTAGTAAAAAGGTGATCATACAGATTGACCTGCACCTCCGTAGCCCCCTTCAAAGAAACCCAGTGTATGGTACCTTTCACTTTTCGTCCATCCGGGGAATCCCCTCCGCGTGTCGCCGGATCATAGGTGCAATGCACCTCTATAACCTCTCCGGTTTTCGGATCTTTAATTGCATCCACGCATTTAACAAAATAACCGTACCTGAGACGAACTTCGTTCCCTGGAAATAATCTAAAAAATCCCTTCGGAGGATCTAGCCTAAAATCATCCTTTTCGATGTAAAGCTCCCGTGAAAATGTTACTTTCCTAGTCCCCATAGCCGGGTCTTCTGGGTTATTAACGGCGTCAAGCTCTTCAACTTTATCTTCGGGATAATTCGTTATAACGACTTTCAGCGGCCTCAGAACTGCCATTATTCGCGGTGCGGTCTTATTCAGTTCTTCACGTATCGAATTCTCAAGGACATTAATTTCTACCGTACTGTTCATCTTAGCAACACCTATAACATCGCAGAAAGAACGGATAGACTCGGGCGTATACCCTCGGCGCCTAAAACCGGATATGGTAGGCATCCTGGGATCATCCCATCCCGTAACATGTTTTTCTTCAACAAGCTGAAGCAGTTTTCTTTTACTTAAAATAGTATGACCGAGATTCAAACGCGCGAATTCTATCTGCTGCGGATGATATACCCCAAGTTCGTTCAAAAACCAATCATACAAAGGCCGGTTATTTTCAAATTCAAGCGTACATATCGAATGTGTTATCCTTTCGATCGAATCAGAACAACAGTGGGCAAAATCATACATCGGATATATACACCATTTGTCACCGGTACGATGATGTGTGGCCCTTTTTATCCTGTACATAACAGGATCCCGCATGACTACATTCGGATGGTTCATGTCAATTTTGGCCCTAAGAACCTTTGATCCGTCTGGGAATTCCCCGGCACGCATACGACTAAAAAGATCCAAATTTTCCTCTACCTGCCTGTTCCTGTTGGGACTTTCTTTACCTGGGTCTTTAAGCGTCCCTCTATATTCACGTATCTCGTCAGCCGTAAGATCGCAAACATATGCCTTCCCTTTTTTAACAAGCGCTACGGCATATTCATAAAGTTTCTCAAAATAATCGGAGGCATAATACAATCGGTCATCCCATGTAAAACCAAGCCATTTAACGTCCTCTTTTATTGACTGGACATATTCGTCCTCTTCCTTAGCGGGATTCGTATCGTCCATACGCAGATTGCACAACCCTTTGTAATCGCGCGCTATCCCAAAATTAAGACAGATGGATTTCGCGTGGCCGATATGCAAATATCCGTTAGGTTCGGGCGGGAACCGCGTATTTATGCGGCCGTCATATTTATTGGTTTTTAGATCACTGTCAATAATTTCACGAACAAAGTTCGTTATTGCTTTTAATTTTTCTTTTTCCATAAAATTCTTTTAATACCCCTATTACTATTCCGCTGATTTTAATAAACGTTTTATGACCAGATCCTTACCTAAAAGCTCCATCATCTCGAACAAGCCAGCGCCTTTTGTCTTGCCGCTTATAGCCATCCTTGTCGGGTGTATTATCTGGGCGGCCTTAAGATTCCTCGCCGCCGATATTTCCCTGCATATTTTTTCGATATTCTCTTTAGAAAAATCTGATTCGCCGGCGAGCTTTTCAGCGAACTCTTTTATATTCGCCTTGTTATCTGCCGATGAAAGGTATTTTTTCATGCCGTCTTCTTCAATAGAATAACTGTCAGTAAAAAAACACTCTGTAAGTTTAGGAAACTCATTCAAGGTCCGTATCCTGACACGATATATATCGATAAGCATTTTTAACCTGTCTTCCGTAAGTTTTTCCGGATCAAGCCCTGCAAAGATCAAATGTTCCTTTATTAAAGGAAGTAATTTATTTATATCATATGTTTTTATATATTCGCTGTTCATCCATTTCAGCTTTTCGGTATCGAATCTTACCTGAACACCGTTCATATCTTTTAAATCAAAAATTTTAGCCGCCTCTTCAAGCGATATGATCTCCCGATCCCCTCCAGGTGACCATCCCAAAAGTATCAGATAGTTCGCGAGGGCTTCCGGAAGTATCCCCTCTTTTTTATATTCCTCTACCGCCACGGCGCCGTGGCGTTTTGACAACTTTGCCCCGTCCGCACCCATAACAAGCGGTATATGACAAAAACTCGGAAGAGTTTTTCCGAACGCATGATAAAAAAGCACCTGTTTCGGGGTGTTCGAGACATGATCGTCACCCCTTATTATATGCGTTATCCCCTGAAACATATCATCCACAACGCATGAAAAATTGTACGCCGGAGAACCATCGGATTTGATCATCACCTGATCTTTTATCTCGTCGGTATTAAATATTATCTTCCCGTGAATAAGATCGTCAAGCTCGATGGTTTTACCTTTTTCGACCCTAAATATGATAGCTTCCCCTTCGCGATAAGCCTTCCCTTCGTTCAGCAACTTTTCGGCCTCTTTGCGATATACTTCAAAACGATGCGTCTGGAATATCGGTTCGGCGTCCCATTCTAGCCCCATCCACTTAAGATCGGCAAGGATCTCGGCTAAAAACTTAGCGTCCGATCTCACAAGATCAGTATCCTCTATACGAAGTATGAATTTCCCTCCCGTATGTCTGGCATAAAGCCAGTTAAAAAGCGCCGTACGCGCGCTTCCCAAATGCAGAAATCCCGTGGGACTGGGAGCAAAACGGACTGTAGTCATATATCACCTTTCTACTTACATTTAGCGCCGATCATCATACCGATCTCAACGGCTTTAATATTTATCTGAACTATCTCTTTCTTATACCCCGCCATCTGTTCAATAACCTTTATCATATCTTCCCTGCTGAAAACACCTCTACGCGCGGCGAATATACCGGCGGCGATCATATTTGCCACTCTGACGTTACCGAGTTTTATCGCATCCTCCGTAAGAGGCGCTGAAACGATGTCGATATCTTTCCGATCTGAACTCTTATCGCACATTGATGAATTCAATATTATAAGACCGTCTTCCTTTACCACTCCCTCAAACTTCTGCAAAGACTGGGTATTCATTATGATCGCAACCGTGGGCTTTTCAGGGATCGGGCTTCCAATTTTAGAGGAGCTGATACGCACCATGGAATGCGCCGTACCTCCCCTTACTTCTATGCCATAGGCCGGTAGCCACGTGACGTTAAGCCCGCGTTCCATTCCAACGTTGGCGATATATTTACCGAGCACCATAACGCCCTGTCCGCCAAAACCCGCGCATATAACCGATTCATCTATCTTTTTCATATCATCTTTCATCCCGCGTTCTACATCGCGGCAGTATCTTTTATTATCCCCAGCGGATATTCTTTTATAACTTCGTTCTCTATCCTTTTCATAGACTCTATCGGAGACATTCCCCAGTACGTAGGGCACGGGGAAAGGACCTCGACCATCGAAAAACCTTTTTTAGCCAACTGTATATCAAAAATTTTTCTTATGGCTTTTTTTGTTTTCATTACTTCCTTAGGAGACGTCACCGTCGTTCTTTCAAGATAGACCACACCCGGCAGAACCGCCATCATCTCGGTTATTTTTATAGGGAAACCGTCGCGGGAGGCCTTTCTATGCCCCGGCGTGGTCATCGTCGATTGGCCTAAAAGCGTGGTCGGGGCCATCTGCCCGCCGGTCATACCGTAAACCCCGTTATTGACGAATATAACCGAAATATTCTCTCCACGGTTCCCGGCGTGTATTATCTCGGCCGTCCCTATCGCAGCCAGATCCCCGTCCCCCTGATAAGTAAACACCAGTCTGTCAGGAAGAACTCTTTTTATACCTGTAGCCACGGACGGAGTTCTGCCATGCGCCGCCTCAGTGGTGTCAAACCCCCAATAATCATACGCAAGCACCGCACAACCTACCGGCGCGACAGCGACCGTCGTCTCTTTTATCTTCAGTTCGTCTATGACCTCACACACCAATCTGTGAATTATCCCGTGCCCGCACCCGGCACAATAATGCATATCGGCGTCTTTCATAGAATCTGGTCTTGTCACTATCTTTTTCATATATTTCCCACTGTTCGCTACTTAGCGATCTTTAAGATCTCTCGAGCTATCGCGTCCTCGGTCGGTATCCCGCCGCCCATCCTGCCATAAAAAAACACCCGTTTATCATCTTGTACCGCTAACCGCACGTCCTCAACCATCTGCCCCGAGCTCATTTCTACAACAAGAAACTTAACATGCTTGTTTTTTTCGGCTATCCCCCTGATCTCATCATACGGGAATGGCCACAATGTTTTCGGGATCATCATCCCGACTTTTTTCCCCTTCTCCCGCATGGCTTCGACACACGAATACCCGATACGACTCATCGCTCCATAAGCTACCAAAATTATTTCAGCGCCGCCGACATTTTCCGTCTCTATTCTTACTTCGTTCTCAATGATCTTTCTATACTTCTCCTGCAAATGCAGATTATGTTCTTCCAAAGTTTCATCTTTCCCACCAAGTATAAGGCTCTTCACATGCTGCGCGGACCGCCCTTTCGCCCCGGTCAAAGCCCATGGTTTCGAAACACCTTTAGAAAACGGGATATTCTCTTCAAATTCAAGCGGCTCCATCATCTGGCCCAAAGTCCCGTCAGCCAATATCATTACAGGATTTCGGTACTTATCGGCTAAAGCGAACGCTTCGTACGTAAAATCGAACATTTCCTGAACACTCGCCGGCGCGAGAACTATCAAATGATAATCACCGTGACCTCCACCTTTTGTGGCCTGGAAATAATCCGCCTGGCTCGCCATTATGTTCCCGAGTCCCGGACCGCCACGCATCACGTTTACGATGACCACCGGCAATTCACATGCCGCGATATACGATATCCCTTCCTGTTTTAAGCTTATTCCCGGGCTTGACGAACTTGTCATCGCTCTTGCCCCGGCCACTGACGCTCCAAAAACCATGTTTATTGCTGAGACTTCGCTTTCCGCTTGAATAAATGTTCCTCCTACCTCATCCATGCGAACCGACATATACGCAGTAAGCTCGTTCTGCGGCGTGATCGGATACCCGGCATAAAATCTGCACCCGGCACGCATAGCTCCTTCGCCACATGCCTCATTCCCTGTACATAAATATTTCTTTTTCATATGTTTCACTCTCGAATCAACTAGTTCCCGGATACTATCTCTATCGCGCAATCGGGGCACATAACGGCACACATCCCACAGCCGGTGCATTTATCGGGGAATTCCAGTATCACATACCGGTTGCCCTTTGGATTGATCGCCTGCGATAACACTATGGCTTTATTAGGGCAGAACTCCGCACAGAGCATACATCCCTTACATTTATCACTTATGATCCTGACTGTTTTTTTTGTCATTTAAAACAACTCCGCCTTTATCGTCATAGCTATCTCATCCGGCGTAAGGTGATATTTTCTGAACAGTTCTTCCCTAGCGCCGTGTTCAATAAACTCGTCCGGAAGCCCCAGACATCTAACCCTGACATTCTTGATATTTTCGCGTGAAAGCGCTTCCAACACCGCGCCGCCAAACCCGCCGTTCACCACGCCTTCTTCCATCGTAACTATCTTTCCCGAACGCTGCGCCGCTTTTATTATCATATCAGAATCAAGCGGTTTTATAAACCTTGCGTTTATAACCGCGGCATGTATTCCCTGACGATAAAGTACCTCAGCGGTATCAAGTGCCGTATTCACCATACTGCCGACGGCGACCATCGTGACCGCATTCCCGTCGCGCAGAATCTCGCTCTTTCCCAACTCTATAGATGAAGCGGCCGTTAAACCGACTCTCTGTTTCGCGTAATCACGCGGATACCTTATTGCCACAGGTTTCCCGAGCTGAACAGCCTTTTCAAGCATCATCTCAAGTTCAACTCCATCCTTAGGTGCCATTATAACAAAATGCGGCACATGCCGGAAGTACGCAATATCGAACATCCCATGATGCGTTGGACCGTCCTTCCCGACAAGTCCGGCTCTATCAACACAAAATATCACAGGCAGATCCTGCAAAGACACGTCGTGTATTATCTGATCGTACGATCTCTGAAGAAACGTTGAATATACCGCAATGACCGGTTTGAATCCGCCTCTCGCGAGCCCCGCGGCAAAAGTAACGGCATGCGGTTCGTTTATCCCAACGTCGAAAAACTGATTCGGTAACTTTTCCGCGAATTCGGCAAGCCCGACACCATCTTTCATTGCAGCCGTTATCGCCAGTATTTTTTTATCTTTTTCCGCCAAACTCAACATTTTTTTACCAAAATGCCACGTAAAAGGTTTACTTGTACCGCGCGGAACCTCGGCACCGGTTTCAACGTCAAACGGAAAAACCCCGTGATATGACGTGGGGTCATCCTCGGCATATTTATATCCTTTTCCTTTTTTCGTTATAACATGAATAATGACCGGCTCCTTGAACGCGGCAGTATTCTTAAAGATCTTTAAGAGCTGGTCAAAATCATGTCCGTCTATAGGACCGATGTATCTGAAACCCAGTTCCTCAAAAAGAATACCCGGCACAAGAAGGTTCTTTAATCCCTCCTGGAATTTTTTTATCGCATCGAACGTAGTTTGACCGATCCTTGGGATATTTTTTACGACTTTCTCGGCTTCGTCCCTCACTTTGTTATACAACGGATTCGTCAGAACTTTTGTAAGATATTTGCTCATCGCGCCGACCGGCCTGGATATAGCGTGGGTATTATCGTTAAGCACTACAGTCAGGTTTGTCCGCATATGTCCCGCATGATTAAGCCCTTCGAAGGCAAGACCCGTAGAAAGCGACGCGTCACCGATAACGGCGACAACGCGATATGTTTCCCCTTTAAGATCACGGGCTTTGGCCATGCCCAGCGCGCTTGATATTGAAGTAGCGCTATGCCCGGAAGTAAAAGGATCGTGTTCACTTTCGTTCTTATTGGGAAAACCGCTCAAACCGCCCATTTCACGCAACGTATCAAAATTTTTATTCCTGCCCGTAAGTATCTTATGCGCATACGCCTGATGTCCCACATCCCATATTATTTTGTCCTTCGGGCTGTCCAGGCAGTAATGCAAAGCTATCGCGAGCTCTACCACACCAAGACTCGCCGCCAAATGGCCGCCTTTTTGCGCGGTAGTGTAAATTATTCGTTCGCGCACTTCCATAGCCAGCTGGCTAAGCTGTTCCGGACTTAACTTCTTCAGATCTCCGGGAGATGTTATATTATCTAACAATTTATCCATACGCTTATGTTATTTTTCCTCGTCTTCAAAATCCATCTTGGAAAAACGTCCTTTTTCGTCCTTCATTAAAAGCTCGACACGCTGTTTAGCCTCATTGAGCTTTTTCTGGCAAAGCCTGACAAGTTTTATTCCCTCTTCATATTTTTTAAGCGACATATCGAGAGATACTTCTCCGCTCTCAAGTTCTTCCACTGTCTTTTCAAGTTTCTCAAGCGCCTTCTCAAAATCCATATCTTTCATATATCACCCCGGCTTTATTCCTTTTTGTCCGTACCCGTAGCGGAAATTTTTTCTATACGGCTTTCCGCTTCGCCGCCGCCGAATCTAGTTAAAATACTGTCGCCCACGCGCAACATACCGGTGTCTCTAACGGGACAACCGTCTTTAAAAGTTATACTGTATCCCCGTCTTAGTACGGCCAAAGGGTTCAGCATCTCAAGCTTTTCCGCCGACCTCATAAAGCGACTACCGGCCATATCAAGAGAATGCCCGGCAAAAACGTTAAGTCTTTTTTCAAGATCGTCTATCTCCTGAGAGAACTGCGTGATAACATTAATCGGTTCTCGGAGGACATAACTATCCGCGAGAGACTCCACCTTTTCTTTCAGATTTTCCAACATAGTGCGCAACGCCACGTTAAGCCGTTCACGCGAAACGTCTATCCTATCCAAAAGCACTTCTTTTTCCGGAATAACAAGTTCCGCGGCCGCCGACGGAGTCGCCGCGCGCACATCCGCCACGAAATCAGATATCGTAAAATCTATCTCATGCCCGACCGCGCTTATAACAGGTATCGTGGAATCGAATATAGCTCTAGCCACGACCTCCTCGTTAAAAGCCCATAGGTCCTCGACACTCCCTCCGCCGCGCCCAACTATCATCACATCTATTTTATGTTCCAAAGAACCGTTCTCTTCAAGATACTCGTTGTACTCATTAAGCGCCAATATCGCCATCGCGATATCCTCTTTTGCGCCAGGCCCCTGGACCTTGACCGGACATATCGTTATCTCAACGTTCGAGAATCGTTTACACGCGACTTTTATGATATCCCTGACAGCGGCTCCGGTTGGAGATGTTACCACCCCGATACGAACCGGTAAAAGAGGGATAGGCCTTTTATGCCTTTCATCGAACAACCCTTCTTTGTAAAGCTTTAATTTAAGCTGTTCGAACGCTACCTGCAACGCCCCTTTTCCCTGCACCTCCGCGGTCTCAACATACAACTGGTACTGGCCCTGCTTCTCATAAACACTTATCCGGCCGAAACACAGTATGTGCATACCGTCTTCCAGCTGAAATTTCACTTTCGCGTTGGAATTCCTGAAAAAAACACATTTAATTATGCTATTCTCATCTTTAAGGGAAAAATACTGGTGCCCCGACGAATGCTGCAAATGAAGATTAGAAACCTCTCCTTCCAACCATACCGCCGGGAACGCACTTTCAAAGACAGATTTTATATCCCGTGTCAATTCCGTCACGGTATATATTTTTTTCTTTTCATCAAAAAGAGTGTCAGTCATTTTTTATCTGAACACGTTTTATATTCTTCGCACGGCCGGTGTCATTATTCACTTCCACAAGCACACCGTGCATCTCGACTTCTCTCGACGCCATTTCAAAACGAACAGGAAGTTGCGTAAGGAACATTTCTATGATCTGTTCTTTCTGTCGCCCTATCACAGAATCATACGGCCCGGTCATTCCTGCATCCGTGAGATAAGCCGTACCGTTAGGCAAGATCTTCTCATCTGCGGTCTGGATATGCGTATGTGTCCCAAAAACCCCACTGACATGGCCGTCAAGAAACCATCCCATAGCTACTTTTTCGCTGGTCGCCTCAGCGTGGAAATCCACGATTATTATGCGCGTCTCTTTTTTTACGTCTTCAATGATTTCTTTTACACGGGTGAACGGACAATCCATCGGCTCGAGGAATACCCTGCCGAGGAGATTAATAACACCGACTTTTTTTCCATTAGCGGATTCAACTATCGTATAACCGTTCCCTATAACACCCTTCGGATAATTAAGCGGCCGCACGATGCGTCTGGATACTTTCAAAACATCGTATATCTCTTTCTTTTTCCAGATATGATCGCCCGATGTTATAACGTCCACCCCGTATGACAAAAGTTCTTCGGTTATAACGGGCGTAATCCCGCTTCCACCGGCGGAGTTCTCGCCATTGGCGATAACAAAATCGATCGATTCCTCTTTTTTGTACGCGGCGAGTTTATTATGTATCACGTCCCGGCCGGGACTTCCGACTATGTCACCAAGAAATAATATCTTCATGAAAAATTCCGTCATACCTCCGGCATGCGGGGCGAAGTGCCGTTAAGAGCACTCCGCCGGCACACACATGCTATTTGGCATATTCTATAATACGCGTTTCCCGCACAACCATGACCTTGATCTGTCCGGGATACTGCAATTCGGATTCTATCTTTTTTCTTATCTCAAGCGCCATAACAGCAGCCCTTGCGTCGTCTATCTTCTCGGGCTTGACCATTATTCTTATTTCACGGCCGGCCTGTATAGCGTAAGTCTTTTCGATCCCTTCGAATGAATTGGCGATCTTCTCGAGATTCTCAAGCCTCTGGATATAGGCCTCGATCGTCTCTTTCCTCGCGCCCGGACGGCTAGCACTTATCGCGTCTGCCGCCTGAACAAGAACGGCCAAAAGTGTCTTCGGTTCAACATCACCGTGATGGGCTTCTATCGCGTGCACCACTATCTCCGGTTCTCCGAACTTTTTAGCCAGTTCCGCGCCGAGTTTCGCGTGAGTACCTTCCATCTCATGTGAAACGGCTTTACCGATATCGTGCAGCAGCCCGATACGTTTCGCCATCTTTATATCAAGCCTGAGCTCTCCTGCCATGGCTCCCATTAAAATAGCCGCTTCCTTAGAATGCTGAAGAACGTTCTGCCCGTAACTTGTACGGTATCTCAGTTTCCCGAGAAGTTTAACTATCTCGGCATGAACACCGTGTATCCCAAGATCAAGAAGAGTGTTTTCCCCTTCTTCCTTGATCGACGCCTCGATCTCTTTTTTCACTTTCGCCACAACTTCCTCGATACGCCCCGGATGTATCCTTCCATCCTCTATCAAACTTTCAAGTGCCTGTTTGGCTATTTCACGGCGATATTTATCGAACCCGGATATGATAACAGCCTCCGGCGTATCATCGATAATGATATCTACCCCCGTGGCCATTTCAAGAGCGCGAATATTACGTCCTTCACGACCTATAATTCTCCCTTTCATCTCTTCCGAGGGAAGATTCACAACACTGACCGTTGTATCTACCGTATGATCCACAGCACATTTTTGTATCGCAAGTCCCACTATCTTACGAGCTTCTTTGTCGGCTTTCTCTTTCGTTTCTTCTTGAATACGCTTGATCGTAAGCGCGGCTTCGGTTCGGGCCTCTTCCTCCATACTTTTTACAAGCATGCCTTTCGCCTGATCCCTGCTTATGCCCGAGATCTGCTCAAGCTTGACCTTTTCTTCTTGCACCAGACGGTCAAGATCCGTCTTCTGCCTGTCCACATCTTCTTTCTTTCTTACGATGTTCCCTTCTTCCCTTCTAAGATCCTTCTCTTTCTGTTCGATCAACTCCACTTTTTTATCCAGGTTCTCTTCTTTCTGCATAAGACGTTTTTCCATGCCAAGAAGCTCTTTACGTCTTTCCTTGGATTCATCTTCAAACTCCGTCCTCATTTTAAGAAGCAGATCCTTAGCTTCCAGAGCCGCTTCCCTTTTCCTTTTTTCGGCTTCGATCTTAGACTGCGTAATGATGGTCTTAGCCTTGTCCTCAGCTTTCTTTATTTTCATCTTGGCAGTGTATTTACGAAGTACATAGCCAAGCACAAAAAGAAATAATCCGCCGATAAAAGCCAGACCAATGTGAGCGATACTTATATTTCCCATTTTTACCTCCTTTATTTTCAACAGGGCATTCTACATTGAATGTCCTGAACGTTTGCCGAACCCGATCAAAACCACTTAACCCACGGACAAAATATCCGCTGGTTCAAACCATCCGGCATTAAAATACTAATCTGTGATTACAAGAGAAACGGGACGATCATTCTGATCTACAGGCAGGTTATCCACAAGCTGAAAGCTGAACGCCAGGCCTATTGTCCTGGCAGAAGACAACTCCATGTTTGAAAGGAATTTGTCGTAATACCCCTTACCGCGTCCCAGACGCCCATTCGATCTGTCATACGCTATACCGGGAACAACTATCAAATCTATCTCCTTCAATGGTATCTTCTTTTTCAACCCGTCCTTAGGCACATATATCCCATAAGGACCTTTAACCAGCTCATCCATCGACTTTATCTCTGACGCTATGATCACTTCGTTCTTCTCATCGATGTATGGAACTACTACCCGCTTACCCGCTTCCAACGCCGCTCTATTTATCCCACATGTGTCAACCTCTTGCGGCAACGACACGTAAGTCATTATCGTATTGCTAGATACAAACACCGGGCTGGAAAGCAGTTTTTCCTGAATAATACGGCTCCTCTCATTCCTTGACGAAAGGTCCTGCTCCCGTAACCTCTTCAGTATCTCCTTTCTAACTGCATCTTTCAAAACCCTGATGTTTTCGAACCGCATATATTATACCCGAATTGTATATCCTTAACAAATATAATTTGGCTTACCCTACTTTATATACTCTTTTTTAAATACTTATCCACAGCCCAAAGACATTAACTTACGGTTTCCACACCCTTGATCCCGGGAACGTCTTCTTTGACTATACGCTCAACTACGGCCTTAAGCGTCATTTGGCTCATAGGACAGCACCCACAGGCCCCACGAAGTCTGACCTGCGCCATCCCATCTTTAACGCCTAAAAACTCTATATCCCCGCCGTCTCTCTGTAAGATAGGACGGATCTTTTCCCTTATCACGGTTTTGACTTTCTCTTCCATTGCTCCTCCTTAAAATTTGATCGTTGTTTACTAAAAACCAGCCTATATCCTCATCTTTTCGATGTCCAGTTTAACATTTTCCATTGAAATAGTCACATCTTCTTTTTCCCCGCCGGCACCTACCCACCATTCCACATCCGCGGAAACTGATTTTCTTCTTTTTGAGTGTAATACGCATAATTGCGCGGCTTTTATAATATTATTATCTTTTATGTCCCCTCTTA
This sequence comes from Candidatus Omnitrophota bacterium, assembly GCA_035403965.1. Classification (GTDB taxonomy): domain Bacteria; phylum Omnitrophota; class Gorgyraeia; order Tantalellales; family Tantalellaceae; genus DAONGE01. The sequence goes on along the minus strand of DAONGE010000005.1, from coordinate 36,191 downwards.
AAAGAACATACGGTCCGGGCACATCATTGGCCAACCTTAACATTACGTCATCTTTAGACTGAATGGAACATAGCGCCGTATTCTCGCCGTCATCCCTTCCCACCACGGCTTTCGTTTTTTCGTCCAGTCTGAAATGACGACCGTATCTTAACAGCTCAACATCCTCCATTAAAAGTTTTTCATTTTTCAGAAGATCACGTATACGCATGGAAAAACACGGATCGGTCAGAAGACATCCCCCGGCCGGCTTAAAATATCTAGTTATCCCCAATTTATCCGCCAAGGCGAATTGAGCATTCCGTGAACGTCCGTGAATACTCAAAAGCCGGCTCCGACTTATCATTCCTTCTTTCTCCGCTAAAGTCTCATCCAAAAGCTGCGCGGAAAGCGGACGAAGAAGTCTGTCCCCAACACCAGATTCTTTCTGTATCATCAAAAGCGCGTCACGTCTCTGCGACATAGGCCTTTCCTCAAGAACTTCGCCCGTTACTATAAAATCAGCTTTTTCGGCAAGCATTATCTCACGTGCTTTTTTCAGCATAAGGATCTTACAATCGATACATGGATTTATCTGAGAACCGTACCCGTGTTTCGGGGAGCTGAGGACTTTAAGAAAATCCTCACCGATATCCACCATACGCACTTCCGGGAGAGACGCCGCCACGGCGCTTTCAAGGACATTCCCACAAAACGTCCGTATGTCCTTGGACGCGAACGACATTAAAAAACATACCGACAGGATCTCTATCCCTTCGTCTTGAACAACCCTCGCGGCAAGAAGACTATCAAGCCCTCCGGAGATAAGGGCTACGGCTTTATATTTTCTCACATACCCTCTTTGTTCAGCTGGCTTAACCACTCTTTAATTTTCTTCTCATATCCCATATTCGTCGGAACATAGTATTTCTTTTTGTTCGGCATATACTCCTGTTCGACATAATGATCCTCGTAATCATGGGCGTATTTATAACCTTTCCCATGCCCGAGTTTTTCCGCGCCGGAATAGCCGGTTCCTTTAAGGTCATCCGGAACTTCGCGTGTCGCTTCGTTGTTCACGTCCTGTATCGCGCTATCTATAGCCATATATGCCGCGTTACTTTTAGGGGCACACGCGACATAAATAGTCGCCTGCGCTAAAGGTATCCTTGCTTCCGGGAATCCTACGAAATCAGCGGTCTGCATCGCGGCGTTGGCGATAACAAGCGCCCAGGGATCGGCATTACCCACATCCTCTGAAGCGCAGATAACAAGCCTTCTCGCTATGAACCTGGGATCCTCTCCCGCCACTATCATTTTAGCCAGCCAATAAAGCGCGGCGTCCGGATCGGATCCACGCATACTTTTTATATAAGCGCTGATCGTGTCATAATGCCCGTCGCCTTTTTTATCGTAGATTACGGCCTTACGCTGAATGGATTCTTCCGCTTCCGTAAGTCCAACACATACAAATCCATCGTTGCCAGGTTTCGTCGTAAGAACGGCCAATTCCAGAGCATTCAGAGACTTTCGCGCGTCCCCGCCGGAAATTCTCGCAAGATGCTGTACGGCCTCGGCATCAACTTTAAGCCTAAGACTGCCATATCCACGATCTTTATCCATGATCGCACGATAAAGTATGTTCTGAATATTCTTTTCATCTAAAGATTTAAATTCGAATATCTGGCTTCTGGATATCAACGCCGCGTTCACGGAAAAGAAAGGGTTTTCGGTCGTAGTCCCGATCAAAATAATAAACCCCTGTTCAACCGACGGCATAAGGACATCCTGCTGGGCTTTATTAAAACGATGTATTTCATCAAGAAGAAGTATAGACTTTTGGCCTTTCATATCGCTGTTTCTTTTGGCCAGATCTATGATCTCACGGATCTCTTTCACATTACTGTAAACGGCGTTGGTTTTAAAAAAACGGGAACCTGTCTTTTTAGAAATTATCTCCGCGAGAGCGGTTTTTCCCGTACCCGGTGGGCCGTAAAAAATAAGCGAACTTATGCGATCGGCCTCTATCGCACGCCGTAAGAGTTTTCCTTCACCGAGAATATGTCCTTGTCCCTCGAACTCCTCAAGAACTGACGGCCGCATCCGCATCGACAACGGTTCGGCGATCGCTTTATTTTTTTCTTTTTCAAACAGATCCATATTTATCCCTCAAAATCATTTTAAGACAATAAGGGGCCGGACATTCGGCCGGCCCCTAAAAAGACCCATCTGGCCGCGGCGGTGTAAGATTTTTGGTCCCGAAAGACCATGTGGGTGCCCTCTTGACGATCCCTAAGGAAGGCCAAAGTTAGGCTCCCATCTTTATAGTGTTGGCCAAAATCTCGCACCATCAGCACGAACCAGACAGGAAAAGAACAACTAACTTAATTATAACATCACGGACAATATATCGCAAGATTAAGGGGATACGGAAAAGCTCATCGGAACGTTACGCCGAGCTTTTCGGATAACGCAGATTTAATTCTGGCATGCATGCTCTCAACTTCCGCATCGTTTAAAGTACGGTTATCGAGTCCATATGTCACACTGTACGTAAGACTTTTTTTGCCGGAAGGGATTTTATCCCCTTCATAGACATCAACAAGCCGAATATCTTTCACAAGCTCTGTCCCGGCGACCAAAATAACATCATACATATCTGCGGCCGTAACAGTTTTATCGCATAAAATAGACATATCGCGCGACGAAAAAGGAAATTTTGAAAGCGCCTTATACATATCCATAAGCGAGGCTTTTTCGTAGAGCCGGTCCAGCTTTATCTCAGACACGAAAACCGGCTGCTCGACCCCATAGTCTTTAAGCACCTTACCTGTAACCTCTCCTATAAAACCCACATCTTCACCGTCAACGCTTATAACAGCCGACGGAGCCAAAATACCTTCCACTAAGGACTGCTTGAACTTCGGGACGAGCCTGAGGCTGGCGAACAACGCTTCTATCACGCCTTTAACATCAAAAAATGTCACGGCCCTCTTACCCTCCGCCCAGTTGTTACGGATAAACCCCGTGAACCCCACACACAACGCCGGTATTTCTCTATACTGACGCGCATCCTCTATAACTGAATATTTTTTCCCTATTTCAAAAAACCTCAGATCACAAGTCCCACGGTTAATGTTCCAAGAGATCGACTTCAACATCCCATCCAGCAAATGAGGGGTCATCACGCGCTGATCCTCGGAAAGCGGGTTCATCAAAGTGACCGGCGAAACCGATATCGCAGCGAATCTTTTCACGACAGATTCATTCACGAGACTATATGTCATGATCTCGTTCATCCCCAAAGAGACAAGAACCTCAGTTATTTTTTCTTTTACCTGCCTCGGTTTTTCTTTTCTGATAACGGCTGGCGATATTTCAGGGATCCTGGCCGGAATATTCTCATACCCGTATATCCTAGCGATCTCTTCCATAAGATCCACGCGAAGCTTGATATCTTCTCTGAAGGACGGAACTCCAACGGTGAATCTTCCGTCAGTTTTATCCGATACTTCCATACCTAAACGAACAAGTATCCCCTTCACTTCCTTCTTATCGATATCTATCCCTAAGGTGGTATTTATTTTATTCGGATCGAAATCTATACTCATCTTTTTCGACCGGCAATCCCCCACATTATAAAATCCGCCGACATTCCCCCCGGCTTCTCCCATTATCATAGCGGCCGCTCTCTCCGATGCCGGGATAATCATGCCTCTATCCACTCCGCGTTCATATCGATAGCTCGCGTCCGTGGAAAGCACTAGTTTTCGCCCTGTGCGCCGTATGGAAAGCAGATTGAAATACGCGCTTTCCAGCAGCACATTCTTCGTTTTTTCTGAAACCTCGGTATCTATTCCGCCCATTATTCCGGCGATCGCCACAGGTCTTTCGACGTCGGCTATCACGAGCATTCCTTTTTTCAGTTCGCGCTCCACACCGTCTATCGTCACGATCTTTTCACCGTCTCTGGCCTCACGAACGATTATTTTCCCGCCTTTTATCTTATCCAGATCAAAAGCGTGCATAGGCTGTCCAAGTTCATGCAGACAATAATTCGTAATATCAGCAACGTTATTAATTTCACGCATCCCGAGGGCCATTATGCGGGCGGCTATTTTCGCGGAAGACTTTTTGACCTTAACACCCGTAATAATGCGGGCAGTATACTGCGGACAAAGTTCCGGGGCTTCGACAATACATTCTATTCTCACGCTGTTTTTATCATCCGGCATGCTCTTCCCGATATTCTGTTCCGGAAGTTTGAGCTCTTCTCCCAAAACAGCCGAAAGTTCACGCGCCAGGCCGATGATATTAAGACAATCTGGTCTATTGGCCGTGATCTCAAGTTCAAGAACGTGATCATCCCCAACTTTTGCTATGCCTTCAACCTTCGAACCTGACATAGTAAGGATCCGGGCAAGTTCTTCGGGACTTGCCTTCACGTTCACATAATCTTTAAGCCAGTTGTAACTTAGTTTCATAATTGGTCTTACCTAAATTGTTTCAGAAAACGAATATCGTTCTCGTAAAAAAGACGGATATCGTCTATGCCGTAAAGCAACAAAGTTATTCTCTCCACACCCATCCCAAACGCGAATCCCGTATACTCTTCGGGATCATAACCAACGGCCTCAAACACTTTGGGATTCACCATCCCCGCACCAAGAATCTCAAGCCACCCGTTACCCGAACAAAGTCTGCACCCTTTACCCTTACAGATTATGCAGGAAATATCAACTTCAGCGCTCGGTTCAGTAAACGGAAAGTAATTCGGACGTAACCGTATTTTTATATCCGGACCGAACATGCTTTGGCAAAACGCCAAAAGCACGCCTTTAAGATCGGCGAACGAGACCTTTTTCCCGACCATCAATCCTTCCACCTGATGAAACATAAACGAATGGGACGCATCAACGGCATCGGGCCTGTATACTCTGCCGGGCATAATCACCTGTACCGGCGGTTTCTGTGTCTGCATTACATGTATCTGGACGTTTGACGTATGGCTGCGTAACAGATATTTTCCTTTTATGTAAAATGTATCGAACCCGTCTCGCGCAGGATGCTCAAGGGGGATATTAAGCGCCTCAAAATTATAAAATTCATTTTCTATTTCCGGCCCATCGGCTATCCTGAACCCGAGTGAAACAAATATCTCAGACATACGATTCATCGTCTTTGTGATCGGATGCACAGTACCGGCATGGGGTTCTATTCCCGGAACTGTTACATCGAATTTTTTGGCCTTCCCGACAGTCTCAGCGTTCTCTATCTTTTCAGCAAGAGCATTAAGCCCTTGTTCGAAATCTATCTTTATAGTATTGGCTTTCTGTCCTACATTCCTTTTTTCCTCCGGAGAAAGACCAGCAAGCCCTCTCAATATCTGCGTCAACTCACCCTTCCGACCAAGATAAATAACGCGCAAATCCGCAAGCTCGCGCAGAGAAGAACATTTCGATACGGCTTCATCGAATTTTGTTTTCAACTCATCAAGCTTGTCTGACAGATCCATAAAATTAACAACCTTTTTGATTTTAAGATAACGGAAAAGGCCCGGATCATTCGCCGGGCCTTTCAGCATGGCTCAGTTATTTCTTAGCTAGATCGGCAAGCGCATTGAAACCTGACCTATCAACAACTGCCAGATCAGCAAGCATTTTTCTGTTCAAAAGTATGCCGGCCTTCTTGAGAACCGCCATAAATTTGCTGTAGGATATACCCACTTCCTCACAAGCCGCGTTGATCCTGGTTATCCAAAGCTGCCTGAATTCCCTCTTCTCAAGCTTTCTGTGAACATAGTTCCGGATCAGGCCTTTAATAGCGGACTCTTTGGCTATCCTGTACTGTCTATGCCTGGCACTATAATGGCCTTTCGCCGCCTTAAGCGTTTTTTTTCTGTGTCTACGTGAACTTACTGCATGTTTTACTCTTGGCATCTTACTGCTCCTTGATTTATCTACTCACTCATTCTCGGTCTAACAACGATAAAAGCATCATGCACCGCACATCATGCTTATCCATACGGCAATAGTTTCTTAAGAGCCGGCTGCATCGTTTTGTCGACAAATCCGGCATGCCGGAGGTTCCGCTTTCTTTTGCGGTTCTTTTTCGTCAATATGTGTCTCTTCCCCGCATGCGACCTTTTGACTTTACCGCGTTTATTCATTTTGAACCTTTTCGCAACACCTTTATTCGTTTTCATCTTCGGCATATTAATACCCCTTTCGCTATTTCTTCGGGTTGATCGTCATTATTACAGTCCCACCCATGGACTTGGGGGCCGAATCTATTTCGCCCCACGCCGCTACATCGCTCGCCACTTTGTTCAGAAGTTGTATCCCCAGCTCTTTGTGCGCCAGCTCTCTGCCCCTGAGCCGCAAAGTGACCTGTACTTTATCTTTGTTCTCCAAAAACTCTTTTATGTGTTTTATTTTTACCATGTAATCGTTTTCTTCGATAGATGGTTTGAACCTTATTTCTTTAACCTGTATAGCATGCTGATGTTTTTTCGCTACTTTTTTCTTCTTTTCCTGCTCATATTTATATTTACCGTAATCCATTATCCTGCAAACAGGAGGATCCGTCGTCGAGGCGACCTCAACTAGATCCAACCCACGCTCTCTGGCTTTTTCCAGCCCTACGCCAGTATCGACCACTCCGATCTGGTTCCCCTCGTCATCTATCAATCTGATCTTTGGAACCCTTATCTCAAAATTTATTCTTACTCCGTCATCTCTGTTTCTGTACCTACTAAATCCCGGCCTAGCTATATTGATAACACACCTCCTGTTAATTACTTCTTACTTTCTATATCGCTCGACAATTTTCCCATAAACGCGTCCAACGAGATAGCGCCTAGATCCCCTTCTTTTCTGGACCTGACCGAAACCGTTCCTGATTCCATTTCTTTCTTTCCTACTATCGCCATATACGGGATCTTATCCAACTCAGCATCCCTGATCTTTCTCTGCATTTTTTCGGCTCTCAGATCTATCTCCACTCTTATCCTATTTCTATGCAACATATCCCGTAATTTCAACGCATACTCGGCATGAGCCTCGGATATCGGTATTACCATGACCTGCACCGGAGCCAGCCATAGTGGGAAGTTCCCGCTATAATTCTCGATAAGCGCCCCTATGAACCGCTCAAGGCTTCCCAATATAACACGGTGAAGCATGATCGGCCTTTTTTCTTTTCCGTCCGAATCAATATACTTCAAATCGAACCGCTCGGGAAGATTGAAATCACATTGTATCGTAGCGCATTGCCAAGATCGCCCGATTGCGTCCTTAAGCTTGATATCTATTTTCGGCCCGTAAAAAGCACCGTCACCTTCGTTGATATCATACTTCAACCCGCGCGTATCCAGCGCGTTTTTGAGCGCCAACGTCGCCTGCTCCCAATCCGCATCCGTCCCGATGGATTTTTCCGGGCGCGTACTTAACTCCACCTCAAATTCCCCAAAACCGAAAATATGTAAAGTCTCTTTTACGAAATCTATTACATTATTTATCTCGGACACAACCTGATCTCTAAGGCAGAAGATGTGCGCATCATCCTGCGTAAAACCTCTTACTCGCAGAAGTCCGTGGAGAACGCCGGATTTTTCATGCCTATACACATTCCCCAATTCAAAATATCTGATCGGAAATTCTTTATAGCTTCTGGTCCTCGAAGCATAGACCAGTATATGTCCCGGACAATTCATCGGTTTTACGGCATATTCCTGCTTATCGCTTTCAAAAAAATACATATTCTCTTTGTAATAATCGTAATGCCCGGAACGTATCCATATATCACGTTTCATTATATGTGGGCTGTATATAAGCTGATAGTTTTTTTCAAGATGTTTCTCGGTTATATAATCGACCACCAACTGACGGAGCATGGCCCCTTTCGGATGATAAAGAACAAGCCCCGCACCGGATATATCATTAAAACTGAAAAGATCGAGCTCCTTGCCAAGTTTACGGTGATCCCGTTTAAGAGCTTCTTCACGCAATTTCAAATAGTTTTCCAATTCTTCCTGAGAAGCGAACGCGGTCCCATATATTCTTTGAAGCATCGCGTTCTCCTCGGAACCTCTCCAATACGCGCCAGCTACGGCAAGAAGCTTAAAAGCCTTTATTTCGCCGGTACTGCCGATATGTGGTCCGCGGCAAAGATCCATGAAATCGCCGTGAGAATATATCGTAATTTCCTGATCCTCTCCCAGATCCGCGAGAAGCTCGACTTTATAACTTTCACCGCGTTCGCGAAAGATTTTCTCAGCGTCTTTTTTAGACACAACCTTACGTTCGAACTTCAGATTCTGCCCGACTATACGAGCCATTTCCTTTTCGATATTCGCGAGATCATCGACCGTCAGCGCTTTGCTGCAGTCAAAATCGTAATAGAAACCGTCCTCTATTGCCGGACCTATTCCAAGTTTCACGCCAGGATAAAGCCTTTTAACGGCATCCGCCATAACATGCGCTGCGCTGTGCCGCAATATCACAAGATTTTCATCAACCTTTTTAGCCATTTATATACATTTCCTTTTTTTCTCTTCCCTACTCCAAAAAACATTGCCTGTCTTCTTTTTTCAATAGCTGTTTTCTCTAAGACAAAATCAAATGGTGGGCGATACTGGGCTCGAACCAGTGACCTCCACGATGTCAACGTGGCGCTCTAACCAACTGAGCTAACCGCCCTCCAAAGCTATCATATTATAATTAAAAGTTTTACAAACGTACACAAAATTCTATCACAAAAGTTCGATACTGGTGGGCGAGGAGGGACTCGAACCCTCATGGCCGTGAGGCCGAAGGATTTTAAGTCCTTTGCGTCTGCCATTTCGCCACTCGCCCACACAGAAATCGAATTCCAAATCTCATTCACTTATATGCCATTTTCGCTATTCACGAAAATGGAGGTGCGGATCGGAATCGCACCGATGTACGCGGTTTTGCAGACCGCTGCCTAACTACTCGGCCACCGCACCAGATACCTTCACCCAAACAATACTAAAAACACAAAAAAACACCGTTTTGTAAAGATGTAAACTATCATAACAGCCTTTAATTGTCAATTAACTTTAAATGGCCGCTATTTCACGACTTACCGTTGAATTTTTACACAAAAAAACAGTCGGACAGATTAGAAATGTTCTATCGATGTGTCATATCGTTCTGCAGGTTTAACCTATAAGCCCTTTGAGCAGATCTTCGGGATTATCACTAGCTGGCACAGCCGATGATTTCGGATCAACCTTACTGGCAGGATTCGACATCTTCGAAGCACCCGCTCCAGAAATAGAAGGTGAACTTTTTAGAGTATAAAAAAGATACAAGTCAAAATTCACCTCGGAACAATCCACAAACAACTGTATGATCTCCGCTTTATGCGGTTTACACACATGCAACGGGCTGGCCCCACTTATAACCGTTGGAATACTTATCTCGAAAGAATGTCCTTCCGTCGATATCCTTGTCTTAAATCCACCTGCTAGCATATTTGTCACCTCGCCAAGACCATCGAAGGAATCCTGACTACCGGCAGCAACATCACAACCAAGCATTTTTGATACAACCGACGCCGCAGACGAGTTCGTAGTGCATACCACAAGAGATCCTTCCAAAGAACCGGCCAAACCGATAGCAGCTATTATCTCTTTTTTATCCTCGCTTTTAACATCGCCTGATCTGGCCATTATTATCGGGCTCATAGATAATGCCGTACTGAAAACCTCGGATGTCGAATTTATCAAACATTGTGACAATTTATCTTTTAATTCCACGATATCCCCCTGTCAGTATTGTAAATACTCCCTTAAACTTAAACGGCCCAAACACTATGCCGGAGGAGCCGGCTGTCCCTGTACCGGATTTTTCTCCAGGAACGGCGCGATCTTCAATTTAAGCTGCTCAGGCGTGAACGGCTTTACGACATACCCCTGCAAATTGGGATGCGTACTGTACGCCTGTTCTATCTTGTCTTCGGTCCCTTCTGTAGTAACCATGATTATCGGTATACTGGCCACCGCGGGGACCTTCGACATCCCCTGGATAAAATCAATACCTGTCATTACCGGCATATTCCAATCACATAGAATAAGACATATATCCTTATAATTCTGACCAACTACGCCAATGGCGACCTTTCCGTTCTCGGCCTCAAGAGCTTCATGTTCAAACCCGGCTTTTCTTATAATATTTATTATCATCTTGCGCTGTACCGCAGAGTCATCGACAACAAGAATTTTCATATATCCTCCAGAAAATTTATTTCGATCATACTATGGTAAAACCCAAAAAACTGCGGGACCACATACACTTAAACTATAATACCCTGCTGCCAGAAATATTGCAAACCAGTCACGATAAAAACTAAAAGACCGGCAAAATAACATCAATATATATCGCTTCTTTTTCCCCTATTGGTACAAACATCTCGTGTTTCACGCTCACGCTTTCGTTATACGGCAGGTCGTCGACTTCGTTAACAAAATTCGACGGAGGGGATATAATAAACTCCGGGTATCCCAATGAACAAAGCTCGGTTTTAAAAGTCCCAGCGATTATATTGCATAGTTCGCCGCAGCTATCAAGCAAGGTCTTTTCTCCGTTAGACACCTTAGTGGTATCGTAATCTATATTTGATTCCGCCACCTCAAGACCCATAGATTTCAAGAGAGCACACGCTTCTTTCCGTTCAAGATAAAGAATAATGGACCCGATGGGTTTTTGCGCCTGTGCCGCAGCATCGTCTTTGAAAAAATATATCACGGACACATATGTCGGCTCATGGAATTTCTCCCAGGCAAAAACCTTCATTTTATGCCGCCACGTAATGATATCGGTTTTTTTAAGATTTGTACTCCCGCTGAGACTCCGTCCGCACAATGTAGTAAAAGTTTTTTCTGCTGCCCCCAAAAGCGTAGTGGCTATCGCTTGAAGATCCAGATTTTGCGCCATATGTTCCTCCCGGCATATCGTCGTATATATTATACCGGCATTTTGCATATTGGCTAAATTTTTTCTCTCCGGCCGGCACTAATAATTATTGTCAAAATTCACCTCGCCTGATAGAATACAGTTTGTCAGTCCGTTTTCCAGAACAAAGGAAGGCAATGAAGACCTTAAAAGGCGTTTCGGCCGCGGCCGGCATAGTAAAAGGCCTTGTTTGTGTATATTCAACCGAAACGGATACCCCTGTCCCCTACTATTTTATTAAAAAAACCTCTTTAAAAAACGAGCTTGACCGGTGCCAGTTCGCCTTTGAAACATCACGCGAAAAAATGAGAACAATGATAAATAACGCCCGTTCAAAATCCGGCCCCGATGCGGCTGATATCCTGTCCGCGCATCTTGCGATGCTGTGCGATGACAACCTGTACACAAAAGTAACCGGACTTATTTCATCAAAACTAATAAATACGGAACATGCGATCAGTTCGGTTTTTGACGAATATATCGAAAAATACCATTCGCAGACCGGACACTTTGGCGAACTGATACACGACTTTATCGACACCCGCAACCGTCTGCTTGAAACACTGGGCACCGGAACCGGTAAATTCAAATGTTCTATCGGATGCGATACTGCTGTCATAATAGCCGCGAAACGGCTTACCCCGTCGATGGTATTACAAATCCCGCGTGAACGCGTACTCGCTTTCATCACTGAAAAGGGCGGATTCACTAGTCACGCCACGATATTAGCGAGATCTTACGGCGTACCTATCATCTTCGGGATAACAAACGTGGAAAAAGAACTTAATTGCGGGTCAAAGGTTATCGTAGACGGTTCGCTTGGAAAAGTGGTCATAGCACCTGACACCGAAACCGAATCATACTACGACAAAAAGATGGAGACCATACAGAAACAAAAATACATATGCGGGATCAATAAAGAACTCGCGACACAGACAAAAACGGGCATTCGGATATTTCTTAAACTCAACATCAGCACCCCGGACGAATTTGGTTTTGCGAAAGAACTCAATCACGAAGGCATCGGGCTTCTAAGAACCGAATTCCTTTTCACCGGTCGAAAAACACCTCCGTCTGAAGACGAACAATTCGAGCTGTACAGCAAGGTCTTTTCGAAAGAAACTAAAAACACCATAACAGTACGGCTTCTGGATATCGGCCCCGACAAAATGCCGTCATATCTCAGTTTACCGTCTGATATCGCACCCGGGGCTGAACTACGCGGCGCTCTGGCCGTAGAAACCTTCCCAAAACTTTACACTTCCCAGATCAAAGCCCTTTTACGGGCAAATAAAAATTCAAACCTGCGGATTCTTTATCCGATGGTATCGGATTTAAATGACCTTAAAGTCTTTCGTTCGATACTTCAAAGCTCTATACGGGATCTTACAAAAGAGAAAAAAACATTCGACGTGAACAGCGTTCTGGAAGGCGTTATGATCGAAACGCCGGGCGCGGTAATGATGATACAGGAAATATTGAAACAGGTGGATTTCGTGAATATTGGATCTAATGATCTCCTCCAATACACACTTGCTTCCACACGCGGGAACATAGCTTCGGAAAAACGCTATCACATCTGTCATCCCGCTTTGATTAAACTTATAAAAGTCGTGGCCGATGCCGCCCTGAAACAGGGAAAAGAAGCATGCCTATGCGGAGAGATCGCAGCTTTCGAAGAATTCTACCCGATACTGTTGACTTTGGGGCTGAGATATTTCAGCGTAACGCCGTCGAAATTCAACGATATAAAATGCAAGCTTTTGCATCTCGACACAAAAAATTTCAACAAAATGTTGGACGATTATTACAGCTCGGTTTCCCGGGAAGACATCGAAAAATACTTTGAGAAATTTATTTAACTTCTTCTCTGTCCTCTTCCTGAACATATTTCCGGTCAAACGCACCTACATACATAGCCCGCGGCCTGAATATCCTGTTATTTTCAAGATACTCCATTACACGAGCTGTCCATCCAGACACACGGCTTACCGCGAATATCGGTGTGAACATATCGGCAGGTATACCCATACAGGAGTACACGATCCCGGAATAAAAGTCTACGTTAGGAAATATCCTTTTGTCACGACCAAACGCGTCAAGTATCTCTTTTTCAAGAGATTGCGCCGTCTGGAACATCTTCCAGTTCTCATCATTGACATGTCTGGTACGTTGCGCCAAATATTCGGCTATCGGCCCAAGCACCCTAGCACGGGGATCATACGCCTTGTACACACGGTGCCCAAACCCCATAACCCTTTTTTTCTCTTTGATAGCTTTATTGACCCATTTCTTTACGTTCTTCGACCCACCTATATCTCGCAGCATATACAGCACATGCTCATTCGCTCCGCCATGAAGCGGACCGCTCAAAGCCGCTATTCCCGACCCTACTGAAAAATATATGTCCGCGAGCGTCGAAGCCACGACCATCGCGGCGAACGTGCTGGCGTTCATACCGTGATCCGCGTGAAGTATGAGCGCGATGTCCATTACTCTTTCCTCGAGCGGGGTCGGTTTTTCGCCGGTCATCATATAAAGAAAATTCCCGGCGTGACTGAGCGTGGGATCGGGTTCTAACGGTAGCCGTCTCTTTTTTAACCTCGCAACCGCCGCGGCTATGGTCGCTACCCCGGAGATCAGATGATAACAGCTTTCGCGCCCCATTACGGACTCAAGCTTTGTGTCCATCTTTTTTATTTCGGACCTATCCATCTCTCTTTTATCAAAATGATAGATGGCGTTCTTTTCCCCCTTCGGTACGGTTTCCATGGCGATAGAATCCTCGTCGGAGGATATAACCTTTCCGAGAGTTTCCATATCCCTGATATGTTCCGCATCAGCGCCGAGAAGTTCATACCTCATCAGGTTTGATCCAAGCCTTATAGCCGCCATAGAATTCATGTTTTCGATCGGGTAACCCATCAGGATACTCATCATCTTGTTCATATTTCTATACTTCAACAGCTGATTTTTATAATCCTCAAGCTGCGAATGCGTCGGCAGATTCCCGTTCAAAAGAAGATATGACACTTCCTCGAACGTCGAATAGGCGCACAGTTCAAAAATATCATAACCGCGATATATCAGCCATCCTTTGGCCCCGTTCACGTAACCGACCTTGGTTTCGCACGCGATCGCTCCCTCGAGGCCCGGGCCTACGGTGCATGTTACCGGCCAATCCATCGGCTTTGTAAGATCCGGTTCCGGCGTGGTTTCGGTCTCTTTACGCGCTTTCGCTCCAGCTTCCAATATAATTTTGGTTATCGCTCTCGTCTCTTTATCGCTTCTATATGGCATTGTAACTCCTTATTTTTACGCATTTTTCCTCATATCTTTAAAAACAGGATAACGCACGCGTTTATTATATTAAACGGGGTTTTAAAAATCAATGATTATGGTTAGGGTCATAAAATACCCGTAACACACTCTATCCACCAGCTGTTCGCGGAATTAAAAAACTTATTTTCCCCGCGCCTGGCGTATTCCATCTCTTTCATGGAATAATGCCCGGTCAGTCCCCCGTTCCTGGCGATGAATAAATTTTTAAGATCGCCCCCCGTATATTTCACGATATCCCTGAGCCCGGAGAATTCCTTTATCAAACGAAATACCTGCTGGGCTATGTACCTTTTTTCCGGCGAAACGCTTTCATCGGGAAGCAGATATTCTATTATTATGAAATTTTTCCGGTCCGTAGACACAAAATCGGACAGGATCTTTTCCATCTCCTGCCTGGAGAGATAATAACTTATACCTTCCATGATGACGATCGTCGGCTGGTCTTTCGAAAAGTCGCTATCCTTATCGAGAAGGTTCACAAATATTCCGGACGCTATATCGGCATGATAGCAATTTATTTTTTTGGAAAGATCGGGGATCAATCTTTCGTAGATATTTTTCTTCTTATCCATGCTGTGTATATCTATCTCGAACACTCTGCTCACAACCGTGGGATTCTCTGCAAGCACTTCCATCACCAAAGGAGACAGCCCCGCCGCAAGATACACTATCTGTGAATCCGGATACGCGGTTATTCTTTCGGTTACTATTTTTTTTATAAATACCTTCCTATTCATTATAACCTCGCCGTACCACGGACATATCTTATTGCACATATTTATCAGGCTATCCGCCGAAGATAGATCCAGCGTTTTCAAAAACTCCGCGGCGATACCGTCACAATAAAGCCCGGACGCCCATTTCATCACAAGAGCGGCGGTCGGGCTTAAATATAATTTTTCGCTGTTTTGAGACATCATGACCTTTCGGCGGTCGAAGAATCGACCGTTATCGCCCGTATCGGCCTTACCGGGCATTTATTTTCGCACATACCGCATCCGACACAGAGATCTTTATCGACATACGGCTTATGGATCGTAACGCCATCGACAACCTCAGATTCGAGTTTTATCGCCTTCTCCGGGATCGGACAATGTTCTTCGCATACAATACATTCCACTTTGTCGTGCCACGCGAGACAAACACCCTTATTGACGCACGCGGTCCCGAGCTTAATTCCCTGTTTTTTATGCACATCTAAGTGAGGTATCGCCCCGCTTGGACATACTTTGCCGCACATATTACAGTCGAATTGGCAATATCCTATCTCCGGCGCCAGCTTCGGGGTCCACACCGCCTCGGGCCCGGCCTCAAAAAACACCGGCTGCAACCCGTTCGTAACGCATACTTTCATACAATTACCGCATCGCACGCAACGTTTTACAAAATCACTCTCTTCCAGCGCGGCCGGCGGGCGAATAACGGTTTTTTTTGTTCCCCCGAACAGTTTACCTTTAATATCAAACCCGAACGACATTAAAGCCGCCGCCAAGAACGCGATAAATTCATGCCGTGTTATACCGGAGCGCCCTCCGGGCTGTCCGGCTTCAGATTGCTTTTCGCGGTCAAAAGAAAACTTCACAGCGTTGACTTTACACACATAGACACAATCCATACAAAGAACGCACTCGGCCGGATCATATTTTTGACCGTCGGCGAATATCGCCCCCATTCTGCACTTCGCCGCGCATAAACCGCAATGCCCGCACTTTTCGGCATGCCTTCTCAGCAAAGATAATTTCGCGGTAACGCCGTACAACGCCCCCAACGGGCACAACGCGCGGCACCAAAATCGCGCGACAAACACGGCCGTCACCAACGGAAATAAAAAACATATAAAAAACATGAACGAGCCCTGATAACAGCGAACTCCTTCCGCGAGAAAAGACGAACGCAGATTAGTGTATACATCATATACAGCCCCTCCATGGCTTCCCAGGGACTGCACGGCAATTATGAACACTTTGTCTACCGCGAATATAACGGCCGGGATGACATTCATCGAAACGGCGCGCCCCGCGATAACCGTCGGATCCATAATCCATGCCGCCTGATATCCGAGAACAGCTAAAAATACGACTACCGTCAGGATAAAAAATTTTATAAAACGCGATTTCCTCAACATATCGCTGTTCTTCAAGGTTTTTTTCCTTATACCGCCCGCAAGGTCCACACATGCCCCCAACGGACATATCCACCCGCAAAAAAATCTTCCCAGGATCAAAGCGGCAAGAAGCATGGCCGCGGCAAACATCATGCCGGGAATTATCGCTCTTTCGCTTATCGCGGCCATCGTCATAAGCAAGGGATCCAGCTTAAAGAACAACCCGGACGGCAATAGCCCCTTCAACGGATACGCGGTGTACCAGAGGATAGAAACAAATACCATTAACGATATTGTTTGCGCGGCCGATCTGATCATCGTCAATTTTTTCATTTCGTTAATCGCTCCGTTAAACGGTCAAATTAAATACTTTAGCTTTGTCGATATCCATGCTACCAAGTTTTTTTTCGGCCGCCAACCGTATATAAGAGATACTCGCGGGCTCTCTATTTACAAGCGACGCGGAATAAGCGTCTACCAAAACAGGATCTACGCCGACTATTACTTTATTAAATACCGCCACATCCGCAAGATTCCCTCCGGTCGGACCGTTTCTGAGAAGCACCCTTGTGGCGTCCATCACCGTAAGTTCGGGTTTTATAAAATCCGCCATATCCGACACCTTGTTCCCTATATCGACATGCATTTTCCCTCGCATACCGCTGCATACCCCCATAAGATTTTTTATGGACAGAGTAAGCCCAGTAAGCGCGTGATGCTTCAGAACCGGCACATTTATGAACACATCACAATCCACGGCGTCGCGCAATATCGGCCATTTCTCCATCGGGCTCTTGTACGGGAACTTAGCGCTTACGATATTCCAATGATTCGCGAAATATACGTTGGCGCCGTGCTCTTTCGCTATCTTCGCGATGCCGCTGTTCTCATATGTTTTCTTTTCGTCATCGCAAGGCACATCGAACACATTGACTTTACGCGCGCCCTCCTTAAAACACATGTCTATAAGCGCTGCCACAACAGCCGGCTCGGTATTCGCACCCTGCGCAGGACTTCTGTCCCATCCAATATTAGGTTTTACTACAACAACATCTCCTTTTTTCACAAAACGCCCCATACCCCCCATAGCCTCCACGGCTTTCACGGTATTATTGTAGGGATCATTACCAGTGGCCACCACCAGATCATATTCGGTCTTTATATCTTTTTTCTGTCTTCCGGTAGACTCAGGCGCCGCGGCAAGCGCGTATTTAGCGAATTTATTCTGAAAAAAAGAAAAAACCAGCAAACCCCCGCATACCTTAAGAAAACCCGAACGTGTTATTCGTGATCTGCACATATTCAGCATTCTTTTTATCATTTGCTCCATGATCCCTCCGTTCCGGATCCTTAGATCGACCCCAGCCACAAACATCGCAACAAAAACGCACCAAGGCCGCATCCCATCCGGTATTTAATATTTAATAAAGTTTATCACAAAGTACATGGATTTGACAGCGGAGCGCACCCGTTGTGCGCAGGAAAAAGAGTAAACATCATTCCCAGATAGCCCCTGCGGGGATGATGCATTGATGTCATTTCCGCACGCATTTAGCGGGAATCTATAATATGAAAATCAGATGACTTTAATGTTATGGATGCCCGATAGATGCATTCGGGCATGACATGGATTTCGAGCAGCCTGTCCGCCGTAGCCAAATAACATGAAATAGTTCGGCGAAGGTGGATCCACGGTAGAAAGAACACAAACTTCTCCGCAAATGAAACGTTTTTTGATTTAGTATATGATATCGATCCGCGTTTAGTTTACGACAATCTATTCCGGTAGTCCTGATAAGAAAATTTACGTACGATGCGGACACGTTTTGGGGCAGGCTCATAAACGGCGATGGACGGAAGCCGTATCCCGTTGAACGTATTATTTTTGACCATTGTATAATGCGCCATATCCGTGAACACGAGTCTATCTCCGGGTTTGAGTCGACGCGAAAAAGAATAATCGCCTATCACGTCACCGGCAAGACATGTCATCCCGGCCAGCCTGTAAGTGATTTTTTTTTCACCCGGAATACCTGCTCCTATTATTTTTGGCCTATATGGCATTTCCAGGACATCCGGCATATGAGCGGCGGCCGACGTATCGAGTATGGCGATATCCATCTCGTTATGAACTATGTCCATAACCTCAGATACAAGAAAACCCGTATTCAACGCGATCGCTTCTCCGGGCTCGAGATAAACTTCAGTATTATATTTTTTCTTGAAATTTTTAATCAGCCGGCACAGCAACCTTACATCGTAATCTTTACGCGTTATATGATGCCCTCCGCCAAAATTTATCCATTTCATGGACTCTATATATCTACCAAATCGTTTTTCGACGGCACTCAGCGTTCTCTCCAGTGAATCCGAATTGAGTTCACACAACGTATGGAAATGAAGCCCGGTGATCCCGGAAAGATCTTTATTCTCAAAATCTCTTAGCTTTATACCAAGGCGGGATCCAGACGCGCACGGGTCATATATTTTCACCTTAACTTCTGAATGTTCGGGATTTATCCTTAGCCCCGCTTCCACTTTTTTCTTCGATGACATAAGAACGGGTTTAAATTTTTCCCACTGCGAAAAAGAATTGAAAGTAATATGACAACAGTACTTCATTAATTCTTTCATCTCTTCTTTTCTGTACGCGGGAGCGCAAGCGTGAACTTCCCCGCCAAATTCCTCGAAACCGAGGCGGGCCTCGTCCAAAGAACTTGCGGTCACGCCTTTTAAATATTCCCTGATAACAGGAAAAACACTGAACATCGCGAACCCTTTAAGTGCGAGTATGATCTTGCAACCCGTTTCTTCCTGAACATGCTTCAGCACAGACAGGTTGCGCCTTAAAAGGCTTTCATCCACCACATAACAGGGCGTGTATTCAAGATCCTTCACGAATGTTTTTACGTTATTTTTCATGTTTTCTTTCTAAAAAATACGGGGAACGGACATCCGTTCCCCGTATTCTATTTTCCCGTTAATTCCATCATTTTATCTCTTTAATCACCCACGGCAAACCGTGTTTGTTCAATTTTTCCATAAAAGGATCCGGGTTAAACTCTTCTACGTTATACACGCCTTTACCTTTCCACTCGCCTTTGAGGGCCATCATCGCGCCGATCATGGCGGGGACTCCAGTGGTATAAGAGATCGCCTGGGCTTTAACCTCTTTGTAACATTCCGCGTGATCACACACGTTGTAGATATATATTTTGCGGTGTTTTCCGTCCTTGATGCCTTCCATCATACATCCGATGTTAGTTTTCCCTTTGTAATTCACGCCAAGAGAAGCGGGTTCCGGCAGAACGGCCTTAAGAAACTGAAGAGGAACTATTTCTTTCCCTTCATAAATAACGGGATCGATACGTGTCATACCAACGTTCTGGAGAACTCTCAGATGCGTCAGATATTCCTGACCGAATGTCATCCAAAAACGTATCCTTTTAAGCCCCTTTATATTTTTCACCAGAGATTCAAGCTCCTCATGATACATGAGATACATTTCTTTCGGACCAACCTCGGGAAAATCGAATGTTTCATGCACCGACAAAGGATCCGTCTCTATCCATTTGCCGTTCTCCCAGTATTTACCGCGCTGCGTAATTTCCCTTATGTTGATCTCCGGATTAAAATTTGTAGCGAACGGATGCCCATGCGACCCGGCATTACAATCCATTATCTCCACCGAATGGATTTCGTCGAAATAATGTTTTTGCGCATATGCACAAAAAATATTCGTCACGCCCGGATCGAACCCGCATCCCAGAACGGCCATCAATCCGGCTTTTTTAAAACGAGTCTTGTACGCCCACTGCCATTTATAACAAAATTTCGCCTCATCGCGCGGCTCATAATTAGCCGTATCGAGATAATTGACACCTGTTGCAAGACACGCGTCCATTATCGCGAGATCCTGATAAGGAAGCGCTACATTTACAACCAGGTCCGGCTTAAAGCTCTTTATTAGTTTTATAGTTTCTTTTGGATTATCCGCATCGACCTTAGCCGTCTTTATCGGACGTTTTATTCCGGCCGCCACTTTCTTACATTTTTCAAGAGTCCTGCTGGCAAGCATGATCTCGCTGAACACCTCAGGCACCTGAGCACATTTGTGCGTCACGACTCCGCCAACTCCACCTGCGCCGATTATCAAAACCCTGCTCATCTTTGTCTCCTTTTAGAATAAAGGTCCTAATATCCTTACATATAAAAAACGGCATTATTATATATCAAATCCCGGTCTTTTTAAACCCGAAATTTGTAGGGCATACGGACTACTATCGATCATTCAGGGATAAGACAGGAACTCCGGACATATGGTTTAAAAATTCTTCAGGAGATCGGATCGCTGAAATCAAAACTTTTTTTCCGAAAAAGCACTTCACACGCATCGACTATTTTCGGATCAAAACATGTTCCCGAGTTACGGCGTATCTCCGCCAGCGCCATATCGACTCCAAGAGCGGCACGATATGGTCTATGAGACGCCATCGCCTCAACAACATCGGCTACCGATACTATCTTTGACTCGGTCAAGATAGTATCTCCGCATATACCTTCCGGATACCCACTGCCGTTTATGCGTTCATGATGCTGAAGAGCTACCTCGGCTATCGGCCACGGAGATTTAATGTTTTTAAGAATATCAAATCCGACCTTTGAATGAGTTTTTATTATAGAAAACTCCACGTCATTCAATTTACGGGGACTACCCAGGATCTCGACCGGGATATATATCTTTCCCACGTCATGCACAAGTCCCGCCAGATATACCCCCTGTGCAGTTTCCGTTCCAAGATCCAGCTCCTTCGCGAGCGCGTACGATAACTGCGCCACTCTCTTTTGGTGCCCTGCCGTATACGGATCCCTCATTTCTACGGTTAAAGCCAGCGCATGCACCATATCTTCGAAAGTTTTTGCAAGAGCCGATATCGTGTGTTCCAGCTCATTTTCGGTCCTTTTCCGGTCACTGATATCCATTATGAAACCTTCTAGAAAAAGCAATTTTCCGTCGGGCGTAAAAACTCCCTGCCCCTGTTCCCACACCCATTTTTCTCTACCATCCGCGGCACTGATCCTATAACCCATTTTGTATATTTTATGCTCGGAAACACCGTTTTGTATGCTATACCAAACAAGGTCCCTGTCCTCTTTTTTTATAATGTCACGGTATGCCATCTTTGTATTGTTCATCAGATGTTCCGGATCATATCCGGTAAGACCGAAACTACCACCACTGATAAATTCCATAGTTCGACGGGTATCGTTGTAGGCACGATATGCCATCCCGGGTAGATTACCTACAACAGTCGAAAAGATACGTTGCTCTTCTAAAAGAACTTTTTCGGTTTTTTTTCTCTCAACAGAATACCGTATCACCTTATCGAGCATTTTTCCACTAAAACCACCCTTAATGAGATATTCCTGCGCCCCCTTATTCAGAGCGTCTATCCCCTTACTTTCATCATATTCGCCTGTTATTACTATGATCGGTAGATCAGGTTTGGCCTGGCTTATACGCATGACCGTATCTGTACCTTTGCTGTCAGAAAGGTTGAGATCAAGCAAAACTATATCAAATCTTTCACTAGCGAGGACTTCCAACGCCGCTTTGAGGGTTTCTGTTACTTTGATCGTATATTCATACTGGGATGATTCGAGAAGGGTATTGCTCAGCAACCGACTGTCAACGTCATTGTCTTCCAGTATAAGCACCCGTATTGTCTCTTTTACCTGTTTTCCAGCCATTCCTACCACTCCCCCATGTGCGCCTTTGCATTGGAAGAAATTGTACCAACATACTAACTTTATTTTATCTAAATATTCCTAACAATGCAAATTTCCAATGAATATATTCTGATCTCCAACAAAAGACAAGACCTTTCAGAGTTTAATCCCAGGCCATTAACGGCGAAAATAATATCAAATCACAAAGAAATTGCACTCTAACCGAATATACTGTAATATGTTATGAACCATGGAGAAAATAGATATAACGATAATTGGAGCCGGGGTTGTCGGACTCTCCATTGCGCACAACCTCAGCAAAACCGACAAAAGCATACTTGTTATTGAAAAACATCAGTCTTTCGGACAAGAAACCAGCTCTCGCAATTCGGAAGTCATTCACGCCGGCATATACTATCCTCCATGCAGTCTAAAAATAGAAACCTGTATACAAGGAAGGCAACTTTTGTATGAACTCTGCAAAAAGCATTCAATCCCACATAAAAAATCCGGCAAGCTTATCGTAGCTCAGGAAAATTCAGAATTTGATAAACTAGAAAAGATCCGTTTAAACGCTATTGCCTGTGGCATAAAAAATGTCCGCTACATCGAAAAGAACGAACTGAAAAGCATGGAACCGGCTATACGCTCAGAAAGAACTTTGTTAATTCCGGATACAGGCATCGTAGATACCCATTTGCTAATGAAATTTCTGCATGATTATGCCCGTTCCAAAGATATAGATTTCGTTTTCGGAACCGATGTTACGGATATCAAAAGATCCGATGGTGAATATTTAATAACGGTAAAAGAACCGAACGGCGAATCATTCTCTTTTTGCTCAACATGGGTCATCAATGCGGCCGGCCTTTACTCCGACGCAATAGCCAAAATGCCGGGACTCGATGTCGAGGAATACGGCTATAAACTTCATTTTTCGAAAGGACAATATTTTCGCATACAAAAACCGGGGAAATTCAACATAACAAGACTTGTTTATCCCCCGCCTTCGGACATCGATCTGGGCATTCATCTCACACCAGATCTTGCCGGAGGACTGCGACTTGGCCCGGACTCAGAATATGTGGGAAACATCGAGTATTCCGTCGATCCAAACCGAACAGAAACATTCTTTTCATCGGCCCGGCGTTTTCTACCGTCTCTTGATATATCCGATATCACACCCGAATCAAGCGGCATCCGCCCTAAGTTACAGACAGAAACCGGACCTTTCAGAGACTTTGTGATAAGCGAAGAAAGTGAAAAAGGATTCCCTCATATGATAAATCTGATCGGCATAGAATCCCCAGGATTAACGGCAAGCCTTGCGATCGCTAAAAAGATCGAGCGACTGATTAAATAGGGACACAAACGTTATCTGACTTCCACCGTTATAGAAAAAGTCTTGGCAGAAGGAACACTTTTTTCCCATGAGCGATGATAGATCAGTTTAAGACTTGTCTTCCCTTTAAGCATTCCTTTAAAACAAAATATCTGCCGCCCCGGAGCTCCTACTAGATCCGAACTAGGCTTAAAATCACCCTTTTTGAATTTTAAGATCTTTCCGTCAAGCTCGGCAGGTTCCCAAATATACCCTGTAGTGGGATTCGATTCCAATGATACGGACATACTTTCACCGGTGGATATTCTTATTTTTCTACCGTCATCTTTTTCAGTAAGAGCAATTTCCCGATGACCACACCCCGACAAAACCAAAACACACATTAAAAACAACAGGGTTTTTCTCACCATCGATTTTACACCTCTGGAGAACTTTTTAAATATTATTTCTCCGCACCGGGATTTTGTCCTTTTGGCGCAGGACTTTCATCAGCTGTTTCATCAAAAGAATTATCCATATCTTCATCAGTAAACGTAAAATTACTGTCTACCGCCTCATACCCCTTGTCAATCTTTTTAACCGTCACTTCAACTTCATCGCCTTTAAGAAGAAAATAATCCTCTATAAAACCTTCAGGGGTATTTATCTTAGTTCCGTTCACGACCATGTAAGTATTATCATCCGCTATCTCGCCTATGGTACCCTTTATAACAGTTTTATCTCCCACGGCTGGAACCGAAGGAACCACTGGCTGTGTTTCTTTAGCGGTAGAAGCGCTTTGCGCTTCTTTAACTGCCGGAGCAGATTGCGGCGTATTAACACCTTCCGCTGAATACGAAATCACCGCGCCGGAACAAAGCAAAACCGACATAACAATCCCGCTTATAATAACCTTTGACCTAACCATAAAGCCCCTCCTCTGGTTCAATCAGCGACTACCTATCCTCTTCGTCTTCATCGCTTTCTTCCTCACCCTCATCACCGTCGTCATCCTCGTCTTCTTCCATCATGTCATCATCTTCTTCGAATTCAAGATCTTCTGCGTCTTCCTCTTCTTCTTTAAGGCTATCCGTCTCTTTAAACGTTACCGGTTTCATTTTCACGATCTCAAGTTCCGCATAACACTCGGGGCAATACATCATATCGCCAATATTAAGATCTTCTTCAACCGGGATACTCTGTCCACATGCGGGACATTTTCCTTTTTTGTTACTAGCCGCCATTAACACTCCCCCCTCTTAAAAAAAACACAGTGTTAAACGTAATTTACATACACCCAATATCACTTTTTTCCCAAACCTCGCCAAGTGTATCACAACAAATTTTGAGTGTCAAATATTTACGCATAATACGGCGGATCATGTATCGAGCTCAGAAACAAGCTGAGTTGGCAACTTGTTTATTTTACCACTAAGAGAACGATAAAAACCGATATTTTTAGTTTTTTATTCCCCACGAGACAGGAACGAACCAACAGCCCTTTTAACAATAAAAGTAAGCGTCCTTGTCTTTTCGCCGGTACGCCGATATGACGGGAACTTATGCACCGCACACTTGCTACATATGTTTACATCATAAAAATTGTCCGGCAAAAGACCTTTTGACGTTAAAGTCGTTCTTATAAAATCCACCGGATCGAAGAGACAGCTTCCTCCGTTTTTTGTTACGAAACCATTCAAACGAGAATATGCCAGAAATTCCTCACCTACTTCGTAACAACACTTTCTAAGCCCTACTCCGACAAATACTTTGAAAGACGAAAGATCCCCGCCTATATTGTCCAGTATTCCTCCCACTGCGGGTTTCCACCCCATATGTACAACCCCGGCGATATTCTTTTCTTCGCTGTAAAACACTATCGGCATACAATCGGCGGTTCTTACAACTACAAGATGATCGTCAAGACATGTAAAAAGTCCGTCTCCTCCGAAAAGCCCGTCCCTTTCGGCACGATTCACCACAGCGGAATGCGTTTGCTCCATGTAACATAATTTTGTCGACACATCGAACATATCCAGCAAGCTCGAGGAATCCTCCGGCAATCTTCCGATAATTTTGTTTTTTGTGAACCCTGCGGTTATCCCGACCGGAAAGAAATGTTCTATAAAATATGCGGCATCGGTTTCCCGTAACATTGGATTATTTTTTTGCGGCATGTTTTTAGTTATCTTCACAACGACATCCGGAGTATTATCCTACCTGTTTTCCATTTCATTAAGTCGTTTTGTGCATTGATTCACGGCATCTACACAGCCGTTCACGGCACTTTGCGCACCGTCCACATAATCTCGACCGATATAATAGTTTTTCGCAAGAACCTCGAATGCAGCCCTCGCCTGCTCATATAGATTCCCCGCTTCCATGAAAAGATATCGAGCTATCTTAATATTATCCTTTGTTGGACTGCCAAGAACCTTTTTTGCCCTCTCTGAAAACTCTTTCGCGAGATCTATCTTTTCAAGGGCCTTTTCCTTTAAAGTATCCGGCGTCTCCTGTGCTGGCGCCGAAACGGCCATAGAACACACAAAATATCCGACAAGAACAACTAAACTTAAAAATTTATTCATCATTCATCTCCCCGTTAACAATGTATCATCTAGTGGACAATATTAAGCATACCCGCCGAAATAGTATTTTACAAGACACCTGAAGCCCTCCGGGTTAAAACCCAGGGTTGTCCGCGAAGGAGAATGGAACCATACGCGTTAGATCCCGAGAACACTTCCGTAATAAGTTGAAACTGCGTTCAAAAAAAGTCGGGAGCTCCGTTCTCCGAACAAAACAGGACCTCCCGACGCGCAACTTTTACTTTCCCGCCAACGCCTGTTTCAAGTCCTCATCAACGGTTGTGATCGGTTTAACGGCAAACTTATCTATCAATACTTTCAGCACATTCGGCGACACGAACGCCGGAAGAGTCGGCCCCAACCTGATATCTTTTATCCCCAACGCGAATAATGTAAGCAAAATACAGACTGCCTTTTGCTCATACCAAGATAATATCAGCGATAACGGCAACTCATTGACCGAACAATTAAAAGCCTTCGCTAAGGCCGACGCGATCATTATCGCCGAATACGCGTCGTTACACTGTCCGCAATCGAGAAGCCGCGGGATACCTCCGATATCCCCGAACTCGAGCCTGTTAAACCGGAATTTCCCGCAGGCAAGCGTTAGTATCACACAATCTTTAGGAACCTTTTGGGAAAAGTCAGTGTAATAATTCCTTCCCGTTTTCGCGCCGTCACAGCCGCCGATAAGAAAGAAATGTTTTATTTTGCCGGTTTTTACGGCATCTATCACTTTATCAGCCACACCCAGAACCGTATTATGCCCGAATCCGACAAGGATCTCCTTCCCGGGGATATCCTCCTTAAAGCCTCCGCATTCCAGAGCTTTATTTATTACTACCGAAAAATCTTTTTTATTGCCCATGGCGCTGATATGCTTTACTCCCGGCCACGCCACAAGCCCCGTCGTGAATATCCGGTCGTTATACGATTCCTGCGGCTTCTGGATACAGTTCGTTGTCATAAGTATCGCTCCGGGAAAAGCAGGAAACTCCTTCTGCTGTTCCTGCCAGGCGCTGCCAAAATGGCCGACAAAGTGTTTATGCTTTTTAAGCTCGGGATAACCATGGGCGGGTAGCATCTCCCCATGCGTGTAAATATTTATCCCTTTGCCTTCGGTCTGCTCCAAAAGCTGTTTAAGATCCAAAAGATCATGCCCGGATATAAGGATCGCCGGACCTTTTTGGGCACCTAAGAATACTTTTGTCGGCACGGGATTCCCAAAAGATCTTGTATTCCCCCTGTCCAACGCCTCCATACATTTCAAATTGACCATACCGAATTCCATTATTAACGAGACCATATCGTCGGCAGATAACTTATCATCAAGAAGCGCGGAAAGGCCTTTATGGAAAAATGCCTTTACATCTTCAACCTCTTCCCCTAATATGGCTGCGTGATCGGCATAAGCCGCCATTCCTTTCATTCCCAGCAAAAGTATTTCCCGAAGACTTCTTATATCCTCATTAAGCTCAGGGTTGGCAAGGATCCCAACATGCCGTCCTTGCTCGATCAACCCGGCTTGTGAATCAGAATTCTTCCATGAAGCCGCCGCCGGCAACTGTTCTGTAAAATCTTTTTTATTCTTAGCCGCATACGCTTTATCAAAAAGCGATCTTATTCTTTCTTTCATCACATATGACTTTTTGATCATCGCCTCTATGCGCACGGCGTCAAAATTGACATTTGTTATCGTTGTGAATAATGCTTCTTCAACGAATCTATCAACTTCTTTATCCGAAGCCCCCAAATCCCTGGCCATTTTTCCGTACACGGCAAGGCCTTTCAAACTATAAAGGAGAAGATCCTGAAGTACCGCGATAGGTTCTTCTTTTCCGCAAACACCTTTTACGGTGCATCCCTTTCCTCCAGCAGTCTGTTCGCATTGTCTACAGAACATCGACATAAATACCTCCTTGTTTACTTTTACTTTCTATACGATATTTCCTTCCAAAGAGATCATATATTCTTTTAATATAACATTTTCCCCTGATCTCCGAATAGCTTCTTCCACAAGAGACTCAGTACCACGACAGCACGGCACTACCATATGGACCACCGTAACTGTCTTTATATCATTCGCGCGGAATATTTCCGCCATTTTTTCAATATAAACATCCTGTCCATCATCTAATTTCGGACAGAATATTATCAGTTTTTTCCCTTTTAAAAATCTCTGATGAAAACCGGCGTAAGCAAACGGCACACAATCAGCGGCCACGACGATATCGGCATTTTTAAAATATGGCGCCGCCGGATTCAGTAGATGTAATTGAATGGGCCACTGCTCCAAAGTCGATGCCACATCCTCTCCGCCACAACTCACGCTATCTCCGTTTTCCCTCCTAATATCCATCATCCTTGCTCCGGGACAAACTCCGGGGTGTACATGGCCCGGGTTTTTCTTTCCATCAAGGAAACGAACAGCCTGTTCTAAATAACCGTTTTCTCCATTCGCTTTTAGATGTTCCAGATGTTCATTAACCCGATCGGCACGTATGACATTTTCCATAACTTTCGACTCATCATATGCCTCGGCTTCTCTTTCCTCGATAGTGATCGCTCCTAACGGACACCTTCCTATACATGCACCCAAACCGTCACAAAGCGCGTCTTCTCTGAGTTTCGCCTTCCCATCAATTATCCGCAACGCGCCCTCCGGACAATTCGGGATACACTGCCCGCAACCGTTACATTTTGTTTCATCTATTTTTATTATTTTTCTTTTCATTGGATGCCTCTTTAATATCGTCAATCAGGTTTTGTATCGTAATCCCCTCAAGTTCGTGGTTCACCTTTTCTTCTATGGCTTTGATCCTTTTTCTCAACACGCATTTAGAACGGTTACTACACACTTTTTTCCTAAACATACATTCCGAAAGTTGTATATCACCCTGGAATATCTTTATAATATCTACCAGATCCACTTCGGACGGGTTCGCTTTTAACTTCACGCCGCCGGAGGCGCCTTCGCGCGATGTCACAACTCGTTCCTTTATTAAGAGCTGTAATATCCTCCTTAGATACTGATATGGAATGTCCTGTTTGGCCGATATCTCGCTGGCCGGGATAAAACTTCCTCCTCTGATCGCGAGTTCTATTATCGCCCTAACGGCATAATCCGTATTCTTCGTCAAAAATTTCATCTCCGTCCTTTCTTTTAACTGATACTAGTTTAGTATCAGTTTTGGGGAAAGTCAAGAATATTTTAGCAAGTTATATAATTCGAGGTATATGGAGGGGAAGATAGCTACGGCGGGCATGTAAGATTCGCCGTTATCCGATTAAAAATAATTTACGCATCAGCGCGAGTCAAACGCCGGAAGATCAAAAATGGAAAGGCGAATCTGGCATGTCCGCCGTGGCTGTGTAGTGAGGCGTTTTACTCGGATATTTGACGGCGGGAACCGAATATCTAAAAGATCTTTCCCACCAAAACAGATAGTTCGTAAAAGACCGCGGCCATGAGCGCCGCGCAGGGAATGGTCAATATCCAGGCTGTGATTATTTCTCCGGCTACGCCCCAGCGGACCGCGCTCAGGCGCTTTAGCGATCCAACGCCCATTATCGCACCTGTAATAGTATGTGTCGTGCTTATCGGGATACCGAACATAGTAGAAAAGAAAAGCATGCATGACGCCCCGGTCTCGGCACAAAACCCGTCAACCGGCCTAAGTTTGGCTATTTTCTGCCCCATCGTTTTCACGATACGCCACCCGCCGAACATGGTCCCCAGAGCGATCGCGCCCTGGCACGCAAGTACCACCCACAACGGGATATGGAACTCCTTGCCTAAAAGGCCTGCGGAAAAAAGAAGGCTGGCAATTATACCCATGGTTTTCTGGGCGTCATTACCGCCATGTCCAAGACTGTAAAGAGCGGCGGATAGTATCTGCCCTTTTCTGAAGATATGATCAACCTTCAACGGGGAACTTCTTCTGAAAATGATCGAAACGACGTTCCCAAAAAACAAACCGAGAAAAAAACCGAATAGCGGCGCGATAAAAATGAACGCCACGATCTTCAATATACTGCCCCACATAAGAGCGGAAGGCCCCACTTTTACAAGAGCCGACCCCACCATACCGCCGATAAGCGCGTGAGAAGAACTAGTAGGAAGGCCGAAATACCAGGCGATTATATCCCAGATACAGGCGCCCATCAAAGTCGCGAAAATAACACGTTCGTCTATTATACTTATATCGATAACGCCTTTGCCTATCGTATTCGCGACATGAAGCCCGAGGAATAAAAAAGCCACAAAATTAAAAAAAGCGGCCCATATAACGGCCTGCGACGGCTTAAGGACCCTGGTAGAAACTATCGTGGCGATAGAATTGGCGGAATCGTTGAACCCGTTCAAAAAATCGAATACAAGCGCAAGAATTATAAGAAAAATTATCGTTATCGTCATTTACTGATCAACCTATGCCTGTTTTACAACAATGGAATTGATAACATGTGTCACGTCCTCACAAATGTCAAGAACCGTCTCAGCGTCCTCATAAAGTTCTTTCCATTTTATCACAGCGATCGGATCTTTCTCATGCTCAAAAAGGTCGACAAGAACCTTATCCCTCATCACATCGCCCACATTCTCAAGTCTATTCACCTCAACGCAGGCGTCTTTTATAATTTTGGAGTTTTTCATATCGCTCAGGCCTCTTATGGCTGCTGCAAGCGCTTTCACAGACTCCTGTATAACGATCGAGAACTCGATCATATGCTTATTGCTGCCGGGCACATTGTAAACTTTCATACGATTAGTGATCGTCGTAAGCATATCCGCGACATCATCTATCTCTTTAGCCAGGCCATGGATGTCTTCCCTATCAAAAGGGGTTATAAAAGTTTTGTCCAATTGATCGATTATCTTATGGCACGCTTCATCGGCTTCCTGCTCTATCGCGTGCATTTTGTCGTACAAAAGCTCGTTTACACAGCTTTCTTTCGCTATCTCAACAAAGAACTCCGACGCCTTGACGGCATAACCGATCTGATCGTTTAATAGATTGAAGAAATTAACGTCCCGCGGAAAAAATTTTCTAAACATATCGGCATTCCTCCTGCGTTGTCAGAAAAAGTATATTGAACGGATCCGGAGAAACCGGACTTAAAAGATTATATCCGTTATCGGGGACTATGTAAACATTTTTGTAATATTAGTCGCGGGTCGGGAGTAAGAAGTTTGGAGGGTTTTACCAACTCCCAACTCCTAACTCCAAACCTTACTACATTTCAGAGGCACTTTTACCGGCGAGATAACCCGTCGAAAACGCAGCCTGAAGATTGAACCCTCCGGTCTCACCAT
The DNA here is from genome assembly GCA_035403965.1 of Candidatus Omnitrophota bacterium. Lineage (GTDB taxonomy): Bacteria > Omnitrophota > Gorgyraeia > Tantalellales > Tantalellaceae > DAONGE01. The sequence continues at coordinate 4,837 of DAONGE010000005.1, read as the reverse complement.
CTATATTGATCATCTCCCCGGCGAAATACAGCCCTTTTATCAACCGTGACATCATTGTTTTCGGATCTATTTCCTTCAGAGAGATCCCGCCTCTTGTAACAACAGCTTCGTCAAAAGACCGGTGGCCCGCGACATCCATTCGCAGCGATTTTACAAGGCCCATCACCCGCCTTCTTTCTTCCTGTGTCACCTGATTGACCTTTTTATTGCCGTCTATGCGTGCAAGGTCTAAAAAAGCGGAACAAACCCTTTCCGGAAACATCTCTCCCATCAGGTTCCTCAGATCTTTATTCTTATTCTTTTCGCATACCGTTAAAAACTCTTTCTCAAATTCTTCCGAACGCACATCCGGGGCCATATCGATCACGGCCTCGACTTTTTGACCCTCGTCAAGCCATTCAACTATGTCCCCGCTCATATTCAGCACGGCGGGCCCGGATATCCCCTTCCTCGTGAACAACACGTCCCCTCTACGCGAGATCCCCTTTTTCCCGCTTCTGAGAAATGATATCAATACGTCCCTGAGCGCAAGCCCCTCCAGGATACGCGGCAAACTCCCCCCGATATCTATCGCCACAATGGCCGGCCTTAATTTCTCAACAGTATGCCCGAGTTTACGGATAACCTCGCACATTTTCCCATCCGAACCCGTCGCGCTGTACCCGGCCCCTCCGGCGGCCACAACTACCTTTTCACAGGGAATGGCCTCGGCGTTCTTCATTTTTACCGCGCTAACGACCCCCTTGTCCAAAAGGAAATCCGTAACTTCGGTGTTATTGATGACCTTGACCCTTCTATTCTCCATCTCCGCGATAAGAACATCTCTGATAGTTACGGCAGTCCCGTTCAAAGGAAAGATCTTACCGTTATCTTCCTCGGTGAACGATAGTCCGCGTTCTTCAAAAAACGACAGAAGGTCCTCACGCGAAAAGATCTTCACCGCGTCCCTCAGAAAATCCCCATGTTTATTGTACTTCGTCAAAAGAATGTCGCCGGCACAGGCATTGGTTATGTTGCATCGCCCGCTTCCGGAAACAAGAAGTTTCTTCCCAGGCTTATTGTTTTTTTCCACCAGGATAACCTCGTTACCGGCCCCCGACGCGGCTATCGCCGCCATCATGCCGGCGGGTCCTCCACCGACAACTATAATCCGATCCATTCCATTCCCTCCTGCCTTCATGCAATTATAGGCTGTCCACCCCCCTCACGGCAAGCTACCTGTTAAAATTAATATAACGGCCCTTGTTTAACACGCGAACTATTGGTAAAATATATGACCTAATGGAAGCGAAAATCCCGAAAACACACATAGTCTTTTTTGATTTTGACAACACCATAACAAAATTCGACGTCATAGACGATATGATGCCGCGTTTTTCGAAGAACGATGACTGGGTGGAGTTGGAAAAAAAATGGCGCGCCAACAAGATCGGTTCGAGAGAATGTCTGAAAGGCCAGATCGAAGGGATGTCTGTCGACAAAAAAAATCTCGATAAATACCTGGCGAAAATCGAATTAGACCCTTATTTCAAAAAATTACTCCGTCTTCTGAAAACAAAGAACGTTAAAGTCGTTATTTTAAGCGACAATTTCGACTACATATTACGCAACATACTGAAAAAACACGGAATAACAGATATGACCATATTTTCCAATAAAATCGGGTTTAACAACGGTAAAATAAAAACCAGCTTCCCTTATACAAACAAAACCTGCAAACGACGTCAATGCGGTCATTGTAAAACTAACAACCTGCTGGCGAATACTGGCACGAATTGCCATATAACATACGTAGGAGACGGACTTTCGGATGCGTGCCCGTCCAAACACGCGCATACGGTTTTTTCAAAAGATGACCTGACACGGCACTGCCGTGAAAACAATATGAAACATATTCCGATAAAAAATCTTAAACGTGTATACAACTATTTCCAAGAAAGGCTGATATGAAATCCGCTAAAACTTCGAAGAAGAACATTCCTTCAAAAACAAAACACGAAGACCTGCTTGAACTTGAGTCCAAATACTGTTCATGGGGCGACACCGTACATTACGTGAAAGACCCGAACATATTCGTCCGCGGGGAGGGAAGTTATCTTTATGACAATAAGGATCACGTATTCCTTGACCTTCAGATGATCTACTCGGCCGTTAACTTCGGATACGCGAACCCGCGGCTGAACGCTATACTTAAAGAACAAATAGACCGTCTCCCCCAGCTTGCCTGCCAGTATCTGCATGAAGAAAAGATATTGCTTGCCGCGAATCTGGCGCAGAAGGCTGAAAAGACATTCAACGTAAAAGGCAGGATACATTTCAATGTAGGCGGGTCGCAGGCCGTAGAAGACTCTTTAAAACTTGTCCGCAACCATACCGGAAGAAACCTGGTCTTCGCTTTTATGGGCGGTTATCACGGCCGGACGCTCGGCGCTTCGGCCATCACATCAAGTTTCCGCTACAGAGAACGTTACGGGCATTTCGGGGACAGGGCATTGTTCATACCGTTCCCCTATTGTTTCAGATGCTATTACGGGAAGAAAAAAGAATCATGCGGTATGTATTGTCTTAAACAATTCGAGAAGATGTTCGAAACCGAATATTACTCGGTCGTGAATAAAAAGAATAAAAAATGCGAGTTCTCGGCTTTTTATGTCGAATCGCTTCAGGGCACCGGCGGATACACTATCCCGCCGATGGATTATTTTAAAGGCCTAAAAAAAATACTGGACCAGTACAACATACTTCTTGTTGATGATGAGATACAAATGGGTTTTTACAGGACCGGCAAATTATGGGCCATCGAGAATTTCGGCGTAACACCCGATATAATCACGTTCGGGAAAGCCCTGACGAACGGCCTCAACCCGATCTCCGGGGTATGGGCAAAAGAAGAACTGATATCTCCGGCGAAATTCCCGCCGGGATCGACTCATTCGACCTTCTCGTCCAACCCGCTAGGGACAACATCCGGCCTTGCTACGATGAAACTTATAGACGAATCCGACTTTGAAAAGACCGTTCCCCAAAAAGGGAAAATGTTCATTTCAAAATTGAGGACATTACAGAAAAAATACCCGGAAATCGGGGACATAGACGGCCTCGGTTTAGCTCTTCGCATAGAAATATGTCAGAAAGACGGCTACACACCGAATAAGGAACTGACCGACGCTATCGTCGAACTGGGGCTATCGGGAAAATTGACCTCGGGTGGCAAAACCACGGGGCTTATCCTCGACGTAGGCGGATACTACAAAAACGTTTTCACTTTGGCGCCTTCATTGTACATAACAGAAAAGGAGATGGATCTCGCCGTAACGCTTCTTGATGAAGCGCTTTCGCGAACCACAAAATAACCACATGATGAACTTACTAAACTCTATGATCACCTGCGCACCGCCGAAAGTATTAAGCACTCTTATGAAATATTCCCCTTCGGCGCTTTTGGACTGGAAACGGGACGAATCCTTCAAATACGTGGTGCGGTACGCTTATAAATACTCGCCGTTCTACAAAAAGAAATTCGACGAACTCGGGATAAATCCGTATAAGGTAAATTGTCCGCAAGACCTCGGAGATTTTTACACCACCCCGATCGACATCATCGAACACGCCGAGGATTTTATCTGCCGCAGGCCTAATATCGTTTTTGAATCATCCGGGACCACCGGACGGAATAAACGCATATACATGACGAACGACGAACTTAACGCCGTCGGCAGATTCAACGCCGCCGGGCTCACTTTAGGCGGATTAACCCCGAAAGACCGTATAGCGAACGCCTTTGATTTCTGCATATGGATACCGGGAATGATCGCCCAAAAAGGGATGGAACTCGGGAATTTTTTCTCCATGGCCGCCGGAAAGGTCGACCCGAGCGAGGTTTACAAAAGGATCGGAACTTACGGCTTTAACATAATACTCGGAGAACCTACCTGGATCATAAAACTGACCGAGATCGCGGAAAAAGAAGGATCGTTCCCTCTTAAAATGATCGTAGGCGGCGCAGAGGAAATGCCGGAAGCGGCAAGGCCCTGGATTGAAAAAGTCTGGCAAGGCGCGAAAATAAGAATGGTGTACGCTTCCGTCGAATCGGCCGGCATCATGGCGTTCGAACCCTTCGATGCGTGTAAAAATACTTACCACATCGATGAGAATAGTTTTTTTGTCGAGATCGCCGATCAGAACGAGGAAGGATACGGCGAGGTCACATTCACCACCCTATCCCGCCGAACTATGCCTCTTATCAGGTACCGTAACCGGGATATATCAAAAATAATCACCGAACCCTGCGGATGCGGACTACCGTTCAAACGGCTGGCTAAAATGCGCGGCAGAGCGGATGAACTCATCGTGGCGTCAGGCGGAAATCTGTATCCCCTTATGTTCCAGGAAATATTGAAAGATGTTCCCGGCATTTCGAAAGACTGGCAGATCTTGTTCAGACTTGAAGGCATAAAAGAAATAATGGAATTCGATCTGGAGAAAACCGACAATAACGCCGATCAAAATATCGAAAACCTCATAATGCGGAACATACAGGAAAGATATCCGGACCTCTGGAAAAATTACGCAATAAAGATCTTCGAGATAAAATTCGCCTATCATTCCCCGGGAGCGCTTCGCGGCAAAAAGAACAAACTCCTGCGCATTCTCGATAAACGTTACACAGTGTAAAGAGAAGTTTATTTTCTTTCTACCGTGGACGCTCTAGATGTCGCGCGTCATCCTGCGCGTTTCGAGAAAAGCCCTGTTATTTTTATTCTCCCGGCGTTCGCCTATCGCAGATGCGTAATTTACTTCTATCTATTGTGGGCTTTTCTCTCCAATGCTGTTATGT